>DOMK01000016.1 GCA_003510435.1 Candidatus Magasanikiibacteriota bacterium
TCTCCGGATCAAAGGTTGCTTAGGACCTCCCCGAAGCTTATCGCACCTTGCAACGTCCTTCATCGTCTAAAAGTGTCTAGGCATTCACCGTACGCTCTTAAAATGCGCACTATAGAAACACAAAATCGTGCTTCTGTTATTATTGTTCCTACGCAATAATAATTTTGCTTATTTGCTTTTGCTTTAATTTAGTTTGCTTTATTGCTTTGAATTGTAAGGAACCACCAATCTTATCACTAATCTTCACTAATCATTTCTACCAAATACTTCACACGGCTATACACTATAATATTTTAGTGTAGATTCGTGTAAAAAATTTGTAATCAGTTTTAATAATCTGTGAAATCCTTGCCGTCAGGCAAGTGTCTCAATCTGTGAAATCAGTGTTAAAAAAAGACTGCCATCAAGCAGTCAGTTAGACAATAAATTGTCTGCCCTATTTGCTTGGATTATTTGAGTATAATTTTTTAGAAGTAAACATGTTGAATTGTTTATCTATTGTTATATACCCAGAGGTCCAAGACGCAGTCGGGACGTGGTGCACTCATTTCAAGCGCTCCGCCATTTTACATTATATGGAAATCTATGTCAAGTGTGAGGGTGTGAATAAGTTGGGTATAGATTTTGTTCAGTAAAAATATATGGATTTTGGGTAGGGGCTATGCCCCTACGACCCCCTTGACAAAAGTGATATAATATGATATAATTGTCCATTGTTCTTTAAAACTATTTATTCAACAGAACCACTTATTTTGTATGTAAAATATAAACTGAGTGGTTCTGTTGACGAACTGTCGAGCGGGTTAGGATCTGCTAAAAAACCCACAAGGGGGGTTTAGGAGACTGGGAGTCTCCGTTGCAGAAGTCATCCTTTCGCTGCTGACAGTTCTACCATCCCGCAGACTTGAGAAAAGTCTAGGCGGGAAGGAGGTTCCCATGTTCGAGTTCTCGTTCGAGACCTTGGCTCTGGTGCTGGCCTCCCTGGTGACCTTGTGGGTCGTCTACGCGTTCGTCGTGTCGCTCCTGAACGTGGAGTGGACATACGACTGGGGGTACACCAAAATTAAAGACTTTGTGACTGACAGGAAGGGTGTCAGTCACAGGGAACGGGTCGGTACTCTCACGTGGCTCTTCGGCTACTGGAGTGCCGTTGCTATGGTGGTCACTTCCATCATGGCGTGGTTCTTCCCCGCGAACCAGGTATCTCACCCTCTCTTCTGGCTGGGGTTCATCATCCTGGCCACCGGGCTACTGGTGCTGTCCTCCTACGACCACTACCGTATCTACCGGATCCGTAAAAGCACCTTCCGTGCCCACGGCCCGGAGCAACGGTGCGAGGATGTGGTTCGTCTCCTTGCTGGCCTGGCCGAGGACATGTTCGGCACCAAAGACAAAGGCAAGGTGGACGGCAAGACCATCGGCGAGTGGCGCGGTCGTGTCAACAACATGACCATCCAGCTCATGCCGAACGAGGCCAGGCGTCGCCAGATCGTCGGAGCCGAGATCGTTCGGCTTCGCGAGTGGGACGCTTCCCAGCCCACGCCTCCAGTCGTCACCGACGAGGAAGCTTAGACCAGCTTAAAAGGTCACAAGTAGGCTGGCAAAAGCCGATTATCTTTCGACTTAGCCGCCTCTGCCCTGTATATCAACTTGATATCTAGGGAGTACCCAACTGGCAACGGTTGGGTGAACTCCAATATTCATAAATATTTTGTGAATAGTGAAGTTCTAAAATAAAACAGCTCCAATTTGGAACTGTTTTTTTGTTATTGATTTTAAAATTAATTTACTACACTGCAATCTCACTTGGCTTTAACCATGCCTTTGCACCATTATCTTTACGTTGGACATCAATAATATCACTTGAAGCTTGATCTTGGTGTGGTTCACGAAATCCTAAAATAATAAACTCACCAGGAACATCATTTCCCTTATCATCAGACACTTCAAAACGTTCTGGCACAAAAGCATATTTGTCCCCTTTTTTAAAATTAACTGTTTGTCCAATTCTAATATCTGGCTTGTTTTCTCCCTTTAGACCAACTATTTTATCACCTTCCAAAACAACCCTATTATAACCATTGATTTCTCCCCCTTTTAAAAAACCTCTTTGTTCTTGAGCTGCACCAGTATCTCTTGCTGAAGCCTCACCTGGGGCAACGACGTCTTCTGGCACAAATGTTTTTACATCTGACATATTTTTATAGTTAAAAATAAATAAATTATAAAAACATTATAGCATATTTTAGACCTTTTGTCAACCAAATTTTTTAAAAAAACAATCCCGACTTTTCGAGATTGTTTTTGTTTTTTGATATATGTTACATGTCTCGTGTTAAATGTTATATGTTACATGTTATATGATTAATAAGACGGCACTGCTTCATTCCCTGGCGACCCAATAATTTCATTACTATCAGCATCATGTTTTGTCACAAAAGCAAATTGATTTACTAGAGAAAAATTTCCCCAGTTATTAGCATCATTACCTACACCAGTGGGACCAATTCTTTGCATACTATCTTTGGTTTCATTGTCCCCCGCAAACCAACCAACTGAGGCATCTACTTCGTCCATTATATTTCCCAAACCACTAAGCAAAACTAAATGTTCACCATCATTACCAAGTGCACCAGTATAAATCTGCGAATAATTATAATCACTCACTGTAGTCTGATCAGTTCTTTCTAACAGAGTACACTCCCAAGATGGCAATAAAGTTGGTTCTAGATTAATAACAGTATCATATTGTTCTGTATCAATATTATAATCCCAAACCAATTGCCAATTTTCCAAAGAAATATCAAATTCATCTACATTACAAATTTCTATCCATTCATCATTAGCCGAAGCGAGCGTCCCCATCCAGGCAATTTCATTTATAATTACCCTACCCTCTGTCGCGGTTTCCATAATAAACTCTTGCAACTCAGAATATTGCCATTCACTATAATTTCCCAAACTATCAAAACTTCTGATTCTAAAAAATATCCAATATTCATTTAGCGGTGGAACAAACTCAAAGGTTATATTGGTTTGATCAGTCGTAGTAGTAAACCAAGTACAGGCATTTTGTTCTAGCTGAGCATTCAATTGGTCTGTGTCCAATAACATTGGGTCGTCACTAGGCAAAATTGTTTCTTCACAATCTGCTCCGGGATCAAAGCTGGGATCTGGAGGAAATAAAAATTGTACATCATAGCCAGACACACCTACACCAGTGTCATTGGCTAGATAATTTAACGAGGCCGTACTCGTACCCATTTCAACTTCTAATAAAGAAACTACTGGCGCGACCGAATCAGACATAACTAAAATTGAACTAGTTGGTGATAAATTATTTTGATTATCTGTCCCATAAAAAATCAAGTCATTTTCTCCCTCAACCAAATTCAAATTAATTTCCCAAGTAGTGGTGGTCAAAATTGTGGTAGTGATAATTTCTCCGTCTTTATCCAAAAATACACTTTGTATATCAGACGTTTTCTCACCGCTGATAGTGATAGCAGAAGAAGTGGTATAAAATACTGAACTAGTGGTAGGATTCAAAATAATTGGCGCCAGTAAATTTATTTCTTCAATAATTTCTTCTTCGCGAATAATCTCTACTAACAACTCGGCACTACTAGTAGAAAAATCTTCATTCCAACCCACAACATGCAAAGTGTTTGTACCCATGTCTAAATTGACATTATAATTCCAAACACCACTATTCATAAATAAATCTTCTGTAGTCGTACTATTTACTAAAATATAATAAGTAGAAGTATTATAACGGCCATTCAAATTGTATGAAGTTGAGGTAGTATAAATAGTTGCTGAATCTGAACTGTCTAAAGTGATTTCTGGTAAAAAAACTTCTTCAACAATTTCTTCCTCGCGAATAATATCTACTAACAATTCTGTACTGCTCACAGACAAGTCTTCATTCCAACCTACAAAATATAAGGTATTTGTACCGACTTCCAAATTAATATTGTAAGTCCAAGTACCACTAATCATAAATATATTATTATCAGTCAGATCATTGACCAAAATATTATAAGTAGAAGTATTATAATTACCACTTAGATTGTACGAGGTGGAAGTGGTATATAGAATGGTAGTATTGGGAACTAACAAACTAATTTCTGGCACACTGGTTTCTTCTTCATTATTATCTTCTTCGGGCGGAGTTCTTTTCCCTCCATAATAAAAAATCTTTTCCACTATTTTTTGAATTTCTTCAATTGCTTCACCTACTTCTTCACCAATTCTTTCTGACAAATCTTGAATTTTTTCTTGGATACGCGATTCCTGTTCTTCTGTGGCTACTATTGTTGGCGACTTAACAATAATTTTTACTTTCCAAAAGCCAGTCGGAATATTAGAAAAATTATTATCCACCCGAACAGCCTGAATTTGAAAAATATATTCACCCGGATTTTCTGGCGCGTTTATTTTGAAAGAAAAACTGCCACTACTACCAGCTGGCAAATCTTTATCCAATAAAGTCGGACGCAAGGCTGTGAGCCAAGAATTATGATGATACACGGCGTTTGGTACAAGCCCACCAACCACATTGGCCGAGATATTTTTTCTTTGCCAATCGGCTGTGCCAGTATTTTTTACTTGGGCTTGCAAATTTATTACTTCACCAGGCGCGACTTCCATCACTTTGCCTGAATTTATAAAAGATAAAGAATAACTAGCTGACACGGTTGGTTGTTCAGGTTTGTTTTCTTCTTCACTCTGAGCGTTAGCCGAAGAATTTTCCTCATTTTCATTGCCAACTTCTGATGTACCAACTGTACTGGCATCTTCATTATCATCACCAGTAAAAAAATCTATTATCCTTTGCCAGAATGATCTCTCAGGGGTAGTGGGGGTGTTTTCGGGTTCGGGGTCTGTTTCTATTTGTTCCAAATATTTTGGTGGATCAAATTCCCATAAACTACTAGTACCCATTTTTTCAGCAGACTCATTATACGGATAAAATTTACCAACTTTATACAAATCATAAGAATCAATTTTATCCATACCATATAAACCCTTGGTAGCTTCAAAATGTAAATGTTGTACAATAGTTCCTGTATTTCCACAATCTCCTATATAGTCACCCCTCTTAATTCTAGTCCATTCGGCATATTCTGTATTGCCTCTTTGTTTTTCAGGGTAAATTTTAATGGCATCATTTACCTTACTTAGGTGGGCATACAAAGTGGCAAAACCGTTTTCATGATTAATAAAAACAAAATTTCCATAAGCATAAGTTGAATCTAATTTTTGTGTAGAATGCATTGCCAAGCCATCAGCGGCAGCATACAAAGGATCACCTATAGTACATCTATAATCTATACCCTTATGAATCGAGCCATCATTATAAAACCACCCCTGCAAAAGGGTGGTCTGGTTATAAAAAGGCAAAGTTAAAAAATTTTCAGCTGATACTAAATTGAAAATAAACAAGGAAATAATAATTGATATTCCCATTATTTTAAATTTTCCCTCCATATTATTTTATTTTAAAAATGAAAAAGCATTTAAAACTTTTTTATAATCTTTATCTTCCGGGGTGGTTATAACATAAATTTTTTCTCCGTTAGCAAAATAATATGAATATACCACAGGGTCACCCTCCTCTTTTATTTTAGAAAAAATAATATTATTAACAACTAATTTTTCTTTACTATCAAAATACATTAACCAATTATCTTCATTATATTTATTTAACCATTCATCTAAACTAGCCCGATTTGCATTGTCTAATATTTGTAATGAGTAACTAGGTAAAAATTGTTCTGCTGAATCAAAAACTAAAACTGAATCATTTTTTGTTTCTGCTTTCTCACCACTATTTAAAATCAAACTATATCCACCCTCCGTATTCTTTAAAGTCTTAGTCCCATCCTGATTTTCAGTTATTTCAATATTCGGATTATTTTCAACACCATTATCCAAATTTACATCACATAAAGTCGGATCAGCACACGGCACAAAAGTATATTTATAATAAAAAAATCCTCCAATACCGAGGACAATAACAACAATCAAAATTACCAATAACCAAATTTTGCAATGGCAATTCATTTTACCACATTTGCACGTTTTTTCTTGTTCCATATTTTTTAAATTTTAAATAAATAATCTGCCTCCTGCATGCGTAGGCATGGCGCAGACAGGTCATAAATATTATATCACAAAATATAATTACATTAAAATACCTGTTTGATTGTTTCGATCACGCCACCATTTGGTTGGATTATTCCGAATGTATTTGCGGATGTTATACAATGCCCTTTCGTTTCGAATCACATGGTCATAAAATCGTGGTTGCCACATAAATTGTTGTTTTATATGATGTTTGACAAATAATTGGTGAATTGTTTTGGTGACGACGGATTTGTATGAACCAACAATTGCCGAAATTGAACCACGTTGTGGTGGTATAATGGACGACCGTCGCGTTGGTGTAGAGACAGGGCATTGCCCTGTCTCTACTGATATGTTTTCAACATCCACATCGGCATTACCACGCGCATTGTTTTCAAATTGTTCCCGTCGTTTTTCGTCCCATTGTCGACATCCATCGCATTCGCCAAACCGCGATGCCAAACCATGATTAATATGGATTATCCCATGTACATGATTGGTCATAACGACAAATTCATCCAAATACACGTGATGAAAATGTTGGGAAATTTCCAACCAACATTGCCAGGCGATTGACCCAGTATAATACAAACACATTTTGTTATTTTGAATTTTTCCAAAAGGATGTTTGTCATTTTTTGTACAAATCGTAATAAAATAATATCCATTTTGTGAATAATCAAATCCCTCTAATCTGGCCGATGGTATGCGAAATCTATTTTTAAAAAATAATTCCCCCATAATTATTTTAAAATATTTAATCTAAATTTTTCAATCTTACATCTTATGTCTTACACCTTGTACCTTACACCACCCTACCCAAACCACCCACCACCAATCTAATTTTTTCATAGCCAATACTCTCGGGTAAAATTTCTTTAATTGGTTTTAGATATTCCACATTACCAATTTCTTTAATCGCTGATAAAATTTGTTTTTCCTCGGCCGTGCTAACAAAATCACGAATATTCAAATCTCCACCACTAACATACCAATCAGCCAAATGGGTTATGACTGTTTGTATACTAATAGACCTGGCTTTAGCAATCTGCTCTGGACTATATTTTTGTTGATACAACTTGGCAGTTTCCAAAACAGTATTGGAACGAGCCTTTACCACTGTCCGCTCAGCTCTGGTCCGATGACGAAGTGGAGTGGCATTGGTCCATTTGAAATTAAGACAAATATCACAACCTTCACAATTTGATTTTAAAAGGGACAAATCTGGATCAGCAAAATACTGCAAAATATTTTTCCGCCGACAAACAGTGGAATAAACATAATTATTCATTTTTTCCAAACGGTCATACTTTATATTACAAACCCGATCAATTTCATTTTTATTTTTACCTTGAGACATCATTTCATCTCGACTTTTCAAAATAAAATAATTGTGTAAACCATAATCACGCTTGGCCTGAAGTAAAATACAATAGGCCGGTTCACCATCTCGTCCTGCCCTACCGGCTTCTTGATAATAACCCTCTAGAGTGGCCGGCATGCCAGCATGAATAACAAACCGAATGTCGGCCTTATCCACGCCCATACCAAAAGCAATGGTCGCACAAATTACTTTAAAATTATCTTCCATAAAATCATTTTGAATCTGGGTCCGACGGTTTGATGCCAAGCCCGCATGATAAGCAACTGCCTTAATGCCATTGTCTGATAAAAAATTTGCCATGTCTTCGGTTTCTTGACGAGAGATGCTATAGACAATTCCTGAACCAGGCAAAGTCTGAATAATTCGCAAAACTTCTGTTTGCCGTTGTGACTTTTTTAAATCTGTTTGCGCAAAAAACTTTAGATTGGGACGATCAAATCCACGAACAAAAACTTGTGGATTTTTTAGATTCAAATTTTTGATAATGTCATCTTTTACTTCGGGTGTAGCTGTCGCTGTAAATGCACCCACTGCCGGCCGAATTTTTAATTTGGTAATAAAATTTTTTATTTGCAAATAATCTGGCCGAAAATCATGCCCCCATTGCGATACACAATGAGCTTCATCCACAGCCAAAAAACTAATTTCTACATCACTAAACAAATTAATAAACTGCTGATTCATCAATCTCTCAGGCGCAACATAGAGCAATTTAATTTTCCCATTTTTTACTTTTTCTATCACCAATTGCATTTCACCCATATTAAGTGAACTATTAATAAAACCTGCCTCAATCCCACGCGCTTGCAAACTATCTACTTGATCTTTCATGAGGGCAATAAGCGGAGATATAACAACCGTCAGACTATTTTTAATCAAAGCTGGTAATTGAAAACAAATTGACTTACCGCCACCAGTCGGCATTAGAGCCACCACATCTTGGCCAGCCAAAATCGCCTGAATAATTTCTTCTTGCCCAGGACGAAAGGTGGAAAAATTAAAATGTTTTTCAAGATGTCGGTGAAGCATAAAATATATTGTTCAAATAATTGCAAATAATAAAACTGTTCAAACCAAATTACCAACCAATCCGTTTGTGCAGTTTGTATTCCAAAGTAGATAGCCAGGTGCGCAAATGTCGGCGTAATGGATCATCGGCATTGGACTTGGCCTGGCCCCGAGTAATATGAAGCAATGCACCCACAGTCAATGTCTCAAGCCTTACAGCCATTTCATTCAAGACATCCTTGTCTGGGTGTTCAGCAAATTCCTTGGCCCAAGCAGAACGAGTCTCATTTTGACCATCACTATATTCATCCCAGCGCAATTTGATTAATTTTTTCCAAACATCCAAATGTTGACCCGCAATGCCAAGACTTTTAAGATAATCAACATATACATTTGGGATCATATCCCGCAAATCCATCCAAAAATGAATACGCTCTGCCTTGACTCTATTTTCACTTAATCGACCATCTATCATAATCATAACATACACAATCGCCGTCACCACCAATTCATTAAAAATTCTGTCTTGTTCTACCTGAGTTTGGCTTTCAAAACCAACTAATTTACGAAAATCGGGATTAATAAAAACTTGATAAGCCGAGGCATTGGCACGTTTTAATAAATAATCCGCTTCCTTGGCAGGAGGAATACCTTTGAACAACTTGCGAAAAATAATATTCATACAAATTAAATTAAAAATATAAAAATATTATAACACAAAAATCAAAAAACCACCTATTTCTAGATGATCTTTCGACTGTTCCCGACTGCTCCTCCGGTTGTGTACAGTCGGGGGTTTCCCCCTTGGTTGAATGAACGGTGGCGAACGTGCCATGATGATCTCCTTCCTAGATTGCACACTCCTTGTACCATACAAAGTATACACTATCGGTGTGGTCGTCGTTCCCCACCTTCTGGCGGACACGATGTTGTGTCCACTTGACCTGGACATGTCCCTGACTGAAATTTTCAGCCTCCTCGAAAGTGCGGAATAACCTCACCTTCATGGGACGACCAACCCTTCCAGGGTGGCAATCCATCAAGATGCTGATGTTCAACCCTTGCCCCCACGCCTCGTGGGAGATGTCGGGCTTGTCCATCACCTCCACTCCCTCAAGAGCCGTGTTGATCTTCTCCTCGACCGCTCCCAGATCTGTCGAGGTGTGAAATTCGAAACGGATGGGCTTCATCTTGAAACTCCACAGTTGCTGTTTAATTAATTTTTACTCCAAAATTTTATTTTTGTCAATAAAAAAACCAACATTTCTGCCGGCTAATTATATATAAGTAAATTATTTGGCCACAAAAGCATTCATAAGAAAAATCACAATACTATTGGCGCTTAAAATTATAACTAAACCGATTATGGTACTAATCATAGACCCTCTGGCTTTACCCACCTTTTCTTCATCACCACCAGACAACATCCATCTAGTTCCGGCTGACAAAAACATAAGTAAAGTGATTATACCCAAAAAACCCAAAGCTACATTTATTAATCTAGCGACAATCAATCTTGGGTCATCACTACCCAAACTTAAACCACTATTCAAAAAACTTAGTCCAAACAAATCTTGTATTGTTATATTATTCATACCAATTTAGTATATATTGTGTACACTCTTTTGTCAAGGTAAAATAAAAAACCAGTATTTCTACTGGTCTATATTTTTTTAATTTATTTCCCCATACTAGAACTAAGTCTGCCAAACTGGATAAATACTAAGGTAAAAATTATGGCCAAAACATAAGGCGCCACTATTGATACATAATTCCTTCTGCCTGGTTTGAAATATTTTAAAAGCAATGAATTTGATACCACGGAAATAGAACTAAAGGCCATAGCCAGACCAGCCAATTCTGGTTTTAAAACCAAACCTAACCCAACAAAAACTCGAGCCGCAATGGGAATACCAATCACATTATAAAACAAAGCAAAGAACATATTTTGTCTAATCTTGCCGACTGTTTCCCGACTCAAATTAATCGCCGTTATCACATCACGCAAATCATTTTTTATAATTACAATCCCGCCCGTCTCCATCGCCACGTCAGTTCCTCCACCCATAGCAATACCCAAATCAGCTTGAGCAAGAGCTGGAGCATCATTTATACCATCACCCACCATGGCGACTTTTAATCCACTATCTTGTAATTTTTTTACTTCACTAGCTTTGTCTTCTGGTAAAACTTCGGCTAAAACATTCTTGATTCCAATTTGTTTGGCAATCGCCTCTGCTGTACGTCGATTATCACCAGTAATCATATAGACCTCAATTTTTCTTTTTTGCAAATTTTGTATGGCTTCCAAAGTCGTTTCTTTCAAAGTATCAGCCACAGCAATTAAACCCAGTACTGCTTTCGTGGAAGCTAAAAGCATCACGGTTTTACCATTTTCTTCTAATTTTCTAATTTTTCTTTCTACAGCTTCGGCATCCAAACCAATGTCTGAAAGTAATTTCCGATTACCCAAATAATATTTTTCATTATTTATTTCACCTTCTACACCGTGCCCTGGAATAGCTTTAAAATTTTTAACTTCATTAATTTTTATGCTCTCTTCTTCTGCATATTTAACAATCGCTTCAGCTAAGGGATGTTCTGATAATTTTTCTAAACCAGCTGCCAGACTAATTACTTCGTCTTCATCAACCAAACCCATTTCAACAACATCAGTCACTTCTGGCCGACCATTAGTTAGAGTCCCAGTCTTATCAAAAATAATCGCCTTAATTTTGTTAGCCGCTTCAAGTGGTTCACCACCTTTTATTAATACTCCATACTCTGCACCCTTGCCAGTACCAACCATAATGGCGGTTGGCGTAGCCAAACCCAGAGCGCAAGGACAAGCAATCACAATTACTGATGTAAACGCCATTAAACTAAAAGATAATCCGGCTCCTAAAAAGAAAAACCAAACTACAAAAGTAAGAACAGCTAACACTAAAACAATTGGCACAAACCAAGCAGAAATTTTATCAGCCATGGCCTGAATTGGTGCTTTGGAACCTTGGGCTTCTTCAATCAGACGAATAATTTGTGCCAAGGCTGTTTCCTTTCCCACCTTAGTCACTTGAAATTCAAAACTACCATTCTTATTTATGGTAGCGCCATAAACTTTGTCACCAATATTTTTTTCTACTGGGATACTCTCACCTGTTAACATGGATTCGTCCACAGCTGAATTACCTTTGGTAATTTGGCCATCAACTGGAATCTTTTCTCCCGGTCTAACAACAATAATATCACCAGCCACTACTTGATCAATATTAACATCTTCAGTTCGACCAGACCGAACAACCCGAGCCGTTTTAGGTTGCAATCCCATTAATTTTTTTATAGCATCAGAAGTTTTGCCTTTAGCTTTGGCCTCCAGCCATTTACCCAAAATCACAAAAGTAATTAAAAAGGCTGCAGTTTCAAAATATAATTCGGGAATTTTTATACCCTCCAAACCAATCAGAGATTTATTTGGAATAGTATAATTTAAAAACTGTGCCAAGCTATAAAAAAAGGCCGTACTAGTGCCAATCGCAATCAAGCTGTCCATGTTAAAAGTTTTCATCTTTAAACTACTCCACATGCCTTTATAAAAACCCGCGCCGATTATAAATTGAACTGGAATAGTTAAGATTAAAGAAACTATACCCACAAATGGCAGAATTGTAGAGCGCCCAGGCAAAAACTCAAAAAAATCAAACAACATAAAATACAGCATGGGCAAACTTAGAACCAAACTGATAATAAATTTAAGCCATTGGCTGTTTATTTCCTTAGCTTTCTTTTGCCGTTCAGCTTCAGGATTGGAATCATCATAAACTTGGGCTCGATAACCCGCCTGTTTAACCGCCACTAACAAATCCTCAACCTTAGCTTTGGAATCATCAAAAACCACTCTAGCTTTTTCCGCATTGTAATTTACATTAGCTTCTTTTACTCCGGGTATTTTTTTCAAACTTTTTTCAATAACCAAAGCACAAGATGCGCAATGCATACCAGAAATACTTAGTTGCAATTGGTTGTCAGTATTTTGTTTATCATACAAAACCGCTGGTAATTGTTTTGCAGGTTCAACCGCAGAAGTATTTTGCAGTTGTTCATGCATATTCATTACTCCATTTGAAGTTCTAGTCAATAATTCTGCCAATTTTTCTGCTCCTTCACCCTCAGCTTCTATTTTAGTTTCCATTTTTATTTTGAATGGCATCTTTGTTTCAGTGGTTTTTACAAAAATTTGCTTATCAAGTTTTTTTTTATCAACGTCTTCTTCAATATTATCATCATCGTCCACTTCGGCTTGATAACCTGCTTCTAATATTTTGTTTTTAATTAGTTCCACGCCAACCAAATTTTGGTCATATTCTACTTCACCCTTACCCAAATTACTATCAATACTAACACTAATAATACCAGGTAATTCATTGATAGACAGGGAAATTATTTTCTCACATGAAGCACAGTGCATGCCCTGAATTTTAAATTTTACTTTTTTAATATTTTCCATAACAAATTAATTATTTTTATTAATCACTTTCAATTTTTCCTCATACTCCTTTTTATCAATCTCACTTCTAGTATAACGTTCCTGCAAAATATCCAAAGCTGTCTTATTATCATTTTTTGAACCAGAGCTGTTTGTATTTTCTTTCATCAAAAAGATAATTAACCAAACTATGGCTACCCAAAAAAATAACATAAATATCATCATACCTCCACCCCAACCCCAATTATTGAAATATCCCCACATCATATATTTAAAATTAATTTAATTAACTACTAAAAACTTCCCTCGATACATCCCCATACTACAAGAAAATGGGATCTCACCAGTTTCCGTGGGAGTAAACTCAATAATATTTTCCCCCGCTTCCAAAGACTGACTAATACCATACTTGCGCATCACAATTGAACTGGCACAACTATATTGGCTAGTAGAATTAATTATCCAGCGCACTTTAATACCTTTTTTCACTGTCAAAATATTTGGACTATAACCAGAATAATCTTGGGTCATTCTTACTTCTTGTATTTCACCACTATCTACTTGTTCTATAGGTTGAGGTTTGACTGATGCGGTAGAAAACAATCTCAAAGAATTATTAATATTAAATAAACCCAAAACTATTACCACAATACCAGCCGTGCTAAAAAATATTTTTGCTTTTCTGCCTTTAAATGCTGAACTTAAAACCCCTACACCAAGCAAACCAAAACTAGTACCAAAGGCAAAAATTGCCAAACCAAATCCTCCTAGCCAAAAACTGCCAGTGGACACCGCATACAATTGCATGGCTTGAGTAAAGCCACAAGGTAAAAAGAAAGTCAGGACGCCAGACAGCATAGCTCCGCGATGACTATATTCTTTTATATCTCTGCCAATACCTAATTTATTACTAATAGACTTTGGTAAAGCAATATTTTTATTTTGTAGCATTGGGAAAATTCCTAATAATTTTAAACCCAAGAAAACCATAACTAAACTGACTAGTATAGTTAAAAAACCAAGTAAATTAGTCGACAGTTTGAAAGCTGAGCCTAGCCAACCGATTATTCCGCCCAAAATAAAGAAACCACCAATTCTGCCTAGATTAAAAAATAAATGAGGACGAAATTTTTGCCAAGCAGTGGCTTCAGGATGCAATTCAGCATGTCGAGCCGAGAGACTTAAAACCAAACCACCAATCAAAGCCATGCAAGTAGATACACCAGCTACCAAGCCAATTAACAAAGCTGCGCCTAACCCTGCTTTATTACCCAGACTAGCGCCCAAATCGCCCAGACCAAACATTTTCCACAAAAAATATATTATAACCAAAATCACAATACCTCTCAATAAATTGTAATAATCATTTTTATCTTGAGAAAACCAAGATAATTTATCTGACTGACCAATTTTATAACCAGCATTTTCTACAGCCTGAGAAATCAAATCTGCCTCTGGTTTATTGCCTTCATAATTAATTTCTGCCATCCCAGTTTTGTGATTAACCTCCACTTTTTTTATATTGGCTATTTTCTTTAATTCACCCTCAACCAAAATCTCACATGATTTACAATGCATCCCTTGAATTGGAATATTTATTTTATTCATAATTTTATTTAATCTGTATTAATCTGTTTAAATCAATGCTTTATTTCTTAGTTTGATCAAACACCTTCATTAATTCTTTGACAAAATCTTGTCTGACTTTTTCATTCTTTGATTCCAGCTTGTGCGCCCCACAAGAGAGTAAATGACTTTCCAAAATATGATTATTAATTTGTTTGAGCATACCAATCGCGGCATTTACTTGCTGAGCAATATCCAAACAATAGCGATTGTCAGCCATCATTTTGTCTACCAAGTCCAACTGACCATGAACTTTTTTTAGACTAATTTTGATTTTGCCTGTATATGGTTCAATCATATGAGAAGGATTAAGGAATAAAGAGTAAGGAGTAAGGAGTAAGGAGTAAGGAGTAAGCCTGCCCACAATGTAAGTCCCGATAAAATTGGGATTGCAGGCGGGGAATAAAGAATTTTTTAAAATTTATAATTTATAATTGTGAATTGATTACAGTATACCTCCACCCCAGGTGTAGGTCAAGAGCTAACCTGTGGATAAACAAAAACCACCGTTGTATAGACGATGGTTTTTTTTAATAATTAATAATGAATTTACGATTGACTATTGGTATTAGCATTTTGTGAATTTTCTGATCTCATCATCCCGCGTCCATGCCCGCCAGGACCAAAACCACGACCCATTCCCATACCCTCGCCTTTTTCTGGTAAACCCAGTTCTTGTCTTATTGTATTAGCTTCATCAATTTTACCTGCTTGCATCAAATTGTGCATTTCAGTAAACTTAGAAAAATTATTTTCATTCACCACATTCATAGTTTTTACAATCGGTGAATTATCCGACTTTTCCTGCATCAGTGCTTTCCAAGCGGTGTAATCTTGATTATCCATAACTTTTTGCATTTCATCTCTTTGGGCTTGCATTTCAGTAAAGTGAACTTGAACTTCGGCTGGTAACTTGGTTGGATCAAAATTTTGTTTTGTTCCCTGACCTCTATTTGGCAAAGAAGTGGCTGACGCCATAGTGACACCAGTAAGAATTACTATGGCAGCGACTACCAAGCCAAGGCTAAATAGTTTTTTATGTTTTTCCATACAAAATTTATTAGATGAATTAAGTAGCTACTAGAGTTTGCTAACTCTATCTATTAATACGCATCTCATCAAATTTTCTTTCAAAATCTGGTGGCGGTTGATTCATCATTCTAAATCTTGGTTTATTATTCATCATATGTTTTAACATATCTTCAGTCATTATCATTTCCGCTTCAAATACGTTATCACTTTTTACTTCACCCACCACCCTAACTACATCGCCAATTTTTATAACAAAGACTGGGGGTAACTTTGCTCGTTCAATTAAAACTGTCCATTCTCTATCTTGCAAATCAACCAAAGAAAAATTATTTTCATTGATTAATAAAATTTTCCCTGCCAAAAAGCCTTCATCGGGTCTAGCCCACATTCTAGCTCGCCTGTGTTCCAAACCAGGATAAAATGGAATTTGATTGGACAAAGAATCCTCTAATCTTTCTCCCCAACCAATTATAAAAGCTAACGCACCAAAGCACAAAGTAAAAAACAAACTAACCCCAATAACAATAAAAATATTATAACGATAACCAGTCTTAGTGTGCTTAAAATTAAAATAAGCCACGATTATAAACAAAATAAAAATAATTAACCAAAAAAATGGTAAAATTTCAAATAAAAAATTAATTGGTCCGCCAGAAATTTTTTCATACACTTCCCAATCACTATTTTCTAAATGAAAAATAGAAACGGCTATTGCCAAAGAACCAATCACAACACTTAGGCCTAACAAAAACCACACCAAAGAATCTTTTAGCAAAAAATGCCAGCGAGCTTTTGGTTCAATTTTATCGTGCTTAATTTTTTCTAGCACTTTATTAATAATTTCTTCTGTCATAAAATTTTAATATTTTGTTTGACTAATTCTTTTTTAAATTTTTCTTTGGCTCGATTTATCAGGGTCGCGACTGTCCCCATTGGTTTTTTCAAGATATCAGAAATCTCTTTGTAATCTCTTTCTTCCAAAAATTTTAAAAATAAAACTTCTCTATATTTTACATCCAAACTATTTAAAACTTTATTTATCACCTCTTTGCTAAGCTGAATATCTACCTGATCGGCTATATCCAAATCCGACACAAAATTCTGCCAATCCTCTTCCTCAGACAAAATTATTTCCGTTTGATTCCTCTTTTTTCTAAATTCACTAATAACATGATTATGGGCAATTCTGTATACCCAAGAAGAAAATTTTAAATCCGGATCAAATCCATTTAGATTTTCATAAACTTTTATAAAGACCTCCTGTAAAACATCTTCTGCATCCTCATAGCGTACATTTGATATACGCATAATATACCTAAGCAATTTACTTTCATATTTTTCCATCAAGCACAAAAAATAACTTTGGTTTTCCAAAACTAATGGGACTAATTCTTCATCAGTTTTTCCTTCGCACTTTATTATATAATTCATACTAACTAGCTATCGTACTAGTAGACATTACTGGGGGCATATTTAAAGTAAAAATTTTTGTATTACTGGAATAAAAAATTATTTTTGAACCACCATCAGGCACTTGTACAACTAGACTAGTCTCATCTTTTTTTATTATCTTACCATTTATACGCGATGTGCCGGTTTGTCGAGAACGAAATTGTCCACCAGAACCATTTTGTCCTCCACCCGGCCTCTCACCAGTAAAATTACCTCTATTTGGACGTTGCTCATTATTGTTTTGTTCTTGGTCAGTCTGATTATTAAACTGCCCAGTACTAGAAGGATGCTCGCTACCAAAACCAAATGATGAAGTTGGAAATTGACCAAGTATAATTTGAAGAGCGTTAATCGTTCCATCAGTATTTGTTTTTCCCATCACCATCACCTCTTTACCTACCAACAAATCTTCGGCTGTACTAGTGACACTATTTTTTAAAAAACGATCAGTACTAGAAGTAAAATTAGAATCACCACGCTCAATTGTTGGTTGTAAATTATTATCATCTTTGTTTAATTGTAAATTGGTATTGGTGGTACAACCAGAAATTATTATAACAAATAATAATAGCAAACTAAAAGATAAAAAAAATCTACGCATAAAAATATAATTAAAAATTATTGATAACGCAAAGCCTCAATTGGATCAAGCTTGGCTGCCCGCCTGGCTGGGTAATAACCAAATACAATACCAATTAAAGCGGCAATTCCCACTGACAAAAAAACTGAACTATATGTAATGGCAGTAGTGAGACCACTAAATTTACTTACCACCAAAGAAGCCAACCAACCAATAATAATCCCAATTACCCCACCAATAAAAGTCAGGGCCACAGATTCCGCCAAAAATTGGATGCTAATGTCATGTCGATTGGCCCCAAGAGATTTACGCAAACCAATTTCCCGAGTTCTTTCGGTGACGGTGGTAAGCATCATATTCATAATACCAATACCACCAACGATCAAAGAAATACTCGCAATCGCTCCCAAAAGTAAAGTTAGAGTATCAGTGACCGAAGAAGCTGAACTAAGTAAATCAGCTTGATTAACAATACTAAAATCTGCTTGAGTGGCATCACTAATGTGGTGACGTTGTAAAAGTAAAGTTTGGACTTCTTCTTGAATCATCGTCATAGTTTCAGCCGAAGAGGCTTGAATATTTATATTACTTACCCCTTGGTTGCCAGTCAAATATTGTTGCGCAGTTGTAATTGGCACATAAATTAAATCATCGGCACTACCAAAACCAGTTCCTCCTTTGGCTTGAGTTATGCCAATAATTGTAAACTGTTGATCTCCAATTCTAATCTTTTGTCCGACAGAATCAATTCCTTCGCCAAACAAATCAGTATTAACTGTTGGACCTAAAATTGCTACTTTGGCGCGTGATTGAATTTGACTCGCACTAATTTCTGATCCCAAATTCATAACAATAGCTTTCATTATAAAATAATTACCATCAATCCCATAAACATTGGTGTTGGTATTGGTGCCTTTTGCTGTCACCTGTTTACGTGTGCTGACAGTTGGGGCCACATTATCAATGTCACTAACATCAGATTTTATAGTTTCAGAATCTTCCAAAGTTAAATTCTGGGCTGAACCGCTACTACCTCTGACCAAATTGCCTGCCTGTCTCTGAAAACCAGGGGTGACAACTAACAAATTGGTCCCCAATGATTCAATCCGATTGGTAATATCTTGAGAAGCTCCTTGGCCAATAGAAATCATCGCAATTACAGAACCAATTCCAATTACAATTCCCAAAATCGTTAAAGCCGAGCGAGATTTGTTGGCCGCCAAAGAAAAAAATGTTTCATTTAATAAATCACTACCTATCATATATGATTATTTTTATTATCAGCAATAATTTGACCGTCTTTTATTTCAATTGTACGATTGGCAAAAGTAGCCACCCCTTTATCATGAGTAATTAAAATTATTGTATGACCATCTTGGCGATTGATATCACCAAAAGTTTGCAAAACAATTTGACCAGTTTTGGAATCAAGATTGCCTGTTGGCTCATCGGCCAAAATAATATGTGGTTCATTGACCAAAGCGCGAGCAATCGCTACTCGTTGCATCTGACCACCAGACAATTGATTGGACAAATGTTGCCAACGATCTTCTTCTAACCCTACAGCCTTGAGAGCTTTTTCCGCTTTTTTCAAACGCTCTTCTTTTTTGGTATTATAATCATAAATAAAAGGTAGCATGACATTGCGCAATACAGTTGCTCGAGGCAATAGATTGAAAGATTGAAAAACAAAACCAATTTGTTGAGAACGAATCTTGGCCAATTCTTCATCTGACAAAGTTGACACGTCTTTATCATTCAAAAAATATTTACCACTAGAGGGTCGATCCAAAGCTCCCAAAATATGCATTAGAGTGGACTTGCCTGAACCAGATGGCCCAATAATAGCCACAAATTCTCCTTTATCAATATTAAAATTAATATCTTTAAGTACAGTCAAAGCATTATCACCAGTCTGGTAAATTTTACTAATATTTTGACATCTAAGCATAACTTATCAATTAAAACATTCCTGGAATTCTTACTCCACTTCCTTGTCCGGATGATTTATTGGTTGTAACTGTACTATTAACACTAGCATTTATTGTCTGAATTATTATTTCTTCACCTTCATTTAAACCACTAACAATTTCTGTCATAGTATCATTACTGCTTCCCACTTGAATATCTTTTTTTTCTGGTGCATTATTAACCAAAATTTCAACATAACTTGCTCCGGCTTGAGTTTTGACTGCACTAGTTGGAGCCATCAAGACATCTGGTTTACTATCAATAATTATACTAGCACTTACACTCATACCTGGTTTTATTCTGTCGTCTTGAACATCAAAAGCAATTTTTACACTATAACTAACTACCCCCTGACTAACTGTACCCAAAGTATCTACCTCGGCTACCTCACCAGTAATAATCAGGTCTTCCACTGCATCAAAAGTCAAATTAACTTTTTGCCCAACTTTTACTTTAGCAATATCAATTTCATTGAGGGTAATAGTAGCAATTTTTTGTTTGGTAATAAGAGAACAAACCGTCGTATTGGCACTAATTTCATCACCTCGACTAATAGCTGTACTTACTATTACCCCCGCAAATGGCGCGCGTATACTTCTGTCGGCCAAACTTTGTTGAGCTGACAATAAATCATTTTTCTTTTGTTCTACGGCCAAACGTTGATTTTCAATATCCAATTCAGTCGCCCCTATTTTTAAATCTACTAATTTTAATTCTTGTTCATTAATACTTCTTTCTGCTTGGACAATACTCAGCGGATTATTCAATTCCATTTGTTGTAGACTGCGAGTGGTATTCAAAATACTTTCTTTATCATCTTGAATTGTCCTTTGTGCGCTTAACAAACTGGACAAATGACTATTAACTTTTGCAGTATAGGAATTAAGATTTGATTGAAAAGTTGTCACCCCACTCCACACAGATAATTCCTGAGTCGTACGATAATCAACCCAAAAATCCAACAAATTAGATTCGTCTTTTACCACATCAGCTGTTTTTCTCACTGTTTCAATAGTTTGAGATAATAAATTTTCTATTAAATCTTTTCCCGAATAACGATTAGAATTTTTATAAATAGTAAAATTGTCATCAAAAGATTTTTTTGTCGTTGTGTAAGAATCCTTGTTATTATTCAACATGCTTTCAAACCGGTCTCTCTCACTCGAATTATCCAAAAGAAAACTATTCAACAAATCATAACCATTTGAATCGTCAGAATTTAAAGACGGTTCACTATTACTTAGGCTATTATCATACAAAATATTATATACACCACTAAAAACATCTGGTAAATCTAAAAAGGCATTGGTAATAGTATTATAAGCATCTTCGTAAGCTTTATTTAGATTATCTTCAGCTTTTTTCTTGCTTTCTAGTGTCTGGTCATGACTAATCTGTTGGTCTAATTTTTTGCTAGCTAAATCTTCCTTAGCTTTTTTCAAACTATTTTCTGCTTGAACTATTGTAGTCTGCGAAGGTGGAGTGATTAACTCTTTTAAAGACAATTCAGCCAAATCAAGATTCGTCTTAGCCTGATTGACACTCAAAATTGCATCCCGACTATCTACCTGGGCTAATAAATCGCCTTCTCTAACTTCTTGACTATTTTTTATATTAAAAACTACCACTGTTCCAGCTGTTTTTGATTTTATATCCACCTGGTTATCCGCGGCTACTTGTCCCGTACCACTAATAGAATTTATTAAAGTACCCTTTTCCACTTTGGCTGTTTTGTAACTAACGGTATTTGCCGTTGTAAAAAATTTTTGCCAACCCCAATAGCCACCACCAACCAAAATCACAATAGCAATCGCCAAATAAAATTTGTGCTTTAATAACCTTTGTAATATTTTTAACATAAAACAATTAAACAAGCTAATAAATAAAGTCCTACTTAAATAGTACGAAAAACAAGTCTATTTTCTTTCAAAATTGACAATTTTGTCAATAAACCATAGAATATCTAGACTATGATCAATATAACCATATTAACACTTGGCAGTTTAAAAGAAAAGTACTGGCAAGAAGCTGAAGCTGAATATATCAAGCGTCTTTCGCCATACGCCAAAATTGAAATTAGAGAATTGAAAGAAGAAAGTTTTGCTGAAAAAACTAATCCAGAAATAATAAAGAAAAAAGAAGCAGAAAAACTTATTAAAATTTTAGAAAAAAAAGAGGGTTACGTTATCGCCCTAGATAGTACTGGCAAACAATTCACTTCACTCCAACTCGCCAGCCATTTCGACAATGTGACAATGAAACAATTTAACAATTTAATTTTTGTCATTGGTGGTCCTCTCGGCCTAGATGATTCTATTCTTGAACTGGCTGATTTCAAACTTTCTCTATCAAATTTAACTTTCACTCACCAAATGGTGCGGACAATTTTGCTAGAACAGATTTACCGCAGTATGATGATTTTGAATAATCGAAGCTACCATTACTAAATGTCATCCTGAGCCCCGATGAATATCGGGGCGAAGGATCCCTTGCTAAAAACATTAAACTTTGTATTATTTTATCCAGTTGTTTAACCAATTGAAAAGAGATCCTTCACTCATTTCATTCGTTCAGGATGACGACTGAACCCCCATCCTCCACCACATCCTCCACCATAGGATGTTTTTTTAAATAATCCAAAACTTCTTGCCTTAATTTGCCCGTACCGCCACCATAAATCACTCTACACATTTGTTTGTCTTTATTAGCAAATAAAAAAAGCTCTAGTTTTTCCAAAGCTTCACTAGGATAAAGCCCGTGCAAATCTAATTCTGGCATTTTTGCCCCAAGACTGGCAGCAAATATTTTGGCTTGTTTGTTGTGCATATTAAAATCCTAATTTGCTTTTTTAAAAATTTATATCTATAATATATTATATTCACAACACACTTGTGAATGGAAGTTAATAACAATATTATATCACAACTTAGCTAAAATTTATGTCAATTTTAAAATCAATCACGAAGAATCCAGACGAAAAATTTATCTTAAGATGTATTGAGTTGGCACAAAAGGGTCTATCCAATGGAGAAGCTCCTTTTGCGAGCCTTATCACAAAGAATGACAACATTATAGTCGAATCAATAAATGGATCGAAAAGCAAAGTTTCCGATCACGCTGAAATTCTTGTTCTTGATGAGGCTCACAAGGTATTAGGGTCTCCAAATTTATCCTCTTGCACGTTATATACGATTTGTGAGCCATGTCCTATGTGTTCATTTATGATTCGAGAGTATAGGATAAGTAGAGTGATTTTTTCACTATTTTCACCATTTATGGGTGGGTATTCAAAGTGGAATATTTTGCAAGATCAAGAAATAGTCCAATTTAAAGATTACTTTGCCGAACCTCCAGAGGTAATAGCAGGGATTTTAGAAAATAAAGCCAAAAAAATATTTGACCAGACGCCACTGTGGATGTTTGGTAGTAACTCAAAGAGCGGGAAAGGTAATGTTAAAATTAACAGAAAAATTGCCTAACACGGTATATCTGGCTACACAAAAAGGACTCAAATATTTTTTAAAAGAATATCTTTTTTGTTCCACCCATATTTTCGCCTTTGTTCGGCAGTAAATCAACAGTCTTTCGAAATGAAAAAGACTCTGCTAATATTCAAGTATTAATTAACAAATTCGGCGAAAACATCAGATATGCCGAAACGTTGTGAAATCGCTGATTGCCTAACTTAATAAACATATGAGAAAAGATCAAATAAACGCATTGATACAACATGCTAAAAATGATTTTAAAAACATTGAAGTACAATATCTAAAATCATTAGAAGAACAAACGATATCCACCTCACTCCAAATCGATGTCAAAAACATGATGGAAAACCTAAAATCTGCACTGGATTATTTAGCACATGATATTTATGAAATTGTAATAATGCCCGCACGAAAAGCAACGGGAGATAAAGAAATTGAAAATATCTATTTTCCCTATGGCAAAACTGAAAACGATTTTAAATCGGGAGTTGGAAAATCTCTTCCGAAATTAGATTCACTACAGCCAACTCTTTATAATACCATTGAAAATATACAGCCTCACAAATCTGGAAACGACTGGCTTTATTCTTTTTGCCAAATCCTAAACGAAAAAAAACACAACACATTAACTCCTCAAAAACGAGAAGAAAAAAGAGGTTTAAACATAAAATTCCCCGGAGGTGCTGGCATTAGTATGGGGCCAGGATCATCAATATCAGGTGGTGGTATTATACAAAGTGGTTCTGACAGAATTATCCTTAATAACAATTATATTTCAGGCGATTCACCAGCGAGAAATGTTACTGAAGGCGTAATACAAACAATCATTCGGTGGGTATCTTTTAAATTTGCAGATACTGACGTAGAAGTACTTCCACTCTTAAAGAAAGGATTATTAACAACTGAACAACTTTCAGAAAGTGTTTATTCTCAATTAAGTTAGAAGACAATCAACGACATCACTTAACAACGTATATCTGACTATACTACGTTTCGCCCATATTATTCCTTTCAGTCGCAACATCAAATATATGCAAACGCTATGACGGAATCACTCCGCTTTTAAAAAAATACTCTAAACCATAGAGTATTTTTTATGTGCCGACGGAGTTCTCCCAAATTTGACTTATTTTTTTAGATTAGATATAATGCATTTGCAAATTAAATTAAATATATGCACAAAATAGACCTAAAATCAGTAGTCTGGAAAGAAGGCAAATATTACATTTCTCAATGCTTGGAAGTGGATGTTTCTAGTTATGGCAAAACCAAGAAAGAAGCCCTTGTTATGTTACAAGATGCTTTATTATTATATTTTGAGGATGTTCCTCTTCCTAAAAAAACTGAAGTAACCAGACCAGCTATTGCTTCGGTCACTCTTCAATATGCCTAAACCCTATCCGCTACGGCTGGTAGTAAAAGTCCTTGAAAGTAAGGGCTTCTTTTTTGTTTCGCAGACCGGCTCGCATGCTAAGTATAGAAAAGTAGGAAATCCCACGCTCACGGTTATTGTTCCTATTCATGGTAAAGAAGTCCAACATGGCACTTTTAGGTCTATTTTGCGCCAAGCTAATTTGACGGAAGACGATTTTGAAAAAAAATAAATCAAACTTCGTATACACAGATACATTGTACAAAATCACTTAATATAAAAATACTCTAAACCATAGAGTATTTTTTTGTGCCGACGGAGAGACTCGAACTCTCAATCCTTGCGGAACCTGCTCCTAAGGCAGGCGTGTCTACCAATTTCACCACGTCGGCGTATTCAATTGTTATTTAAGATACAGGCGTGTCTACCCGCCCGCCATCGCAAGCATGAGCTTGCTCAGGCGTTGCGGACGGGCCAATTCCGCCCTGCCTGCGCAGGCAGGCACGCAAACATTATTAAATTGGACATATTAAACCACAAAAAAATCCAGTTGTCAATGCAATTCATGATACATGATACAGATATCATAAGACAAACAATTACTAAAATTCACTGTATCATGCTATTTGCCCCATGAACCATGAAAAAAAGACGCCAGCGAACTGAGCGTCTTTTTAAATTTCTTATGTCCTAAGTCTTAAGTCTTTACGTCCGGTCTATTTATCCCGACGGAAAAAACCTTTCTTAGCTGGAGCACCACCGGCTTGTCCTGAGCCTGCCGAAGGACCAAAATTTCCGCGATCCATTGGTGGTCTATCAGTCATACCTTCTGGTCTTGGCAATAAACCTTTGATAGTTAGATTTACTCTACCAAGATTATCAATTTCTTTTACTTTTACTTTGGCAGTATCACCAATTTTCAAAACATCACTTGGTCGGCCCACTCTATTCCAAGAAATTTCTGAGACATGAACCAAACCATCTTTGCCTGGCAAAATATTTACAAATGCGCCAAAGTCTTCTAAGCGAACAACTTTACCTTCATAAATTTCACCTGGTTCAATTTCTTTAGTTAGATCCAAGACCATCTTGATCGCTTTTTGCATACCTTCGGAATCAACTGAGGTGATAAGAACGCGACCGTCTTGTTCAATATCAATATCCACGCCAGTTTCTTCAATAATTTTCTTGATAGTCTTACCACCAGGTCCAATAACATCACCAATTTTTTCTGGATCAATCTTAATCGTTTCAATTCTTGGGGCATAAGGTGATAATTCTTTTCTTGGTTCAGCAATCACACTAGCCATCACACCCAAAATTTGCAAACGAGCTTCACGCGCTTGTTTCAAAGTTTGTTCTACTAGATCCCATGGTAAACCATGAGTCTTGGTATCCATTTGGATAGCTGTGATACCATCAATCGTACCAGCAATTTTGAAATCCATTCCACCAGGACCATCTTCTACATCTTGCAAGTCAGTCAAAACTTTCCAATTTTTTACAGTCCCATTATTCTCAGCTGCATCTGAGGCCAAACCCATCGCAATACCTGCGACTGGTTTTTTTATTGGTACACCAGCAGCCATAAGGGACAAAGTGGAACCACAGGTGGAAGCCATAGAAGATGAACCATTAGAACTCATTACTTCTGAGACTACACGGATAGCATAAGGAAAACTTTCTTCTTCTGGCAATACTGGGAACAAAGCCCGTTCGGCCAAAGCGCCATGACCAATGGCGCGTCTGCCTGGTCCACGCATCATACCGGTTTCACCATAAGAATATGGACCGTCATTATAATGATGCATATAACGTTTTTTACCTTCTTCTTCCATAGTGTCCAAAGTCTGCATATCACCAGGCGCACCCAGAGTGACAACTGACAAGACATGAGTATCACCACGCTTAAAAAAACCAGTACCATGAACGCGAGGTAATAAATCAATTTCCGCATGCAAATCACGAATTTCAGTTAATTTTCTACCATCCAAACGTTGGTCATTTTCTAAAATCTTTTTAGTCACCACTTCGGATAATAAGTACTTTACTTCTTTGAGACAAGGTTTTTGTTCATCAGGAGTAAATTCTTTCTCAGTCAAAATCTTGGCTAATTCTTTTTCCAAATTATTAAACAATTCTATTCTCTCAGCTTTAGTAATTTTTTTGGAATTAAAAACCATTTCATCGGCCACAGTCTTTAAAAATTCTCGGCCAATTTTTTTGGTTTCAGCCACTCGTTTTTTTACATCACCGGCTTCGTCAAGAATCTTTTCTACGTCATCTTTTGTTTTACCAATTTCTTTTTGGATCTTAGCAATCAATTCCAAAACTGGTTTTAATTGTTCCGAACCCCATTGCATGGCTTTGAGCATAGTTTGCTCATTTACTTCATTTGCCCCCGCTTCTACCATAATCAGTTTTTCTGGTGTACCAGCGACGACCAAATCTAATTTGCTAGTATCAACTTTATCAGCTGAAATATTCAAAACAAATTCATTATTTTCATCCAAACCAATTCTGGCGCCAGCAATTGGACCATCCCACGGCACATTGGAAATGCAGATCGCACAACTAGCGGCCACGAGTGAAGTAATGGCCGCATCATTTTCGCCATCAATTGATAAAGCAGTCAAAACTACTTGGACATCATTTCTTAAACGTTCGTCAAACAAAGGACGAATGGCGCGATCAACCATTCTACCAGTCAAAATTGCTTCGTCTGATGGACGGCCTTCACGTTTGATAAATCTAGAACCTTTTATTTTCCCGGCAGCATACAACTTTTCTTCAAAGTCTACCATGAGAGGAAAATAATCAATATTATCCCGTTCACCTTTTGATTTAATTACTGTAGCCAACATGACAGTATCACCATATTGTACTGTACAAGAACCATGTGCTTGTGGCACAAATTTACCCACTTCAATGGTGAGCTTTCTTCCACCCCAATCGGTGGACCAATTTTTTATTTCCATATATTTTTTTGTAGAAGCTGATCTAGAAGAGGTAGATCCCGACCCCATTTATTTAATGGATTGGGTTTGAATCTAATTTCCTCGAGACCAGTCTTCATTAATTAATAATTTTTATTTATTTTTATCAACTTTTTCAAAAACTAACAATCTGTCTGCTCCTTTACCAACAAATTTTACTCGTAAACCTATATCCTCCAAATCCTGCAGACCACGAGGGGTAGATAAACCTACTTCACTTAAAGCAACAGCAGTTGATTTTTCAGATTTTACTTGGTTAAGATACATTCCTTTCTGAGTGGCATCAACAATTATTTTCCCTTTTTCTTTTAAAGTTCTGGCATAATTTTTTAAAATCTCAAGAACAATTTTTTGTAATTCTAAAAAAGTTTTATCTCTACGTAAACCTCCTCCTTTATCATGTACACTATACCAAAGTGCTCCCAATCTATCAAAAAGTACGTCCACACTTCCTTCTGCCAATGGTAATTGTCTGGCATCGGCACTAATTCTAGAAAATTCTACATTTTTTAAATTTGGTATTTTTTCAGGTTGAATGCCAGAGACAAAACGATCATAACTTCCATCTTCTTTTTCTCCTTCTTTTTTCCCCAAAAAATCTATAGCAATAACTTTTGGAGAATGAACAAATTCTTGTCCTTTTATTTGTCTGTCTAATAAAACTGCCAAATGCACCTCTAATTCTGCCCTATTAGCACTTACATCAACTAAGGTAAAGCCCTCAAGTTCTTCATCCTCAGGGATAATTCCTTCTTGTTTAAATAACTCAAATAATTTTAAAGCATACTCAGGACTTTTTCCCATTTGTGTTTCATACCAACCAGCACCATTACCATCACCATAAAACTTCTGAGTAAGTCTTGACATTTCGTCCATATACTTCAATTTGTTTAATAATTTTTATTTATTTTTTTGTAAGTTGTATTATTAGTCCGGACATTTTTTCTTTCCACCTGTCTCTTGGCTGGAGCTGATTGTGGGTAGGGTGGAGTGTTGAGAGTCCCAATCAAAAACTTTTCTTTATCTTTACCCAAATCAATAAAATCATCCACTGATTCAATTAATTTTGCCGATGAAGTATCACCAAAAGCTGCCACTTCTACTTGTTTACCTGTACTTTGTAAATATTCTACCAAGGGAATATAGTCGCCATCGCCAGACACAATTACAATGGCATCCAAACTAGGAGATAAACGAATCGCATCTACAGTCAAACCCACATCCCAATCCGCTTTTTTCATACCACTAGAAAAAATTTGTAAATCTTTTTCTCTAGTTTCAATGCCAAGATTGTACAAGGCTTCAAAAAATGGTTGTTCATCTTTGGATTCAGTGCGGACAACATAGGCAATCGCGCGAATCAATTTTCTGCCCGCCACCGCTTCACTCACAATATTACCAAAATTAACCTTTTTGTTATAAAGATTCTTGGCAGAATAATACATATTCTGCACATCAATAAACACCCCTACGCGTTGCTCGGGGTGTTTTAATGGGTTTCGATTGTTATTCTTCTTTAACATCTTCTTCTTCATTAAGCTCATCCACCACTTCTTCAGTCGCTTCAGCCTTAGCCAATTGTTTGGCTTGTTTTAATTTCAATTTTTTGACCAATTCTTCGTATGATTTGTTGTTTTCTTTCTTCAAATAACGCAATAATCTGCGTCTTTCTCCAACTTTGCGGAGTAAACCTCGGCGAGAAGAATGATCTTTGTGATGAGCTTTTAAATGCTCTACCAACTCATCAATTTCGGCGGTCAGAATGGCAATTTGCACTTCTGAAGAACCGGTATCTCCTTCGTGAGTCTGAAATTTCTTAATTATTTTTGCTTTTTTTTCTTTTGCAAGCATACATGCATATTTTTTATCGGGCACACCCCAGGCATGATTCTAGGCTGGTCCGATTCGCTATTTCTAGCGAGTTTATTAGAGTCTTAATCTTTTAAAGGTTATTTGACTAAGACGAAAAAAGTATACCAGAATTAAACCGAATTGTCAATAGACGCCCTAAATGCTATAATTCTCCTATATTTAACTAAAAAACATATGGAAATCAATTATCCTCTCTATATTGCCTCTGACCATGCCGGTTATCAACTCAAAAAACGCCTGGTTAGATACTTTGAAAATGAACTAAATATCAAATTTGAAGACTTGGGACCAAATGAATACAACGAGGAAGATGACTTTCCCGACTTTATCATGCCCGCTGCCAAAAAAGCTGTAGAAAACAAGGGAGAAGCTATCTTGATCTGTGGTTCTGGCATTGGTGCCTGCATTTCAGCCAATAAAGTCCCTGGTATGTATGCAGCCTTGGGTTATAATATAGAAGCCGCGGAAACATCGCGCAAACATAATAATGTAAATGGCCTCTGCCTCGCTGGCCGAGTTCTAAGTGAAGACCATGCCATGGCAATTGTGAAAAAATGGTTGGAAAATAAAGGTGAGTTTATTGGCGGAAAATATCAGAGACGGATAAAAAAGATAGATGAGTTTGGAAAATAAAATATATAATTGTTGTAAATGTTCTATCGCTTCGCTTGTTCAAATTGAACATTTACAACATCTTCAACAATTACAACATATGATAATAATCCCTTCCATCCTCGTCCAATCCAAAGAAGAATATATAAAACAAATCCAAGCCGTCCAATCTGTAGTTGATATGATCCAACTTGATATTGCTGATGGTAAATTTGTGCCAAATATAACTTGGGCTGATCCTGATGTAGTAGAACAATATACCAATATTGATGTGGAATTGCATTTGATGGTACAAAATCCACTAGAGGAAATAAAAAAATGGACTAACATAAAAAATATCAAAAGAATCTTAATCCACGCTGAATCTGATTTTGATTTTCCGTTGATCACTGATCACTTATCATCAAAAAATATTGAACTAGGCATAGTCCTTAATCCTAACACTCCGCTCTCGGTTTTAAAACCATATATTGAACAAATCACTACTGTTATGTTTATGGGAGTGTATCCTGGTTTCCAAGGTCAAAATCTAATTCCCGAAGTTTTGGAAAAAATTGTAGAGTTTAATTCTGAATATTCTAATATTTTTACAGAAATTGATGGGGCTGTAAACTTTGATACTCTGCCAGACATTATCCAAACTGAAGTCAAAGCCATTTGCCCAGGCAGTGCTATTTTTGGCAATGGTAATCCCGCAGACAATATAGAAAAGATGAAAGAGATTATAAACAAGTTGACGAATAACAAATAAACATATATTATACGCAAGCTAAATATAATTTATAAATATTTATGAAAGACTTAATCATCATTGGTGCCTCAGCTGCTGGGATGTCAGCAGCAATTTATGCGGGTAGAAATAACCTAGACTTTTTAATTGTCAGCAAAGATATTGGTGGGGAGGTTGCTCTATCTGGTAAAGTTGGCAACTGGCCTGGAACTATTACTACGACCGGTGTAGAACTAGCCAAAAATTTTCATGATCATGTCAAATCTATTCATATTCAAATTGATGACGGTTTTGAGGTGACAGAAATTAAACAAGTAAAAAATTACCATATTGTGATGGCCAAAAATTATGCTGGTGAAGAAAGACAATACGAGACCAAAGCCGTTATTATTGCCTCCGGTATTCACCCCCGACATCTGGGTATTCCTGGTGATAAAGAATTTTATGGCAAAGGCATTACTTATTGTACCACTTGTGATGGTCCATTGTTCAAAAATAAAATCACCGCTACAGTTGGCGCTGGTAATTCGGCTCTAGAATCAGTCCTCACCATGACCAAAATCGCCCAAAAAGTTTATTTGTTAACTAGATATAATGATGACCATGAAAATAATGGCGGTTTCCCAAAAGGTGAAAGAATTTTAATTGATAAAGTAAAAGCTCTGGAAAATGTAGAAATAATTTATAATGCTGATACTCAAGAAATTATTGGCGACCAAATGGTGACGGGTTTGAAATATACGGACTTAAATACCAAGGAAAATAAACAAATAGACTTGAATGGTGTCATGATTCATATTGGTATGACGCCAAATTCTGATTTTGTAAATTGTGTAGACAAAAGTCCAATGGGAGAAATAAAAGTGGATCTAAAATGCGCCACCAATTGCCCTGGTCTTTTTGCCGCTGGCGACGTCACCAATATTCCTTTCAAACAAATTGTAATTGCCGCTGGCCATGGTGTCACCGCTGCCTTGAGTGCGATTGGATATATCAATCGGTGGAAAGAACTCACTTAATCACTCTACCACCTAATCACTAAATCACTTACAGACCTCCTTTATAGGAGGTTTTTTATTGTTAAACTATATGCTATAATATATTTACTTTATCAAAATCTCTATGTTTCCTATTATAATCAAAATCATTGGCGCAATTGGCCTCATCTTTATCACCTGGGGTATATTTATAAAAAATGAAATAAAACAAGACTGGATTTTCGTTATTGGTGGTTTATTTTTATTAGCCTACAGTGCTTATCTCAAAGATCCGATTTTTATTCCTTTACAAATTGTCTTTGTTCTAGCCAGTCTCTACGAAATTTATACTTTACGAAAAAAATAATAGTACTTTATAACCTGCCTGTGCAGGCAGGCTAAAACCCAAAACCTAATTACTAAAACCTAACTCTATGTTTTTACAAAACCTCATCCCTCAACTTCCTCAAACTTTATCCGAAACCATGATTTATGTGGTAGCTTTCTTGGGTATTATCCTTATTGGTTATGGTGTTTTTTTGGAAACTGAAAAACGTCAAGATTTGGTATTTTTAATTGGTGCTGGATCACTACTCGTTTATGCCATATTTATTGGTAATTTAATTTTTACTATTGCTATGGCCGTATTTTTCTTGGCTTCGCTAACTGAATTTCTGGAAATTTTACTTGGTATACACAAGCATAACGACCACTGTCTTAAACAAATAATCCGCGAGGGCAGACAAATTTTAAAAAAATAAAATATGTTTAATATAATCACCATTGGCGATTCTACAGTTGATAATTTCATTATTATTGATGATAACGAAGCAAGTTTGCAATGTGATCTAAATACTGACACCTGCAAACTGTGTTTTAATTATGCTGACAAAATTCCAATTAAACACACGGCTCATGCTGTCGGTGGTAATGCTGCCAATATTGCTGTTGGTTGTAAAAAACTCGGTTTAAAATCAGCTATCTATACTGAAATCGGCGACGATATTAATGGTGAAATAATAAAAGATGAATTGGCCAAAGCCAAAGTCAGTCCTGATTTTATAAAAGTCCTCCACAATCAAGACAGTCGTTATGCGGTAGTACTAAATTACAAAAGCGAACGCACCATTCTATCCCATTATATAAAAAGAAAATATCATTTACCAAAATTATCAAAAACTGATTGGCTATATTATAGTTCGTTGTGTGGAGATATTACCCAAGTACAAAAAAGTATTATTAAATATCTAAAAAATAATCCAAATACAAAATTAGCTGTTAATCCGGGTTCACACCAAATTAAAACTTGTTCTACAGAATTGAAAAAAATTCTACCATTTACTTATTTATTATTTGTAAACAAAGAAGAAGCCCGGTGTCTGGTTGGTAAAAAAGCCGACACAACCCAATTAATAAAATCTCTTCATACTAAGGGTGTAAAAATTGTGGTGATTACTGATGGTACCAAGGGTGCGACTGCGTCTGATGGTAATATTATATACCACATGGCAATTTATCCAATCAAAGCTACAGGAAAAACTGGTGCCGGTGATGCTTTTGCTAGTGGCTTTTTATCGGCTATTCACTATGGTAAAAATATAACCGAGGCTATGCAATGGGGTACGGCTAACGCCGGTGGAGTAATTCAACAAATCGGCGCGCAAAAAGGTTTATTAAATAAATCTAATCTAGAAAAACTAATTAAAAAATACCCCAAAATAATCCCAAGAAAAATCTAATTCAAAAAAAACAAAAGAGACGTGCAAAAACATGTCTCTTTTTTATTATTATAATTATTCTATTCTATGTAATTTCTTGGCAATCTTTCGTTCCGCAAAATGTTCATGAGCATTAATAACATGAATAAGTTCAGTATTCGGCCCTAATAAACATAATCCAAATTCAAATGATCTTACTTGCGCGCGAATTTCATCGGCCAAGCGAGGATGTTCTTCTTCATCTTCAGCCATAGATCGAAAAGTTTCTAGCCGTTTTTCTATATCATCAAGTATCATTTGAAAATCCACAATTAAACTCTCATACTTCTTTCTGTCTATACCCAAAACTGCTTGTATAGCATGTAATTTAATATCATTATCAACTTCAATTAACTTCTCTTGCAAAATCATTCTTTCTTCAATTTCAAAATATTCTGCTGGACCACCTACCCGCAAATCATGATAAGTGACACCTTGTTCTTTCAGTTCTTTTACTTTGTTTTTCAAAACTACTGGTAATTTGCCAAATAAAAATTTCTCTCCAAGTTTGCCCTGATGCATATCCAAAAACTCACCAAAAGCCCGACGATATGGCCAAACCTTTTTACCAAGTGATATTACAATATTTTCTACATCATTGGTATCCACGGTCACATCATCATGTAGATGTTCCAAAGCATGTTCAAACTCAAACTTAATTTCTGGTGGTAAAAGTGGTGGTAATTGATTGTATATTCGTTCGAAGATGTCGATTGTGTGTTTGTTTGTAGAGTGAGACATAAATTTAACAGTAATTATACAGAAATTATGACACAAATTTAACAAATATTATTTTAGCCTTCATCTTTGTTAAATTTTTGTCTAATTTTAGTAAAATTTATTTTACTAATCGTATTATACCAAATAAACCCACAAATTAACACCCTACTTACTAAAGGAAATAAAATCTCGCCAACGTAGGTACAATTCCCTCGTCGCATGCAAATCTCCAGCACAATACCGAGCAATCTTTTCATATTCGTGAGCTTTAAATAATGGTGCCACATCATGACCAGTCACTCCTTCAGACTTAGGTGATTTGATGCCAAAACTTTTACAATAAAAATCTAAATTAAATTTTCGGATTGCGCTATAAAATGTTAATTGTTCAAGTAAATCAATATGTTGATCCACACTATACCGATAAGGCATCAGATTCTTACTTGGTCTAACCTTTAACATAGCTGAGCGAAGCATAAGAACTGGACAATCAAATCCCCGACCATTAAATGTCACAAACTTATTGGCATGAGCAATTGCACTCCAAAATTTTTCTAAAATCTCCCTTTCATTTCCTCCCCAATATTTAATACCATTGTCTTCAAATAATTCACCAGTCTTATCAGACTCAAAGTACATCCCGCCTTTCTGTGTTTCCACACACAGCATACCAATCGCCACGATCTGATTTGTCGGTGCCCACAAAGCCATTTGTTCTTTTACTTTTTGTTCATCTTCTTCATCTTCGGCAAATTTATTCAAATAATACTTTTGTGCCTCATCCAAAGAATCATAGTCCTGAGGAATTGTTTCAATGTCAAAGATTATTGTTTTCATATTCGTCTGTCATCCCGAGTGAAGCCGATTCGCATCGGCTGACGAGGGATCCCTTTTTAGCGCACAGACCAGTGCTATTTATAAAATAAAATTTAATGCAAATTAATTAACTTGAAAAGGGATTTCTCCCCTTCGATTTCACTCAGGGTCGAAATGAGGAGCTAATTTCATACATCACAATCCCAGCCGCAATACTCACATTCAAACTTTCTTTTTTTCCATACATCGGAATATGAACAACTAAATCACACATTTTCAAAATATCTTCACTAATTCCATCTACTTCATTACCTACAATTAAAACAATATCCTTCTCTGTTAATTGTTTACTGATCACTGATAACTGTTCACTAGTATTTGTCTTCTCAAGTCCAACAACATAAAATCCTTTCTTTTTTAGTGATACAAGTAAACGTTTCAAATCTTTCCGATATTCCCACGGCATCCAAGTTTCCGCTCCCAAAGATACTTTATCAATCTGGGGTTTTGGTGGACAAGCAGTGTACCCAACTAAATATAATTTATCTATTCCAAAAGCATCAGCCGTTCTAAACATGGCACCGACATTATGACAAGACCGAATATCTGGTAATATTAAATAAAACTTATTTTTCATAACTATATTCTCTCATATTTACACAAAAAAACAACCCCACTCTTGTGGAGCCGGGTCATTTTATATAATATAAATTAAATTAATTTATTATTGAGTTGTAGTTGCAACTACTGGTGGTAATTTTCTTTCTTCTTTTTTTTCTATTCTATTTTCTATCCTGTCCTGCACTTTTTCTACTCTCTGCAATTTATTAATCACACTTTCATCACCATTTTCAACTGCTTCTTGTAATTTTGTTTCAACTTTTTCTAACTTTTGGTCTTTATCTTCTAATCTATTTTCTATTACCGCGCCTTTAATCTTTTGTTCCACTTTAATCATTTTTAATTGTTTTTGTGCTTGGACATCACCAGCTTGAGCTGATTCTTTTAGTCCTATCACTTTGGCTTTAAATTCTTCCCGATTTTGTTCCAAAGTTTGTTTTCTGGTTTCTTGAAGTTGTTGTAATTGTTCTTTAGCGCCTTCATCACCATTTTTTACTGCTTCAAGTAATGTTTTTTTCTGGGCTTGAAATTCTTTCACTTCGGCAGCATGTTCTTCAATTCTTGTTTTTACATTTTGTAAATGTTCTTTTACTTTTTCGGGAAGATTTTCATTTTCCATGGCTTTTAAAATTCCTTTACCTTTTTCCTCAATTTTTGCTCTCATCTCATTCCACTTAGCCATTTTTTCTTCAGGAATTTTTGCTTCAATTCTGTCCAAAACAGCCTCTTTGCGAATTTCATGAGTAGCAATATTTTTCAAAAACTTTTGTACTCTTTCGTCTTTATTATCTAGCCATTCAGCCTTTTTGGCTTCTACCTTATCCATCATTTCCTGAGCTTTGGCAATTACTTGCTGTGCCCGTTCTTGTACGGCTGAATCCTCTGAAACACTGGCAATTTTTTCAGCTATAGCCATGCGTTCTTCGGCAAATTTTAATTGTTTCTCAGCTTTTTTTAATGGATCAAAAGTTAGAGCGACTGACACTCTTTCTCTCATTCCCCGCCAAAATAATCCCCAACCAGTTGGCGCGGTTTCTGGTACGTCTAATTGTATATCTTCTAATTCATCACTGATTTCTTCGCTAGTTGTTGTATCTTGGGTAGTATCATACAAAATTGGTATGGCCTCATCAGTAGTTGAATTAACCACGATTGTATCTACAATATCAGATGTCACAGTTTCTGGAATAACCACTACTCCGTCTGTCTGTGCCATAGCATTTAAACCAAAAAATGCAGAAAACACGAGACAAAAAATGAAAAAATACATTTTCTTCATATTTATTTTATTAAAAATTAACCCCCTATTAAATAATAACATTGTATGTGTATATCAAATTATCCAATGGAAACCTTTGGTAAAAATAAAAAAACAGCCACCACAAGTGCGATGCCTGCCAAAAGGTAATAATAAACAAAAGAATATTCTGAATTTTTGTGGGTTTCAGATACCCAATTCTGATTTTGCATATTTGTTTTTGTTTTTATTTTTAAAATCCTCTATTTTGGAAGATTTTATATTTTTATAAATACAGTATAGCATAAAATTTGTGTTTTGTCAATGGCATTTTTTTCTAAATTTTTAAAAAATTTGATAAACAATTGATTTTTTCTGGATTGTGTCGTACAATAATAAAAGGCTCACAAGGTCTACAAGGCACAAAAGGCTTACAAACAGTAAGCCTCGCAAGCTTTGTAAGCCTCGCAAGCTTTGTAAGCCTCGTGTTTATGTCCAAAAACCTACAAAATTATCTTCGTGAATTTCTAGAACACCTAGAAATTGAAAAAAACCGGAGTGATAAAACGATTCAAAATTATGATTTTTATTTATCACGTTTTTTGAATTGGTTTGGTGCGAGTAAAAACCCAGAAAAAATTATGGCGGAAGATGTCCGCCAATATCGTTTGTGGTTAAATAGATTGGTTGATGTTCATGGTGAATCACTGAAAAAAAATACTCAAAATTATCACTTAATTGCCCTTCGATCATTTTTGAAGTACATGGCCAAACGCGATGTGGATACTCTGGCTTCAGAAAAAATTGAATTAATGAAAATGCCTGACCGAGAAGTTAGTTTTTTGGAAGGTAGTGATTTGAATAGACTATTGGAAGCACCAATTAGTATGAACCAAGCCAAAGATGGTAATGAAAAAACTGCTGGTACCACGACTCTGATAAAATATCGTGATAAAGCCATTTTGGAAATGCTCTTTTCTACTGGTTTACGTGTCTCAGAACTTATCAAACTAAAAAAAGACAATGTTAATCTTGGTAAAGAAGAATTTACTGTCACTGGTAAAGGCAGAAAAACTCGAGTCGTATTTTTGTCTGAACAAGCCAAGTATTGGCTAAAAAAATATTTGGAAACAAGAAAAGATATGAATCCGTTTTTGTTTATTTCTCATGACAAACGTACTGGCAAAGGTGGAAATATGAAAATGAAAGGAAAAAAAATGGAATCCGTTGATGAGCCACTAACTCCTCGCTCGGTCCAAAGACTAGTACAAAAATATGCCCGAGCCGCTGGTATTACAAAAGAAGTGACGCCTCACACCCTGCGTCACTCTTATGCCACCGATCTACTCCAAAATGGCGCTGACATTAGGAGTGTCCAAACTATGCTTGGCCATTCTTCTATTACAACTACCCAAATCTATACTCATATAACTGACAAGGAATTACACAATATTTATAAAAAATTTCATGGCAAAAAAAGAGGTGGTGATTGACAAAAAACAAAAAATAAGCTAAAATATAACCCACAAAATTGCGCTCGTAGTTCAATGGATAGAATAGAAGCCTTCTAAGCTTTAGATCCAGGTTCGATTCCTGGCGGGCGCACTAATGACGTTTTGTTTCATATGACAAAGCGTTTTTTATTTGTTAATCTTGATTCTTGCCAAAAAACCATAATATAGCTATAATATAGACATAATTTATTAATTCTTAAACAAAAAATCTATGGAATTCTTAGGTCCAATTCTAGTGGTGATAGGTATTATCCTAATCATTAGCATCCGCCAAGTCAATCAATACCAAAGAGGGGTAAAATTTATGCTAGGTAAATATATAAAAACTATTGAACCTGGTTGGAGAATAGTTTTGCCAATTATTCAAAGCATGACTAAAGTAGATATAAGAACTAAAGCCGTGGATGTTCCTTTACAAGAGGCCATTACCAAAGACAATGTTTCAGCCAAAATCAATGCCGTAATTTATTACCGCGTGTCTGACGCAGCCAAAGCATTTTTGGAAGTAGAAAATTTTTGGTATGCAGTGTCTCAGCTAGCCCAAACTACCATGAGAAATGTCGTGGGTGAACTAGAACTTGATCAACTTTTGGCCAATCGTGATGCTGCAGCCGAAAGAATCAAAGAAATTGTGGACGCCGCCACTGATCCATGGGGTATAAAAGTAGAAAGACTAGAATTAAAAGATGTTATTTTGCCTGATGATATGCAAAGAGTGATTGCCAGACAAGCTGAAGCGGAAAGAGAAAAACGTGCCGTTATTATCAAAGCCAGTGGTGAAATGTTGGCCGCAGAAAACATTGCTAACGCCGCCAAAATATTATCTGAAGTTCCAGGCGCTCTACACCTTAGAACTCTTAGTACAATTAATGATTTGAGTTCTGATCAATCTAATACTGTGATCTTCGCTATACCATTGGAAATATTGAGGGCTTTTGAAAGAATGGGTAAGTAAAACATTGATTCCACAGATTAAACCACTTGCCTGACGGCAAGGATTACACAGATAAAAAAACATTCCAAATTATTTGGAATGTTTTTTATTAAATCAACAAAGGGGTGGCCAATCCGGCTTCATCCTCCTACCGTCGGATTACGCCGGATAAACTCAAAATAATTTTGCAAAATAAAAAAGAAATACACTGGGGTGGCCAACGGGAATTGAACCCGTATTGTCGGTTCCACAAACCGAAGTAATAACCATTATACCATGGCCACCCCAATATATTCCTTTGTAAATCCAGCACCACAAGTTTATACTTTATGCTATACAACTTAATAATTACATACTCTATACCACACTTTATCAGCTAATACTAGTTTTATGGTGCGGGATAAAGAATGCGCCCATTATAAAACAAAAAAAACTTTTTGTCAATGTGTTTATGTTTTAGTTAATTCATTAAAATACGGTCGGCCAAAAAAACATAAATACAAAAAATTGATTAGATATTTTTTAACCCCCCTATCCCAATGATCAAAACGCCGAGAGGAAATTAAACAAGTTAAAACAAAATTTAATCGCACTTTTCCGAATTTACTTAACTCTCGAACCAAAGCCCCATCTTCACCAAATTTTAATTTGGCCAAAAAACCAGATGTCTTGATATAATCACTCTTTCTAAAAATCATACAACAACCCATAGGGCCAAGCCGACCAAGAGAAACAATAAAAGCCATGGGGTACAAAAAAAGATAACAAATAAATAAAACAAAATTTTTCCATTTTGGCACTTCATAAAACATAGCTCGCGCGCCCAAACAAACTAATTTTTTATCTTGCAAAAATATTTTATTTATCCTCACTAAAAAATCTTCTGGCAATCTAGTGTCAGCATCAATATTAATAATAAAATCTCCCTGAGCCAAGGCTGTACCCGCTCTTCTCGCTGCCCCTGCCCCTTGAATATTTTCTTTAATAACTTTAACACCAAAGTCCTCGGCGATTTTATAAGTATTATCTGTAGAATTATTATCTACCACAATTATTTCATAAGCAAAATTCCCTTGCTGTTTTTGGCAAGCTTCAATACAGGCGGGCAAGATGTCAGCTTCGTTATAAGCCGGGATTATAATAGAATATTGCATAGTGTAAATATCATAACAAATTTGGAGAAAATAAAAAAGCCCCTTCCCAAAAAAGAGGCTCCTGAGATTATCATCAAAAAATACTAAACTAGCATAAGAAAATTTCTACCAAGCAGGTGGCGAAGCTTCAAACAAGTTAGAACTACCATTGTCTGTACCCCAGGCTGGATAATCATTTTCTGTACGCATCGGATCTTGATTAAAAAGATTGCCATTGCCTTGTTCTATTTCCCATTCTTGATTAGCATAAAAAGTACCAGTCTGTGGATCACCTCTAACCGTAAGATATTTAGCCGCAAAAACAGTAATACTATAAGCACTCAAAACTATCAGGGTACCAACAGCGGCATTACGAACCATACTTATACCTTTTTTAACTTTTTCCTCATTACCAGCCGAAGTCATCCACAAATAAGCACCATACGTAAGATAAATCACAAAAATAATTCCGATAAAACCCAAAATTATTTCAATAATATAGGCAGCAATCAAACGTGGATCCTCAGGTGTACCAAAATTTGCCCCCTTAACACCAGTCGCTGCTTCTAGCTGTTGTTTGGCATTAATTCTAAAATCCGTACTTGAGACAGCTTGTGCCAAAAAATTATTAAACAAAAATAAACTCCCAAATAAAATAATCATGGAAAACATTATAATTTTTTTAATCCCTCGAGTACCTCGGGACAAATTTTCATTTTTCATATTTTTTATAACTTTCTAAAATAACTACTTGGTGGCTTCTATTTCCAAAACTACAGCTTCTTTGACTTTGCTACCTACATAGATGGTAATACTATAAGCAGCCAAAACTATAACTAAACCAATGATGGTTGCTTGGATTGTTTTCAAAGCTTTTTTCTGTCTTTCCTCTTCTCCTTGAGAAGTGATATACCAATAACCGCCAGCTACCAAATAAACCATAAAAATTGTTCCTACCAAACCTAGTAATATAGTTATAATATTTTCTACCATTCGTCTTGGATCTGCTTTACCAGTCATACCGGCACCATATTCTGCCCCGACTTGAATTTGACCTTTTATCTGTTCAGCCATTGAACTGGTAACTGTAAAATCGGCCTGTGCCAAATTAAAAAAAGAAAAAATAGATATGATCGTAATTAAAGAAAAAATAAAAATTTTAATAAATTTCATATAAAAATTGTTAGCTACCTATTGACATCATAATCTTCTGCGATTGCTTGACATTCTTCTGGACTTTTAACTTCTTTTGTTTCACACAAATTTAATACATTTGTATCACCTCTACATTCACCTTCATTTACAGCTTCATCACCCCAAGCTCCCCAACCCTGATCACCAGATTTTATACAGTCATCTACCTGTTTTACTATTACACCACCCCAAAATGTATTAGCACCTTCATTATAATTTCTCAAACAACAAATTAGGTTAGGGATTTCATCATTAGGTTTTTTAGTACTAATGGTTCGCCCGACCAAACCTGAAACCACTAGATTGGTGGTACCATAGGCACCAACCACAATTAAAATCCCAATTACAGCTGTACTCAAGATTTTTTGCGCTTTTTTGATGTCTTCTTCTTCGCCTCTGGCTAAGAGCCAGAGATAGCCAGCATAAAAAGTTAGCAGTAAAAATACTACCCCGAGCATAGAAAGAGCTACGCTTATTATTTTGCCGATTCTTTTACTAAGAGCACCAGGGTCATTAACATCTTCATAACTTGCTTTTATGGCTGTTTTGCCTGCAATATCTCCGCCCAAATCAAGAGCCAAGGTTTTTTGTACAAACAAAAACATTATGCCAAAAAATAATATTACTAACAATATTTTATAAGCCTTTTTCATAATCTAAAAATAACAAAATTAGTCAGAGCATAAGAACCAACCACAACAATCGTACCAATAATTGCCGCTCGAATTATTTTTTGCGCTTTTTGGACCTGTTCTTCTTCACCATGCGATGTCATCCATAGAATTCCCGCGTAAATCATCAAGGCCAAAAAGAAAATTCCCACAGTACCCAAAAGTATTTGAATAACTAAACCCAAAGTTTCAGAAAAAGTTGTTTCCGAGGTAGTTTCTAAATAACCAGACTTTTCTGCTAGACCCTTAGTATTACCATAACCAACATTAACCGCCAAGACTGCAGTTGGTAATATGCAAAGAGAAATAATTAACAAAAAAAACTTTTTCATATTTTTTTAAACAAATTTTAGACCTGACCCAAACGAGTCGTGACAAGTAAAGTAATAGCATAAGCACTAAGTACTATCACTAAACCAATAACTGATTCTATTACAATTTTTTGCGCTTTTTTTACTTGTTCTTCTTCCCCTTTAGCTGTCATCCACAAATAACCACCATAAATCATAAGGACCATAAATATCATACCCACCAGACTCAAGGCCGTAGAAATTCCCATACCAATTACATCTGACAAGGGACGTTTGGTACTATCACCAATTGCTTTCTGACCAGCTTGGCCAAGAAATTTTGAAGCATCATTTAGATTTCCTTCGGCCAAAGACATACCAGCCGGTGCAAATAACATTGTCATTATAATTATTAAAATAATTTTTTTGAAAATTTTCATATATATAAATATAAATAATAATTTTATCGATCAAAACTTTGTTTTCCATCCCACTTAGCTTCACAGGCTTTTGCATCTAGTCCTTCATGAAATTCATAAGTACCAGGCCCATACAAATTATCCATTGGGTTATTGGCATTATTTCCTATAGTATAACATTCTCCATCAGTCACCACTTTCCATACCCAATAGGCATAAGACACTTCCCAAGCATCTTCTGGTGGTACTCTTAATTGATCTAAGCAACAACCCAACTTATCATAAGTAGCATCGGGTGATGGATTATTTGTACCTGTATCTAAACCACTAAACACAAAACTTGTAATGGCATAACTACTAACTATAACTAACAAACCTAATGAAGCCATGATAATAGTTTTTTGGGATTTTTTAATTTTTTCTTCTTCACCTTGGGCGGTCATCCAAAGTAGACCAGCATAAACCATTAAAATTAAAAAAATTGTTGAAATTAAAACTAAAGCTACTTTTACTATTATTCCAACATACTCAGAAATATTTGATGTCTGTACTATATTTACTCCGGCATTCCCAGCCACATTGTCTAGTATTGTGTTCTGATCAGTTATATCAGTTGCCAAAGAAACACTAGGCATTATTATACCAGCTATTAATATTACTATAATTAATAACTTTTTATACATAAACTTAATTAAGTTTCAAAAACACATGGGTCACCCTCTTTTTGCCAACCACTGCATATATCTTGGCATGTTCTACCAACAAAAAAACCAATTGGTGTGCCGTTGCATTTTGCCCTGCAGTCTTTAATGGCTTCGTCTTCTTCAATTTTAATATCTCTAAAATTAAAATTGTAACAACCATTACCATCATTACACCTACAAGCATTTGGCTGACCACCAACAATCTTTTCATCCTTTACTCCGCTCACCAAAAAATTTGTCACAGCATAGGCACTAAAAACTATGACTATACCAATAATCGCACCAAACACAGCATCTATGCCTTTTTTAGCATTTTCTTCATTCCCCCGAGCAACCATCCATTTGAAACCACCATAAATCATAATCCCAAAAAATACTACCCCCACTATGGCTAGACCAGAACCGATTATTGTCCCCAGAAGAGTTGGAACATCTTCTGGTGCTTCCATACCCCTAATACCAGTCCCTTGAGCAGTTTTATTCAAACCAGACTCAAAATCAAAAGCCGAAACAAAAACTGGCATGAATAACAGGCTAATTATAATAACAATAAAATAAAACTTTTTTAACATAATTTGCAAATTATAAAACTTACTGGCAAAATTATTTAACCGTGGTAAAAATAAAATTAGTTAGGGCGTAAGAACCAAGAATAACCAACAAACCAATAATCGCGGCAAAAATTGTTTCTGTGGCTTTTTTACTTTGTTCACTGTTTCCCTTAGATATTATCCATAAGTAGCCACCATAAACCATAAGAAAGAAAAATAAAACTGCAATTAAAGATAAAGCCGCGCCAATTACATTACCAATGGTATTTTGAATCGGAACATTTTTGGCATTATCTCTACTAGCCAATTCAGCTCTCGCTGCTAAATCTTTCAAACCATAATCTCCTGCCAAGACAACAGAAAAACCCAAAAAAAATATTCCCAATGTTAATATACTAACCAAACTAATTTTAATAATTTTTAACATATATTATTATGGATTTTTGCAGGCATCTTGTTTTTCCTTTTCAGAAATTTCTTCTGAAGTTACAGACGTCCCAGCAGCTCCTCCTGGACAAACTACAACAGCACCATTTGCAGGATAAAAAATTTTTGTATTATTTGTACCATCAGTGTAAGTACAACATATGCCTAATTTCGTTGGTGGGGTTTGTTTCACACTACTAAACATAAACTTTACCAACGTATAAGAACTTAAAACAATTACAATTCCAATCACCGCACCCAAAATAATATTAAGAGATTTTTTGGCTTCTTCTTCACTCCCACGAGACATCATCCAACGCACACCCGCATAAATCATTAATCCAAAAAAAGCTACGGAAATAAAAGATAAAACATTGCCCACGATTGTACCAATATAGAGCTGGAGATCGTTACCTGGCACTTTGGTATTAAGACTGCTAGCTTCACCAGCTTTTTCCAAAAGATCAAATGGTGGTTGAGCAAAAACTGGTTGAACTAAAAATAAAATAGTAAATAAAAATACCATCAGTAATAAAATTCTTTTTATTGTAAAACTGTTTTTCATGTCTAGTTATTTTAGTTGCTACCACTCCAACCGCGACCCGCATCATCCACAGAACTATAATCCTTACCCGTGGTAGCAAAGAATAAATTAGTTAAAACAAACTTGCTAATCGCATAAGCAGACAATATAATGGCCAAGCCAATCACCGCGGCATACAAAATACTCTGGGCGCTTTTGACATTTTCTTCATTGCCCCCAGCGGTCATCCATTTGAAACCAGCATAAACAATCAAACACACGGCTACAGTACCCAAAATTCCTAAAATTGAATTGATAATCAAAGCAGCTGTGACTCTGATGTCGTGCGTCCCTAGGCCAGTCGCTTGGCCATATTCCAAACCAAGATATGGGCCAGATTCAGTTTGAATCAAAGCCTGGGCTGGATTAAAAGAAAAAATCAGACCAAAGACAAACAAAAAAACAAATAAAAACCCAAAAATTTTCTTCTTCATAATGATTGAATTAATAAATAAATTATTTTCAATTATAAACTCCGTTTGATTCCGTTAGTTCTGTTGTAAATTTAACAACAGAAATAACGGAATTGAACAGAGGAAAACAGAAAAATCTATTTTAATTCACGGCAACTATACTCAATATAAATTCTATGAAAAATACAATGGGTACTTTATTCACAAGGGATTCTTCCTGCCCGCAATGTAAGTCCCGATAAAATCGGGATTGCAGGCGGGCGCTTCGCTCAGAATAACATTTGAAAAAGAGACAGGGTGGCCCGATCGGGTGTTTTCCACCCTGTTTCTCTTTTCTTTAATTATTCATCCAAACCTACTTCGGTGTATGTTCCACCATGAGTGGCGGTATACAATTGTTTCAAGACAAAGTTGGCTACAGCATAAGCTGACAAGATAATCGCCATACCAATGATACCAGCAAAAATTAATTTTCTAGCTTCACCAGTCTTTTCTTCATTACCACCAGCGGTCATCCATTTGAAACCACCAGCCAAGATAATTACGACAGCGACGATACCAAGTAAACTTAGGGCCACATTGATAATACTGGAAATAGTTGTTCTTACATCTTTTTGACCAAGACCAGTATCAGCACCGTATTGTAAACCAAAGTTGATATCACCTTCAGCTGCGTTGGCTACTAAAGGAGCGCTTACTAACAAACCCATTAACATGGTGAAAACAATCGCCATGATAGTTTTGTATTTTGCTAATTTTACTAATAAATACATGTTTTTCACCCCCTTTCATTTTAGGGTTATTTAACTAATTTCAATTTGAACTTAAACATCAGTTGGAACATCAGTTTCATAATCGCCACCAGTAGTAGCAAAGTACAATTGTTTCAAGACAAAGTTGGCTACAGCATAAGCTGACAAAATAATGGCCATACCAATCACACCAGCCATAATCATTTTTCTAGCTTCGCCAGTCTTTTCTTCGTTTCCCCCGGCTGTCATCCATTTGAAACCACCAGCCAAGATAATTACTACTGCGACGATACCAAGCAAACTTAGGGCCACATTGATAATACTGGAAATAGTACTGCGAACATCTTTATTTCCCAAACCAGTATCAGCACCATATTGCAAACCAAAGTTAATTTGAGGAGCGGCAGCACTAGCCATCAAAGGCGCGCCAACAAAGAAACCAAACATCATGGTGAAAACAATCGCCATGATAGTTTTGTATTTTGCTAATTTTACTAATAAATACATGTTTTCACCCCCTTTCAAGGAAAAAATAATTATTTATTTTTAATTTAATAAAGTCTTCAAAACCAGAGTTATTATAGCATAGCTGGCAAAAATTATAAAGAGGCCTATGACTGCCCAAAACATCGCTTGCATACCACTCTTCACTTTTTCGGCATTGCCTGCTGAAGTAAGCCAAGAAAAACCGCCATAAATAAACACTATTAGAGTCAACGCGCCAACAAAACCCAAAAGTTTTTGGATTGCCCCACCAATTATCACTGGAATAACAGTCTCACCTTTTATCTTCGCGGTCTCATCAGCAGTTGTGTCTATTTTTCCATCGGCTGTTAATTTGCTAAGTGGATTTTCCAAAGAAACCACACTACCTTCAGCTGGTGTGTCTACCGCCTTGGCAATACCAAAAAACTGCCCACCAAAAATTACCACTAAAATTAATATACCTAACAAATAATATTTTTTCATAATTGGAATGAGACGAAATTAATAAATTACATTCTAAAACAAATCTTATCGTGGTAAACCTTTGAAAGCATCCTTAACATTCATAACATCCAAAATATTATAAACAATCATATAAGCACTAAGAGCAATAATAATACCAACCACGGCTGCCACCAAAGCTTGTTGACCTTTTTTGACTTTTTCCGCATTACCAAAAGAAGTGAGAATTGTAATGCCACCATAAATAAAAACCGCAAAAGCAAATACCCCAATTACTCCTAGAGACATACTACCAAAAACACCAATAAAAAAAGATAGCAATTGATTGATATCATTACACGTACCAGTAAAGGCGCAAGCTGGTAAAGGTCCAACATAGCCTTTTGGCTTACCATAATTGGTTGTGGCTTGGCTAACAAAGAGAGAAATACACTCTTTCAAAACATCATTATATACACAGGTTTTATTGCTAGTACCACCACCGCCAGTACTAACATTATCTTCATACGTGCCACACAATGGTTGTCCAACATCACCACAAATACTATTATCATACCGCGATTCACAAGTTTTTATATTCCAAAAACAAAATCTAGGATTTTTTGATTTGCAATCAGATTGATTGGTATAGGTATTGCGACAATCAGGCGCGATAATTTTTAAAACAAAACTATAATCACTCACTTTTTCTACTGTTTTTCCATTTTCAAGAACATCGGCTAAACCATAAAATCGAACTGGAGCCTCCAAAGGATAACCCAATTCACCCAGCCACCTTTTGTATGTTAGGGTGTCCACCTGGACTGTCAGTCTGTATTTTTTATCTGCTATTATCTGAGCAGTGTTTATTATTTTTACCCCTTTTTCTGTCATGTCCTTTGACAAATATACCTCTTTTAATTTTAAAGTATCAGCTGGAGCTTCTACTTCTACAAACACATCAACTTTTTCGCCAATTGTAACTGAGTGTAAACCATTTGGTAATGACCAATTTATTGCATCTGGCTTATAACTTGGAACTTGTGATAAACAAAGAGAATTTTCAAAACAGGCTACCGGGGTTGAATCCCATGTCACATAAAAACTAGGGCCATCACATCCTTTTGTTGTACGCGGGCCAATGCCCCCAGCACTACTGTAAATCGTTCTCCCCGTACATAATTCATCGTTTGCTTTATAAACACATTTATTATCAGCAGAATATTTGCATCCTATTATTTCTTTTGTTGTTTCCCAATTATCATCTGTTTTTACCTGTTTTAAAGCTGGACAACATTTATAATCACTCAAGCCAGCACCAACTTTATTCACTGGCAAAAACAAAAAAACTAGACAAATTAATATTCCGTATTTTTTTATAAAATTAGACATATTTTCTATTTAAATTGTTATATTGACACATTGTCACATTGTTATGCTACACATATAGCTAGAATAACAATTTAACAATTATCTTTAAACCATTCAATTCCATTCCGTTAATTCTGTTTATTCTGTTGTAAAATTTTACAACGGAGATAACGGAAATGAACAGAGAAAAACAGAATATAAAAAAAACCCTACAAAGTCTGCTGAATCGTCCTAGCAGCATTTTCTATCAAATCCATTCTATATGTGTCCTCTTGTTTTTTGCCAGTATAGGGCGCGCCATATTTTTCTACTAGATCTTTTATAGCTTTTTGCGCTGTGGCATAATCTTTGCCTCGATACCAATTACCCGCATTCAAAATCTGACTAACAAATGGCGCTAATAATACTTCTTTTTTTTGTTCTTCAATCTGAGCTCTAAACGGAGTGGGTCGGCCAGTTTTCTTGACATAATCTTTTACTTTATCAGCATTGGTAATAAACTGCACAAAATCCCAAGCTTCATTTTGTTTTTTAGATTTTTTTACCACCGATTCTAGCCAATAATTAGCCACATTAATACTGGTTTCTTCATTTAATTGAAACATCGGAATAACTTCCAAATTCATCTGTGGGGCACGGGACTTGATCGTGGGTAATTCATAGGCAAACCCAAAATAAAAAGCTGTTTTGCCCCGAGCAAATTCATCTAAAGCATCTTTTTGTTTATTATTCCACGAATAAACTTCTTTGTTTGGTCGGGCAAAATCTACATAAAAATTTAAAGCCTTCACTACAGGTGAATCATTATAATTATTCGCATTGAGTCCGTTCGCAAATGTCACTTGTCCAGATTGAGACATCTTGACCCCGCTCTGCACCATAAATAAAGTAAGAATATCAAAAACATTTTCAATATTATTGCCTGTTCCCAGAGCTACACCCGATTGTAACAAATTACCCTCACTGTCAATCTTACTTATGGCTTTTACGGCTTCCATAAAAGCACCCCAATCTTTTGGTGGCTCGGGAATACCAGCCTTGTCCAACAAGCCTTTATTATAAAAAACTGCCAAATCATCCATAGCCAAAGGCAAACCATAAATTTTACCACCCACGACGGCATCATCATACACTGTCCCCACATACTCAGATTTTACATATCTAGCGGTTGGCATGGTTATTTGTTCTGTTTCCACCACGGTTTCCTCAAAATATTGACCCTTCTTATAAATTCTAGACACATCCACTGTCTCTGGCATAGGCGCTAATCGAGAAAGATATTTTGGCAATTCGCGCGCTGAAACAGAAATAATATCTGGTGGCACGTCATCTGCCAAAGCATTTAAAAATAATTTATCAAATTCATCGGCTCTTACTTTTCTAATATTTATAGTCACATATGGTCGTTTGGTTTTATATTCATTGGCATAATCTTCCAAAATATCCACATTATTATATACAGTCCAATAATTCAAAGTCAGAGGTTTGACTGAAGCTATTTCTGCGGTTGATAAACCCTTGCAACCAAAACCCATCGTTGTTATAAACAAAAATATAATTGTTAAAATGAATATTCTCTTTGACATAGATGTGGAGAAATAAGTAATGGAGAAACGAAGTAATTGAGTAATAAAGTAATTGGATTACTCATCAACAGCCAATTTTTTATCTAAGTTTGAATTGATTGCTCCGTTCAGTCCTCGTTGAATGTTATTATAAATATCTAATATTTTGTTATACCTCTCTTTAGTTATAATATTTCTTTCATAGAGTAAATCTAACCAGTGTTTTGATTCATAAAGTGAACCACGAGCATTGTAAAAAAATTTATTTTTATCCAGATAATGATACCTACCGTGAGCTTCGGCTATATTAGCTCCAACAGAATCCACACTTCTTATATATTGATCACCAATTACTTTTTTCTTTTGCCAATCCAGATGTGAATAAATTTCCCATGCCTCTGTACTATATTCTCTACTTAATTGATAAATTTTCAAATTCTCCAACGTAATAAAAACCATATTACTCAATTACTTTATTACTACGTTACTCAATTACTTTATTATTTAAAACGCTTTTAGAACAAAATCAGCCAAAGCATAACTAGATAATATTACCACTACCCCCAAACCAGACCACAACAAAATTTCAAAAGATTTTTTTTCTTTTTCTGCGCTACCGGCCGCTGTCATCCACAACAAACCACCATATATAAACATAAGTAAAGCAACACTACCAACAAATCCCATTGCCAATTTTATTAATCTAGCAAATAAATCATTTACTTCGGTTGAACCTAATTTGTTTAATTCTTTTATTTCATCCACTGGTATTTGAAATTCTGCCCGAACAGAATATAAATCAACTTTACATTCATCAGCTGAAGCTACAAAAGTATAGTGAGTACTACCGTTACCACTACTATCTACCAAACCTTCGCAGTCTTTTTCTGTGATCCCAGCTTCTGCAGTAGTTTTATCCCCAACCCTAACAAAACAACAAGGTACAGCATTACAACTACTTAATGTACAATCTAATACTGAATCTGCAGTAGAACCTACTTCACTCTCAGGAAACATTGAGGCAACCAATCCTTCGGCATCAAGTGTTGAAACAGAATTCAACATACATCCACAATATTTTTTTCTTTGCGCCTCTGTTATACAATTATTGGGTGCAAAATAACCAGGAATATTAGGACAAGCATACGAAGAATAGCCAAATTCAGCGTCATTGGTTATTACCTGTTCTGGGGCTGAACCCATTGAACAATCTTTAAGATCGCTATCAGCTCCCCCAATTATTACAGCGTTACAATCTTCTTCCCCTACTTCTTCAAGAACAATAATTTGGTTGGTTTCAGTTGAAAAACACGAACACACATCTTTCGCTTTCACCATCCCTGGTACAAACAAAATTCCTAATAAAAATACTAATAAAAATATCTTTTTCATAACAAACCTTCTTTTTCTGCAAAATGAATTGCAGTTTTTAATAAAGAAACTTTATTGCCTGTATCAAAATATTGCCCTTCATATTCAAACGCATAAAATGGTTTGGCTTTGGCCAGAGTATTGGCCGCATCCGCCACCCAAATTTCTCCACCTCGTCCCATCTTTTGTTTTTCCAAACAGGCCCAGATATCTTTGGTAAAAATATAACGCATACCACCGACTATCAAACCCTCTGGAGACACATTTTTGATATCAGGTTTCTCAACAAACTTTTCTACTCTATACATTTTTTCCTTATTCCTTACTCCTTTTTCCTTAGCATAAACATTCCCATATTTCATCATCGCCTGTTTATCTTCTATTCTCTGGACTCCAATCACACTAGACTTTACTTTATTAAAAACTTGGACCAATTGCTTTACGACTGGGACTTTGGCGTCAATAATAGAATCACCATCAGAAAATGCAAATGGTTCATCACCTAGAAATTCTTTGGCACAAAGCAAAGCATGACCATTGCCTAGGGGCTCGGATTGACGCGTATAAAAAAACTTAACTTTTTTAGAAAGATTTATTAATTCTTGGATGTGATGAAGTTTATCATTCTTGGCCAGTTTATCTTCTAGTTCATAGTCCCGATCAAAATGATCTTCTATGGCTCGCTTCTGAGAACTGGTGACGAAAATAATTTCGGTAATGCCACTATTGGCCATTTCCTCTACGATATATTGCACCACTGGCTTATCTAGCACTGGCAACATTTCTTTTGGCATGGCTTTTGTTGCGGGTAAAAGCCGGGTGCCGGCGCCCGCCACCGCCACAATGGCTTTTTTGATCTTTTTCATATTATTCCTACAAATTACGAATTACCGCTAATTACGAATAAATCGTCCCCAACCCTCCCTAAAAATGAATTCATTCCCCCTCCTTTAGGAGGGGTTAGGGGAGATTTAAAAACTAAAAAATTGCGGGGTCGTCTAATGGTAGGACTCCANNTGGCAGGAAAAAAACGGGTCCCCAAACCCGCCACGGTGATGACGCCTTTTTTTACTTTTGGATTACTTTTCATAATTTGGTTGTCTTAACTACATTTTAATTATATCAGAATAAGATATTTTTAACAATATTTTTCCAATAACCCATCCCCAATAACCTTTAACCTGGCGATTAATTTTCAAACACAACCTTTGGAATTAGGATTTAGGGCTAGAG
>DOMK01000010.1:0-24963 GCA_003510435.1 Candidatus Magasanikiibacteriota bacterium
GCGTATATCTGATGTTTTGCGGAGCGTAGCGGAGCAAAATATGGGTGGAGGCTTTTGTATAAAAGCCGTAACCAGATATACGCTGTTAGCTGATGTATTCCTTTTCTTTTTTCCGACAGCAGTCGGGATTGTTTTAAAAAATTTTCAAATTTCTTTTTCCGTTTTGGATTTTGGGCAGAGGGGTTAGGGGTGAATGCCCAAAATCCAAAACACCTTATTATAATTTCTCCAATCTGTATTTTAAAAATTTACGAGATTGGCAATAACTAAAATAACCCCAGCCCCAAAAAGACAACCAGCCATTTTTCCAACAGCCGATTTGAGCATAGTTCTTTCTTCTGAAACCAATTGTAATCTTAATTTTTCAGCAGAATATCCTTCAAATATTCCAGCAATACCGTCTGTAATGGCGTTGCCTACAACTCCACCTAAAATAGCTCCTGCCACTCCAGCAAAATGACCACCAAAAATAGCCATTATTGCCAATATTCCATTATCAATAACCCCAAAAAATATATCAGGCTGAACGGATTTTAAGCTTATTTTAAATGGCAAAAGAGAGAGTAAACAGAGAATGCCTAATAAAATTAAGACAAAACCAATCCAGTAACCGTCATTAACAAGAAACACACTAACAGCACCGATTATAAGACAAAGTGTTAGTATGTTTGTTATGGCTAGAAAAAATTTTTGATTCATATGTCATTTATATTAAAAGGTAATATTAAGAATTGCCTTAAATTTTTTCTCGTTAATTTCAATATGCGAGATCTTTTTTAATGTTATGTTATCTGAACAGAAGGCGATTCCTAAACCTGAGAATTTTAACATACAAATGTCGGCCTCGCCATCACCAACTGAAATAATATTGGAAATTGGTATTGAGTATTTTTCCGCAACCGTTAGCAAGGCGTTACTCTTGCAATAGGTACATTTACATTTACTGTTTTCATTTTTAATAAAAAATGACGGTATCTTAACTTCGCCAGTCGCTCTACTTTTGGAAAATTCCAATTCGTTGGCTAGGGAAAAATCCGCTCCCACTTTGTTTTTGATATGGTTAGCAACCACATCATAACTGTCGCTAATAATACCAACAACGTAGCCCCTCTTCTTCAGAGAGTTTATTGTTCCAATGGCATCGGCAACTATTGGCATTTGGTCTACAAATTCAATTATTTGCCCAATATCTTTGCCCTGCATGAGTTTAGCTATCAATTTAGTCCTAACAAGTGGGTCTTCGTTTTTGGAGACAATTTTTTCTAGTTCTTTTTCAAAACCATGGAGATTGGCAAAATCATAAATAAATCTGCCAAGTAAAATCGTATTGTCCATGTCAAAAATTATCATCTTCTTCATATTTAACAATGATTCTTTAATGGCAAATTCCATCTGGTCACGAATAATGTTGATAGTCTCAAGTTGATTGAGGCCTAATCCAGTGGCCCGTTTTAGTATTGCTTTGGAGACAGCCTTTGACATATTACTAAGTTCTTGCCACAATTTCATTTTGTGTTCAATCTTTCCAATTTTAACTTCAGTCATCCTAACACCTAGTTGATGCATATCTATTAAAATGCCAATGTCTACACCATAGTCATCCTCAAAAGTTGTCTGTTCAAAGTATTTTTTTCTACCTGCAATTATTCCGCTTAAAGGTTGTGAATATTTAGCTAGTTCGGGAAATAGTAAACTTAACAAAGGTTTAGCCACTAATTCAGTGACTCTGCCAGCTTCTCGGTCAAAGTTGGTCTTAACAAAATCATGAGTTCCATTTATTAATGGTTTGGCTATTTTACTGATAAAACCATTTGCGTACTTTTTAATATCGCCGTCAAGGAAGATAATAATATCATTTTTAGCCACCAATAATCCATCCCGCATGGAAGCACCTTTGCCAAGTTTTGTGCTAGTTATAATGCGGACATTCAGCTCTTTAACCAATTCAATACTTCTATCAAGGGATTTGTCGTCAACGATGATGATGTCATTTACCATTTTAAATTTTTCAATTGAACGCACAACATTTACAATCGTTTTTTCTTCGTTTAGAATTGGTATAATTACTGTTATCATAGATATTTGATTGAAGTGTTATAAATAAATCGTTTTCGTAGCGGAGCGGAGAAAACACCTTTTACCCCTCTATAATTAATGAAAAAGAAATTTTAAAATTTTTTAAAACAATTGGGCGATAGCCCAAAAAAGAAAAGGAATACATCAGCTAACGTTCGCGTGTATGCGATGTTTGCTGTAGCAAATATGGGAGAGGGCTTTCAGGGAAAGCCCGAACCGCATACACGCTGTTATATGATGTATGCTTTTCTTTTTGTCTCGCCGCAGTGAGACCACTTTTCCATAACGAACAAATTTTATTTTTGTCTTGGCAAAGGGGCAAGAGGGGATGGGGGTGAATTGCCCCGTAGCCATGTTATTTATTCAAAAGTTTTATTAATTCTGGAAAAACATAAACTTTATTTCTTTGTTTTTTCGGGTTAGCTTCTTTTAAAATTCCTGCATTGACAAATTTGGTAATCAAACTAAAAAACGTTTGAGTGTTTTTTATTTTAACATATTTTCGTAAACTAGCTGTAGTAAAAATAGGTCGAATAAAAATAGCATCCAATAAATTATTGGCGTAAATTGAATTAATTTCGGTAATTTTTTCTTTGTAGCTGGTGTGGAGTTTTAAAATTTCTTTGCCAGTTGACTCGGCTTTTTTGGCTTGAGTCGATAGGGCTTCTAGAAAAAATTTAATCCAACTTATCCAATCTTGTTTTTCGCTAACACCGCGTAATAGTTCATAATAATATTGTCGATGTTCTTCAAAAAATTCACTTAAATATAAAAACGGATGAGATAATAATTTTTTCTCATACAAAAATAATGAAATTATTAATCGACCCACACGGCCGTTGCCATCAAGAAAAGGATGTATAGCTTCAAATTGATAATGAGCAATAGCAATTTGCACTAGTTTATCTTTTTCTTCATTGGAATTTAAATATTTTTCCAAATTACTAAACAGAGGAATTATCTCATTTGCTGTAGGTGGAATATATGACGCTTCCGTGATGCTGGCGCCAGGCCTACCAATATATACTTGTACTTTTCTAAATTCACCTGGTGCTTTATTAGCACCACGGCCTGATTTTAGGAGAGTTGCATGTAATTTTTTTATTAAATTTTCAGATATTGGTAATGTTTCCAGACTTTTTATCCCCAAATTTAATGCTTGGCGGTAATTTAACACCTCGTTTATATCTTTCTTTTTTGTTGTGTCTTCTTTTTTGTCTGCTATGGCTTCATATTCCAGAACTTCATTGATAGTTGCTTCTGTACCTTCTATTCTAGAGCTTTCAACTGCTTCCTTGGTTTGCATGGTTCGACCGAGTAGAGTAGGGTTAGGCAGAGCATTAAGCAAAGAATCCAAGCTGGCAATAGCTCGGTGTGCCTCGGTAATTTTACCAATAAGTTGGTCGTAATCAATTTTTACTGGCAGTTTGTTCAAATTATGGGGTTTTGTGGGCATATTTAGTGATTAGAATAAGGAATATCGTTATTCTAATGGTTAGAATAAGAAATTAGCTTATTCTAATAATACCATATTTATTAGAATAGCGCAATGGGAACATATACAAACTTGTGAATTTAAAATATGTCAAATATGGTTTAAGTAAAAATTTGGGGTGTACCATATTAAGGAATTAGGTTCAGTTTTAGTAAAAAAATATGAATATTTAATTCAATTTTTTGTATAAAAATATTCTAAGAAGACGTGATTTTAGCTATAATTTTTTCCGTAATTGTACTTATGTTTGCTTCAAGTTGTTCCCGAGCTAGTGGTATAGGCCGTAGATGATCTTGGGCTATTTCCATACATCGCACGACATTTGCAATTTTTCCTCTTATTGCCATTTCTTTGGAAAAACGGACAGGTGGCTTAATGTTCAAATCTATGTCTGGATCTAACTCTAATATTTTATTTGTAAAAGGTACTGAAACTAATTCAATCATTTTTTTGCTTAATCTTATAATAGTTTCTTCTGTAGTACCCGCATCTGTATCAAGCATTCGAGTTATTGCGTTATCCCAAGAATTTTCAACACCTTCATTCCACCGCGCCATTGCTTTAGTGGCAGAATCTTTGTGTTCATTAAAATACGGATCAGCATTAGCTTGTTTGTGAATTTCTTCAGCAGTAGCGGATGCAATCAATTTAGATAATTCCTGAATTCCTTTCTCTAAAAAAAGTTCCCACAATCTTTGTGCTTCGGGTTGTTTAGAATAATTTACTTTGTTGTATAATTCTTTTAATATTGTATTCCATTCACCATATGACATTGGTGGCTCGTCAGCAAGGCGTTCCCCGAGTTTTTGTAAATATTCGGCGGTTATTGGTCGTTTTACTTCTTCATATTTATCTAGTGGTGCTTTCACTGCCTTCCATTTGTCTGGTATCAATATTTTTTTAATGATTTCAGTCAACTCTTCTGGTGTTGGCCATTGTGTCCCAGGAGCAGATTGTCGGTTGTCAAATGGTTTTGTTTCGCTCATATTGATAAATATTAATTTTTTAATATATCCTATTTACCCCCCCTCAATCACAATCGCAAAAATAAAATTTGTTCGTTATGGAAAAGTGTCGCCCGCTTTAGCGGGCGAAAAAGAAAAGCATATTTCATATAACGTACGCGTGTATCTGATGTTTCGCACATTCCATTAAAATTTAATTTGTGCGAAATATGGGTGAGCGACAGCCGGAGCGAACCAGATACACGCTGCTGCCCGACCCGAATGACACGGAGCGTAGCGGAGTGCATGAGAGCGCAGCGGGGGAACGTACACTTTTCTCTTTCGTTATTTCACAATGCTTTGAATTATATCACACAAAACAAAATTTTTTTCAATTCACGCGACAGGGGACAGAGGGGAATTAAAGGGGTGAATGTCCCCTGGAGCTCACATTTACAATAATCCCAATATCTTCCAATTATTTTTATATTTTTCTCCAAACTTTTTTTGAATTTCATTTCTAAACGGGTTGAACAATCTCATTGTTGTCTCTTTTCTTTTAGGACTACCAGCAAGCCAATTTTTATTATCCTCATATATCAATTTTGCTAGCTTGGCTTGTGGAATAACAAAATATTCAGGTAGTTGCCCATTGCCTTGTAAATTTACCATTACATAAAAATGATTTTTTATATTTGATACCATTTCATCTTTTACTGATAATCTCCAGCCAGTTTTATTGTCAACCGACATGGTTTTTACTTGTATATTGGCGTATTTGCCATTTTCAAGATTGGTGGCAAGAATATCAATGCTTGGTGTGTTTTTTAAAGTTAATGTTGCAACAATACCGAGCTGTGATAACTCTGCCGCGACAAAGTACTCGCCAGCTACACCTATAATTCCTTTTTTCATAAATAATTTTATTTTTTTTGTGAGTAAATGTTAGGAGAACGAAAAAAGTGAAGGTCCACTGGAGCTATCAATCAAGCTTTGTTCTCACAAACGGAATAATCCAATCTTGATTTTTTACGCTGTCTACTATTTCATCTACAAGATTTTCAACATTGTTATCGTCACCAATTTTTTCTATTAATTCTGCTTTAGCTATTTCAGTGGCAGTATCTATCATGAGTTGACCAGGCGAGTTACTGTGTAAAATGCTAACTGTAATAGGATATTTGTCTAGATAGATAAAAGTCTCATCAGAATTATCACTTTTTTTCCAACCATTACGAGATAAAACAAAATTTTGCATATCTGTCTGACAAATAAAAGTCCATCCATCTTCATTTTTAGAAAATGCGTTTATATAGTAAGTTTTTATATCATCGCACAGTTGTTTTGTAAATTCGTTGATAGATTCCATATTCAATATTTTGTAGAAATTAAAGGTGTAAATTATTTTATCCACCAATCATCACCACTTTCAATTTACCATTCATATTTTCATCATTTACTACCCCAAATATAATTCTGGCGGAGTCTGAAAGTTTGGCTTGTATTTTACTAGCTATAGTATTTACTTCATCCATTAAAATATCTTTACCAGCATAGATAACATACAAAACTTTATTCAAATTATCAGATGAAGCAGTCAGATTATTTTTAGAAAATAATTCATCGGCAAAAGTATCAAGATCTTTTTTATCAGTTGAAATATTGTTGAAATATACTTCACCAGCATTTTGGATCGTGCTTTTTAAATCAGCAAAATCTACATTAATCATACCATATTTGGCGACCAAATCAATAATTGTATTTATTAAATCAGCTACCACTTTATCAACTTGGGTGAGAGCCTCTTCAGCGGAGATAATCTGGGTAAATATTTTTTCATTATCAACAATTAGTAGAGCATCAACTTCTTCTTCCAAGATAACTTTCATGTCGTTGGCAATTTTTTGTTTGGCACTACCTTCAAATGGAAAGGGAGTAGAAGAAATAAAGAAAACTAAACTGCCGGTTTGTTTGGCTAGCTTGGCCACTTCCCTTGCCTCATAACAAATAGTTTCATTAGTGAGATTACCAAGAAGGAAAATAGCATCAGTATTATTAATCTGCTTCAAAATACTCTCCTTGGCTTCTAAAATAGCCTCACGAGCGGTGTTTTCTGGGTTTATACCTCTTTCTAGGCTAGAATTATTAACAAGCTCAATTTTGTCTTTTAGCTTGATTCTATTAAATACTTTACCAGCGATAGATATGGCCACTCGTTTTATACCTTGGTTATCCAAAGCCGTTAGTCTTTCTAATACATTACAACCACGATTACCTAGAGCAATGACTTTGATATTAAGGGGGAGTTTTGTTTTTGGCATAAAAAAAGATGTTAGGAATTAACTAACATCTATTATACACAAATGGCAATAATTTGGCTAATTTAACGAGTAAATTTGGTGTTCAATGAGGGGAATTAAAGGGTGGATGGCCTCTGGAGCCAATCACATTTTTATTTCTGTTTTACTCTTCCCAAAACAAAATTAAATATTTTGCTCCTAACATACTCTTTGGCATCTTTATTTTTATCTAATTTTTTATACAAATCAAAATGATTATTAACCATGTTTACCAATTCATCATTAAACACATCATCAAACTTAATTTTGGCGGAATTGCGGGTATTATTTTTTATGGCGCCGGCGATATTGGCATTTTCCAACATTTTCATGCTTAAATTATTTAGAATAACTCTATCTTCATTTGTAAAATCAGTTCCAAATTTATCATTCACATCTTTTATAATATTAGACAATACTTCCAATTCATCTTCTGGACGACCAGAGGCTCCACTGGACATTGGTTCTATAATACCATCCTCATCTTCTAAAACCAAAGTCTGAGTTTTTCGCTTAATTATTTTATATGAATCCATATCTATACTTTCTAAGACTTCCAATGGTAATTTTTCTTTTCTGATTGGCAATTTTTTCTTTAGGAAACGACCAAATATATACAATTTTTCCAAATCAGTATCTTCAAAATCAATAATTTGTGAAATAAAAGCGTAACGTCGTACATAATCCGTTAATTTTTCTCTAAAACCGTCCTGTTCTTCATCACTACATTCCAAAAATCGTTTTACATAACCATCTAATAAACTATTAATTATATCTGGCTTAGTAGCATTGGCATATTTTTCTACCAATTCATCTACTTCACCATTATCAAATAATTTAAAATTATATAAATCTCGTTCCAAATTATGTAATAAATTAGGGTCAGTTTCTTCGGACAAAACCGTGGTAGTGTAATACGGTTGAAAAGCTTTAACAATATCATCTGTATCATTTACAAAATCCAACACATAAACTTCTTCTTTATCATAATAACAGCGGTTCAAGCGACTAAGTGTTTGGACGGCATTCACGCCACTCAATTTTTTATCAACATACATCACATCAAGCAAAGGTTGGTCAAAACCAGTTTGGAATTTCTCGGCTACCACCATAAATTTGTTTTCATTTTTTTTGAATTCTTCAACTGTATGTGTTTCAGATACACCATTCATATTACCTTCAGTATATTCTGTCCCGCCATCTTTTACGCTACCAGAAAATGCCACCATCGCTTTATATTTCAAGCCTTGATCTTTTATATATTTATCAAAAGCTTGCTTATAACGCACGGCATGTAGACGAGATTTAGTCACCACCATGGCTTTGGCTTTGTTATCCAACTTTTGGCTGATGAACTTGTCAAAATGACTTACCATTATCTCCACCTTTTTGGCAATGGAATGTTCATGACGCTCTACGTAAGACAATATTAATTGTTGAGCTTTTTTCTTTTTGAACTCTGGATCATCTTCAATTTTTTTGAGTAAAGAAAAATGGACTTTGTAGGGCGTATAGTTTTTCAAAACATCCAAAATAAACTTTTCTTCTATGGCTTGCTTCATGGAGTAGAGTGAAAATGGATAAAACTTACCATCTAAATTATTTTTTATACCAAAGACCTCTAGAGTTTTTTGTTTGGGTGTAGCAGTAAAGGCAAAAAAACTAATATTATCTGTTTTGGCTTTTCTAGCTCGCATTTGTTTCAAAACAAAATCTTCGGTTGTTTCTATTTCATCCTTATCTTCTTTTATAGCTTCTTCCAATTTTTGATCTTCTTCTTTACTGTCAATCATCAGAACTTGGCGTAAACTTTTGGCGCCTTCTCCACTTTGGGAAGAATGAGCTTCATCAATAATGACAGCAAAATGTTTTCCGGGAATTTGACCAACTTGCTCCACAATGAAAGGAAATTTTTGTAAAGTAGTAATAATTATTTTTTCACCATGTTCCAAAGATTCTTGGAGTTGTGCTGAACCCTCATCAATTGCTTTTACTACACCGGCAGTTTGTTCAAACTGCTTGATAGTATCACGTAATTGTTTGTCTAAAACTCGCCTGTCGGTAACCACAATTACACTATCAAATATTTTTTTATCAATTTTGTTATGTAGAGAGGATAAATGATGTGCTACCCAAGCAATAGTATTGGATTTACCTGAACCAGCACTATGTTGAATCAAATAATTTTTTCCTGCTCCTTCATTTTTTGCGTCAGCTACCAAACGATGAGCAGTGTCTAGCTGATGATAACGTGGAAATATTAGTTTTTCTTCTTTGTATTTTTTACCAGCTTCAGTAGTTTTTTCTTCTATCGTAAGACAAATAAAATCGCCAATCAATTCCAAAATAGATTTTCGAGTCCAAATATCTTCCCACATATAAGAAGTTTTGAAACCAGTCGGATTATTTGGATTGCCCGCCGAATTTTTATTTCCTTTGTTGAAGGGTAAAAAATAAGTTTTATTTCCTGCCAATCTGGTGGTCATATAGACCAGATCTGTATCCACAGCGAAGTGTACTAGACATCTTTTGAATTTTAACAATTTTTCTTTTTGATCACGGTCGCTTCTGTATTGACGAATCGCATTTTGGACAGTCTGGCCGGTAAGTTGATTTTTTAATTCCACGGTAAAAATTGGCAAGCCATTCAAAAATAATACCATATCAATACTATTTTCATTGTCGTGACTGTATTTCACTTGGCGAACAACGCTCAAAATATTATTTTCGTACAATTCCAAAGTTTCCGGATTCATTTCTGTCGCTGGCTGGAAATATACCAAATCGATTTTTACTCCACGATCTTTTATTCCATTTCGAAGAACTGCCAAAACTCCTTGACTAGCAATCTCTTCATCCAGTCGGCTTAATAAGTTTTCACCAATTTTATCACTATACTTTTCTTCCAGCTTTTCCCAAGCTTCGGGTTGGGTGGTTTTTACAAATTGTAAAACTAGATCTTTATCCAAACAAAGATCTTTATCATAGTCATCCGGTTTACGAATAATATAATTATTTTGTTCTATTAAATATTTTTCAATCGCCTCCTCAAAGCCGATTTCTTTTAGGTTTGTTGGCATATTAGTTTGTTAATTTCTGATAAAAATGTTTTTGTTTTGAGTTCAAGAAAATTATTTGACTCATTTGAATTACTTAAAAAATTTTCAAAGTATTGTTTTGCAAGTTGGGTATCTCCTCTTTTTTTATAAATTATATAACCGATCCAAAAATATAATTGTGGTTTATCTTGTCTCTTTTTTAGTATATTCAAGTTGAACTCCTCGACCTCTTCCACTGTTTTTAGCTCATTCTCATAAGATGATATATTTATTTTTTCACATTCTTTATATGCTTCTTGATATTTTTCATCCCAAAATAATAGGAATGCTTTACTATAGCGCCATTCAAAAGTACCATTGGCAAATTTTTCAGCTTTTTTTATGCATTCTTTTGAAACTAGTGTATCTTGAGTGTCTTCAAAAATAGATATAGCCTCAAGTAACCAAATGCCATAATTTTGAGGGTTGTTATCTTTAGCAATTTGTAAAAATTTTTGAAAACCCTCTTTACCCCCATTAATTTTATAAACCATTGATATTATCATGGCTTCATTAGAAATTAATTTAGGTATTTTCTTTTCCAATTTAAAAAGATATTTTATATCAATTTTATCTATCTCCGATTTACCTTCTGTGTTACTAATAATTTTTTTATATTCACCAAAGTCAGATAGTAGTTTATTATGAAGTCTGTAAGCTAAAAAGGGATTTTCGGATATGAAAGATGCCACTCCCACCACATAAAGGGCTGATAGATAGGCAATCTTACCAGTGGATTTAATCATTCTGTAACCGAAAAAATCAGGAAAATTTATTTCTTTAGGTAAAGTTTTTCTAAAATCAAAACCTAACTCTTCGCAGATGGGAATTGGGGTGAGTTTATGAACAACGTAACCTTCAAAATTAATAAAATACTTTTCATTGTCACCATCTCTTTCCTTTGTTATGTCACCCAACAACCAAAAATGGCCACCCACCTTTATATTTATTTCTTTTACATTCTGTTTTTTAACAATTTTAGCGTGATGGTTTTTTAATACTATTACATTGAATACATCACCTAGGGATGCATCTTCTATGCTTTTTTTCAATTCTTCAACAAATTTTTTCTTTAATTTTAGAGCCTCAAAATTTTTAGCATGGAGAGCAATTACAATTCCAGTTTGCTTCTTATTATTTTTTGGATACTTATACTTAAAGATTAGCCACCCTAAAAGAATCAAAAGGCCAATCAGTAAATAAGTATATAACTCAAAATTATAATCATCTTTGATGAATTGGTGTATGGATAAAATTATCAAAAGAAATATAAAATAAATAGATACAAAACCCTTCCATGTGTCTGGTTCGTTAAGGACAAATTCCAGAGCCTTATCCCACATTTTCTCTAATATGTTCATAATAAAATTTACACCTTTACCCTCCCACTCACGACATGTGAAATGAGAGAAGACTTATATTCTATTAATAAATTAACTGATTGATTTACTTTGTTTATTAGATTATCTATTTTTTTAGTTTGTTCATCAAGATAATCAACTATTTTTTGTTGTTCATCTTTTGGTGGCAATAAAATAATTAGGTTTTTTATATCCCTATTTGTCAGTTGATTTACGGTGGTTGTAAGAGTAGAGCTTAATTGATTATTAAAAATCCATGATTGTAAATAATATGATATAAATTTATAATGTCTACTTCTGAAAATTGCCATAAACGCACCGAATGTTAGTCCTTGGGAATTTTTATCTATAACGGCACTTTTTCCAATAAGTTTTTTACTACCATTTCTGGAACAAATTAATATATCTCCAATTCTTGTGATTAATTTATTAGGAATAATTTTATTAACAAATACATTATCGTCTAATTTTATTTTGTTATTTTGTACATTTGATGATCTTAAAACCAACATACCATTGTCAACTACATTATCAGGAGAATATGTTAGCCCAATTATAGCTTCTCCCAAAAATTTCAATTTTTTAATTTCCCAACTATCAGGGATATTACCAACCCATTCAACTTCACAATTTTTCATTTCTACATCTTTATTTAATCCCTTTGTGATAGCATAATTTATAATAGTTTTCCTCTTCTCTTCCAATAACCCCACTAATCTTTTTTTATTCTCAATAATCTTACCTATTTTTTCTGTTTTTTCATTTAAATATGAGGCGATGGATTGCTGGATGGGGAGAGAGGGGAAAGTATAACCTATATTTTTTTGTTGGGTTTTATTTAAAATTGGTACTACAACTTTATTGGAATTTGCTTGTAATTCTTTTGAAGAAGAATAAATCATGTATTTACCAAATTCAAAATCAACTTTTTTTTTATTTAAAATAATAGAATTAATTTGCTGGTTAGTAAAACAATCAACACCGTTTATTCCTATTCTTCCAATATCCCCAATACCATTTACCAAAATAGATCTCGCGGGGATAATCCTCATTGTCAAAGTACCTTTTTTTGATATTTTTTCTGTTGTATTATAAATTTGATGAAATTCATCTAAATTATTTGGCTTTATCCAAAGTGTTCCATCTTTTGTATAATTTTCACTATCTGACTTTGGTGGAGTATTGCCTGTAATTACATTTGCAAACTGTTTTAATTTTAAAACATTCCACCCTTCCGGCACGTCACCCATCCAATCAATCCCACTATCTTTATAGCGATCGTAGGTTTGGTATTGTTTTTTTAGGGTTAATTTTGACATATTTGGTTTATTTTAGCTATTTTTATAATTTGTGCTTATTTTACATTTTATCCACAGATTGGACTTGAATATTGACAATTTGATATTTTTAGTGTATATTACAGATGCAGTCACTCATTGGCTGTCCTGCCCGTGGATACGGGATAACGATCCGCAAGATCTAGCCAAAAGCTAGATTTTTTGCTTTTTGTAATCTATCTTTGTTATATATTGTTTTATGTCTTGTGCATTTATTACCTTGTCAGCAGTTTTTTTCAGCTGAGTTAATGCAAAGCCACCTTTAATTAATATTATTTTCTTCCCTTGTTTTTTTAAAAAATTATTCAAACCAATAAAATCGGCATCGCTGGAAAACAAACAAAATGTATCATATTCACTTGCTAGACGAATAGCATCAACACATATTTCTACATCAAAATTACATTTTGGTATAAAAACATATTCACCATTCCTGTCAGAGTTTACGGACCTAGTATTTCCACCCACTTCGTTATCTTCCAAATAATGTCTTATCTGTTGTATTGGTTTACTAAAAATTTTACGTTTGCCAAAAAAATATCTCATAGCCTGTATAAAGGCAACCGAGGATCTCTTTTTTGGATTGACACCATAGTATACGCGAGATTGCAAAGAAAAAGCTTTAGTAAAATCATATAATTTTTCTAAATCAACAAATATCTTTTTATCATCCACCAAAGTTATTTGATCATAATCTTTTCTGTCTTTTTCAAACCAGTAATTCAAATTTCCAAAATCAATGAAAGTATAAATACGACCATGCACACTTTGTTTTATACCAAGTTTTTCCAATATTATTTTTTGTTTCCACTCTTGTAAATCCATACTTATAAACTTTTTAACAAAGTTAATAACTCATTCTCCACTTCTTCAATCTCACCTTCAATCTCTTCTAATTTTCTTGGCGGTTCATATTTGTAAAAATGTCGAGTGAGAGGGATTTCATAGCCAACAATTCCGACTTGTTTATCTTTGTGGTCTTTTTTTGTTTCATCTATCCAAGCATCAGCGACGAATGGTTTTACTTCACGATCAAAGTATTCATAAATATCTTGGCCAAGTGGTACATTTTCAGTATCACGGAGTTCACTGTCCGCTTCCGGATTGTCCTTGCTATCTGCACAAATATCAGCGGTTTCATCCCGTTCGGACAATGCGTTTATAATAGATTTTTTAAGTGGAGTTGGCAATTTTAATTTTTTGAAATTATTTTCAAACACAGTCAAAAATTCTTCACGATTTTTGTAAAGTTTACCATCGAAAGTATTTAGGACATCTAAAATTTCTTGTTGTTGCTTTGTTCCAGCTTCAATTTGTTCAGCTTTCTTTTTGCCTTCTACCAAATTTACAAAACCACTTTCCAATTTTAATTTTTCTATTCTTTCTGGATTTACTTGAAAATTTAAGCGAAGTGGACGTTCTATTGTAATTTGTCGATAGCCAAATGTTTGAGTAGGAAATATTTTGCAATATTCATTTTCTTGAAAATTTTCATAAATTTCTTTTATCTTTTTCTTATCTGCATCAGAAATTTCATTTCGTTTATTACCTAGAGCTTTTCGCATTTTTTTGAAAAGAGTTCTGGCGTCAACCAATTGGACTTTATCGATCCTTTCTTTTGTTTTGTTATTTGATAAAAACCATACATAGGTAGAAATACCAGTGTTGTAGAACAGTTGATCAGGCAACGCAATAATTGCTTCTAGCAAATCATTTTCCAATATAAAACGGCGAATTTCACTTTCACCGCTACCAGCTGAACCAGTAAAGAGTGGCGAACCATTAAAAACAATAGCTAAACGACTGCCACCATCCAGTGGGTTTTTCATTTTGGATATCATGTGTTCTAGAAATAACATTTGTCCATCGGATATTCTAGGTAGTCCAGCCCCAAATCGACCGGCGTAGCCTCTTTCAGCTTCACGTTCCACTGCTTCTTTGTCTTTTTTCCATTCATATCCGAAAGGGGGATTTGTTAGAAGATAATCGAAACTATTACTTTCGAATTGGTCATTGGATAAAGTACTTGCCAAAGAATGATCTTTTTCTCCGCCTTTAATTTTATCTGGATCTTCACCTTTGATAAGCATGTCAGCATTACAAATAGCATAAGTTGTTGGGTTTAATTCTTGGCCATACAAGTATATACTAGCTTTTTTATTTATAGTATTTAATATATGATCTTTAGAGACTGTGAGCATACCTCCAGTACCACAACAACAATCGTATACGGTTTTAATAATATGTTCTTTTTTTAGTTTGTCTTGATCAGGAGAAAATAAAATTTCAACCATCATTTGAATCACTTCTCTTGGCGTGTAATGCTCTCCCGCAGTTTCATTACTCATTTCAGAAAATTTGCGAATTAATTCTTCAAAAACATACCCCATTTCCAAATTACTCATTCTATTTGGGTGTAAATCAACCTGATTCAATTCTTTTAAAATTAAATATAACAAATTACCACCTTCCAAACGAGACAATTGTTTTTCAAAATCAAACTTTTCAATAATTTCTTCTACATTTTTACTAAAACTATTGATGTAATGGCGAAGATTTTTGGCAGTATCATTTGGTGCGTCTAGTAGTTTATCAAAGTCGTATTCAGAAATATTATAAAAACCAACTTTACTGGCTTTCTTTAATATTGGATCAACATCAACTTGACCTTGGAAAGAATTATATTTTACCAAAACATCTTGTTTGGTATCTTTTAAGACATCATCCAATCTTTTTAAAACAACAAGAGGTAAAATGACATCTTGATATTCATGTTGTTTCCAACTACCACGAAGTAAGTCAGCAATACTCCAGATGAGAGATGCTTTTTCACCAAAATTTGTCATATATTTTATTGTTTAAAAAGATTTAAATATTTGTCTAAAATAAAAATACGGTTACGAGAATAACCAGTTTTTTCTATAAATAATCCAATTTTTTCAAAATCTTTAGCAATAGCGCTGGCAGTTTGAAAACTACAAGACAATTTATCTTGAATTTCAGCCACGGTCGTTACTGGATCAGAAAATAATTCCAACAAAAGTTGTTTGGCTAATTTTTGTCTACGGATACCAATGCCAGATTCAATTTGATCTTCATATTCTTTACGCAAGGCAATAATACTTTCAAAAGTTTCTGTTCCTTTTTTAGTTGTTTCTACAACGCCATTCAAAAAGAAACGCAACCAATGTTCTATATCATTAGTTTTTCTAGGTCTGTCCAAAGCATCATAATAATCACGGCGATATTTTTCGAAATAATCAGATAAATACAAACATGGCTTTTTCAAAAAACCCAGTGACACTAAATGTAAAGTAATAATTAAACGTCCAATACGACCATTACCATCGAGAAAAGGATGAATAGTCTCGAATTGATAATGGCTCAAAGCAATTTTTATCAAATCCGGAATATCTAAATTTTTGTTATGCCAAAATTTTTCTAAATCACTTAATAATTCTGGGACTTCTGAGTGGTGAGGGGGAATATAGTATGCGTCTTGCAGAGAAGCGCCACCGATCCAGTTTTGGCTTTGACGGATTTCTCCTGGCTGTTTGCTGTAGCCACGAACACCAGATAACAATTCTTTATGGGCATCTTTTATCAGTCGCAATGATAGTGGTAGTTCTTTGAGTTGATCAATAGAATAATTAATCGCTTTTATATAATTTTGCACTTCTTCCCAATCATCTCTTTTTTCTGGTTCAATTTCATTTTCAGTCATTAATGCTTCATCTAGTTCTGTTTTTGTACCTTCAATTTTACTAGAAACATTTGCTTCTTTTATAACATGCATTTTGATAAAAAAATCTACATCTGGAACAAGTAGGGAATAGGCGTTTAGTTCACCTAAATAACGCATCGCTTCTGACAATAACAAATCAATTCTTTTGTCTTGCCATTCAAAAGGTTTATTTAGAATAGAAGGGCTGAAACTTTTGTATTGGTATTGTTGTTTTTCATTTCCAGCTTTAAATGTTTGGTTTGGCATAAGTTTAATATAGATATTTATATTCTAAGTTTAACACATAACTTGGAATATGTCAAGTCTTATTGTGGATAAGGTAAAATAAAAAAAACTCGTATGAGCGAGTCAGAACGAGCGAATACACCATATTTCCCCTAAATCACTCACAAAAAATTTTGTTTTGTCCGTTGTTTTACAATTAACTTTCAATTCAAAAAAGTCTAAAAGAGAAAAGTGTATGTCGGGCAGCGTATCCGAATATGAGAAGTTTTTGTCCGCTTCCTTATTATATATTAATAGAAGAAAAGGGCAAAAATTTGGGTTGAGAAAAATTTGCTTTCCTTGTTAATATAATTGCGCAAAATTTCTGAACCTCATATTCGGTGTTGTGCGATGTAATTTTTAAGCCCCAATTTTCCTTTTAATTAAAATACCGTAAGTTTCATTTGGATTCTCATATGGTACATGAGTGGCTACGCCTGATTTTCCTTCTAATAAAACAATTTCTAAACCATTATTTTGAAATGTCTGTCTAATTTCATCAATGGCGTGTTTATATTTTAGAACATGAATATCTGATTTATCAAAAATACCTCCTGACGCAGTATAACTTACCATAACCAATCCTTCATTTGTTAAACCTTCTTTTATCCTACCAAAAAGAACCTCCAGCTCGGATTTTGTTAAGTACTGGAACAGTCTGCTTGCTATTACGGCAGTATATTCATCTGGTTTTATATCAAAATCCATGACTGACATTTCATGAAAAGAAATTCTACCGCTTGTTTTTTCGGGAATATCTTTTTTGAAATCAAGATCTACTAAATCGACAGATTCAACCAATCCGCCTAATGTTGCAGCATAGATAGAATTTCTTCCATTGCCACAACCTAAATCTAATACCTTGAAATTTTCAGGTAAACGGAGCTTCTCAAACCCAGCTACAACTATCTCGCTTGGCTTAGTGGTATCAATAGTAAACTCCTTTTCTTTGTAAGTTTCTCTCCATCCTTTTTCCATAATGGTTTAGAAATTGTAAATAGTATAAAAAATTGGGGCTTAAAAATTATTTCGCCTAACGTACGCGTGTATCTGATGTTTCGCACATTCCTTAAAAATTAATTTGTGCAAAATATGGGTGAGTGACAGTCGGAGCGAACCAGATACACGCTGCTGCCCGACCCGAATGACACGGAGCGTAGCGGAGTGCATGAGAGCGCAGCGGGGGAACGTACACTTTTCTCTTTCTTTATTAAATGTACTTTGAATTATATCACACAAAACAAAATTTTTTTCAATTCACGCAACAGGGGACAGAGGGGAATAAAAGGGGTGAATGTCTCCTGGAGCTGTCAATTTAGCTGTCATTTTTATTTATAACATGATAATATTCATAATATTTTTTTTCTAAAAATTTTCTTCGGCTATGGTTTTTTAATAAGCCAAAAAATATACCTGTCACTATCAAAATTATACCTTTGGTGGAAGTCGTTTCTGTAAATAAGAAAATGATACCAAGATAAATTAGTATTATTTGTAACAACATAAAACTAGCTCCAGGAGAGGTGTCAACTTTTGAATAACCTTTACCTGCCTTTTCCCAGTAACCCATTCTACTCCAACTAGCTTTTTTAAGGTTTTTTTCAACCCATATTTTCTTATCGGGAATATTTTTTATCATATCATAAAATCTTTTTGAATAACAAATAACAAATTATTCCAAACGCCACGTTATTTCTTCCAAGATAGTATTATCTTCTTTATGCTCAGACACCCTTTTTGCCACATTTATTATATCTTTTTTTTCTAAAGTACCGAGTTTATAATCTTCTATCCAATCCGTAAAATATTTATTCCAATTATCACTAATTTCTTCAATCCAATCTTTATCTTCGGGATGTATTTTATTTGGGTTGCATTTAAATTTCATAGTAGTTATTTAAAAATTTATTTTACCAACAAATCTCCACATTTTCACCAATCTTTTCTTGTAAGTATTCCTTTACTTCAAACATTCCGCCAATCTGGTCAATTAGCCCATTTTGTAAGGCCATTTCGCCAAGCATAGTGGAGCCGTCCGCTAATTTTTCTACTTTTTCAATATCTAGATCTCTGTTTTCAGACACCATTTTGACAAAATTTTGATGTATTATATTTACATCACGCATTAATAGATTTTTTTCTTCTTGTGATAATGATTTATTAGTGTCGCCGGTGTCTTTAAATTTTCCCGAACTAAGAGAAACATAATTTAGCCCCTCTTTTAGATTTTGTTGAGTATTATCTATATATGACATGGTTACGCCAATACCACCAACATCAGAATTTTTAGAAGCAAAGATAATATCTGCGCCACTGGCTGCCATATATGCTGCAGAAGTGCCACCCTCTCTTATTAAAGCAATTGTTGGTTTTTTTGCATTTTTTAAAGCTATCGCTACTTCTTCACCAGCCACAGGATAACCACCGTAAGAATCAACTTCTAAAATAATAGCCTTGATATTACCATCATTCTCCGCTTCTCTAAGGGTACCAACAATATTTTCTGAAGCAGTTGAATCAATTAAAGCAAGACCTTCTTCATCGGTGTCTGTTGGGGGAATATATGTAGTCAAATCACCATGTAATTCAATACCCAGTACATTACAAACACCTTCCTCTGAACGATCTTCATCATCTGAACCATAATTATCTGTATCGAATTTACTAAATTGCCAAGAAACTTCATCTTTTACCACTATAAAAGATGCCGAGATGATAAAAAAAATCGCAACGACCCGCAAAACTTTCAAATCTCTTTCTCGGTCCCAAAGTTTAAAAGTTATTCGTCTTTTGCTTAGTGTTTCTTCCATATTTTTTTGATTATTTTAATGAGTATTGAATTTCTAAACTAAAAAATAATTATTTTGTTATTTCTTATTTTGTACATTTTTTTTATTCCAGAGTTTCAATTCCCATTCCGCAATATTAGAATCAGATACGATTTTTGCTTTTTTAACTATCAATCTATAATCCTCTTTACTATTTGATATTGTAAATTTGTAATCACTATTTAATTCGTGAGCAACTTGACTATCAAACGGACAGTGTGGTGGTGTAAAATTCATTTTATCATCCGATACCCATAAATATTTTAGGTAAAGATTGAGTAATTTTTGTCCTATACCAAAACGGATTTCTCCATCAACCAAAATAGATTCATATCCAGTTTTTGCTTCAATAATAAAAAGTTCAATATTTTCTATATGCGCATCATCAGAAATAGCAGTTTTATCAATATATTTTTTACCATATTTAGATAATAAATTTTTTATATGTATCCTAAATTCTCTTTTTTTATTTTCAAAATTATTTTTTTCTAAATTGGTATCAATATTATAAATTGATTTTCCACCTCGTGTACTGAATCCGGCAAAAATTGTTAACCACTGTAATTGATCAGATAAAAATATTTTTCCATCATTTTGTATAGCTTGATTTTTCATCATATGAATTGATTCTATTAAATCTATATTTTTTGTAAATTATTTTAATTAATCCGTCCCGCCCGAGTATAAGGCGGGACACCATATTTCCCCTAAATCAATCACTAAAAAATTTTGTTTTGTCCGTTGTTTTACAACTAACTTTCAATTCAAATAAATCTAAAAGAGAAAAGTGTATGTCGGGCAGCGTACGCGTGTATGCGATGTTTTTGCCCGCTTCCTTATTATATTATAAAAGAAGAAAAGAGCAAAAATATGGGTGAGAGAAAAAGTGTAACCGCTGAAAATTATTAACGCACTTTTTCTTGAACCGCATACACGCTGTTAGGCGATGTAATCTTGCTTTTAAGGACACAAACCTTATTGGTACAGGACTTTTAGTTTTTTTATTCTGTCATTATAATCCAAAACATCCACGGAATCTAAAAATTGATTTACAGAACCAATCCTTGTTTTTTTAATAGCTTTGTTTTTTACATTTTTCAAAATTTCATCCGCGAATTTACTGCCACTAATGATCAAGTATGGTCTAGTAAAAAAAGTAGACACCTTGGTAGCAAGTGGTTTGGTAATTTTTAAATTATTATGCATTTCAGCTAATTCTGTAAAAGCTAGTGATAGATATTTTTCACGCACCTTCCATGTTTTAGCAGAAAGAATATTCTTTAATAAAGGATTCATTTTCTTTGTGCACGTGAGTTTCATGAAAGCCGTCCCAAACCACTTGCTATAAGGTGCGTAGGTTTTTTCCATTAAAAAACAAAGCGACATTATATTTCGGACTAAACGAGTGGCAATAATTTGTGAACCAATTTCATCTTTGAGTATGCCACATCTGCCTGCTAAGTGTTCTTCCTGTCCAATTTTTTGCCACTCGGCGGCAAGAAGATAAAACCAAATATCTTTTGGATAATATAAAAGTTTCTGTTGGATTTTTTTAACATTCAAATCATCAAGGAACATCTTGCCGCTGGTGATGGTTCTGAGTCGATGTTCTGAAAGTATTAACCAATCCAAGTGATTCATTTTTAATGGATTTAATCCAAGATACTCCTCGAAATAAGATTTGAGAGTATAAATATCTATTCCATGTGATTTTTTGTTTCCTCTCCCAAAAGTCGTTGGATAACCCTTGAACATTTTAGGAAGTTTCTTTGTTAGTTTTTCTAAAATGATTTTTTTGTTTTTATAATCTTTTGGAGAGAGAAACAAAATAATCCGTGGACCCCAGTCATGGTCTGCAGATAGAGGAGTATCGAATCCTAAAACTTCAGAACCAGCACCAATTAGTCCGGCGGAATATTTAAGATGTGGAAAATCAATTTTTAGATTCTTTTCAATAATTTCCTTGAAAAACATTTCGCTCAATAAAAGTCCTGGTGTAAATTTTGTCATAAGGCTTGTGTCCTTATATTTTATTTAAAGTAAGATTATTTCGCCTAATGTATCGGCGTATGCGAAGTGGCGCCATTTTTTCCTCACTTACGTTTGTATTACTAATATCCTATCATAAATGCCTCAAACTCTCAATATACATCGCGCCATTTGGGTGGAACAGAAACAAATAATTATAAATTTTAACACCATATTTACTATTGCCATTTTATCTATAATATGTTTATATAGTGTTAATCCACAGCGATCAATTTGAGGGGGTATCCCATGTATGACGAGACCCGTATTGACTGGAGCGTGTTCGCGGGTGATCCCGTTGCTCGTGTTCGTGTTGGGTACGAAGCGCCTGACATCATCGAACTCTCAGCTAAGTTGCTGAAGATTCCGGAAGATGACGTCAGGCGACGGTGGAAACAGCTCATGTACTTCTTCGCGACGGTTCATCTGCTCGCGAAGACGGGCTCGCTTTTGCCTGGCAACAAGCCGATCCAACCACCGCCCCAACTCGAGGAGGTTTGGCGTATCTTCCGCGAGATGATGCCGGAGCACGTCGCTGACTACTGCAGGTCCTTTTTCGACGGCCAGGACGTCGGCTGGCGAGCGGAGTACCCACCCGAGCATCGTCTCACTCCTGACAGGCTCGAGCTGGTCTCTCGGACTGCCACCGAAGTCATCGAGTTCGAAGTCGACGCCGAGCTGTGGAGGCTGTAAGGGGGTTATACGATCCCCGAACATCGGCGAACCTCACTGGTTCTCGAAGTTCGGGGGTCGGTGTAGGTTTAAAATTTATAATTATTTGTTTTTGCGTAACCGCATACGCCGTGTTATCGTTGATGTGTCGACGGGTATTAAAAACAAAACGTCCCGATTTAATCGGGACTTTTTTAATACACAAATCTTTGAATTATCTACCAATAATAGGAGACATGTCCGATAACGTTAGGCATATCCGAAGTTTTTCTGAAGCGGAGCGTAAGAAAAATTTGGGAGAGAAAATTTTGCTTTCCTTAATTTATTATAAAGCGCAAAATTTTTGAACCGGATATGCCTTGTTATGTGATGTAAAATTCTTTCTTTTTTCTTTTTTTAAATTTGCTTTTTATTCTAAATGATAAATAAGTTTTTTTGTTTTTGATTTTGGGCAGAGGGGTTAGGGGTGAATGCCCAAAATCAAAAACTCCTTATTATTCCCATTTGCAAGCCTGCACAAAGTAATATCCGAATGTAGTAAATTCAAAAACCTCTGTTGTTCTAAGGGCAAATTTATATTGCCCGACAGCAATGCCATGACCAGCAGGAGCTTGGCATAAATTTAATCTGTAAAGATTTTCTATTATTAAATCTGCTTGTTCGCTGGACAACTTGAATATCTCAGATATTTTTTGTTTACTGAATTGTAACTGTTTTCTTTTCTCGTAATCACTTTCTTTATTTGATTCGTCAAATAATTTATCGAGTATAACTACCTCAAGAACTGAAAGTTCTTTTAGTATTTCTGCATAATTTGGCGTAATATCTTTTGAAGCTGTTATAGCATTTGCTAAAATATTTGCCCACTTATTTTGAATTAATTCTTCTTCTTCCAAAGAAGAATTTTCCATTATTGGTAATAGAATTTTTAAAGGCACCTGCTTTTTATCTAGCTTACTATTTTCAACTATGCTTTTTACCTTTTTAATTATATTTATTTGGTTTTTCCATCTCCAAAAACGAACCGTATCAGATAGAATACCGCCACCTTCTAATACAAAGTTTGGTATAACTTTTTCTAAAAATTCTGAAACTTCCTCTTGGCTGGCTTCAATTTCAGCATTTTGTTCAGTTATTGATATTTTTGCTTTCATATAATTTAGCTTGCAATTTCAAAAATCTTTTTAACTAAACTTGTTCGTGCATAAAATGCGCGAGTTATTGGTCGTCGTTTTCCAGTTTTTGGATTTATTCCACCTGTTCCTTTCGTGCGAGCTTGTATCCATTTTCCGTCTTTGCCAGTCAATGCACTAAAACCTTTTTTGATAAGTTTCTCGCGAATAAAATCATAGTCGGCTTTGATTTCCTTGATAAGCTCGTCATCTTCGGCAAAATCTAAACTTGCCACTTTCAACAGTTCGGCATTTTCAGAATTTTGACCGTGCCACATAACGGCGCAAAATACTATTGATTTTAATTTTGCCCAACAATGGCTTTCAAAAAACGAATGTTTTTTCAATTCTTCGGGATTAATCATTGTGATTGCCATTGTTTCTTTTGGCGTAAGTTCGTTTTTCACATTGTGAAAACTAACCGATTTCAATTCATATGAAAGTCCGTTTGGTGCTTTGGAAACATTATTTTCCAATCCCGCCAGTATTTCCAAAACTAAACCTTTCCAGCCCTTGTTTTGTTTTCCGGTTTCGTAGGTTGTAATTCCATGTTGCAAGGCAAGTTTCCGCAAATCTTGCCCGACATGTTTTTTCAGATTATTTATTGCTGTTGTTCTTGTAACTATTTTCATACTATTTCTTAGAAAGTTTATTTTTAATATTTTTATCCAATTCTTCAAATCGTTTGATTGATAAGTCAAGATATTGTTTTTCAAGATCTATCCCAATAAAATTTCTACCATAAAGATATGCTGCCAATCCTGTCGTTGAGCTACCCGCAAATGGATCAAGAACCACATCGCCTTTGTTTGTGCTTGCTAAAACAATCCTTTTGAGTAAATCAGAAGGTTTTTGTGTTGGGTGTTTTCCAAATTTTTTTTCAATCGGCTTGGGCGTATTGATTGACCAAACAGATCTCATTTGCAATCCTGGTTTTTTTATTTGATCTTCTGGCCATTCGCCATTTTTCATTAGATCATAATTAAAAGTGTGCTTGCCTGTTTTTTCTTTTCTTGCCCAAAGCAAAGTTTCATGACTGGCCGTGAAAAAACGACAGCTCAAATTTGGTGAAGCGTTTGGCTTGAACCACGCAATGTCATTAAGAAAATGATATTTATTAACTTCCAATGCGAATCCGCATTGATAAATTGAGTGATAAGTTCCGCTAATCCAAATTGTTCCGTTCGGTTTTAGGACTCGGCGACACGCCGAAATCCAAGTATTATGAAATTCAAAATTCTTTTTTGTCCCATTAGTTAAATCCCAGTCGCCCTTTTTTACGCTGACCATTTGTCCGTTTTGGCAAGTGAAGCTACCACTTGATAAAAAATAGGGCGGATCGGCAAAAATCATATCTACCGAATTTTCGGGTAGAGAGTTTAAGATATTCAAGCAATCGTCTTTGTATAGCTTAAATCTTGGCTTTTCGTAATAAGGTTTTTGCATAAAAAATTGACTTTGACAAGTTAAAAATTGTGTAGCGTCTACTATCACCATTCTACCACAAAATCGTATAAATAAAAATCGTCTTTTTTGCGATTCCAGGAGCAAAAAAGACACCTTATACCCCTCTAAAAATAAATAAAAAAAACTTATTTTTCCTT
>DOMK01000010.1:25153-129395 GCA_003510435.1 Candidatus Magasanikiibacteriota bacterium
GAAAGAATTTTATTTCACATAACTACCGTTATCCGAACCCATCGGATTTTTGGCTTGGTTGTGATATAATATTTGGTAATAATGGCTTATAGGGCGGGGGTCTATAATTAAGTATATTTTAGCAATATATATGGTAAAAGACAATACTTTGGATAATTTACAACAGGAATTAAGAATCAGAAATTATAGTCCAAAAACGATTAAGTCCTATGTCCGTATCAATGGAGATTTTTTGCGGTTTTGTCAGAAAGATCCGCGAGAGGTAAATACTAGTGATATTAAAAATTATTTGGATTATTTATTGCAAAATCAGTCAGCTTCCTCGGTTGCGGTGGCTTATAATGCTTTACAGTTTTATTACAAAGAGGTCTGGAAAAGATCCTTTTTCTTGAATATAAAACAACCAAAAAGAGGGAAGTATTTGCCAGTGGTGTTATCAAAAGAAGAAGTGAATAAAATGATTGAGATGACGGCTAACCCCAAGCATAATTGTGTTATTAGCTTGCTTTATGGCACTGGAGTGAGAGTGTCAGAATTAACCCATATCAGGATGAAAGATATTGATTTGGATCGGATGCTTCTACATGTGTTTCAGGGCAAGGGCGGAAAAGATAGAATGGTAATATTGCCTATAAAATTAAAAAGCATTTTACAAATTCAGGCAAAATTAAAAAAGAGTAATGATTATTTATTCACGAATGGTAGGGGTGGACTTGCCTCGCCGAAGCTGGGCGGAGGCGGGAGATTGACTGAAGAGACAATCCAAAAAATTGTGGCTCAGTCAGCTTTGCGAGCGGGGATTAAAAAAAATGTTTCACCACATACTTTGCGACACAGTTTTGCCACGCACCTGCTTGAAAATGGAACCGATATCAGGTATATTCAAGAACTATTAGGGCATGCTAAATTACAAACGACGCAGATCTATACGCATGTGGCCAATAAGAATTTACATGAAATAACCAGTCCACTAGATATATAGTAATGTAAGAATTTAATAACATTATCGTCATATATATTATAACTATGGAAAAAGAGTTTTTGGCAGTTTATGACAAATATGCTGACGCAGTTTTTCGCTTTTGCTACCTGCGTTTGTTTGAGCGTGAGTTGGGGCGGGATTTTATGCAACAGGCTTTTCTCAAAACTTGGGAATATTTAAAAGCTGGGAATCAAGTGGACAATTTAAAGGCGTTTGTATTCAAAGTAGCGAGGAATTTGATAGTGGATTATTATCGTGCTAAAAAGGAGAGTGTGTCAGTCGAGACGATGCTTGAAACTGGTTGGGAAATAGCTAGTAAAGATGAAAATTGGAATTTAAAAATTGATTTGCAAACTGTAAAAAAGACATTGGATAATCTGGAGCCAATTTATGCTGAGGTCTTAAACCTTAGGTATATAGAAGGCTTTCGCCCCAAAGAGATTGCTTTAATAGTAGAAGAAAGTGAAGATGTTGTATCAGTCCGAATTCATCGGGGATTAAAAAAGTTAAAAGGTTTGTTAGAGGAAATGCACTTTAAGTAATCTGATGTAATTATAAATGCGATACTAATAAAATACGATGCCAATATACGAATGGTACTAATGATAATAATCACACGAATGTTCGTTATTAGTATAATTAGTATGAATTAGTATATTAGCATCGCAATATCTATATGAAACTTTTTAAACAATTAAGACAATTAAAATTAACTCCAGAAGAAAAGGACAAAAGTCTTGATTTTATATTAGCTAGAACTGGTTTGGTAAGAAATTCTGCCGAACTTCGTCATAATACTCAGAAGGTTCCATTCCTTATTTTATTCACTAATCATAAACATATGATTGTCGGATTATTAATCGCAGCAATCTTGGCTATGGGTGGGGGTACAGCCGCAGCGGCTGAAAATTCTTTGCCCGGTGATCTTTTGTATCCAATCAAGACCCAGGTAACAGAAGAAGTACGTTCAGCTTTGGCTATTAGTTCAGAGGCTAAAGTAGCTTGGGAAAATAGACGAGCAGAAAGACGTCTAGAAGAAGTAGAAAAGTTATCAAGCGAAGGTAAATTAACCACCTCCACTTCGGCAATGCTTGCAAACAAGTTTGAGGAGTTTTCAAAAAAGGCTGATGCCAGATTACAAAAATTACAAGATGCAGGTAAATTAACTGAGGAACAAGCTCAGAAATTAAAAGCCAATTTTGAAGTGGCAGTAAAAGCCCATGATGAAGTTTTATCAAGAATCAGAGATAGAGAAGAAGACAGAGAAAAGATGAAAGACGTGGTAGAATCTTTACACGAACAGGCTTCATCTACGATTAAAGATAGATTGGAACATGAATGGGAATTGATTAAAAAAAGTAGCACCACTACTTTGAGTAACGTGGCAGAAAATAGAAAAAATGCCGCTCAAAATAAAATTGACGAGGTAGAAAAGTTTATTAATGATAATGCAGACAAAGTGAGTATAGAAAATAAAGCTGAAGCTGTAAAAAAATTAGGTGAAGCAAAAAAATTAGTGGTCGATGGAAATAAAGCCTTTGACGAAGGTAAATATGGTGAGGCAGTAGTGAAATATTCAGAATCACATCGCAAAGCCCAAGAAGCAAAAAAGTATATAACAAAGGTATTTAATTTAGAAAAAGAAGATGAGGTTGAAGATTCTACTTCCACTACTACTATTTTTACCACTGGAACTCCCCAATTTAGAGATGAAATTAAGCAAGCGATCAAGGATAAACACGAAGAATTAAAAAACATTGAACAAAAATTAAAAGAAGAGGTAAAACAGGCCAAAGAAAATTTGCAAGAAATAAAAAAACAGGCAGAGGAAAAAATTAAAGAAGAAGTAAAAAATAATCAAGAAGAAAATAGAAAGGGAGAAGATAGAAAAAATGAAGATAGAGTAAGAGATCAAGAAAATGAAGATAAGGATAAAAATTAAATTGTAAATAATAAAACCGCTCCGAATATTTGGGGCGGTTTTATTTTGTAGAGAAGGATTTATTCCACTATCAATTTTCCGACCATGCCCATTTGGCGATGTTTACCAACCGAACAATAGTATTCAAATGTACCAACTTTGTCAGCTATAAATTTTATAGTTTCAGAATTATTAGCTGTTAATTGTTTAGTACGGGCATTGAATTCATCCAAAACAAAATCGTGAAAGCCTTCTTGATTGACAAAGACTATTTCCACTTCGTCTCCTTGGTTGACAATAATGTTTGTTTGATCAAATTTATAATTATTGGCTTTGACAGTAAATGTTTTTGTGTTAGGTATAGTTTTATTTTCAACTTTTGTATTTATGGTATTATCAGTGGCTGGGGGAGTTACTTTATTTGTAGGAATAGTGTTTTGTGTATTGATGTTAATTTTTGGTTGTGGGGTGGCTTGATTACAGCCAGCACCGATTAATAAAATAGTGACTGTTGCCAAAGTTAAATATATTTTTTTATCCATATAATTTAATTAATACTTAATTAGTATGATTAAGTATATAACATAATGGCTTTGATTGGCAAATGTGGATAACTTATGATATGATAATGGAGTTATTTTTAACAATTTTTTATGGCTTTACTAATCTCTGGTTCACTCGCTTATGACTATATCATGGATTTTCCTGATAGTTTTAAGAATCATATTTTACCCGATCAGATTCACATTTTAAATGTGTGTTTTGTAGTAGAAAAATTAAATAAAAATTTTGGTGGTTGTGCAGGTAATATTGCTTATACTGTCAAACTTTTGGGTGGTGAGCCAATTATTTTAGCTCCACTTGGTAGTGATGCTCGGGAATATTTGGAACATTTTCAAAAATATAATATCAGTACCAAGTACATGCCAATAATTGAAAATAGCCTGACTTCTTCCGCTCATATTACCACTGATAAAGATGATAATCAGATTATTGCTTATCACAATGGTGTGGCTGATAAAGCAACTGATTTGTCTGTTGGACAAGTTTTAGAACCAATTGATTTGGCTTTGATTACCCCAACCAAAAAGGAAGCCATGATTAAGCATGCGAAAGAATGTTATGAAAAGAAAATTCCGTTTGTATTTGATCCCTCACACCAATTAACCGCTTTTACCGCTCAAGAATTAATGATGCTTATTGGTCAGGCCAAGTTTTATATTGCCAATGATTATGAAATGAAATTGACTCAAGAAAAAACTGGTTGGGATATGGCGGAATTATTAAAACACGTAGAAGTAGTGATTATTACCTTGGGAGAAAAAGGTTCAGTCATTACTACCAAGGATCAAATCATTGAAGTTGGCGTTTGTCCGGCTTTGTCCGTTGAAGATCCCACTGGAGCGGGCGATGCTTATCGGTCTGGATTTTTTACCGCTTATGTCCAGGGACATGATTACAAAACTTGCGGTCAAGTGGGAGCGGTTTGTGCGACTTATGCAGTGGAACATTATGGCACGCAGAATCACCAGTTTAGTTTGGCAGAATTTAATAGTAGATATGAAGATTGTTTTGGGGAGACGGTGAGTTTGTCGTTGTAAAATACCCGCCCGCCTCGCAAGCGAGAGCGTTGTGGGCAGGCATAATTCACGTAGCAAAATACAAACATCATCCTTTTGGGATGATTTGTATATTATTATGTGTATCTTGAATTTTGTTTCAAAGATTGTTATAATATGTTTGTTTTTAATTAAAGTGACTATATTTTATGAAGAAGGATTTCAAAATAAAAGATCTTAAATTAGCAGATTGGGGACGGAAGGAAATTGAAATAGCTGAAAAGGAAATGGTTGGACTTATGGCAATTCGTGAGAAATATGCCAAGACTAAACCATTTAAGGGTGTCAAGATTATGGGCTCTTTGCATATGACGATTCAGACGGCGGTTTTGATTGAGACCTTGACTGCTTTGGGAGCATCGGTGCGTTGGGCTAGTTGTAATATTTATTCTACTCAAGATCATGCGGCAGCGGCTGTGGTGCGTGATAGTAAGGTGCCGATTTTTGCGTGGAAAGGGGAAACTTTGGCTGAATACTGGTGGTGTACAGAACGCGCTTTGGATTTTGGTAATGGTGGTGGTCCTGATATGATTGTGGATGATGGTGGTGATGCGACCATGGTCATTCACAAAGGAGTTGAAGCTGAAAAAGATCCAAAGATTTTAAATAAAATTTCTCCTGATGCTCAAGAAGATTTTAAAGAATTAATGAAATTGTTAAAAAAAGAATATCAGAAAAATAAAAATCGTTGGACCAAGGTGGCGGAAAAAATTAAAGGTGTGTCTGAAGAAACTACCACGGGTGTACATCGTTTGTACCAAATGCACGAAGCGGGTAAATTGTTATTTCCCGCCATCAATGTTAATGACTCTGTGACTAAATCAAAATTTGATAATGTCTATGGTTGTCGCCATTCAGTCGTTGATGGTCTCAATCGGGCTATGGATGTGATGCTTGGTGGCAAAGTCGCGGTCGTGTGCGGTTATGGTGAGGTAGGCAAGGGGTGTGCTCAGGCTCTGCGTGGTCAGGGTTGTCGTGTGATTGTAACCGAGATTGATCCGATTTGCGCTTTGCAAGCGAGTATGGAAGGTTATGAGGTCAAAACAGTAGAAGATACTTTGGGCGAAGCGGATATTTATATTACTACGACTGGTAATAAGGATATTATTCGGGTGGAACATATGAAGAAGATGAAAGACCAAGCGATTATTGGTAATATTGGCCATTTTGATAATGAAGTTCAAGTTGATAAATTAAATAAATTGGCCGGAGTTAAAAAAATAAATATCAAACCTCAAGTAGACAAATATGTCTTTCCAGACAAGCACGAGATTTATATGCTTGCCGAAGGCAGACTAATGAATTTGGGTTGTGCGACCGGTCATCCTAGTTTTGTGATGAGTAATAGTTTTACTAATCAAGTTTTGGCGCAATTGGAATTGTGGCAGAAAAAATATGAAATCGGTGTTTATATGTTGCCCAAGCATTTGGATGAAGAAGTCGCACGTTTGCATTTGGCGAAGATTGGCATCAAATTAACCAAACTTACCAAAGAGCAGGCCGATTATATTGGAGTAAAAGTGAATGGACCTTATAAACCAGGGCATTATCGGTATTAGTAAAGGAGTAAGGAATAAGGAGTAAGAGGCGAGAAAAGTACTAGAGAAAATTTTAACAAAAAACCCAGCGCAAAAATGCAATGGGTTTTTTAATCTTGAAAATATAATATAAATAAAGTACACTATAAATATATTGGGACAAGTTTGTATATTATTTTTTTAGATTGTATAATTCTGTTTTGTTCCGTTGTAAATTTAACAACAGAAATAACGGAATTGAACAGAGAAAAATGGAAGATTTGTTGTGTAATTTGAAATTTTTATCAATTTTTGTTTTTATAAATTATGTTTACGCAAAAAATAATTTTACAAATTAGAAAAGATTTGAAAAAGAACGTGGATGTAAAATATCGTGAGGGGAGTATTAATTTCTTTAAAGAGCCAATTGAATGTTGGGGAGTAAGAAATCCAATTGTAAAAAAACTGGAACAAAAGTATTGGCAAGAAATAAAAAATTGGCATAAGAAAGATATTTTTTGGTTGTGCGAAGAATTATTAAAATCAAATTATAATGAAGAAGCCGGTATGGCGTTTGAGTTTTTGTGGCGGATAAGGCAGACTTTTGTTAAAAATGATTTTAAAATATTTGTATTGTGGTTAAAGAGATATATAAACAATTGGGCCAAGTGTGATGATTTTTGCACGCATGCGTTTGGTTATGTGCTTTATAATTATCCCGAGTTTTTAGTTCAGGTAAAAAAATGGACTAAATCAAAAAATCGTTGGGAGAGACGAGCCTCAGCCGTAATCATGATTTACCCCACTAGAAAAGATAAAAAGTTTTTAGTGCATAATTTTGCTATTGCTGGTACTTTACTTACAGACAGCGATGATCTAGTCCAAAAAGGTTATGGCTGGATGCTAAAAGTGGCCAGTGATAATTATTTGGAACCAGTATTTGAGTTTGTAATGAAAAGAAAGGCAAAAATGTCTAGAACGGCTCTGAGGTATGCGATAGAAAAGATGCCGGACAAATTAAAAAATAAAGTGATGGCCAGATAGAACACAAATTACCCAAATTAGACAAATTTAAGCAAATATAATTTGTGAAAATTTGAGGCAATTTGTCAGATTTGTGTTCTATTAAATAAAAAGTATGTTAGTAAATATTATAATTTTAATAATACTACTGGCTTTATCAGCCTTTTTTTCGGCGAGTGAAGTTGCTTTTATTTCTCTGTCTGACGCACGAGTGGCAACCATGGTAAAAAAGAAATTACCTAGGGCAGAATTAATTCAAAAGTTAAAGAGCCAACCGAGGCGGTTGTTAATTACAGTTTTAATTGGTAATAATATTGTTAATATTGCTTCAGCTTCTTTGGCCACTGTGATTGCGTCAGATTTATTTTCCTCAGCCATCATTGGTATTACCACTGGTGTAATGACTTTTTTGATTTTGGTTTTTGGGGAAATAACCCCAAAATCTTATGCGGCTAGCCATCGTAAAAAAGTGGCAATTATTGGTGCGCCTTTGTTATATATTGTACAAAAGATTTTTTGGCCGATTATTATTTTTTTTGAATGGTTAACAAATATGTTTGCTGGAAAGCATGAACCAGACCAAATCCATGAAGATGAATTGAAAGCCATGGCTGTATTGGGTCGGAATCAGGGAAATATTGAAAGTGGTGAAGAAATTATTTTGAATCGGATTTTTGAAATGAATGATATTGAAACCGAAGATATCATGACCAAGAGAAAAGATATAAAATTTTTGACCAGCAATCTGACAATTGATGAGGCGGCTGATGTGATTGCCGAGAATCCTCATACTCGTTTCCCAGTTATTGAAGGTTCTTTGGATAATATAATTGGTTTGGCTTATACTAAAGATATTTTAGTCGCTTTTAATGATGATCATGAAGACAGGTCTGTAAAAAAGATAATTAGGCCATTTTTTCAAGTGGAAGGCAATTTGAAGATTGATGATTTATTACATTTATTTCAAAAGAAAAAAATTCATATGGCCTTAGTTAAGGATATTAATAATAAAATTTTAGGCATAGTGACTTTGGAAGATGTTTTGGAAGAATTGGTGGGGGAAATAGTGGATGAACATGATGAGGATTAATTCAATTGACATTGTAATTTAATTTTGGTTAAATATAAGGAAATAATTTGTATGATATCTTTTTTAACTGGTAAAATAATAAATAAAGAAAATCAAACCTTAACGATTTTGACAGCTTCGGGTGTGGGGTATGGGGTGCATGTAGCGCCAGTTTTGTATTTGGAATCAGATTTGGATTCAGACACAAGTCTTTACACTTATTTAGCCGTACGGGAAAATGCCATGGATTTGTATGGATTTAAAGATTTGTCCCAGAGAAATTTGTTTATGAAGTTTTTGGATGTGTCGGGGATTGGACCAAAGAGTGCATTGCATTTGTTATCACTTGGTACAGTAGAAGAAATATCAGCTGCGATTGCGCGTGGGGACTCGGCTTACTTAACAAAAGTGAGTGGAGTGGGTAAAAAAACTGCCGAAAGAATTGTGGTAGACTTAAGAAGTAAGATGAGTGATTTTACTTCTGATAGTGAGGACCAGACTGGAGAATCACTCGGAGAAGTGATAGATGCGCTTGTTAGCCTAGGTTATTCCAAAGAAGAAGCGAGAATGATAGTAAAAACTTTGGACACAAAAGACAAGACTAGTGAACAATTGGTTAAGGAGGCGTTGAAGATGATGAAATAAGATTGAAGATTTAAATATTTAGAAAATAAATTGAGATAAGTGGAGATAAAAAATAAGCAATAAAAATTAAAATATGACTGGTATAGAATCAGGTGAATATATACATAGCAGAGAAGAAGTGGTGGAAGAAAGAAAAGCCAAAGCTAATGCTGATTTTGGTTTGTTGTTGAATAAAGAAGCAATAAAAATGCCAGAAAGTGATGAAGAATTAGGTAGTCTTAGTTATTGGTTGACTTTGGCAGAAAATTTAAAAAAAGTAAAAGAAACTGTTATTAAATATAATGAAATGGGAGGAGACGCTCAGCATATCTATGATGATTTAAATGAAAAGGGAAAAGTTCAAAGATCTAAGGTAGAGAGTTTTTATAATAGTTGGAATAGATTTTTAGTAGAAAATGCAAGAGCAGAGGAGGAACAATTAAATTTTGTTCCAGAAAAGACTGAGGATGGAGGAGGAGAGGCAGAAACTGATGCGGATGTTTATAAAGAAGCAGCTTAATTTTTTTAATAATTTGAAATATATGACTGAAGAACTAAGGCATCCAGCTGAAGTAGTCATTGATGATGAAGATAGAATTCAAGCTACAGAAAAGAATATGGATAATTTAGTAGATGAAACTATTGATGATTTAAGAAATGGTTTGGATTATAATTTACCATCGGATGTACATGATTTTGGTAGAGTATCATATTGGGATAAGTTTCATGAAGCGGCAAAAGGTTTATTTCCCGAAGGTCATCCAGTTGTGAGGGAATCTGAAAGAATTAAAGATGTTTTGGAGGAAAGTTTAAAGATAGGCGGTCCAGGAGTTAGAAGACAGACATTTGATGATTTTAAAGATCTAGTAAATAGATCTAAGGAACAAATGGTAAGAGATGATTTAGCAGAAGTTGGATAAAAAATATTTATTTAAAAAACAAAACCTCGGGATGAATCCGAGGTTTTTTTGTATTTTGTTATGTGTATCTTGTATTTTATTATAACAGCGTCATACTCGCCACTTTGTCACCCTCTTCCTTAAAGCGCATGACCCTTACACCTTGAGTTGCCCGACCAAGAGTGGAAACAGATTTGAGTGGAGTTCTAATTACTTGGCCATTAACAGAAATTAACATTAGATCTTTTTCTTCAGCATTATTAATTACCACCATAGAAATTATTTTTCCTGTCTTGTCTGTGACTGACATGGTTTTGATACCAGAACCACCCCGGCCTTGGACTTTGTATTCATTCAATTTCGTTCTTTTTCCAAGTCCATTTTCAGATATAACGAGCATTTCTAATACGCCTTGTTTGACTAATTCTGGCGAGACTACATCCATACCCACGATTTCGTCTTTTGATTTTAAGCGCATACCCCGGACACCAGAAGCAGTTCTACCCATAGCCCGGATGCCAGATTCTTTGAATCTAATCGCTTGTCCACCGGCCGTGACGATCATCACATCATCTTTACCAGTAGAAGGCTGGACCCATTCTAGCATATCTTCTGGTCTTAGTTTTAGTGCAATTAGACCCGAACGTCTCACATTGGCAAAATCTTCTAGAGCCGTCTTTTTAATTGTGCCCTTGGTAGTCACCATAACCAAGAATTTAAAATTGTTCATGTCTTCCATGGACAAAATTGCCGAGACTTTTTCATTGGGAGCGAGTTGTAAGAAATTTACAAGCGCTTGTCCTTTGGAAGTGCGAGAAGCGACTGGAATATCATAAGCACGCAATTGGAAAACTCGACCACGGGAAGTGAAGAATAAAATATTATCATGAGTATTGGTGGTAATCATTTTATCCACCACGTCTTCTTCTTTGGTAGTGAGACCAATAACACCTTTACCACCACGGCTCTGAGTTTTGAAAGTATCGGGTGGCATACGTTTGATATAACCGTCGCAGGTGGTCATAATGATTGTCGGTTCATTTGGAACGAGGTCTTCAATACTAAATTCTTTCACACCATGGGGCACAATCTGAGTCCGACGGTCTTCGCCATATTTTTCTTTAATATTTTTAATATCTTCTTTTATTAAACTCAAAATCTTTTTTGGACTAGCCAAAATTGCTTCCAATTCTTTGATTAAGTTTTTCTTTTCTTTTAATTCATCTTCAATTTTTTGTCTTTCTAGATTGGCCAATTGTTGGAGACGCATTTCCAAAATGGCCATAGTCTGCCGTTCAGAAAAATCAAACTTTTTCATCAAGTTTACTTTGGCTTCTTCTTTGTCTTTCGATTTTCTGATCGTGGCAATCACCAAATCAATTTTGTCCAGAGCTTTTTTTAGACCTTCCAAAATATGAGCACGGTCTTTGGCTTTTTCCAAATCAAATTCAGTTCTTCTTTTAATAATTTCTTGGCGGTGTTTGATATGCTCTTCTAGAATAGTTTTTAAATTCAAAACTCGAGGTTGAATACCATCGACAAGAGCCAACATGTTGTAATGAAATGTGGTTTGCAAATCAGTCAGCTTGAACAAGCGATTCAAAACTTTTTTTGGATAAGAATCTTTTTTCAATTCTATGACCACGCGCACGCCGTCCTTATTGGATTCATCGCGCAAATCTTTTATGCCGTCAATCTTTTTTTCTTGCACTAGAGTGGCAATTTTTTCTATCAGAGTCGCTTTGTTTACTTGGTAAGGCACTTCACTAACAATAATTCTAAATAAACCGTTTTTGGTTTCTTGAATATCAGTCTTGGCCCGAACAATAATACCACCTTTGCCAGTAGCAAAAGCCGTGGCAATATCTAATTTGTTATAAATAATTCCACCAGTGGGGAAATCAGGACCTTTGATAAAATCAACCAATTCTTCGACTGAAACTTTTGGATTGTCAATCAAAGCCATAATACCATCACATAGTTCGGATAAATTATGGGGGGGAATGTTGGTGGCCATACCAACCGCAATACCCATACTGCCATTTAATAAAAGATTTGGCAGTTTGCTTGGTAAAACAGTTGGTTCAGAATGAGAAGCATCGTAAGTTGGTCTAAAATTGACAGTATTTTTTTCTATGTCCAAAAGCATTTCTTCGGCAATAGCTTGAAGTTTGGCTTCGGTATAACGCATGGCTGCGGCCGAGTCGCCGTCCATAGAACCAAAGTTTCCTTGGCCATTAACCAGCATATGGCGCATGTTGAAGTCCTGGGCCATTCTGACTAAAGAATCATAAATAGATGAATCACCATGAGGGTGATACTTGGCCATCACTTCACCGACGACGTGAGCAGATTTTCTAAATTTGGCATTATGTTTGAGTCCAATATTCCACATAGCATATAGAATACGGCGGTGAACAGGCTTTAGACCATCACGAACATCGGGTAGAGCACGAGAAACAATTACGCTCATGGCGTATTCTAGATAAGAATTTTTTACTTCTTCGACCAGAGGAGCGGATTCAACTTTGCCGACTGGATCAATTTCTAATTTATCTTGTTTTTCATCTAAATTATTTTTTGTCATAGGTTATATTAAAAATTTTTGGTAGTAGTAATATTTTTTTCTGTTGAGGATACAGTTGAACTAGTTATATTTGATAATAATTTATTCAGACTAGCTTTTAAAGAGGTTTTTATTTTTTCTTCCTCAATTGTTTTTTCTTGAGCTAAAGTATTAGTAGTTGTATCTTTAATAAAATTTTGTTTCATGGTGGCTTCATATTTTTCTTTGGCCACATCAATTAATCCAAAATCATTGGTTGCATTTCGGTTGGTGTCTTTGAAAACCACAGTCAAATTCCAAGCCCACATTAGAAATACTAGAGCGGCAATAATGAGGACAAAGAGCCAGAGTAATTTCTTTTTATTTTCTTCGCCGTTATTTTGATAATATTCTGGTTTTGTGGGTGTTTTGGAATTATCATCGTTAACTTCCAGTGTTGGGTTTTGCCATTTAATTTGTTCAGAAATCAAACCAGGTATTTTATCCACGGCTTTTTTTATATCTTTTTTTATTGCCCTAGTAGTTTTTATTTTTTTGGTTGTAGCGGATTTTTTTGTTGGCATAAAGACAGACATTTTAAATAATCTTATTCTTTACTCAGAACTATGATTTGCATATCTTCTTGGGGCAAATCTTTTTTCTTGATGATAACCTTTTTTTCCGGAGTATTGGCAGTAGCACCCATTTCTCTTAAGAAATCTTCTACTGGTCGAGCATTAGGATCATTGTCAGATTTGAAAGCCATAGGAATTACGATTCTTGGTTCAATTGAGTTGACAGCTTTGGCAGCGGCTTCGGCATCAAAACAATCTGGATGTCCAACTGGCACAAGAAGAATGTCCACTTCGGACAAAACTTCCAATTGTTCATTGGTCAATTGTTTATTAATCAAACCCAAATGAGCCAAACTAAGCTGTTCGGCATCAATTCTTACCATAATTTGACTGGCGTCATGTCCCTGGACAGCGGTCACTAATATGCCTTTATTTTCAATTTCACCAGGACTTAACATTACAAAAGGACTGCCAGAGAGGGTAATAGAATCTTTTTCTTCTCTGGTATAAAGACAGATGTCAGGAGCAAGACTGCGAGGAAATTCGCCTTTGCTTTGTTTGTAAGGGTCAATGACAATATCAATGTCTTTATCAAATGGTTTGGCTTGTATTCTAAAAGCCGTATTACCGAGCCAGGAGATGTGCATATTTTTTTTGTTAATCCCGAACGACGATTTTGTCGGCGGAGGGATCCCTTTTCAAGTAATTTTAATATGCTTATAGTGAAGCAATGTTTAGTGTTTTGGAAAGGGATTACTCACCTACTTTTGGTGGGTTCGGAATGAAATAAAAGTGCTATAATTATACAGTATTTTGAATAAACCCGCAAGCTTAAAACTGTGTGTATAACTTAGGTATTTTTGGCTTATTTTAGTTAAAAATACTTGAAAATATAGTTTTTTGTGCTATGTTCATATACAGCCTTGACAAATAGGTTTTATTAATATATAATATGCCCACTCTGTAAAGAGCAATTTATTTAATTAATTCCCCATTTGGGGAGCCCAAATCTGGCTTAACGCCTGCCAGGGGTTAATCTTAATTCTTAATTTATTGGCGTTTTTTTAATACATATGATTAAAGAAGAAAAAAATCAAGAAAGTAATTTTGGCAATCTCTTAAAGCAATTTTTTTCTAGCTTACCAAAGCCAGATGAACTTGTTAAAGGAAAAATAATTTCTATTGACAACGGCGCTGTTAGATTAGACATTGGCGGAGTTGTCACTGGTATTGTTCGGGGCAAAGAATTATTTGCTGAGTCCAGTGAATTTTCTAATATAAAAGTTGGTGATGAAGTTGAAGCTACTGTTTTGGAAGAAGAAAATGAAAATGGTGAAATGGAATTATCATTCCGTGTCGCTGGTCACCAAATCGTTTGGAATCGCATGGATAAATATAGAACAGACGGTGTAACTATTTCGGCCAAAGTCGTCTCAGCTAATAAAGGTGGTCTTATGATGCAGATTGATGCTTTGTCTGGTTTTATGCCAGTCTCTCAACTCAATCCAGATCATTATCCACGTGTACCAGGCGGAGACAAAAATCGTATTTTGGAACATTTACGCACTTTGATTGGTAAAGATTTACAAGTAAAAGTTTTGAATATTGATGAAAAAGAAGAAAAATTAATCGTTTCAGAAAAAGAAGTTTGGGAAGATGATCAAAAAGCAGTTTTGGATTCATACAAAATTGGTGACACGGTCGAGGGCGAAGTCAGTGCGCTTACTTCCTTTGGGGCTTTTATCAAATTTGGTGAAGGTTTAGAAGGTTTGGTTCATATTTCCGAAATCGTTTGGCAGAGAATCGATCACCCAAGAGATGCTTTGAAAATTGGCGATAAGATAAAAGCTCAGATTATTGATTTAAATAAATCAAAAATTTATTTGTCTATCAAACGTTTAGTAGAAGATCCATGGAAGAGCGTAAAAGATAAATATAAAACTGGTGATATTGTAGAAGGTACAGTACACAAGTCAGAACCTTTTGGTCTGATGGTAAAATTGGATGAAGATATTCATGGTTTGGCTCATGTGACTGAATTGTCTGATGATCCAAATATGGATTCCAAGTTAGTGAGAGAAAAATTTCCAGTGGGTTCAGTTCATAAATTTGAAATTATCTCTATTGAACCAAATGAACACCGCTTGGGTCTAAAACTAGAAGGTGTAAAAGGAAAGAAGACTGAAAAAGTTAAGAAGGAAAAAATTACTTCTGAAGAAACTGTTGAGGAAAAAGTTGCTGAAGAGAAAGTGGAGGAAGTGGAAGTGAAGGAATAAAAACATTGATTTCACTGATTAAAAATTAGATTGCACAGATTTTAAAACCGTCCAAATAGGGCGGTTTTTTATTTTGGTCTATTAAAATAACAGAGCATTGACAAACTCATTTTTTTAACTTATACTTAGCCATACTTAAGACATTTATTTAATAATCATTTATGAGTGTTAGAAAGGGATTCCTCGCTTACGCTCGGAATGACAGACGAGTATGAAAAATCTAATCAAGAATTTTGTGATTATTGTAGCCTCATTATTGCTGGTAGCAGCACTTTTGAGTTTTTCTAGTTTAACCTCAGAAAAGCCAGAAGAAGTAGGGTTGAGCGCCTTGGTACAAAAAGTAAATAATGAAGAAGTAAAAGAAGTGGTAGTAGAAGGGGACATTCTTCATGTCACTTTGAATGACGTTAATGCTAAGCCATTGCAAGTAAAAAAAGAATTAGGCCAGTCGTTTACGGAATTATTATCTGATTATGGCGTGGCTCAAGACAAATTAGCTAAGGTAAATGTGATCATAAAAGAAGAATCAGGTTTTGATCATTGGATGTCAATTTTATTGCCAATTATTCTGCCAATTTTACTTATCGTTGGTATTATTTATTTTATGACTCGGCAAGTGCAGGGTGTAAATAATAAGGCCATGGGTTTTGGTCAGACACAGGCCAAGCAAGCCAAACCAGATGATAAAAATAAAAAAACTTTTAAAGATATTGCTGGTGCCAAAGAAGCCAAAAACGAAGTGGAAGAAATTGTAGACTTTCTGAAAGATCCAAAAAAGTTTACTGATATGGGGGCTAAAATTCCCAAAGGTTTGTTATTAATGGGTGCGCCTGGTACTGGTAAGACTCTGCTTGCCAAAGCGATTGCTGGTGAAGCGGGTGTACCATTCTTTCATATCTCTGGTTCAGAGTTTGTGGAAATGTTTGTCGGTGTCGGTGCGAGTCGTGTCCGTGATTTATTCAACAAAGCTAAGAAAGCCGCGCCAGCCATTGTGTTTATTGATGAGATTGATGCTGTTGGTCGCAAGCGTGGGGCAGGCCTAGGTGGTAGTCATGATGAACGCGAACAAACTCTTAATCAAATCCTAGTAGAGATGGATGGTTTTGAGCCAAACCTTGGGGTAATCGTAGTGGCTGCAACCAATCGTCCCGATGTGTTGGATTCGGCTTTACTCCGTCCTGGTAGATTTGATCGTCGCGTGGTAATTGATATGCCAGATATAAATGATCGGGAAGAAATTTTGATAGTGCATGCTTCTAATAAACCAATTGGCAAAGATGTTTCTATTCACAAACTAGCTGAACGCACTCCTGGTTTTTCTGGTGCGGATTTGGAAAATTTGTTAAATGAAGCCGCGATCCTAACTGTGAGACGGGAGAAAAAAATAATTGGTGAATCAGAAATTTTGGAAAGTATTGAAAAAGTTTTGCTTGGGCCAGAAAAAAGATCAAAAGTAATGACTGAGAAAGATAGAGAAATGACCGCTTATCACGAAGCCGGCCATGCGATTGTGGGGCATTTTCTCAAGAACTGTGATCCAGTACGCAAGGTGTCAATTATTGGTCGAGGTATGGCTGGTGGTTATACTTTGTCTATGCCAGAAAAGGATGAGTACTACAAAACTCTGGCCAAGTTTAGAGATGATGTGGCCATGATTCTTGGTGGATATGCCACAGAAAAATTAATCTATGGTGATGATCAATTATCAACCGGACCATCCAGTGATTTGAAAAAGGCGACCCAAATGGCGAGAGCCATGGTAGTGAAATATGGTATGAGTGAAAAACTTGGGCCACGTCAATTTGGAGAAAACGAAGAAATGATTTTCTTAGCGCAAGAAATTCATGAAAAGAAAAATTATTCAGAAAAAGTGGCCGAAGTAATTGATGCGGAAATTGATAGAATATTGGATGAAGCTTTGCAAACTTCCGTGCGGATTATTAAAGAACATAGAAAACAAATGGATGAATTAGTTAAACATTTGATGGAAAAAGAAACCATTGAACAAGAGGAATTTAGAAGGGTAATGAATGATGGTGTAGAGGAAAAAAAGGACGTGGTAGTAGAAGTGTAAAATGGAGATAGAAAACAAAAAAAGCTGACAAGACTTACAATGCTTGCAAGGCTTACAAAAATGAAAACCACCCCGAGTACTCGGGGTGGGTTTTTGTTTAGTTATTTTTTGTTCAGTGAAATCTTTTAATAATCAGTGTAATCAGTGTATAAAAAAACACCTCTAAAAGGTGAAATCCAAGGGAGGAGGGCAGTGAAACGATTATCACTGCCCAAGCCTCTGGCGGGGGACCTTCCCGCCCGTTGTCGTCAACTACCGCTCGCGCAATAGTCAACAAACGTTTGTCGCTTGTCTGCCCCGACAGGATGTCGAGGAGCGATGGGTCCGGTGTCTGACTCCGAGGAGGTCCACGGCAGCGCATCACCAGCCTGGCCTGGGCTTGGTGACACGCGTTGGTGTCTCGGAGTCTCTGAGTTGGAGAACTCTGTGAAGCGTGTCGTTGCCGATGTGCTTCAATACCTTGTGGTCCCCGCTCGGGTAGTGGCTTCGGTCCGTCTCTGGACCTGGCCTTACCCTTCTTCGCTACCGAGCGGGCTCGTCCGGGGGGTTGTCGCCCTCCACTTCGTCGACGTCGCTCCCGCCTGCGCCGTCTCCGGGGTTGTCCTCGGGGGTGACGAGGAACTCGGTTCCTTCCGGGAAGCAGTTCCCGGGGAAGAAGCGAGGCTCCATTCCCTTGCGCCCGATCGCGAAGTAGATACGTCCCCCGTCGACTTCGACCCACGTGGTGCCACAGATGGCACCGAAGGCGGCCTTGGCCTTGCACGTGGCCGAGTACTTGAGGGACCAGTCCCCGTCGAGCAGGTTCAGGCGGAACCTACCCATCACACTTCCGACCTGGTCGAATTCCGTTTCCTCTTGGAGGACTTTCGCTCCGATCTCCATTCGGATCTCCCTCAATGCTACCACTTGTGAGTAGCGTTTCTATTGCACCATTTTTATCATAAATACACAGGTTTGTCAAGTCTGGTTTAGTCAAGAATTTAAAAATGTGGTATAATGTAAAATGCTTGCAAGGCTTACAACGCCTACAAAGCTTACAAAGAAAATATTTAATTTATTGTCTTGTCAGCCTTGTTGGCTTTTTAAGCTTTTATTTTATACTTTTAACTTCTGTAATATGAAAACTCCACTCTATCGCGAGGCCATAACTCATAGTTGGCAACTCGTTTGGAAACATAAAATGTTATGGTTATTTGGTTTGTTTGCGGCTTTTTTGGGTCAGATGGGACTCATGGATTTATTAACCAAAGTAAGTTTTGCTTCGAGCAAATATACTTATCCTAGTTGGGTTTCCTGGCCACAAGTAATGCAGGATTTGGTTAGTGGTATGGGATTTTTTTCCTTATCTATTGATGGCTGGACTTGGCTAGTTTGGCTTATTCTTATTTTGCTCGGACTGTGTATTACCACAGTAGTGGTGGCAGTAGTATCTCAAGGTGCTTTGATTGATGCTTGTGCTCAATCTGCCAAAGATAAAGGTTTGCCCAGTGTTAGTCAGGCTTGGCATGTGGGTGTAAAACATTTTTGGCCTTTATTTGTTTTGAACTTGTTGAAAAAAATAGTTATGGCGGGTTTGGCTGGAGCGGTTGGGTATTCAGTTTTAAATTTTGTCTTACAATCTTCTGGCTGGGGTTTTTTGTTATTCCTGGTTTTATTTTTACTCTCGGTTTTGGTTGGTCTAGTTTTATCATTTTTGGTAGTTTACGCAGCTGGTTATGTGGTAATTGAAAAATATAATTTTAAAGAGGCAGTTGAGGCGGCTTGGATGTTGTTTATTGAACACTGGCTAGTATCAATTGAAGTTGGTTTGCTAGTTTTATTTTTAAATATTTTATTGGGAATTGTAGTGTTTCTTGGTTTTTGGATATTATTTTTACCAGTAGCTGTGGTTTGGTTTATTTCTGTCTTTACTGCCAACTCAGCCTTGTGGATATCTGGCCTACTCGCTGGTATATTAATTTTCTTAGTATTTGTGGTTTGGGTAGGATCAATTTTTTCTGCATTTGTTACTTCAATTTGGACTTACTTATTTATGAAAATGCATAAACATGGTATCAAGAGTAGATTATTGCATTGGTCTGGTCATCATAGAATTTAATTTAGTTTTTTAAGTTATGTCGGATTTGCCTTCAATCAGTAGTTTGCTTAAACCAAAAAAAGATGAAGAAATGGATGGACAAAATGTTCATCCTAGTTTACATATATCTTCATCAGAAGTGGAAGAAAAATTTTCTAAGAAAATGACTCAAGTTGGTCTTAAACAAAAAGAAGAAGAAGCCCAAAGATTGGCTCAGTCTTTAGGTTATCCGCATATTGATTTGGCCAAGTTTCCTGTGAGTCACGAAGCCTTGCGTCAAGTGCCAAAAGAGGTGGCCGATGAATTGGGTGTAGTGTGTTTTTTTGCTACGTCAGATGAAGTCCGTCTTGGGGCTCTGGACCCCTCTATGTCAGAGGTACAGGAATTATTACATGAAGTTGAAGAAGATAATCATAGTAATGGGGCAATTTATGTGATTTCAGAAAATAGTTTGGATAGTGTTTTAAAATTATATGCCAATTTGCCCGATGTAAAACCCATAAATAAAGATATAGAAGTCAAAGCCGAAGATTTGGAAGCCGTACAATCTAATGTAAATGATTTTGCTTCTTTACAAGAGGCTTTAAATAAAAAATCAGCTAGTGATTTATTTATTTTGCTTTTAGGCGCGGCTCTAAAACTAGAAGCATCAGATCTTCATATTGAAGCTGAGGCAGACAACATTGCTGCTCGGTTACGTTTGGATGGAATGTTGCATGATGCCGCTAATTTGCCGAGAGAAGATTACAAAAAATTAATCAATCGGATAAAATTAGTTTCTGGTTTAAAGATTAATATAGTTGATAAACCACAAGATGGTCGGTTTACAATTAATTTGCCCGAAGGTGATGTAGACGTGCGTGTTTCTACCATGCCCACAGTTTATGGTGAAAGTGTTGTCATGCGTTTATTAAGGCAATCTTTATCAGGTTTGGATTTGGATAAACTAGGTTTGTCTGATGAAGACCGTGAAAAGTTGAAAATTCAAATTGTTCGTCCGACTGGGATGATTATAACCACTGGTCCGACTGGTTCTGGTAAGACAACAACCATGTATGCAATTTTGAAAATTTTAAATAAACCAGATGTAAAAATAATTACTTTGGAAGATCCAGTAGAATATAAAATGGAAGGGGTAAATCAAAGCCAAGTGGATGAAAAGAAAGGCTATACTTTTGCCAAGGGCTTAAAATCAATTTTGCGCCAGGATCCAGATATTGCCATGGTGGGAGAAATTCGTGATTTGGATACAGCTAGTACAGCTGTCCAAGGCGCTCTTACTGGCCATTTGATTTTATCCACTGTTCATACCAACAGTGCAGCTGGTTCGGTTTCTCGGTTTTTATCTTTTGGTGTAGAAACATTTTATTTAGCCCATGCACTCAATTGTGTAATTGGTCAGAGATTGGTGCGTAAAATTTGTCAGTCTTGTAAAAAAGTACATGAATTGACTGATAAAGAAAATCAAAGAGTAAAAGATATTATTGCCAATATGCCAGAAGACAAAAAGAAGATTGCGGAGAGTAAATCTTTTAATTTTTTTGAAAAAGTTGGTTGTGAAAAATGTAATGGTATTGGGTATAAGGGGCAGATAGGTATCTATGAAATTTTGCTTGTGACTCAAGATATAAAAGACAAAATTTTAGCGCGTAATGTTGCCGAGTATGAAATAGAAAAGACAGCTATCAGCCAGGGTATGAGTACTATGGTTCAGGATGGAGTTTTAAAAGCCTTGGATGGAATGACTTCTTTGGAAGAAATTTTTAGAGTGATTGAATAAAATAATTAATTTTTTAAATATTTATTTTTTTATAATATGACACCAATGAGAAAAGAAACAAATCTTGGTAATAATCAACCGGTTCGGCTTTATAAATTTATTGCTCTGACTTTTTTGTTGATTACAATTGCTCTGTTTTGTTTAATTGTCTTTATGTCTTCCAAAGAAGCTGTAATTACAATCACAACCAAGTCGGATCCAATTGATGCTAACAAGTATGTGGTGGTTGGTCCGAGGGGAGAATGGTCTGGGGTTGTAACTTCTACAATCGTAATGATGGAAAAAGATTTTAATCCAACTGGTAATCGAGAAGAACCAGCCGTGGCGACTGGAGTGGTGACTTTGTTAAATGAATCAAATGAAAATCAACCGTTGGTTGCTACCACCAGACTTTTGACTCCAGAAGGGATTTTATTTCGCTTAAAAGACAGAGTATTGGTACCAGCTGGTGGTACAGTGGAGGCCAATGTTTATGCTGACCAACCTGGAGCTGGTGGAAATATTGGTCCAGTGGAAAAATTTACTATCCCTGGGCTACGCGAAGATACTCAAAAAGTAATTTATGCTAAGAGTGTGTCGCCAATGTCTGGCGGGGTAAAGGTAATTGGAGTTTTGAGTGAGGTTGATGTAAAAAAATCTGAGGAAGTAATGCTTGCAACTTTGGAAGAACAAGGAAAAGCATTTTTATCAAAATTAAATATTAGTACTAATACAGTTTATAAAGTTATTGAGAGTAAATTTGAAAACAGTGCCACAGTCGGTACCGAAGTAGCAGGTTTTAAATTGAAGGGGCAAGCAACTGTTTTGGCAGTATTTTTTGATAATGCTAACGTGGAGACAGAAGCCACCACTTTACTCAGTAAACGTCTGGTGGATGAAGCAGAAAATTTATCTGAAGAAGGGGCTTCCCATTCAATTGTGTTGGATAGTTATGATCTGGCCAAAGGTACAGCGGTTTTACAGATTTTTTCCAATGGCAAGGTGAAATTAGATCCAGGTAGTAAACAATTAGATAAAATGGTTTTTTATGGTAAAACAAAAGATGAAGTCAGACGCTATTTATTATCTTTAGATCATGTTCAGAGTGTGGATATCAGTTTCAAACCAGCGTGGATGAGGACTGTGCCCCATGTGGCTGACCATGTACAGGTAATTGTGAAAGAGGTGGAGTAATATCATTTAATTTCGAAGGAACATAGTGGCTGAGAAATCCCTTGTGTTAAATAAATGATTTATAAATTGAGATAAAATAGAGATATTGAAATATATAAAATATTGGTTATTGACAATTTTTTGATAATATAATACTATATAAATAAGCGATTGATGTGGCTACCAACCATATTCTGCCTCTCCGGCAGATCCTGTTCAAAGGACTAAGCTTATAAATCGAGTTAAACTTTCGGGTGGAACCGTCCTAATAAAACACAGATGACGCGGATTTCTATGCGAATGACGCAGATAACGCGAATTGTGATATTATTGAGACCCCGATACTACTAGTTAGTGTTGGGGTTTTTTAATACACTGATTTCACTGATTTTGTGAGCCTGCCTGTGGGCAGGGATTTCACAGATTATAATAATCAGTGAAATCAATTTATAAATCAGTGCCTGCCTGCGCAGGCAGGTAATCAATGTTATATGAAAGGACCAATTTTAAAAGGACCAAGAGTAACTTTGCGTCCAATGAAAGTTAGTGATGCGCCAAATTATGTGCGTTGGTTTAAGGATAAAGAAGTAATGAAATATTTTAATAATAACGTGTGGGGAATTAGTTTGGAAAAAGAAAAAAGCGCTATTAGATCTTTGCAAAGAAAAGTAAATAGTTTAAATTGGGCTGTAGAAGTGGATGGATATCACATTGGTGGTACAGGAATAGTTTTGGATAAAAAGGCTGGTACAGGACGTTGGGGCATAGTGATTGGCGAAAAAAAAGAGTGGGGGAAAGGTTATGCTGTTGAAATTATTTATCTGTGTGCAGATTATTTTTTCAAAAAATTAAAAGGTGAAAGATTTGATTTAATGGTTGAAATGAAAAACGAAAAAGCTTTAAAAGCTTATAAAAAAGCTGGTTTTAAATTGGAAGGTGTAATGAGAAGTGCTGGTTATAATCCAAGGTTGAAAAAGAGAATAGATTCTGGTGTTATGAGTATTCTCCGTTCAGAATGGTTAAAATATAAAAAATAATTATATGAAAATAATTAAAGGTAAAAAAATATTATTGCGTCCACGTGAAATGAAGGACGTGTCGTATATTGTAAAGTGGTACGGAAATAAGGATCTTATGATGTATTATGGTCATGAAAAATATCGTGTAACAGAAGAACAAGAAAAGAAACATGTACTTGGTTTGAAGAAAAAAGATTGTGAGGAAGAAAGTTTTATGATTGTAACAGATGATGACCGTGTTATCGGGACGATTGGATTTGATAAAAATGAATGTAATCGGTATGTTGGATTGTATATTATGATTGGTGATAAAAAATTTCAAGACAAAGGTTATGCACGCATGGCCATTAATCTAATGTTGGAATATATTTTTAAAGAGAAAACTTTTTTTAGGGTTGAATTGAATGTAAGCGAGCCTTATAAAAAAGCCCTTCATTTGTATGAGAGTATTGGATTTAAAAAAGAGGGTGTGCGCAGGAAAGCTGGGTGGAATAAAATTGCTAAAAATTATGAGAATGTTGTAGTTATGGGTATGTTGAAAGATGAATGGTTGAAGAACAAAAATTAATTTTACATTTATAATAAATAACACCCTCGAAAAGGGATCCACCCTTACGGGTATCTTCGACCTCACCGTCTCATCGGCGGGTTCGGGATTAAGTTAAAAAATATGGAAAAAGAACAATTGGAGGCCATGCGTCATTCATGCGAACATGCCTTAACAATGGCCATGATGCGTTTGTGGCCGGGGAAAATTAAAGCCGCTATGGGTCCAGCCACGGATGATGGATTTTATTTTGATTTTGATTCAGAAGTAAAAATTTCTGAAGCGGATTTTGATAAAATAGAAAAAGAAATGGCCAAGATTATCAAAGATAATTTGCCAATGATAAAAGACGAAATGACAGTGGCAGAAGCGAGAGAATTTTTTAGTCGTAATACTTATGAGGGCAATGAATATAAACATGAATGGTTAGATGAGATAGAAGGTAGAGGAGAAAAAGTCAGTGTATACTGGATGGGAGAAAAGGGTGGAGATATGCCAAATACTTTTGTGGATATTTGTTCTGGTCCTCATGTAGAATCTACTGGTAAAATTGGCGCTTTCAAATTATTAAAAGTCGCGGGAGCTTATTGGCATGGTGATGAAAAAAATAAAATGTTACAAAGAGTTTATGGCACAGCTTTTGCTACCCAAGAAGATTTGGACAAGTATTTAACAATGATGGAAGAAGCCAAAAATCGTGATCATCGTAAATTGGGAGTAGAATTAGATTTGTTTACTTTTTCAGATTTGGTTGGTCCGGGTTTGGCTTTGTGGACGCCAAAAGGAACATTACTGCGCAATACTTTGGATGAATATGTGTGGCAACTTCGTAAAGAACGTGGTTATACCAAAGTGACTATTCCTCATATTACCAAAAAAGCTCTTTATGAAAAGAGTGGTCATTGGGATAAGTTTGCGACCGAATTATTTCACATCACTACTCGCGAAGGCCATGAGTTTGCCATGAAGCCAATGAATTGTCCACACCATACGCAAATTTATGATCATGTCCGTCGGAGTTATCGTGAATTGCCCCAACGTTATGCTGAGACTACCATGGTTTATCGTGATGAACAAACTGGAGAACTGTCTGGTTTATCTCGTGTGCGTTGTATTACTCAGGACGATGCCCATGTATTTTTGCGTGAATCACAAGTAAAAGAAGAAATTTTTAAGATTTGGGATATTATTGAAATTTTTTATAAAGCGACTGGCTTTGGCAAGATGCGCGTGCGTTTGTCATTTCATGATCCAGATCATTTTGAAAAATATCTTGGTGAAAAAGAAGTTTGGGAACGAACAGAAAATCAATTGCGCGAACTGGCTCAAGAGCGCGGAGTAGAAGTGTTTGAAGCCAAGGGAGAAGCCGCTATGTATGGACCAAAAGTAGACTTTATTGCGGTTGATTCTATTGGTCGTGAATGGCAAGTAGCCACAGTTCAGCTAGATCGCAATTTGCCAGAACGATTTGATCTAAATTGTATAAATGAAAAAGGTGAACAAGAAAGAATTGTGATGCTCCATGCTGCAATTATGGGTTCGATTGAACGTTTTCTATCTATTTTAATAGAACATCACGCCGGAGCTTTTCCAGTTTGGATGGCGCCTGTACAAATACAATTGGTACCAGTCTCAGCTAAGCATGTTGAGGGGGCAAAAAATTTACTAACAGAATTGGTAGAGCTGGGAATTAGAGTAGATATAGATGAGGCGGACGAAACTGTAGGAAATAAAGTGCGTAAAGCTGTAGGACAAAAAATTCCTTACATTGTCGTAGTGGGGGATAAAGAATTGGCTGGTGAAGATTGGATGATTCGCGTGCGTGGGCAAGAGAACCAAGAAAAAATGAAGAAAGAAGAATTTGTAGAAAAAGTTTTAGATGAAACAAGAGAGAGGAAGTAAAAAAAGAGAAAATTAAAAATCCCCAACTTCGCTAAAGCTTCGCTGGGTAAACTAATCATAATATGTCTCAAAAATTATATTAGTTTGCCCTGCGTAGTCTGAAAGACGTAGCATGGGGATTTTTTTATCAAATTATTTAGTCACCCCTATCTGTTTCGCCTTCGGCAACTCGTGCATCATCGGAGTTGAAGAATTCCTTTTCTGCTGGTGTAGTTTCTAACCAGTTTTTTTTGTCAATATATTTACCAAGTTGTTTGTATACTTGTCCAAGTCGGTGTTCGTAAAATTGTTTTGGAAAACCAGCTTCGGTTATACCTAACATAGTTTTTGCTTCTCTGCTAGTTTTGTTTAGAACATCAAATATTTGACCATACCATTCCCTAGCATTTTCAATTGAAAGTGTTTGCTTGGCCATTTGCATAGCAATATCATTTATATCAATAGCATTGGCTGTATAAACAGCTCGGTCAAGTAAAAGGTCAATTGCGATAGCTTGTTCGTCTGGCGTTAATTCAAGCGGTTGAGATTTAGTTTCGCCTTTTTTTGTTTTGCCGATTCTTTTGGTGGCGTCATAATTAAGAATTTTGCTTCTAACGCCTTCAATTTTTTGTTGGTCAATAATATGGCCACTGTCTTTAACTTTTTCTGGTTTTTCTACTTGGGTTGTGTCTTGGTCTCTTTCATCATCTTGTGTTACATCTCTATCAGGTTCATCAGTATTGTCGGATGTAGCTGTATGGTATAAAGGATTGTCTTTTTCTTCTACAAGGAATCCTTGTGGTAATTCTGCTGGTTTTGTTGGATGTTTTTGTGTTATTTCTGGTGTTGTACCAAGGTTTTTTCCAAACGTTTGTGGTTTACTGACATTGAAAGCTATTTGTTCTCCCCCATGTGTTGGTATTACATTTTTACCAGTTTGGGAATCAAAATATCTTGGTTTGGGAGTTTGTTTTTGTGGAGTAGGTTCAGGGTTTGTTTTTCCTTCCAAAGTTGAAAGACCTAAATTTGTATCTAAATTTTCAAGAGAAACTTTATCGTGTTCTGGTGTAGCTTCTCCATTATGGTTTTCTGTTGGGTTGCCGTGTTTTTCAACAGTTCCGTCGTCATGAAAAAATAATTCTTCGCCAGAGTGTACTACAAGATCACTATATCTTCCCCAATATTTATTAATGGCATTTTGTTCAATACCATTTTTGTTATCAGCTGGGAATTTTTTTTGTAAAATACCCCAAAAAGTATCACCTGGTTGTACAGTGTAAGGTAATAAAGTTTCGTCTTCTGTATCTAAATTTGTATTTGTGTCAGCAATTTGTTTATTTTCAGTGTGTGTTTGTCTGGCTAGTTCCTTCACTTGTTGAATTGCTTGCTTAAATTCCTGATCACGTTGCTCTACTACTTGTAAATCTGGATTGTCAGCCAAGTCAGGTTGAGATTGAACATTTTTTTGTTTTTCTGGTTCTGGAATTTCTGGAGCTTCGTGTTTTTTAAAGGCATTAAAGGCCGCCATAATAGCCAGGCCAGCTGCTACCCATCTAGAAACCGACTTAACTTGTTTTTTTATGTCTGGTTTTTCACCTTTAGGTAGTTGAGTTTTTTCATCGATTTCCACGATCTGCTGTCTTAGTATTTCTGCTTTTCTGGCTTCTTCATCTAGTTTTTCTTTATAAGCCAATAAAGCATTGTCCAAGTCTGCTGGTTTTGGTCTAGCAACTTGTTGTAATTCATCATACTTTTTTATTTTTTCGTATATATAGTTTGTCAGATGTTTTTGGGGAATTTCGGTAGTATTACCTGTTGGGCTCTGCAGTCTTTTAATTACAGGTTCAAGATTAGAATCAACAATATAGCCCGATTCTGCTTCTTGTCCAATTTGTCTTTGTAGATCTTCAATAATAAAATTAATAACATTTTGTTTGTCTTTTCGTCTTTCTACCAATGGATTATTGTTAATTGCATCGGCCAATGGAGAATACCACCTGGCCCAAAATTCTTGTCCACCCTCAATCTTCCTGAGTCCTCCTCTTCCCTTAGATGTGGCAGAGTCAATTTTTGGCGCATTTTCTTTCATATGTTTTAAATTAAAGAATAATTTGTTATAGCAAGAATTGTTTTAAATCAATACTGTGTTTTTTAGCAATCGCTTCTATCATATTTATGAGTATTTTGCTGGCAGTGGTAGCATCCCTACCTTCAAGAGCTCTTTTTTCGGCTTGAACATATAAATTTTCTATCATATTAGCATCTGGAATTGCATTTATTTTTCGTAAAATGATAAGTAAAGGATCAATAACAGTTATTTTTATATCCACACTCAATCCTACAGAGTTTTCTACACTAACTGTAACTCGTTTTTTTAATTCTGGTGGGGAATCTTTTTCTGGTTGTTGTGTGGTGCTAGGTAAATCAGGTACTGTATAGTGGTCAGGTTTTGTATTAGCGTTTGGTACAGTAGCATTTGCTACTGTTTTATCTGGTCTTTCAGCCTCTACTATCTTTGTAGGCTCTTCAGCCTTAAGGTCTTCACATGTTGGCCATCTTACATTATCGTATCGGCTTTTTTCTGCTGAAGGTTTTTCACTACCAAAAATTGTTCTAAAAGAAAATGGCATAATCAAAATTAATTATAATAAAATTATAGCATATTTTAGCGGAAAAGTCAAGTTTGGAATTGACAAATTTGGCTTATTTTAGTACAATTCATGTCCAATATGATTCAATATTATTATCACATTATCACTTTTGGCTGTCACCCCGTACATAAAATGGCAGACTCGTTATCACTTCGTCTGTCCATTTATTACGGGGCGGGAATGAATAAATTATGCAATATAAGTATCACATAACAACTTATGGGTGTCAAATGAATAAGAATGATTCAGAACGGATAGAGGTGGTTTTGAATAAAATGGGTTTGCAGAGTACAGGTGATGTGGAGTCAGCTGATGTTGTTATCCTTAATACTTGTAGCGTTCGTGATTCAGCTGAAGCGAGAATTTTTGGCCAAGGGGCCAACTTTGCCAAGCTGAAACAAAAGAAGCCAAATTTAATTGTCGCGGTCACTGGTTGTATGCCTGGCAGAGACAAAACCAAGGAATTAAAAAAGCGTATACCGTGGGTAGATTTGTATTTTGCGAATGAAGAAATGATTCATTTACCCAAGTGGTTAGCAGAATTAAATCCAGATTTTCGTGTGATGGAAGATTTGGAAACTGATTATCTCAATATCCATCCTAATTATCATAGTAAATTTCAAGCCTTTGTTAGTATCCAGACAGGATGTAATCATTTTTGTACTTATTGTGTCGTACCCTTTGCCCGTGGTACTGAAGGTAATCGATCATTAAAAAGTATTTTGGCTGAAATAGATGATTTGGATAATAAAGGTTATAAAGAAATAACTTTGTTGGGACAAATTGTGAATCATTATATTGCACCCGATCCAGAATTTTTTTCTAAAGATAATATTTATAAGAAAAATGATTTTGCTAAGTTGCTGTGGGAAATAAACAAAATGAAAAGTATTGAACGCGTGCATTGGACTGCTCCGCATCCGATTTATATGGATGAAGAAATGATTGATGCTCTAACTTTACCAAAGCAGGTGAATTTTATTCATTTGCCAGTGCAATCTGGTAATGACGAAATTCTAAATAAAATGAATCGTCGGCATGATAGACAATTTTATCTGGATATAATTAAAAAGATTAGAGCCAAGCGTCCAGACATGGCAATTGGTACAGATATTATTGTTGGTTTTTGTGGGGAAACAGAAGAACAATTTCAAGATACAGTTAGTCTGTTTAAAATTTGTGATTTTGATATTTCTTATCATGCTAAATATTCCACTCGGTCAGGCACAGTCGCTGATAAAATGTTTAAAGATGATGTGTCAAAAACAGAAAAGAAAAGACGTTGGCAGATATTACAAGATTTAATGGAAGAAATTACTTATGCCAAAAATCAAAAATATGTTGGTCAAAAAGTCTCAGTCTTGGTAGAACGTTGCAATGATAGTTGGTGTGAGGGTAATTCTAATGAAATGAAATTGACTAGATTTAAAGGTAATGAATCAATGATCGGAACGATTCAGACACCAGAAATTTATAAAGCTGGTACCTGGCTTTTGTGGGGACGTGTGGTATAATAGACATTGATTCCATTGATTATTTACTGATTTCGCTGAGTATATCAATTACAATCTGTGTAATCTTTAGTAATCAGTGAAATCAATGTTATATGAGAGAAGAAACAAAAAAATTACAAAAATTAATTGTGGTAGTTGGTCCAACTGCTAGTGGCAAGACTAACTGGGCTTTGCGTTTGGCCAAGAAATTTAATGGCGATATTATTTCCGCTGATTCAAGGCAAATCTATAAAAAAATGGATATTGGCACAGCCAAAGAGCCTGGTGAATGGCGAAGAAATGGTTTGCGCAAAACTTACTATATCGAAGATATTCCCCATCATCTAGTTGATTTTCTGGATCCAGGCAAAGCTTTTACAGTGGCAGAATTTAGAGACAAGGCAGTAAAGTATGTAAAAATGGCGCATGAAGATGGTAAAATGCCGTTGATGGTAGGTGGAACAGGTTTGTATGTTCATTCTTTGGTAGAAAATTTGCAAATTCCTCGCGTACCGCCAAATAAAAAATTACGTGATAGTTTAGAAGAAAAAAATAATGAAGAATTGATGACTTGGATTACTAGTCTTGACCCAAAGACTGCCGAAACAGTTGATCCTAATAATAAACGTAGATTAATCCGAGCGCTTGAAGTGTGTATTCTTAGTGGGGTGCCTTTTTCTGAACAACAAATTAAAGGTGATCCATTGTTTGATATTTTAGAAATTGGGATTGAAGTGGAAAGAGAAACACTTTATGAAAGAATTGATAATCGTGTCCAGAAAATGTTTGATCTTGGTTTGGTAAAAGAAGTAGAAATTTTATTAAAACAAAAATATTCATGGGAATTACCTTCCATGAGCGGAATTGGTTATCGTCAGTTTAAAGAATATTTTGAAAAGAAAATTTCTTTGGACGAAGTGAAAGAAAATCTTAAACACGATACCAGAAGATATGCCAAACGACAATTGACTTGGTTTAGGCGAGATGAAAAAATAAAGTGGTGCAAGGAATATGAAGAAGCAGAAAAATTGGTAGAAGATTTTTTAAAAAAATAGTATGGCTTTAGATTTAGGAAAAAATTTGCCAATCGCCTCATCAGCCGGATTGGGGAGTAAAATAAGCAAGACACCCAGTTTGTATTCTAGTAGTTCTGATAATTTAAAAAAGAATAATGCTAAAACTTCTGTATTTAGTAATAAAAGTGAGGCAGTAATATCAGTTAGTCGTTTAAACAATGCGTTGTCAGCTCCGACTAGTTCAATTAGTCGGGTAAATAATAATGATAGTAGACCCACTACTTCAGTCAATCGGATGGCAGTAGCCCAAGTTGAGGCAGAAGATGTTTATAGTCAAGAAGCGGATGATAGACGTTATAATTATGTAAGACGACTGATAAAAGCGCGACAAGAAAAAGCGGTGGAGAAGGTTGTAAAAGAAGGTGGTTCGGCTTATGATTTTAGCGTCCACACTGGTAAGGGTTTCCGTCTTCATGGCCGGCATGGTTTGATGAGAAAAATTTATAAGATGAAAAAAGAAAATCCTTTGGCTTATAAACATTGGGGTGATACAGAAAAGAAATATTTGGCTGATATGCTTAAGAAACATGTGGAGGGGGTATCACGGGGTACAAGCATTGGCTATGCCATGCGAAGAAGAATGAAATATCAGATTGACCAAGATCGAAAAAGTCACAAAATTAATATTTATGCAGCCAAGGATATGAAAAAGATTGTGGATGAATTGCCAGGTTAAATTAAGGAATAAGGAGTAAGGAATAAAGAATAAAAAAGAACACTGGCGTGTTCTTTTTAGTATAGTTTTTAGTTGTTATTGGTTATTTTATTTTTTCTTGATACGCTTGCCAACCAGCTTCGCGATATTTTTTAGCTTCGGTCAAAGGATTTTCGGCTTCATAAATTCCTCTGCCAACGATAATTACATCAGAATTATTTTTTTTGATAACTTTTTCAGGGGTATTGTATTGTTGTCCTAGGGTATCACCACCTTGAGCTAATTGTACACCTGGTGTCATGTTTACAAAACATGGGTTATCTAATAATTTTTTCATGGTGATAAAACCAATCACAAAATCCTTATTTTCTTCGGCCATTTTTAGTGTTTCCTCAGTATACGTACCTTTGGCTAACGTACCTTTGGAACTCATTTCTGCCAAGAGTAATAAGCCTCGGCCTTTGGGTAAACCAATTTCTTTTAATCCTTGAATAATCCCAGGCCCTGGCACAGTGTGGGCATTGGTAATATGAGACCAATCAGCAATATTATAAATACCATTTTGATATTGATACTTTACGGTGTTACCAATATCGGCAAATTTTCTATCTTCAAAAATTAAGAAATTATGTTCTTCTGCTAGTCTTTGTAATTGGATAATTAAATCAGCATCAAAATCTTCGATAATATCAATATGGGTTTTTAATACGCAAATTTCTGGACCAAGTTCTTCTGCAATTTTTAATAATTTTTCTTTGGTGACTACATCCGCAGCAATGGCCAAATTTGTTTGTTTGGTCTCCATTATTTTAAAAAGCTTTTTGGCGGTGGGATTGGTGCAAAGGTCAGCGCGTTGTTGGTATGTGAACATAATATTTTGTTAATCCCGACCCCGATTCGCATCGGGGAGGGATCCCTTTTAGTGTTTCTAACAAGGGTATTAAAAATACATTTGTTAGTGTGTTGAAAAGGGATTCCTCGTCGCCCTTTGGGCTCACTCGGAATGACAAGAATTAAACTTGCTTAGATTCAAGAAATTTTTTTCCGTGACCAATTTTGGTATTTATTGGTACATTGTTTTTGCAGAGAGGACACTCTTCAGCTGAATAATTGGGAATTGTCATTTCTGCTAGTGAAGAGAATGGAACGCCGTACATCTCTGTGTTTATGGTTTGTGGATTTTTATTAACCATCACACTAGCCTGAACCACTTCGCCACCTGCTTCTTTTATGGCGTCGACTAATTTTTTTAATGATGACCCTGTTTGTGTAAGATCCTCAAGTGCCAAGACCTTTTTACCTCTTACGAGATTGTTGTAGTTGCGTCTGGTAAAAAAGGTCAATTTATCATCTTCTTTTTCAGCATAGACACCGAGAATTTCTTTGCCTTTGATTTGAGAAAGATGGTAAGCTGTCCATTGAGATAATATTATACCACCCAAAGCCGGGCCAGCTACTACATCAATATCTAAATCTTTGTATTTCTCTGCAAAAAGTTTACAAACGGCCGATGTCTCTTCAGTGTGGGGGTAGAGAGCATCTTTGTTTACATAAGTATCAAAATGGCCACCAGAAGTTCCGACAAAATGATCATTATCCAACACAGCTCCAACTTTTTTTAAAATTTCCAAGATATTATTTTCCATATATTTTAAATTAAAAATTAATTATTTTTTTGAAGGGATTCTCCATTGCGTTCAGAATGATACGACAGCACCAGACTTATCTCTGTGATATTTTCCAAATTCAAAAATTTTATTAGCTAATTCACGATTAACGACTGGTCCTTCTTTACACATACAAATTCCTAGGTCATCTACTACGCATTGGCCACAAATACCCACACCACATTTCATATAGCGTTCAATACTAACTTCGCAATCAACATTATATTCATTGCAAATATCTAAAACTTTTTTTTGCATTAGTTCTGGACCACAGGTTACCACTAATTTTTGACACGAATCTGCACTAATAATACTTGGTATAAGGTCTGTGACATAACCTTTGTGTCCACGACTGCCATCATCAGTAGCAAGATGTAGAATTAGATTTGGTATTTTTGATAATTTTTCTTCAAATAATAAATTGTCTTTGGTACGACCGCCAGCGAGGAAATCTATTTTTGCACCGTTTGTCCTTTGAGCCAGTAGACTAAGAGGGGCGGCTCCATAACCACCAGCGACCATAATGTAGTGTAAATTTTGGTCAACGGTAAAAGCTGTACCATAAGGTCCAGAAATACCCACGCGGTCGCCAATATTCATTTCAAATAATTTATTGGTTAATGGACCACGTTTGAAAATTGTTAAACCAAATGTTTGTCCATCGTCAGAAGAAATGGAAAATGGTTTTTGATCAATTCCAGGAATCCAGAGCATGACGAATTGACCAGGTTTACTTCCCAAATTGAAATTAAAGTAAAAGGTTTTTACAAAAGGATTTTCTTGTTCAATTTTTGAGATTTTTAGAAAGTTCATAAAATTATATACAAATATACGAATTTACGAATTATACGGATGCTATACAAATGTGTATTGCCGAAGTATGTTCGTATAGCATTTGTATAATTCGTATTGTTAGTATATTCGTATATTTTATAAATGAGCAGATCCTCTAATTTCATCTAAATTTTTGATTCCTTCTTCTTTCATAATCACTTCCATTTCATCAGTAATTTTTTTGAAAGCGTCAGCACCACGGAAATAGACAGCTGAACCAACACCGAGTAGGGTAGCACCGGCCATAATCATCGCGAGAGCATCTTCGCCAGTCGTGATTCCTCCTGTGCCGATAATCGGAATTTTAACTGACTTGTAAATATCATAAACGCATTTAAGGGCAATGGGAAATAAAGCTGGACCAGAGACACCGCCTTGTTTATTATGAAGAATTGGCCGGCGCGCACGGACATCAATCATCATACCACTAACAGTGTTTACAGCCGTAATAGCATCGGCTCCGCTAGCTTCGGCTGCCTTGGCAATGGTATCAATATTCCAAGCATTGGGTGAAAGTTTTATAGAAATTGGTACGGTAGATTTCTCTTTTACCGCTTTGGTAATTTTTTCTACCGCTGAAATGGAATAAGCAAAGGGATCGCCGAATTCTTTACTAACATTGGGACAAGAAATATCAATTTCCAAAAAATCAATTGGCGCTTCACAAATCCGCTCGGCCATTTCGCCGAATTCTTCTGGTGTACCAGCAAAAATGCTCCCTAAAAGAGGAACATCAGATAATTCTTTAAATTTCTTTAATTCTTCAATGGCTTTATCAATTCCAGGATTAGATAGTCCGACAGCATTGATAAAAAAATGTTCATAGCCATTCATAGTTGGATTGGGGTGGCCAGTACGCGGTTCTTTGGAAATTGATTTGACAGTCACGCCACCACAGCCATTTTTTATAGCATTATTAAGACTGGCACCAGTGACACCGAGAATGCCAGAGGCGACGACAATGGGGTTGGTGAATGATTTGCCTAAAAAATTAGTTGTTAACATAATTCCTAATTCACCTAATTTCTAATTCACCTAATAAAATTTCTAATACCCAATTAGTAATTTGATATTGGGATTTTTATTAGAAATTAGGTGAATTAGATAATTAGAAATTTATTATATTTTATTTTCCAGTTCTAATAGCCAAATAATAATCGCTTTTTGAATATGCATTCTATTTTCTGCTTGATCAAAGATTACAGAATTTTTGTGATCAATGGCTTCACGAGAAATTTCATAACCAATATGACAAGGCATGCAGTGCATAATACCAGCTTTTGGAGAATAGGTATCAACCAATTCAGCACTCAATTGAAATGGTTTGAAAGTAGCTAAGCGACGATCATATTCAGCCTGGTATTCTGGAATAACTTTACCATCTTTGAAAAATTCCATATCAATCCAAGTGTCAGTGTGGACATAATCTGTGTTAGTCATAGCCTCGGCCAAATCAGTCGTGCGTTTTATAAGGCCTGTGGCATTAGCCAGGTCATTTAATTCTGTATCAACACTTGGTGGATTGGCTTCGGGAGCAGCGATAGCGACTTCAATTCCAAGTTTAGCACAAGCTAATTGCAAAGTATTGGAAACGTTATTTTCAATTCCTAACCAGGTAACTTTTTTAATATTTTCTAAACCATTAGAATGTTCCATCATAGTCAAGATGTCACCTAGAGCTTGGCAAGGATGATATTTTTCTGAGCAAGCATCAATTACTGGAATTTTATTTAAGCTAGCAGCAGTCATGACGTCTTCAGCTTTTAAGGCGCGGAACATAAGGACAGCTCCATAACGCATGACGGCTTGAATTTCATCTTTGAAAGCAGTGAGAGCAAATTGTGTATTGCGTGCGTCTAGATATATTCCGTGTCCACCCAGTTCTGTCATGCCAGCTTCAAAAGATAGACGAGTACGAGTAGAAGTTTTTTGAAAAAGCATTATTAAAGTTTGATTGTGTAACACATCCACGCTTTCTCCGGCTTTTCTTTTGGCTTTTAATTTTTGAGCAATATTTAAAATGTCTAACAAATCCTGTTTGGATTGTTCTTTGAGTGAGATGAGGTGACGCATAGGTTTTGATTTAAAGATTTAATAGATTTAAAAATTAATTTGTCACTACCATTGTTGTTTGTCTTTGTTTAATTTCAGATATTATCATGGCTATAAAAATTAGCAGGCCACCAATCAAAGTGTGTGAGGTTATTTGTTCATTTAAATATAGATAAGCTACTAAAACTGCAAATAGTGGTTCAAAAGAAAAAATAATAGCGGTTTTGAGCTCGGTAATATAGCGTTGCATATAGGCTTGAGTAGTATACATATAAGCACTGGCAAAAATTGCACAAAATAAAATAGCTTTCCAAACATTCCAATCTCCAGAAATTGTTATTCTGTAGTTTGTTATTAGCCCTACTATACCGGTAATTATTCCTACAGTAAATAATTGTGTTATGACAAATAAAGAGGCATTGATGTTTTTAACTAATTTAGTTATCAAAATTAAATGGGTTGCTAAAGCAAAAGTTGCTAATAATACCCAGACATCACCAATGTTTATGGAAAATTTATTTTTTAAAGTTAATAAAGCCAAACCTCCTAATGCTAATACTATGGCTATAATCTGGTTTACTTTTGGTAATTTTTTATTGATTACAGAAATAATAATTGGAACTAAAATTACTACTAAGCCAGTAATAAAACCAGCGTTAGAAGCAGTAGTATATTTTATTCCAGTAGTCTGCAATATAAATCCAGCAGAGAGGATTGTGCCAAGTAAAATTCCTTTCCACAAAATTTCTTTTGTATATAATTTAAATTTATTTGCAAAGATGATAGCCAACAGAATTGAAGCAATAATAAATCTGATTGAGAGAAAAGAATAAACGTCAACAATACCCACCGCTTGTTTGGTAAATGAAAAAGTGGCACCCCAAAATAACACGCCCAAGAGTATCATCCAAGTTGCTAGTTTTGACTTTTCTATCGTCATAAAATAATTACTCTTTGATTTAAAATAGTGGCGATGGGCCAGCCGCGGAGTGATAATCCAACAAATGGACTCCAACCGCATTTAGTTTTTAAATTTTCATTGGTTACTTCTTTTTCTAGATCCAGATCAATTATAACCAAGTCGTTTGTCTCAGGAATGTTAAAGATTTTTTGGATGTTGAAATGCGTTAATTCAGTAATTTTTTCTAAGGTAATTTTACCGTTTTTAAACTCATTTAGCAAGAGGGGTAAAGTAGTTTCTAATCCTGGTACGCCTGATGGGGAATTGGGATATGGCTTAGCTTTTTCTTCTAGGGTATGTGGGGCATGGTCTGTTCCAATAGTATCAATTGTACCGTCTAAAATGGCTTGCCAGAGGGCTTTTTGATCGTTTTTGGTACGAAGGGGCGGATTCATCTGCCCCAGGGTCCCTAGGTGATTATAATCATCTTCTGATAGAAATAAATGGTGAGGGGTGACTTCAGCATAGATCTTAATACTCTCTAATTTGGCTTGTTTAATCAATTCAATTTCTTCTTTAGTACTGACATGACAGATATAGAGTTTGGTGTTGTATTTTTGAGCAAGTTTGATGGCTTGAGAAACGGCTGTAATAGCAGCATCTCGTGAGCGTATTTTCGAATGATCTTTTACATTGTTACATTGTCCCATTGTTACATTGTTGTTTTTAATGACAGCTTCGCTCTCTGCATGTACTGCCACAATCAAATTTAACTCTGCACAGGTTTTAAAAATATTTTCTTGATCTTCAATTTTATCAACTAATAAATCACCAGTACTGGCACCCATGAAAAGTTTTACACCAATAATTTCGTTTTTACATTTGGCAAATTCAGTATAATTATTTGGCGTTGCTCCAAGATATAAATAATAATTCAAAGGAATATTTATTTCGTCCAATTGTTTATCAATTATTTTTTTCTTGTGCTCAAGTGCTAAGGTGCTTATAGTGCTTGGTGAGTTATTAGGCATGTCAAATACTGTAGTGTAACCACCTGCCATGGCAGCTTGCGCACCAGTCTGCCAATTTTCTTTGTGTTCAGATCCTGGAGTACGAAAGTGAACGTGAGGATCAATTAAGGCTGGTAATGCTAAGAGATTGCCTTTGATTTCGGGTAAGTCTAATTCAAGAGTCTGATTGTTCCAGGTTTTGATTAACATTTTTCACATATCACGTATCACATATCACGTATCACAGTTGTTATGTGTTACGTGTTTTATGTTACGTGAAAAATTAATTTGTAATTCGCGTTCCTGATTTACCTTCTAGTGCACTAGCAAGTTTATTCGGTGAAGTAATGATGGCTTCTTTCCCACCGTTTTCTAAAAAATTAATTACCGCCTGAATTTTTGGTAACATAGAACCTTTGGCAAAATGATTTTGTTCAATGTACTTTTTTAATTCCTGAATATTTATTTTTTCTAATTTTTTCTGATCTGGTTTGCCAAAATTTATATAAACATTATCCACGGCGGTGGCAATGACAAGAGTGTCGGCTTTTATTTGATTGGCAAGAAGGGCAGAAGCAAAATCTTTATCAATTACTGCTTCGACACCTTTTAATTTTCCTCTTTCCTCTACAACTGGAATACCACCGCCACCGCAAGCAATAACAATGGTATTATTTTTTATTAATTCTTGCACAATATCTTTTTCAATTACATCAATTGGTTTGGGAGAAGCCACAACTCGACGCCAGCCTCGACCAGCGTCTTCTTCTACTGCCCAGCCATATTTTTTGTACAAAGTTTTGGCTTGAGCTTTGGTATAAAAAGAGCCAATCGGTTTGGTTGGGTTGTTAAAAGCAGGATCATTTTTGTCCACCAAAACCTGGGTGACAACAGTCACGGCTTTTTTGTTCAATTTTTTCTTGGTAATAATATTATCCAAGCTTTGTTGAAGATAAAAACCAATTGCACCTTGAGTTTCTGCATCAGCCGTGTCCAAAGGCACACGATGTAATTTTAATTGATTAAAACCCAATTCAGATCTTTGCATAATAAAACCAACCTGTGGTCCGTTGCCATGGGTAATAACAATTTCTAAATTTTTGCTGAATAGTGGAAGCAAAGCTTCGCAAGTTTTTTTTACTTGGAAATATTGGTCTTTTTCGGTTTGGTGTTCTTTATCTTTGATAAGAGCATTACCACCAACAGCGATGACGATTCTTTTTGACATAATTAGTTATGTTTGTATTCTTTTATTTCTGTTTGATGAAAAGTTTTTTCACAATAATGGCATCTTAGTTTTATTTCTTCTTTGGATTTTATGGTAAGAAATTTACTACTCATGGTTTCGTTATTAGTTATGCATTTTGGATTGGGGCAGACAACGACATATTCAATAATGTCTGGTAAAGTGACATGAAATTTTTTGACCACTTCATAATTTTTGATAATATTAATTGTACCATCTGGCGCCAAAATTGCAATCCGATTAATTTGTTCCGGAGTTAGTTCCAAGTCTTCAACTTTTATTAAATCTTTGAACTTCATAGCCTTGCTGGGTAAGTTCAAACCAACAGTGACGAGCTTGTTGTGATCTGCTAAATTGAGCAAACGGATAATTTTCAAGGCATGGCCAGCGGTAATGTGGTCAATGACTGTGCCGTCTTTGATGGCGGTGACCAGGAGCTGTTTGGAATTTTCAGTTTTTTGTGGCATATAAAATAGGTTATTTATTTAAAGTAATTTTATTCGACCGATAACCCGTTTTTGTAATTGTTGTAGGTGTATGGTTATTGGCGTCAGGAGTCAGGATTAAAGTTTTCCCAATACTAATCCAAGTAACGCTTGTCTCACATACAAACCATTTTCCGCTTGTTCAAAATAATAGGCATGTTTGGTCGCATCAACATCAGTCGTGATTTCATTGACGCGTGGCAAGGGATGCATGATGCGTAAATTTGGTTTGGCTTTGTCGAGCATTTTGGCTTTGAGAATAAAAACATTTTTTACCCGTTCATATTCCATCGGGTCGGCAAATCTTTCACCTTGAATTCTGGTCATGTACAAAATATCTACTTTGTTAACTACTTCTTCTATTTTTTTGTGTAATGAAAATTTAACTTTTTTGGCTTTTAATTCATCACAAATATATTCTGGCATTTGTAAATTATCTGGAGCCACAAAATATAATTTAGCATTGAAATGAACTAGAGCTTGAGCTAGAGAATGAGTAGTCCGACCATATTTCAAATCGCCAACTAAGGCAATTTCCAAACCTTCAAGTTTTTTCTGACATTCTTGGATAGTAAATAAATCTAATAGAGTTTGCGTTGGATGTTGGTTGGCACCATCACCGCCATTTAAAATTGGTTTGTCGGTCGCTTCACTAGCGCGTCTAGCTGCACCCTCAATCGGATGACGCATGGCAACTACATCTACATATTGGCCAATGATTTTAATGGCATCGTAAAGGGTTTCACCTTTTTTGGCCGAAGTGACGCCAGGATCTGCAAAGCCAACGACTTTTCCACCCAAGCGATTCATAGCGGTTTCAAAAGATAAGCGAGTTCTAGTAGATGGTTCAAAAAAACAACTGCCCATGACTTTGTTTTCCAATAATTTTGGTTGAGGTTTTTGTTTTAGTTCGCGCGCGATTTTTAAAATATGCAACATTTCTGGTTTGGTTAACTCAGAAATGGAGATGATGTCCCTACCTTTGAAGTTTAATGCCATATAACATTGATTACACTGATTTAATACTTGCCTGAGGGCAAGGATTTCACAGATTGTGATTGAATAAATTTTTTTAATATAATTCTGTTTTAATCCGTTTGTATCTGTTTAATCTGCTGTTTCTAATTCGTTTGGTTGTAATTGTTTACAGCAGATTGAACAGATTATAACAAATTATAATGGAGCAAAATAAATTAATTTAAGTATAAATTTCATTAGTTAGACAGTGATATGAACCACCAGCAAAACGGAAATAGGTCAGGGGGGCAGAATAGCGTTTTATTTTCAAAGCTTTTAGTTTATTTTCTACACCAGGAGTAGAAAATTTACCACAGTTCATCATTAGTCCTGGGGCAGTAAAGGTATTTACCGTGTAATTACCTAGGATATTGCCATGACCCGACGAGTCCATAGAGTTTACATAGATTATTGTACCACCTAGCTTTTTTAAAGCCAAGAGGCTATTTTTACTAATCATATTTTTGGCCACTATAAAGGCTGTTAGATTATTATTTTTATCCACCACAGGGCTAAAAACCGTATCGAGGTGATAGCCATTAGATTTTATTAGACAATAATGATCAGGTTTTATAATGCTTCTAACAAAGTCATGACCTTTCTTATTTGATCTAGATAAACCGCCAAAATAATATGTACCATAATTAGTTTCTAAGAAAAAAGCTTCGCCAAATTCTATATACGCGTCTTTGGGTGGAGTAATGATTTGTTTTTTGAATTTTTTGGCAATAATCGGTGCCCAGACATCAGCTTCTGGTTGTCTGACCCGTGCGCTAAAACTGGCTTTGATCCAATAATTCTTGTACATCATACCAACATCGCGAATAAAAATTCCATCATGGTGTAGGCTGTCAATTTGGTTAAGTTCATTTGGAAAAGGTAATAAATGAATTTTTAAACCAGCGGTTTTAAAATTAGAAATAAATTTGTTATATTCACGTCGCATTACTTTTTGATCAGGAATAACATGATGATTATGGGCGTAGACAGTAGCGTAATTTAGACTGTTCTTCGTACGGCCTTTGTGGACAGGGTAGCCACTGTACCAAGCGCCAGTTATTTCTCCATGAGCTTTTGGCAGATCAACTAGGATGATTTCGTTCATAGTTTGTTGAAAGTAAATTTAAATTAAAAGTAAAAATATTTTCTGTTTATTTCTGTTCAATTCCGTTTTCTCTGTTGTTAATTTTACAACAGAATAAACAGAACTAACGGAATAAAACAGAGGCTATCTTTAAAAAATAAATCACTACCTAATGGTAGTGATAAAATTAATAATGAATTGAGAAACAAATGCCCCTGATTTTAGTTTGAACAAATCGTGGTTTGGGATAGGGGATTGGTGTTTCATATTGGCAATATTTTATCATTTCTCGGTTATTTTTGCAAGAATCGGGGTTGGGGATATTTTTAAAGCTGGTTTAAAGTAATTTTTTAATTTTTAGAAAGAAATTTTTATCTTCATCATAACTTAATATATCAGCTACTTTGTCAATTGGAATCCATTTTGCTTCAGGATTATCCGGGTCAGTTGCTTGTAGGTTTGTTTCAGTAGTTGTAAAATGTAACATGGTGATTTTTTTCTTAATATCCAAATCTTTTTTAGTTCCACGAGTATATAAACCTAACTCCTTAATAAAAATTAAGTCTTTAATTCCAGATTCTTCGTAGATTTCTCTTCTAGCCGTTTCCTCTACGGATTCATTATTATCAATATGTCCTTTTGGTAAAGTCCAAGTCTTAGTTTTATTTTGAAATACAATAAGAACATTACCATTGTTAATAATAACTCCCCCCCGCACTTACTTCTTCGATCATAAGATAAAATTTTTAATTGTTCATCTATTTTTTAACCACCACAACTGTCACTTTTGTGACTAAGGCGGCAAGAGCACCGACAGCGGCTAAAACCGGAGCCAAAATAATACTAGCTGTACCTATAGCAACACCAGCATTTAAAGGAATTTCTAAAAGCGTTTCGCCTTTATTATTATTTATAAGAATTTTTCTAGCCTTGCCTTTTTTTATAAGGTCTTTGACTTTGGCGAGTAATTCATCGCCACTAATTTTGAATTCTTCATTTGATGGGGTTTTCATATGATTATTAATCAAATTTAAGTGTTATATAAAACATTCCCAATATTGACAAGATAATGGCTGAAGTATTAATTATTTTAAGTATTTTTTTGTCTTCTGTTTTTTTGCCTAAAATTAGGGAAATAATTAAACCAATAATAATCCAAACGCCTAGATTAAGAAAAAAAGTTGGCCAAGTGTCAGTGGGTGGCCAATCGTTTCCCATTGGCGGAACTGGGTATTCAAAAATTTTAAGAGGAAATCCTCCGGTTGCGATTGGTTCGTTTATATTTTCGTAAGCATTTGGTAGTTTTTTGTAAGAAAAAAATAAACTTAGCCAATGTAATATTGTGCCTATACTGATTATTGATAAAATTTTATTTTTCATATGTTTTGGTTACAAGGGATTCACCCTTTCAGGTATCTTCGGCCTCTCATCCTACGCTAACCTGCCTGCGCAGACAGGAGCTTCGGAGGATTCGGAATTAAGAAAGTTTTTCTCTCAACAATTCTTCCGCCACTTTTGGATCAGCACTACCCTCAGAAGCTTTCATGACCATACCTTTGAGAAACTGTAAAACTGGTTCTTTGCCAGCTTTGTATTGGGCAACTTGCGCTGGATAGCTTTTGATAATCTCGTCAATAATTTCACCAAGTTTTCCCGTGTCACTCACTTGACCCCAGCCTTTTTCTTCCATAATATGAGTTGGGTCTTTATCCACATCAGAGCCAGCCATAATTAATAATATTTTATTAGCATTGGTAGAATTGACGCGGTCGTTGTAAATCAGAGCAATCAGTTCGGCAAAGTTTTCGGCACTAAATTTGACCTCGGAAATATCCAGATTTTTTTCTTTCAAGATTCCCATGAGTTTACTCGTAATCCAACCACCAGCCAAACGAGCGACTTTTTGGGGAATATTTTCCGCTTTGTTTTTGCTCTCTGGCACAGAGTCTAGCCACTCAGTCAATTCGCTCATAACTTCTTCGGTAAATGTTGCCCAAGCTTTATCTTCACTTAGTAATTTGGCATCGTTATAAGAAAAATTATATTCTGCAAAAAATCTTTGCCGTTTACTCTGAGGTAATTCTGGTAAATGAATGGCACCAGCGATTTTCAAAGGATGAAATGGAGGAATATCGGGATCTGGAAAATAACGATAATCAGCGGCGTTTTCTTTTATCCGTTGTAAAACAGTTTCTTGTTTATTCTCATCCCAACCACGAGTTTGCTGAGGCCAGGGTTCATTTTTTTCTAATAATTCTGTCTGCCGTTTGATTTCAAATTCAATGGCTTTTTCTACGGCTTTGAAAGAGTTAATATTTTTTACTTCCACTTTATTATTTAGTTTATAATCTCCCAGTGGTTTGACCACACCATCTACAATTTCAAATTTACCCGCTTCTTGCACTGATACATTGGCTTCACAGCGCATGTGGCCTTTTTCCATATCCGCATCACTCACTTCTAGAGCGCGCATAATACTACGCAATTCCTGACAATAAGTTTTGGCTTCTAAAGCAGATTTGAAATCTGGATCTGTCACAATTTCCACCAGGGGTGTACCACCACGATTAAAATCTACAAGGGTGTTTCCACCATTCTGAGGAGCCGTAGGTGACGAAGAATCTCGTTGTTTTTTGTGCGAACTAAGGGATCCTTCGACTCCCTCTGGTCGCTCAGGATTGGTGTCATGTAATAACTTAGCAGTGTCTTCTTCCAAATGGGCGCGAGTAATACCAATTTTGGCTTCGTCGCGAATATTATCTCCCAAAGGGAAAGTTAAAGTTAGACTGCCATGCTCGGCAATTGGTTCATCATATTGAGAAATCTGATAACCCTTTGGTAAATCTGGATAAAAGTAATGTTTGCGATCAAATTTGGAATATTCGCGAATCGTACAACCAAGAGCTTTGCCAATTAAAACTGTCCAGACAATGGCTTTCTTGTTTGGTACTGGCAGAGTGCCAGGGTGGGCGAGGCAGATAGGACAGATATTAGTGTTTGGTTCAGCCAAATCAGGATCGTTTTTACACGAACAAAACATTTTGGACTTGGTTTTTAGTTCTACATGGACTTCCATGCCGATTATTGGTGTATATTGCATAGTATTAATAGAAAATAAACAATAATTTGATAAAAGTTAAAATTTTTTCCTTACTCCTGACACCAATAACCAAGATTTAATACTCACAGGGTCAGGTTATTGGAGTTTGGGGTTCGGAATCACAGGGATATTCTAGCATTTAATAGGGGATTTGAAAAGACTAATTTTAGAACAAAAAATCCACCTCTTCGGCGGATTTAGTTTTGTAATTTTTTATTTCACTTCACTCGGCACATCAACTCTTTTTGTTATTGGGTTTTTCTTTAATTCTAGATAAAGAATGGTTGGCGCTAGAGAAGATAGCGGAGTGATAATTAAACTAACAACTACATTAACTAGGGCAACTAGACCAACCAAAACTAAATATAGTGTGGTGGAATTTTCTGCAAGTTTTAGAATCATTCCTAATGGTAAATTTACTATCCATTGAATAATAATCATTACAAGACCAAATACAAAACCAGGAGCGAGTAAACGCCAGAAAGTGTCTCCCCAGCGTCCAGAAACCAATTGTTTGCTATGGCGCATGGCTTCTACACCACTAGTTTCTTCAATCGCTACACTATACAGAGAAAAAGTGAACCAGATGGCGAATATTATTCCTGGCACAATTAATAATAATAAACCGCCGAAGACCGCTAATGAAGTAAGAATGGAAGCAATGATAGCGGGAATAATTAATTTTTTGCTGTGTTCCAATTCTTCTTGATGAGTTTTTGTGGGTTGATTGTTGATAGTGTTAACCAGAGTTCTAATAAAAGCGATTGAGATCCAGATACTAACTAATGAACTAGCGACGATGATTACAAAATATATAAGGGTGGTGGAACTAAATCCATAGACTTTTATAGCTTCTCTAAAAGAGCCGAGCATGGCTTCAGTTAAACCAAGAACACCGGCTGGTATAAAGAGTAAAATTAAATAAGGTATATAAACTTTATAATCTTTTTTATAAAGATCAATACTTTTTTGAATGATTTCTTTGGCAGAAATTAACATAGAGTTATGTAATTTAAAGATTTAAAATATTTAAGAGATTTAAAATATTGGTTATTTGTAATTAGGTGGTTAGGTGTTGCTTCACTTCACTCCAAATTATATCATGAATAGTATTTGGGGGCAATATTTTATCCTCTTTTATACATTCAATAAGTTTGAATTCATGATAGAGATTGGCAATTTGCAAATAAGCTTTTTCCGCGTCTTTCAAATGATTAATATCATCTTCGTGAATGTCACGTTTTTTTCCATGCAAATATTCACGATCGCCTTTTTTATCTACCAATTGCTGGGAAATTTCTGGCGTGACATGTAAAATAAGATTTACATCTGGCTTAGGAATGCCAAGAATATTATATTCTAGATTATAATTCCAATCATAATATTTTTTTCTCTCTTCATCGTCAGTAATTTTTCCACCTTGGTGGCCCATGTTGGAGGCGACATAGCGATTGGCAATCACAATTTTACCTTCATCTAGCCAAGCACGAATTTTTTTACTAGCCGAAAAACGATCCACGGCATAAAGAATTGAGGCGCGATAAGGTCCGACTTCATGGGCTGAGCCAAAACCGCCGTTTAAATATTCTTCTACCAGAGAAGCACTGGGTTCGCCATATTGAGGAAAGCTAATTTGTTCAACTTGTTTACCCTCATTTTTTAAATGCTGAAGCAGAAGTTCGGTTTGCAAACTTTTTCCCGAGCCGTCTGTGCCTTCGAGCATTATAAATAGTCCTTTCATAGTGTCCGTAATTCCGAGCGTAGCGAGGAATCCCTTTCTAACGCACGGAAAGTTGTTATAAATAAAATTAATTTCAATGCAAAGTTTAATGCATTAAAAAGGGATCCCTCACCCTGTGGGGTTCGGGATTACGCGAAGATATTTAACAAACGTAAACCCTTCGTGTTCTTCTCTCCACACCTCTTGCCAAATTGCTGGGTTGATTTCCGGAAAAAAAGTATCACCATCGACTTCCATATCTACATGAGTAATGTACAGAGTATCTACACGGTCAATGGTTTGTTTATAAATACTAGCGCCACCACAGACAAATGCGTCTTCATCTTTTAATTCATTAAAAGCTTTGTCCAAATCAGTATAGATTCTTACTCCTTCTGGTGCTTTAAAATTTGGATCTTTGGTCAGAACCACGGTTTTTCTACCTGGCAATGGTTTTCCCAAATATCCTATGATTGATTCAAATGTAGTTTGTCCCATTAAACAAGTTTTTCCTAGAGTAGTGGTTTTGAAATACTGAAAATCTTCCGGTATATTCCACGGAATTTTGTTCTTAATACCTATACAGTTATTTTTAGCAACGGCAGCAATTAAACTAAACATAAAATTTTAAAATAATTGTTCAATTTCTAATTTTTAATTCACCTAATTTCTAATAAAATGTCCAAATTGTTTATTTGGTATTGGAAATTTTTTAGGTGAATTAGTCATTAGGTCAATTAGAAATTTGCAATTTTTTGAAATAAATTAAATCGCTATTGAGAATTTGATACTAGGGTAACTCTGATAATTAACTAGTTGGGTGTCTCCTGCTTGCCAATCAAAAATTGATTTAAAATTATCAGTAGCAATTTGAGGTAATGGATAAATGTTCGGATCACGTGTTAGTTGTTCTTTTATTCCTTCCATATGATTAGAATAAATATGAGTATCACCCAAGAAACCAACTAAGCGTCCTTCTTTATAACCAGTTTCTTTGCATAGTAAATGTAATAGTAGAGCATAACTAGAAATATTAAAGGGAAGTCCAAGAGCTACATCAACAGAGCGTTGATTCCACATCAGGTTTAATTTGTCACCAGTAATCGTAATTTGAAAATTGTAATGACAAGGTGGTAGAGCCATTTCTTGGAGTTTGCTCGGATTCCAGGCCATGACGAGCATGCGTCTGTCAGTTGGATTAGTTTTTAAGGTTTCAACTAACTTTTTTAATTGGTCTACACCTTGTCCGATATAATCAGTTTGGTAATCAATATAATCAGCTCCAAAATGTCGCCATTGAAAACCATAAATTGGCCCTAGGTCGCGTTCTTCAGCCATTTTCTTTTTGGTGTTTTCATCATGAGCATAAGGAACTTTGAGCGGTGAACACCATTCATCCCAAATATGACAGTTCCGGTCTTTGAGCCATTGCTTATCAGTAATGCCCTTGATAAAGAATTCCAATTCTGTGGCCATAACTTTGAAAGGCATTTTTTTGGTTGTAAGTAGAGGAAAGCCTTTACTCATGTCGTGTTCAAACATTACTCCTGCCACACTCAAAATACCTGTGCCTGTGCGGTCAGCTTTTTCTACGCCGTTTTCTAAGATGTGTTTTATGATGTTGAGGTATGATTGCATAATTCGATTCATTCCGAGCGAAGTCGATTCGCATCGACTGACGAGGAATCTTTTTTAAAATAAATTTTTTTAATCGAAATTTTATTGTATTAAAAAATATGTGGTAAAAAAGATCCTTCACCCCTACGGGGTTCAGGATGAATTATTAAAATTCCCCTGTACTTCCATGTTGTCCAGTACCACGAGAGCTAGTATCATCCAACTCTACCACTTCTTCCAATTGAGCTATGGCCACAGGATAAATAATTAGTTGAGCAATTTTTTGTCCTTTTTTAATAATAGCAGTTTCTTGACTAAGATTTATTAATAATACATTGTATTCGCCACGAAAACCAGAATCAAACACTCCACCCATAGTGTGTAGACCATATTTCATAGGCGGACCGCCTTTATCTTTTACAATCGCAGCAAATCCTGGTTCAAATTCTAAAGCAAATCCCAAAGCAAATAATTTTCTTTCGCCAGATTTAATTTCCGCATCTTCCAGAGAAAACAAATCTAAACCAGCGTCTTCACCTGGATGGCCATAGACTGGAAGTTTTGCTTCTGGATTTAATTTTTTAAATTTGACTCGCATAGCATTGATTTAGACAGATTCAAACAGATTTGTATTTAGCAACTAATCCATCTAATTGTTCATATAAGTCCTCTAAATTGCCATTATTATCAATATGTTCAGTGGCTTCTTTGACAATATCGTTAATTGTTAATTCTGTAGATCGTTGGTGATCAGCGAGAAATTGTTCAAAAGTTTTGTTATTATCATCGCTTTTTTCTCCGCGTTTAGTCAGTCGCTCATAACGGATTTTTGGATCAGCCGAGATTTCTACCAAAACAAAACCAGGCAAATTTTTTAAATATTTCACATCATTAGGACGGCGGACATTGGAAATAGAAATAATTTGGTGGGTATCATTTTTTATATCCTCGGCTAGAGTTTTTGACATAATGTCATCACCAAATTTCTCTCGAATTGATTCAGAAACTTTGACATAGTTATCCCGATTTAGTTCCAAATAAAATCTTTTTAAAATATCGGCTAACATAAAACTAAAGCTGTGGTTTTTACCACCGTATTTTTGTTCTAGGTAAGCCCCAGCCGTGTCTTTACCACTAGCCATTTGGCCAACGAAACCAAAGATGATTTTCATAAACACTGATTATACAGATTATTTGATGATTTCACAGATGATTAAAAGGATTAATTTGGATTTTTACTATTGGTATAGTCTGAAATATATTGTCTATATTTTACACCAGCAGAATCCAAAATTTTACGTGAAGCGATCCAGACTTTGTCGTCATGATATTTATCATTTTCAAAAATTATTTCTTTTATACCATTTTGGACAATTGCTTTGGCGCATTCATTGCAAGGGAATAGAGTACAATAAATTTTACAGTCATGTGGTTGTTTGCTGGAATTATAAATAGCATTTTCTTCAGCATGACAAACATAGGCGTATTTGGTATCCAAAAAATCTCCTTCTCTGTCCCAAGAAAAAGAAGAATCATCTGCACCGCGAGGAAAACCATTGTAACCTAGTCCAATAACAATATTATTTTTATCAGCGATTACTGCCCCAGCTTGGGTAGAAGGATCTTTTGATCTTTCGGCGATTACATGAGACATACGCATAAAGCATTCATCCCAAGAAATATAGTTTTCACGAGCTTTTTCCATATATTTATAATTGTTAAGTAAGTGGTATTTTAGCAAATATTGTCTATTATCGCAAGTACAAAAAAATCGCTGTTTTTAGCGATTTTTTATGGTTATTTTACCAGTCATGGCATCCATTTCAATTTCATCACCATCTTTCAAATCAACTAATACATTTTTTACACCCACAATACAGGGTATTTTCATTTCTCGACTCACAATGGCCGCATGAGACAGAATATTTCCTTCTTCAGTAATAATGCCACTAGCTTTTTTCATAAGTGGTACATAGTCAATCATAGTCATACGGCAGACTAGAATATCTTTATCTCCAAAAATAGTATTGGTTGGATCTAAAACAATTTTTACTTTGCCACTAGCTATTCCAGGGCTAGCACAAATACCAGTTAATTTAATATTTTGTTCGGGAAGTTTATAATCAACATCACCAATCATGTCTGGGATCAGTCTGTTATAATCCACGAACATTTTTCTATTGCCTGGCCAGATAATATATTCAAAATAGCCTTGTAAATAATCCACGTTGGTAAATTTAGCATTAAGATTGGTTTTTAACAAATTTTGTTTGTCTTTTGGAATATGCAAAAAATCTAACATCGTTTTTATCATGTCAGCTACGGGTTCATCTGGTTTAGAAAGAACTAGTTTATTCCAATCATACAAAAAAGAAATTGGTTCGGCCGAAAAAAAGCCTTGAGTCAATTGCCAGTGTCCGCCAGCGACAAATTCACCAATAATACCTTTGTCTGAAATTATAAAAGTCGCTGAATATTTTGTTTCATCACTATGGGGTACAACCTCGACTTTATAATCATCCGGATTAATATCAAGAGTATTAAACCAGTTGCCCAAATATTCATTTAGAGTTTTGCCTCGTTGACGTAATTTTGGTAAACCAGATTTGGTTGGGACTAATCTTAGGGCACAAAGTTCATTGCCTTTGCGATTGATAATGTCTTGAAATAGAGGAGTACAATCTACAATATCACGCGCTGTCATTCTCTCTGGACGATCATAAGGAATATTATAATTTTGAAATAAAAATTCCAAGCGGTCGCGCTTGGTATTATCTTCCTGTCTAAACTCATTAGTTTTGTTATAGCCAATTGCTTCAAACCATTCAGTAAAAGACGGCATGGTATTGTTTATTTCTGTGATGGGCATTTTATTTATTTATTTTATATCTATTTTGTTTAACAGCGTTAATAATTTTTTTGGCCACGGAAATAGTATAAGCTGGACGATTGCCCACGTCAGTTTCTTTACATAAGATTATACCATTGATACCATCCAAAACCATATTGGTCAAATCAAGTATTTCTGATTTGTGAGGAATAAAATTATCAATTGTACTTTCTAAAATTTGCGTGGAAATAAAAACTTGTTTTTTATTTTCTCTAACTTTTTGGGTAATTAATTTTTGGGTAATACCAATTTGTTCAAATGGAGTATTAACCCCCAATTTACCTCGGTCAATTAGAATGGCATCAAAGATCGTTTCTTTGCATATTGTATCTATATCATCTATGGCTTCTTTGTTGCCAATTTTGAGCATGATTTTTTCTTTGAATTCATTTTCAGTTATTAATTTGTAAATTTTTTCTTGAGTTTTTTTATTTATATAAGGAAGAGCTAAATAATCAATTTTTATTGTTTTAATTTTTTTAATTTCTTCTTCAATCGCTTTTAAATATTTATCCTCATTAACCATGAGATTGAAGCTACACATGGAGTAGATTGTTCCTTTGTTAAGGGCAATAGCTTTTATAGTCCCAGTGTCAATTATTTCAATGACTTCTACAGAAACTTCACCATTGGCAATAGTAATCATTTGGTTTACTGTGACGTCCCCACCGAGTTTTTCAGCCACAACTGGGATGAAATTTTTACAAGATATAGAATTGGAAGCGGATTTGAATATTAGTTCTTCGCCTTCTTTTACTTCAATTTTAAATTCATCAAAACTACCCAATCTAGTTTTATTACTGGGTAAATCAACTAAAATTTTGGTTGAAGAATTTAGACTGTCAATTATTTTTTGGGCTTCCAAAATATTTTTTATGTTTTCGTCAGTAATTTGATAGCCAAGATTGTATCTAATTATATCAGCTCCAGCCAAAATAATTTTTCTAACCTTATTTTCTGAAAAAGAATTTGGATTAACACTGGCAATGATTTTCATATTAAATAAAAAACACCACTCCTAAGAGAGTGGTGTTTTGAAGTTAAATTATTTCTACTTTTACACTTGGGCCCATACTACTAGTCATAAAGATTGACTTGAGATAGGTGCCTTTGGCAGAATTTGGTTTGACTTTTTTTATGGCATCGAGTAAAGTTTCAAAATTTTCTTTTAATTTTTGATTATCAAAACTTACTTTGCCGATCACTTGGTGAACGATTGCACCATCATCAATTTTAAAAGTGGCTTTGCCTTTTTTGAGTTCGCCAATCATTTTTTTCAAATCAGTACTAACCGTATCAGTCTTTGGATTTGGCATCAAACCTTTTGGTCCCAAGACTTTAGCAGCAACGGCTAGCTTAGGCATCATTTCTGGGGTAGAGACGGCAATGTCAAATTCTATTTTGCCAGTATCTTTTATTTTTTTAATATCAGACTCACCATAAACGAAATCGGCGCCAGCTTCTTTGGCTGTCTTTTCATCATTGGCACCAACGAAAGCAGCTACAGTTTTGGTTTTGCCTGTGCCATGTGGTAGGACAACAGTGGAACGAATTTGTTGATCACCTTTTTTTGGATCAACACCTAGTTTAATGTGCAATTCAACCGAAGCGTCGAATTTTACATTGCTAGTTTGTTTGACCAAATTAATAGCTTCATCCAAGCTGTAGACCTTGGTCTGGTCGATTTTTCCTTTTAGTTCTGTCATTCTTTTTGACATAGATATTACTGATATCCAGATAATCCGGATCTACGGATTATAAAGGATATAATGTGGTTCTTGCGCCTCAAGTGATTGGGGCTCCCACTTAATTATAAGTAAGTTCGAGAGTATTTATACCTGATTTTGAAAAAAAAGTCAAGAGGAGGCTGTTTTTAACGTCCGTCAGTCCAAATTCTAGTGCAGTTTCGACTTCTGTCTTTAGCATTGAAATAGTCTGGACATTTTTTGCTTAGATTGTTATTAGGATAACAGACCACCTCACCATTTTGATTGTATAGGATACTAAAATAATCAGGGCTACCATTGGATTCATAATAAACCACGGTTTCACCATATTGGCACTGATCAATAAAGGTTTTTGGTGTTTTAGGAGATTCAGTTTGAATAAAGGAAGTTACCAATTCTAACCAATCAGGAATTTTTATTTTTTCTTTTATAAAGTTAGTTGGAGTTCCTGTTGAGGTGTTGTTAGTTACTGCGTCATTTGTAGCTTGGGTTTCTACGCACACACCTTTAAAAGCAACTTTTACTTTATTTACACTGGCAATACAGTCATTGGAATAAGTAATTTTGTCTTCGCCACAAACTGGATCATAATTTTGGGCGCAAACTACTACAGCTTCAGTTTTTCCGTTTTCATTTTGAAAAGTTTTAGCACCATTTCCTGGGGCACATTTACCATTCATAAAATCTTCGGCCAGACATTCGGTCGTGTCAGAAAAACGACAATAGATTTGTGAACTTTCTGTTGTTTCATCATAACGAACAATCACTTCATAATTTTTATTTTCACAAAAATCATAACTATCAGTTCTAGTATCGCGCATAACTGGTTGTTTTTTTATTAATTGTTTTGTACTGGTAGAGGAAGTTGATTGTTTTCCGGTTGGACTGGTTTGTCCGCAACCAGAAATTATTAAAACAAAAGTAATAATAATTCCAGTAGTGAGTAGAGTAGATCTAGACATAATTATTTTTTTCTTGGTTTAGTAACATCATTTTGCGTTTCGCCCTTAGAAAAAGCTTTTACATTGGCAATGCTGGTGTCAATAATTCTTTTGATGGCCTCAGTGGTGTTGAAGGCATTGTGCGGAGTGACGATTGTGTTTGGGTGATCAATAATAATATTTTCCATCAAACTATCTTTAACATCTTGAGCCTGACAATTTTGTTCAAATAAAAATTCTGGATGACTTATATAGCGCTCTTCTTCCAGTACATCTATGCCGGCAGAAGCTATATGACCTGTCTCTAAACCCCAGACCAAGGCTTCTGGTTCAATCAATCCACCGCGTGAAGTATTAATAATAATTACACCGGGTTTCATTTTTTTAATATTGCGTTTATTTATCATGTGAGTTGTTTGGGGAAGTAGAGGAACATGAAGGGAAACAATATCTGATTCGGCTAGTAGTTTATTCAAAGATACATATTTAAAATTTAATTCTTTAGCCAGTTTTGTGTTTGGAAAGGGATCATAGGCAATAATATTAACATCAAAACCAGATAACATCTTAATCATATAATAACCAATATGACCGGTGCCAACAATGCCAACCGTTTTATCTTTTAGATCAAAACCACATAAGCCGTGATAATCAAAATTTCCTTCCTTTACACGTTTTGTAGAAGCAAAGATTTTTTTTGATATAGCTAGTATCAATGCCATGGCATGTTGAGCCACAGTATTTTCCCCATAGGTTGGTACATTGCAAATCGGAATTTTTCTTTTTTTGGCTTCTTTTAAATCAACGTGGTCGTAGCCAGTAGAAAAAGTTGCAATCATTTTCAAATTTGGTAATTTTTGAAAGACTTTTTTATCAATTTTGGCTTCCACAAAAATTCCTAAAATTTCAGTTTTTGAATCAAGCTTTTCCAACTCAAAAGGTTTGTCAGAAATAGTCAGGTTAAAACCAGACATTTTGTTTCTGGTATAGGTTTTTAGATCTGGCAGAATATTATAAAAAGCACAGTTTAGTTTTTTCATAAAAAAGCTTACAATGCCAACAAGGCTTACTAGGGCTTACCAGGCTTTGTTAGCATTGTGAGCTTTGCAAGCCTTGTAAGCTTTGCAATTATATCAAATATTAGCCAATAAAAAAAGCCCTGAATATTTCAGAGCTTAATTTTTAGTTTTTATTGTTTTAGCCTTCAATCGTAATTCCCATTTGTCTGGCTGTACCCTCAATAATCTTCATGGCACCTTCTATATCATTGGCATTCAAGTCTGGCATTTTCTTTTCGGCAATTTCTCTAACTTGAGCTTTGGTCAATTTACCAACCTTGTCTTTCAAAGGGTTGCTTGAACCTTTGGCTAAGCCAGCGGCTTTTTTTACCAAAGCGCTAGCGGGGGCAACCTTCATGATAAAACTAAATGTTCTATCTTCGTAAACATTGATAATGACAGGAACGATTTCGCCTTTTTTATCAGCTGTTTTAGCATTGAAGTCTGCACAAAAAGCTTGGATATTTAGACCATGTTGACCAAGAGCTGGACCGACTGGAGGAGCAGGGTTAGCAGCGCCACCAGGAATTTGTAATTTGATTTGAGTAACTAATTTTTTTGCCATATTAACATTGATTACACTGATTAAAATTGATTACACTGATTTTAGACAGAAGCGTTTGATTATTATTGGTTTCAATCTGTGAAATCTTTAATAATCAGTCTAAATCAATGTTATATTTTCTTTATTTGTAAGGCATCCAATTCGACTGGGGTCTCACGGCCAAACATACTAACCAAGACTTTTACTTTACCACGAGCTTCGTCAACATTACTGACCTTGCCCTCAAAGTTTTTGAATGGACCATCAGTAATTCTAACTGTTTCATCAATTTCTACATCAATTTTGTGAGTTGGCTCATCTACACCCATACGTTTTTGTAAAGCATCCATTTCTTTTGGATCAATTGGGGTTGGGGTAGTACCAGAACCAATAAAACCAGTGACGTTTGGAGTATTTCTAACCACATACCAAGAATCATCAGTTACGATCATCTCTACTAATACATAGCCAGGAAAAACTTTTTCTTCAATTGTAGTTCGTTTGCTGTTTTTAATTTTAATCTTTTTTTCTTTTGGCACCAGGACATTAAAAATTTTGTCTTGCATGTCAAAAGATTCTATCCGTTGTTCTAGATTGTGTTTTACATTTTCTTCATAGCCACTATAAGTATGAAGTACATACCAACGGCGACCAAGTTGTAACGTTTGTTTAGCCATAGTTTTTTATTCCGAGCGAATGCGAGGAATCCCTTTTTAATGCACAGAAATTTGCATTAAATTAGATTAATTTTAAGCATTTTTATATGCTTGAAAAGGGATCCCTCACTCACCTTCGTCCGTCAGCTGACGGACTACGGCGGGTTCGGGATTAAGTTGAATTACTTAATAAAAATTCCTAAACCAAGATTAAAGATGTAGTCTAGAACACCAAAAAAAACTGCAATACCAATACTCATACCAACAACAATTAAGCTGTAGGTGGTAGTTTGCTTTTTGGTTGGCCAGACGACTTTTTTCATTTCTGAAATAGAACCTTTAAAATAGTCTTTGATTTTTTCTAACATATAAAATGCTTATAATGCTTACGAGGCTCACTAGGCTTGGGTAAGCCTTGTCTGCCTTGTCGGCTTTGTTAGCCTTTATTTTGAAGTATCTAAAAACGGCCTTGAGCCGATTTAGTAATAATATACTAGATTAGCGTGATTTTGTCAAGTAATTGCAGTGGATAAAACAGGGTCATATAATTTTGCTTGTCTCCATAATAATTCAAAATGTTCTAAATATCCTTTGGCAATGGCTTTATTTTGTATTTGAATGATGGTTACATCATTACTACCGGTGTATATCTCAATAGTTACCATTTCTGGAGTAATACGAGTGTAAGTAGGAGAGGATAGCCCCACTGTCATGGTTTTTAAAATATTGCCTTTTTCTTTAGCAAATTTATTTTTAAATTCTTCTGAATAATCAGCCGGTGAAATTAAATATTTAGATACCCGATTATCTTCTAAATACTTTACGTAGTTTTTATAAAGATTACCAATTACTCGATAAAAATCTATATCTTTGGCACCGCCAATAATACGCATAATGCCATCAGTTTTGGAAGCTGAACTAACCACATCTTTTAAATTATCAAAAAATCCTTTTTGTCCGTAAAAAGTTTTTACTTCAATTTTATCTATCGCTTCAATTTGTAATTTGACTAAATTTGGCAAAATTTTTCTAATTTGAGCCTCTTTATCTTCCAAAGTTTTTAGTAAAATTGAAGGTGAAGCTGCTTGAAAATATTTGCGATTGTTTTTGATTACATAAGAAACTAGATTTTTATCTTCTAGCCTTTCTAGAGCTTCATAAACCAGCTGGCGATGAAGTTTAGTATTGGTAACAATTGGGCCCACATTTGTTGAGCCTAATTTAAGAAGTTCCAAGTATGTTTTAGCTTCGTTGGTATTTAATCCTATTTTCTCGAGGGTAGAAAGTATTTCCATATGTTCCTATTATAGCATAAAAGTTATATTTTGTCAAGATTTGATGACAATAATATTTTTCTGTCATCAAAAAAACTTGACAATATTATAAATTTATGATATAGTCATTTATTACACTAAGGATGAACAAGTTCATCTAAAGTGTATAGGTGTTGCTGTTTACAATTCACAAAGAGAAGGAGAAGAAGATGCTAGAGTCTACTCAGAGAACCTATTCGTGTATGAGGAGAGAAATTATTCGCAACCCTAGTTTGATTTATTGGGCCTTGCAAATGATTTTGCAAGAACTCGAGTTGTCCTGGGAAGACAGAGTATTTGTCCATCAAGAATTTTTGAATATCCTGCAGCGTGAGGTGCTGGAGGAAAAGGCGGCGCGAGAAGTCTGGGACATTGTTTGTCCACACCAGGCAGTTTTGAAGGAAAAACTGCAGAAGAGAGCCTTGCTGATTTATTCCCAAGTAGAGTACTATCTCAGGAAGGGAAAAATTCTTGACTTTGGTTGTGGCGATGGACGCGTTGGTCAGCTAGTGGCTGACAACACGGCTCAACAAGTCTGCTTGTATGATGTGGCAGACTACAGGAGAAGTTCTGTGCGTGATGCAAACCTGCCTTTCTTCTCAGATTGGCAAGAGGTTGGAGCCCAGCAGTTTGACACTGTCATGTCACTGTTGGTTTTCCACCATTCTGAAGACCCAGATCAGGAAGTATCCAGGTTGAGTAAGGTTTGTCAGAGATTGGTGGTAATTGAATCGGTCATTGACGATTCAATTGTGCCCTGGTCAGCCCAAGCAACCATTGATTGGATTTATAATCGTGGTTTTCATCCTGGGGCCATGGTTCCGGTGCCAGGGCAGTTCCGTACGTCACAAGATTGGTTAGAGACTTTCTGTCGTCATGGTTTTTCCCTAGTCGATAGTCAGGACCTTGGCATTGATTTGCCAATTGTTCCTGAACATCATTGGCTGTTTGTTCTGGACCGTGAGGTTTAGAACAAGTCCTTTCATTTGGTTGGACAGTGGTTACAGCCACCATTGCCCAACCTCCATTCTAGTATTTTTAATTAAATTAAAAACAGTAGTGAGGAAAATTAAAATATCCCGATTTTATCGGGATATTTTTTTGTATCGTGTTGTGTGTATTTTGTATCTTATTTTATATATCCAAATTTTTTACACTCTGCGCGTGAGTTTGTATGAATTTCTTGCGTGGGGCAACTTCACTACCCATAAGAATATCAAAGATTTCACTGGCGCGCTCAGCATCTTCTACCGTGATTTGTTTCAAGACACGGTGCTCTGGATTCATGGTAGTATTCCAAAGATCTTCAGCATTCATTTCTCCCAAACCTTTGTAGCGTTGAACATTTAGTTTTGGTTTTTTTGGTTCATCTTTTTTACTTTTCTTTTCTAGTTTAGCGTTTTCATCTTCTTCCAGTTCTTCGTTTCCCTCTTCATTTTCCATAGTTTCAAATTCTTCGTCTTTGATACCATTTTCTTTTTTGTAAGCATCTAGAGCGGCATCATTGTATATCCAGGTGGTATTGTCTTTGCCTTTTTTTATGCCATAGAGTGGTGGTTGGGCAATATAAATATGACCTTGATAAATTAAGTCGGGGAAATAGCGGAAGAATAAAGTAAGAAGCAGAGTTCTAATATGGGCGCCATCCACATCGGCATCGGTCATGATGATAATTTTGTGATAACGTAGTTTGGCAATTTCAAACATTTCGCCAATGTTTGTACCCATGGCAATAATCAAAGATTTTAATTCATTGTTCGCTAAGATTTTATCAATGCGGGCGCGCTCTACATTCAAGACTTTACCGCGTAGAGGTAAGATGGCTTGGGTATTACGGTCGCGACCTTGTTTGGCACTACCACCGGCCGAGTCTCCCTCTACAATGTATAATTCTGAAATACTGGCATCACGAGAAGAACAGTCAGCTAATTTTCCTGGTAAGGTAAAACCTTCTAGAGCGCCTTTTCTAAGAACTGAATCACGGGCGACTTTGGCGGCGTTTCTGGCTTTCGCAGCCAAAAGACATTTACCAATAATACCCTCGGCATCCTTGGGGTGTTCTTCAAGATAAATCGCAAAATGTTCACCAAAAATATCTTCTACAGCTGGTTTTACTTCTGGATTGCCTAATTTTGCTTTGGTCTGGCCTTCAAATTGGGGATCTGGAATTTTTACCGATACAATGGCTGTTAAACCTTCTCTCACATCATCACCACTCAGGTTAGGATCTTTTTCTTTTAAAATTTCTTTGGCGCGAGCGTAATTATTCAGAGCCTTGGTCAAGGCAGCGCGAAAACCAGCCACATGCATACCGCCATCAGGATTGGTAATATTGTTAGCAAAGGCATGAAGTGATTCGGAGTAATCATCGGTATATTGCAAAGCGATTTCTACATTGACATTACCAACTTGTTTTTCTACATAAAAAACATTTTCATGTTTGGCTTCGCGATTTTTATTTATATGTTTTACATAACTCGCAATTCCACCTTCAAAATAAAATTGGTAATTGGCAATTGGTAATGGCACAGCATCTTTATCTTTGGCTTTTTCTTCCAAAGTACGTTCATCTGAAATATCAATTTTTATTCCCTTGGTTAGATAAGCTTGTTGGCGCAAATGGTCAATGACAGTTTTCCAATCATAATCAATGGTTTCAAAAATAGAATTATCCGCATGAAACATAATGGTCGTGCCCGTAGTTTTGGAAGTGCCAGTGGGGCGAACTTTTTTTTCTGGCTTACCACAATGATATTCTTGTTCCCAAATTTTGCCATCGCGATGAACAATGGCTTTCATGTGATCAGACAAAGCATTAACAACCGAAACACCCACACCATGCAGACCACCAGAAACTTTGTAGCCACCATCGCCAAATTTGCCACCAGCATGAAGAATGGTAAGGACAACTTCCAAAGCGCTTTTCTTTTCTGTTGGGTGCATGTCAACTGGAATACCACGGCCATTGTCAGTACAAGATATCCAATTATTTGGGAGTAGTTTTATTATTACATGATCACAATAACCAGCCATGGCTTCGTCAAAAGCATTGTCTACTACTTCCCAAATCATGTGATGCAGGCCGGTAGGACCAGTGGAACCAATATACATACCTGGGCGTTTGCGCACTGCATCCAAACCTTCCAAAACTGTAATGTTTTTGGCGCTATAACCGCTATCTTTGGAGTTCCGAGTTCTAATTTCAGAGTTCGGAATTTTTGTTGGTGATTTTGATTTTAATTCAGCCTTAGGTTCAGGCTTGGTCATTTTTGGCGCAATTTTTTGTGGTTCTGGTTTTTTAATAGTTTTTGTTGGAGTCGGACTTTTGGCAACAGGTTTTGTAGTTTCTACTCGTCCGCGAATAACACGTTTTATAGGCATATTTTAAATCATAAATTAAAAATCATAAATCCTAAATAAATTAAGATTTATTGTTTTCTAGTTTAATTATGGCAATATTATAGCACGATTTATTATATTCTTACAAGGGTAAAAGATGTGGATAAAATTTGGCTAAAATAAGCGAAATAATAAAGATTAATAAAAGTGGAAAATTCTTGACAAAAGCATTTTTTTGTGGTATAATACTCGGTCCTGAAAATGGGCAATTGTTACAGAATGGAACGAACCTTACAACTCATTGGAGGGCGCTATGAACTGGTTGAAGAAAGAGATCAACCGTATGGTGAGCGAAGGCGGCTGGAGCATTGGCGCTCTGGTAGTCGCTCTGGTGGCGTTCGCTGCCACCGTATTGTGCACCTCGCTCGTGGCAGGTGTGCAGATCGCTCGGGCCGTAGCCTATCTTGGCGGGCCCTTGCTCGTTCTCGCCTTTATGGCGGTGTACGTTGCCTTTAGGAAACTGCCTTGGAAAAAGGCTGTTCTCCTGCTGGTGTTGTACATCGCCGGACCTGTCGGCACTCTGCTCGTGGCAGGTGCTGAGTTGGCAGAGATTGTGTCTCTGCTGACCCTGGGCACGGTCGTCGTCGTGGGGATCTTCCTCATGAGGAAACAACATCCTGTGATCGCCAAGGTCGTACTGTTTGGAACGGCGTGGGCGGTTGTAATGTGGAACGTCCCGCCGGAATATGAGGGCTGGGCTTGGTGGGTCACTCAGATCCTCCTGGTCATCGTGGCTCACGGGTTGGCTCGGGCTTTCCTGTTGCCCTGGCTGGTCAAGTGGATTGAGATGGGTATCACCTGGTTCTTCGGAACCGACAAGATGCTCAAGACTCGTCCGTATCTTCGGACGGTCCTCGATCTGATCCTACTCGCGATTGCTATCCTGTTTCTCAGCTGGGTCGTAGGGGGACGATTCCCCCAGGTCGCGACATGGATTGCTCGGGCTGCTCTAATTACCCTGGCCTATCCCATTAGGCTGGCATATAAGTGGGAGCCGGCGATCACTCGGCTCGTGGCTGGGTTTGCTGCCATCCTGGTCGCTACGTCGTATCTCGTGGACGACTCGTGGGCCACGAACCCAGTTGAGTCTTTGGTCATGGCCTTTGCGCTTTTCCTGTTCTGGTTGGAAGTGGTAAAACCGCGCCTCAAGGTGTGGGAGTACTACTCCCGGAACAACTGGGAGAAGCCTCTCTTGGTGGCTGGGATTATCATGGTGGTCGGCTGTGGAGTCAACTACATGGTAATTCATCTCTGGAACAACATGTGGTTCACCCAGGAGAATGGGTGGAGAATCCCAGAGTTGTTCTGGAAGGCCCCCGAGGTCGTAGAGATGATAGGGGAAAAGAAAGTGATGATCGTCCCGATGGGTTGGCTTAGAGCCACGCGGGTCGTCCCTATGCTCATCCTTGGCCTGGCTGTGGGTCTGGCCAACCACGGCAAACTTCCAAAGTACAAGAAAGAAGAGCGCACTGGCCTCGCGTTCTTCATCGGTCTTGGTTTGGGGGTGGCGTTCTTGCTACTCTTGAAGACCGAGATTCAACTCTCCGTTCTCCTTGGAGCGGGGTTGTTCATAGGTTTCGGCTTAGCTCTCATCGTGGGGCCGTGGCGGTGGCTCGTCTGCGTGGCCTGTTCTTGGGCCATGACAGTGGGGATGCTTTCGTCCCCGGCCTATGCCGTTCGCGCTTTGCTGTGGGCTCTGCTAACGGCTGGCATGTCGGCCTGGGCTGCCGCTTTTGTTCGGCTGATCTGGGAGAAATCCTGGGAAATGGCCGGCAAAACCAAGGCTAAGAAAAAAGGCCACTAACCCGCTAGCCAGTCGGTAAACACTGGTCGGGTCTATGATTGGACCCTTTCGTCTCCAACCGGGAGGCGAGAAAAGAGCGCAAGCTCAGATTGATTTCGTTCCAGACAGTCAAATGTCTGATGGACGATGAAGAAATGGCAGGCCGTTGGCTCGAAACCCAACGTACCTGCCCTCCGTTTACTTACTAAATATTATTTTGGTGGGTGAACAGAGAATATAACACGATACAAAATACACATAGCAAAATACAAGAACTTCACCTCTACCTGTGCAAGGTGGAGGTTTTTTATTTATCTTTCTGTAAGCGCGCCCTAGTGATTGTGGTGATTGATTAATTATTTTTTAATTTTGTGGTATAATAATATAAAGTATTTTTGATTAAATTATTTTGGATTTATGTTTAGTAAAAGTGAAGAAGAAAAACAATTGAAACGTTATGAAGACCCAACTGGGCAATTTAGTAATCAGCAATTAAAATTGGCTGATTGGTATGTAAAACATAAAATATTGCTGAAAAAAATTGGCCTAGGTATTATTGCTGGTTGGTGTGTAATTTCAGTTGGTTATAGTTTAATTTATTTTGCTTATTATTTGGTTTTTGGTTATAATCAGGATCAAAAGATGTATGCACGTCAAACAGTGGAATTTGAAAATTATGAAGCATTGCAACCTCTTTATAAACCACAAGAATTGGAAATAAAAGATGTGCGAATTTTTAAAAGTGCCGAAAAGAAATATGATTTTGTCGCGCAGGTATTTAATCCCAATGAAAGATGGGTAGGAGAATTAAGTTATTATTTTTTTTATAAAGGTGGACAGACAGAAACCATGACCACAGTTTTGCTGCCGGGTGAACAAAGACCAGTAATTTATTTTGGAGAAGAATTAGAATATAACCCAGGTGAAACAGAAATGGTTTTGGAAAATTTAAGTTGGCATCACATTAGTCCACATGCCATAGTTAATGTAGAGGATTTTGTGACAGCGAGAAAGAAATTTAATATTAGTGATTTTAAATTTACCAAAGCCAATAAGGTGGATGGTGCTTTATCCAATATAATTGAATTTGATTTGTATAATGAAAGTGCTTATAGTTTTTGGCAACCAGAGTTTTATATTGAATTGTATGATGGTAGAGCAGTGGGGTATTTGTATGTCGTAGAACAAAAATTTAAAAATGGAGAGAAACGTCATATGGAATTGAGATTTTTGCCAGATAATATTGATGTGAAAGATATAAAAGTTTATCCAGTGATTGATGTATTCAACTATGCTTTGTTTATGAAACCAGGAGAAGAATAAGAGACAAAATATAATTTTTAAAAACCGCCTTTAAAAGGTGGTTTTTTATTTAAAGATAATGTTTTGGTTGTTTTTTTATGTTTTAGAAAAAGTTTGCTTTTTGCAATTAAAATGGTAAACTAAGGTAAAGATTTTTTATGAGTTTGTTAAGTTTAAATTTTCAAGGTTTTAAAAAAATTGACTGGTTCTTGGTTGTAATTGTTTTTGTTTTGGTGGCTTTTGGTTTGGCAGCGATTTATAGTGTAGATTTGTCACGCGGTGAAGATTTAAATTATTTTCCTACCCAAGTCATAGCTTTGATAATTGGTTTTGGCTTGATGTTATCAGCTTGTTTTTTGCATATAAGTTTTTATCGGGTTTCGGCTCGGGCGATTTATATTTTGGCATTAATATTATTAATTTTAGTTTTGTTTTTTGGTATTAGTGTTCGAGGAACGACGGGTTGGTTTAGATTAGTTGGTTTTTCTTTTCAACCGGCTGAATTTGCCAAAGTTGGTTTGGTATTATTATTAGCTTGGATAATCAGTCGTTATGGACGGAGATTTGATAAATGGAAATTTGTATTTGTGACTGGGGGAATTACGATGTTATTAGCTGGTATTATTATTTTGCAACCAGACCTGGGTTCAGCCTTGGTTTTGCTTGGGGTGTGGTTTGGAATGATGTTTTTGACTGGGACAAAAAAAAGATATATCGCTGGCTTAATAATAATTTTTATAACAGTATTTTTAGTATCATGGTTGTTTATTTTTAAAGATTATCAAAAAGATAGAATTTTTACTTTTATTGATCCCGGTCGAGATCCTCTGGGAGCAGGATATAATGTGACCCAATCAATAATTGCTATTGGGTCGGGTGGATTTTTTGGTCGAGGTTTGGGATTTGGTTCTCAGAGTCAATTACATTTTTTACCTGAGGCACAAACTGACTTTATTTTTTCTGTGATATGTGAAGAACTGGGTTTTGTGGGAGTGTTTATTTTGATAGTGGTATATTTTTTGTTGTTGTGGCGATTATTACAAATAACCAAAAAATCCAATGATGATTTTTCGGTTTATCTGATTTTGGGTATTTTGCTGTTGTTTTTTGTGCAAATGATCGTAAATATAGGTGGAGCAGTAGGGTTTTTGCCAGTTACTGGTGTTACTTTGCCCTTTGTTAGTTATGGTGGTTCATCTCTAATAATCAATTTTTTACTTATTGGTATGGCTTTGTCAGCGGCTAGGAGTTAATTTGATAAAATGGTAGGCACAAATACTTGACATTGCGGTTTCATAATACCTTGACAAAAAATTTTAATAATGGTATATTGTTGTCCACTTGAATATGAATAATAATCAATCAAAAAATAACCCTATTCAAGAGCAGATTAAGCTTTTACAGCAGTGCCCAATTTGTAAAGGGCAGTATGATGCTAAACAAGCAAAAGTAGTAGAAGAAAGAGGAGAAGCTAATCTAATACACATTACCTGTCCGCATTGTTCCAACTCGATTTTGGCAGTGGTCGTGATTAGCCAGATTGGTATGAGCTCGGTGGGAATGATGACAGACTTGGGTGAAAATGATGTAAAAAGACTGCGAAACAAAAATTCAATTTCTGAAGATGAATTATTGGATTTTCATAGTTTGCTCCAATCAAATCAATTAAATTTTTCAAAATAATCTTTAATTTAAACATTTTTTATAACATATTAAAAATATGACATTAATTTTATCGGCAAAGAAGCGCGAATCAGAAAAAGCTGATAGCGTAAGAGAACAAGGTTTAATTCCTGGTGTAGTATATGGACCAGAAATTGAACCAGTGTCTGTGGCTTTTCAATACAATGTTTTTGAAAAGTTGTACAAAGAAGCAGGTGAATCAACTCTGATTGATTTTTCTGTGGAAGGGGCAAAAGAACCGACAAAAGTTTTGATCCAAGCTGTACAATATGATCCAGTTTCTAGACGAGTGACTCATGTTGATTTACGTCAAATTAGAATGAATGAAGAAATGCATGCTACAGTAGAATTGCATTTTGTTGGTGAAGCTCCAGCTGTTAAATCTTTGGGTGGTACTTTGGTCAAGGCTCACAATCATTTGAATATAAAATGTTTACCAAAAGATTCAGTTTCTTTTATCGAAGTTAGTTTGTCAGGACTAGAAACTTTTGAAAATATGATCCATGTAAAAGATTTACAAATGCCAGCTGGCGTGATTTCCACTGATTCTCCAGATATGGTGATTGTGAAAGTAAGTGCTCCTCTAACTGAAGAACAGTTGAAAGCGATGGAAGATCAAGGACCTAAGGGTGTTGAAGAAGTTAAGGTGGAAGAGAAAGCCAAAGAAGGTGAAGCAGAAAAAGGTGTAGCTGATGATGCTAAAGCAAAAGATGCAAAGAAATAATATAAAGGAATAATGTAAAGGAATAAGGAGTAAGGAATAATAAACCCCGCATTATCGTAATGTGGGGTTTTGATTTAAGATTTCTTTTTTTACAAATTTATTTTTAATAAACACAAAATTTTTCAAATTAACATTGTGATTGTTTTTACTTTTTGTAACCCGCCTGCCATGCCTGGCACTGGCGGGCAGGCCAAAAAGTAACAAAAAGTTCCGGGGGCGAAAAACTCGTGTTTAATCCATAGATGTAAAATTAGGTTAGACAGCGAAGTACACTCAAACAGTTTCGCCCCCGGACCCCCCCATGATGTGTTTGTGTCATTTTTAACAAGTAATTATTTTTGATTTAAAACATTTTTTGGTGTATTATATGGCTATGAAAATTAATTTTAAAAATTTTATAAATAAAATTAAACCAGGTGAGCCAGGGTTTGTTTATGCTTTGGCTAGTTTGGTATTTGTGGTTGGTTTGTCTTTAATAATTTTTTTTGGTTATCAATATTTTTCTCATAAAAATTTTGGTACAGCGATTATTAATCTAGATAATCAAACCACTACTTCTACTCCGGCCAATTGTAATTATAGAAGAATTCTGGATGGGGTGTGTGTGGCCATGCAAACTGATATTAATCCAAAATTAGTCGCGGTAATGATAGAAAATCATTCGGAAGCTCGACCTCAGTCTGGTTTGGTGGATGCGAGTATTGTTTATGAAGCGCCAGTCGAAGCTAACTATACTAGATTTTTGGCAATTTATCCGGCAGACATGATCGTGAAAAAGATTGGACCAGTCCGCAGTGCTCGGCCATATTATCTAGATTGGCTAGGGGAATATGGTACACCAATGTATATGCATGTAGGTGGTTCGCCAGAGGCTTTGGATATTATAAAAGCGAGAAATATTTTTGATCTAAATGAATTTTATCGTGGGTGGTATTATTGGCGGAGTGAAGATAGAAGTGCTCCACACAATGCTTATACTTCAAATGAATTGTGGGGGAAAGCCGTTGGAGTTTATGGCGAAGAAAATTATTTGAATGACATATATGGTGGATGGAAATTTGGGACTACAATAGAACAACAGAACAACAGAACAACACAAGATTTGGTTGAAGAAATCACAGTGTCGTTTTTGCCACCAGTGTATGAAGCAGTGTGGAAATATAGTAGTACCACTAATCAGTACGAAAGATATCAGATGAACAAACCCCATGTGGACCAAGATGGTCGGCAGATCGTGGCAGATAATGTGATTGTCCAAAAAGTTCAAGCCAAAGTGTTGGATGAAATTGGTCGGCAAGAAATTACAACTGTGGGAAAAGGTGATTTGTTAGTCTTTAAAAATGGTGAAGTAATAACTGGTTATTGGCAAAAAAATAGTTCTAGTTCACGGACAAAGTTTTTTGATAATAATGGTGAAGAAATAAAATTAAATTCTGGGAAGATTTGGGTGGAGGTGGTGAGTCAGATGAATTCACTGTCATTCCGAACGAACGATAGTGAGTGAGGAATCCCTTGTGTTAAAATATAATTGTTGGTTTGAACATAAATTTGGACGGAAATTTAACAAAAATAAAACGAAAATTAAATTATTATAGTAAATAGAGATAAGATTGAGATAATTGGAGATAAAAAACAACAAATAAAAATCTGCCGAAGAGGCAGATTTTTATTTTCTGAATTATTATAATAATTTTATAATCATTCGGAATTTGGGCACTGAAACGCACCCAGTGGCTTCCGGCCTTGGCCACTGGTTAAGGGTGGTTACAGCACGAACTAGAAGAAAGAGCGCGGGGATGGAACGGGGAGGAAGTAGCCACCTAGCCGAGCAGGAGCTGCGTGAGCGCCTCGATCATGGGGATAGGCTTCTCCATGGAGTAGCCCTTCTCCCGATCCCACGAGTGGAACCGATCCTCGACGGAGTGGTCCGGGCCGTTCGAGCACGGCACGAACATCCCCATCCCCACATCCTCGACCTTGAAGCCGAAGGACACGAGGAAGTCCTGGACGAGACGTCCCGTCTCGTAGTCGCCCCGGAGGAAGGGGCAACCACCAGTGATGTAGCCGAACAGCCACGCGCGACTGTCGGCCTCGCCTACGACGTCGGTCGGGGTCTCGACCAGGCTCTTGGCCCGGCCGGTCGACGTCGGCCGAATGGCCAGCGTCCCATTGTTCATGCACACGGTGAAATCGCACGGCCTCATCTGATCACCTGATGTGGTTCGACGTCCAGTATGGTCCCCGACCATCTGGAACAATACTTTATACCATAAAAAAACCAGCCTGTCAAGAGGACGGTCTGTTTATTGGCTAAAATAAGCTAGAATTTCATCTCTACTATTCTATCTAATCCAGCTAAATCTTTGTGAATAGTTGTTTTGGCTTGGGGAAGATATTTTTTTATAAGTTGTTTGATGGTTTTGGTTTGGCGAGGATCTATTTCAATAAAAAGGAGTAAGGAGTAAGGAGTAAGCCTGCCTGCGCAGGCAGGGAGTAATTGACGAATTTGTTTAAAAAGTTTTTCGTAGAGTTCGTGGCCGTTTTTGCCAGCAACGAGAGCTGATTTTGGTTCGTGCTGAATAGATGATTCAGATTTGAATTGTTGTGGTGTGAGGTAGGGGAGGTTGGCGGTGATAATGATTGATGAATAATGATTGATGAATGATGAATTAAGAATTGGTGAGAGAAGATCGCCGTGGAGGAATTTTATTTTTACGTTGTGTAATTTTGCATTACGGCGAGCGACAGATAATGCTGGTTTGGAAATATCGATAGCGAATGATTTAAAGATTGAATGATTTAAAGATTGAATAATTGAAATTGGTATACAACCAGTTCCAGTGCCAACGTCAATCATAATAATCTTCGAATCTTTCAATCTTTCAATTTCGTCGAGCACCAGCGAGACCATCAATTCCGTATCTGGTCTTGGTATGAGAGTATATTTATTTACAATAAAATCCAAACCATAAAATTCTTTATGACCAGTGAGATAGGCTAGAGGAATACCTTGAACGCGTTTTTTAATTAATTTATTAATTGTATTTTGTTGTGTGTATGTTGTATTTTGTTCGGGGTGGGCAAGTACAAACTCACGTGGTTTTTTTAACACGTGGGCAATAATTAATTCTGCATCTAAAATTGGCAGATTATTTTTTTGTGCTAATTGTAGAAGTTGTTGAATAGTTTGGAGCATGGAATTCAAATAAATATAAATCCACATAACCATTGGCTCTCTGTTTATGTTCTAGAGTCCAGCCATGTTCAACAAAAATTTGGTGCATCCAATCAAAATTATCAGTATATTGGATATAAAAAATTTTGTCAGCGGTTTTTAAATATTGCTCTAGCCACTTGGTTAGTTCAGGTTTGTCAGTGATTTGTTGATTCCAGTTATAGCGGACAATTCTTTCTTCTAGACTAAAATTATCTTCCCGTAAATATATACCAACAATTGGCCGTTGGCCATGATAATATTTTTGTAATGGTAAAACCTCGTTGAATGGTGTAATAATAGTAAAACTATTTTTAGTTTCGTTTGTTTCTATATAATTGATTAATTTTGTCCAGGAAAAAATACCAGAATTTGACACGGTGTAAGCCCCAGGAGTAATTAATAATATTATAAAGATGATAATGGCATAAAATATTTTTGTGTTTTTAACTGCTCGAGAAACACTATAACCAAGTATAATATACAAAGGAAGAGAAGATATTACATAAAATTTGGTGACAAAGACTCCTATGATTGATCCGGAAAAAATAAGTAAAAAAGCCCAAAGCTGTAAAAAAATTAAAAGCCTTTTTTGTTTAAGATCTGTTTCGTTTTTGGTTTTTAAAATTGTAAAAACAATTGCGCCAATTAAAATTATTCCAAAAGTAGTAAAGACAAAAGGTGTTAAGTCTTCATTCATGAAAATACTTACCAATAAGGTGAGAACATTGGCATAGGCCGTAGTGACTGGCCTAAAATACCAAGCACTAAGACTATTTTGGTTTAATTTTGAGAGTAGAGAGGGGACAAACCAAATTAACCAGCTGGCACCAATTAAAACATGACCAAAAAACCAATATCTAAATTCTTTTTTTTCTACATTTAATAAAAATAATGATAAAAATTGCGTTACAAAGATGGACAGAGCGGTGAGATGAGAATAGATTAGGAGTAAATTTATAAAAAAGTAAATTAACCAAACACTAAGTTTATTTTTTCCATTAAAAAAGATTTGATAAAATAAGAAATAAGATAGAAGCGTTAAGAAAATCATTAAACTATAGACCCTAGCTTCACTGTTTATAAAAATGTGCACTCCAGAGAGAGTAAGAGTCAAACTACTTATAATGGCAGCTTTTTTATTAATTATTTTATAAGTAAAGTAATACAAGAGGACGATTGTGGCAAGACCTAAAATAGTAGACGGTAATCTAATTAAAAGTTCATTATTAATTCCCACGATTGATGTCCAACCGCGTAAAAATAAAGTATAGAGTGGTGGATTGGTTTCTAGGGTCCAGTATTTTATGGCATCAGCCCAGGGTAAATTGGCAAAGTGGACACTAAACATTTCATCAAACCAAAAAGTGTCTCTAAGTAGTAAAAGATGAAGACGAAGAAATGAGGCAAAAATAAAAATTAGGTATAGAGGTAACCACTCTTTTAAATGAGTAATAATTTTATTCTGCTTCAGCATAATCTGCTTTTCTTAGAGCTTCAATTACATTTTCCAAATTGCCGTTTAAAATCGTATTGATATTATTCCAACTTTCATGAATGCGGTGGTCAGTAATTCTGTCTTGAGGAAAGTTGTATGTGCGGATTTTTTCACTGCGATCAGCCGTACCAATTTGTTTTTTTCTTTTGGCATCAAGTGCGGCGGTTTGTTTGGCTCTTTCAATTTCATAAATTCTGGCTCTAAGAACATTCATAGCTTTTTCTCGGTTTTGAATTTGGGATCTTTCATCTTGGGATTGAGCCACTACCCCAGTCGGGATATGAGTAATTCTCACCGCGCTATAAGTAGTGTTTACACTCTGGCCACCATGTCCGCCAGCACAAAAAGTATCAATTCTAAGATCATTGGCATTGATTTCCAATTCAGTCTCTTCAATTTCTGGTAAGACAGCTACACTGGCAGTAGAAGTATGAATGCGACCAGATTTTTCTGTTTCGGGAATTCTCTGTACACGGTGCACGCCCATTTCATATTTCATATCTTTGTACACATTTTTTCCGGTAATAGAAAAGATTACTTCTTTGTAGCCACCAATGCCAATTTTATTTTCATCAATTAGCGTGGTTTTCCATTTGTGGGTTTCGGCATACTTCATATACATGCGCATGAGATCACCAGCAAACAGAGCTGATTCATCACCACCAGCTCCAGCCCGGATTTCCACAATTACATCTTTACCATCGAGTGGGTCGGTTGGTAATGTTAAAACATTTAATTCGTTTTCTAATTCATTTTTTTTATCGCGCAGTTCTAATAATTCAATTTCTGCTAGTTCTTTGAATTCGCCATCAGCTTCGTTTGTAATAATAATTTCATTGTCTGTAATATTTTTTTCAATACTTTCTAGAATAATAATTTTTTCAGCCGTGGGTTTGAGATCGTCATATTCCTGAGCCGCGGCTTTTAATTTATTTTGGTCAGCAATAATTACTGGATTTTGTAGGTCCAATTCTAATTTGGAATATTTATTTTTAATATCTATATATTTTTGAAGCATAATTTTTCACGTATCATGAGACACATATCACGTAACAATTATTATACCACGTTTTTTGATATGTGGTATGTGATGTGTGTGGGTTAATTTATTTAAAATAAAAGACAGACTATAATCAAGTCTGCCTTTGAAATTGTGGACAGCTATTTTGCTTCTTCCTTGGCTTTTTTAGCTTTGGATTCTTTTTTAGCTTTTTTTCCTTTGCGGACAGCAGCCGTAGCGCTGACTTTTTCCATTTTCTTTTTAAATTTGTCTACTCGACCAGCCGTGTCAATAAATTTGGCCTTGCCAGTATAAAAAGGATGGCAATTGCTACAAAGCTCTACCCGGATTTCGTTGTCAGTAGAACCAACTTGAAAAGTGTTACCACAAGCACAGCTTACAGTAGCAGTTTCATTGTATTTTGGATGAATACTTTTTTTCATATGATTTTTAGTTTAAGTGGGATGATTATAGCATGGTGGTGGATTTGTGTCAACCCCCTTGATTTATTTTCTGGTTTATAGTATAATCTTCTTATCTTAAATATAACCTTATACTATGTTAAGTAAAATTTTGGACATTGCTCAGGTAGTTTTAGCCATTTTATTGATTATTGCTATCCTTTTACAACAGCGTGGTTCTGGCTTAGGATCAGCTTTTGGTGGTTCTTCCAATGTTTATAGTACTAAACGGGGCGTGGATAAAATCCTATTTAATGCAACCATTGTAATCTTGGTTGTCTTTTTCCTTGTCTCTTTGGCCAATTTATTGGTATAATAGCCAATAGTCTATTCTTCTATTACTTATTTCAGGCTTCTCTAAGAGAGTAGGGATTTTCTTCTATGTTAAGTTTTGTAAAAAAAATTAGTAAATTTATTCAACGTCTGCGAATAAAACAAGTTGATTCTTTTGTTAGTAAAAAGCATGATTTGAAATTGATGCGTCGGGTCCATCAGAAAAAACTCCCTCATGTTAAGCAATTGTTTCATGTGGGTCATGTTTTATCTTCAAGAGAACGGCGGATTTTTAGACTTAGTTTTTTGGTTTTATTTATTGGACTGATTTGGTATGGAGTAGAATTTGTAGCCAATAATCGCATACCAGTGCCAGCTAGGGGTGGTAAATATGTAGAAGCCGTCGTGGGTTCACCCCAATTGATCAATCCAGTGTTTGCTAGTTCCAATGATGTAGATATGGATATTACTCGTTTGGTGTTTTCTGGTTTGCTTCGCTACAATGAAAAAAATGGTTTGATAAAAGACTTGGCGGCTAGTTATGAAGTAAGTGTTGATAAAAAAGTTTATACATTTGAACTTAGAAAAGATGTAATATGGCATGATGGCGAACCATTGACCGCGCGTGATATTTTATTTACTTTTGATACAATCCAAAACATTTTGGTTGGCAGTCCTTTGGCTGTTAGTTTTCAAGGAGTAAAAGTTTCGGCCTTGGATGATTATACAGTGCGATTTGAATTAGCCGAGCCATTTGCGCCGTTTTTATCCAGCTTGACTGTGGGAATTTTGCCAGAGCATGTTTGGTACAATGTGGCTCCCGAACAAATGCGTTTGGCCCAAATGAATATTGAACCGGTTGGCTCTGGACCTTTCCAATTCAAAAGATTATCAAAAGATGGCACTGGACATATTTTTACTTATGAATTAAGCCGGTTTGAAAAATTTTATAGTGAAGTAGCTTTTTTGCAAGATTTTGTTTTTCAATTTTATCCTGAATATGAAAATGATACTGGGGCAGTGCAAGCTCTAAGAGCGCAAAAAGTGACTGGTCTAAATTTTGTGCCAAAAAATTTGCGCGACCGAGTGGACAGAAAGCATATTGTTTTACATACTATGCAATTGCCACAATATTCGGCTTTATTTTTTAATCAAAGTCGGAATGAAATTTTGAAAAATGCAGAAGTGCGCGAAGCTCTAACTTATGCCATTGATAAAGATAGAGTATTGCGTGAAGCTGTGAAAGGCGAGGGAAAAGTTATAAACAGTCCGGTTTTACCTGGTTTTCCTGGTTATAATGTTGATTTGGAAAAAATACAATTTTCTCTTGATAAAGCCAATGAAGTGTTGGATAAAAATTGGCCAAGAATCTCGGGTGATGAATATAAAAAATTAAGAAGAGAAAATCTAATAAAAGAATGGGAAACAGGTAATCCAGAACTTGCTAAAGTCACCAGTACCCCAGCCAATACCGCAACTGGCACAGAAAATAATTTGGCAAATTCTACTTCTACCCCCAGATCATTGGCAGAAGTCGAGATTGATAAAAAATTAGATGAAGAATTTAATAATGCCCAAACTTTTTATCGCAAAGACAAGAGTGGAAAAATTTTAGTTTTGGATTTGGTGACATCGGATAATGAAGAGAGCAAATGGGCCGCTGAATTGGTTGCTGGTTTTTGGCAAGAGATTGGGGTAAAAACAAATTTAAAATTTGTTGCACCTCGAGATATTTTACGTGATGTTCTCAAGAATCATGAATACGATGTATTGCTTTATGGTGTAATTATCGGTAATGACCCAGACCAGTATGCTTTTTGGCATTCTAGCCAAATTGATTATCCAGGTTTGAATTTGTCTCGCTATGTAAATAGAAATGCCGATGCTCTACTTACCAAAATTAGAGAAACAACTGATGAGACTCAACTAGCTGATTTGTACAAAAAAATGCAAGAAACGATTTTGGCTGATCGACCAGCTATCTTCCTTTATATCCCAACTTATACTTATGCCACCACTGACCAAATAAAAGGGGTTGACGTGACTAATATTTCTCATCCTTCGGATCGATTGAATGATGTGAATACTTGGTACATGAAAACAAAAGGGGAATGGAAATGGTAGACAACAAACACAAAAACAGCACAACAGAACAACACTTGGACAACCATCGTTTTTGTTTTTATTATTTTAAGTTTAAAAGATGTGTTGTGCTGTTGTTCTGTTAGAGTGTTTATAGTAAACGCCCAGATGGCGAAATTGGCAGACGCACTAGCTTCAGGTGCTAGCGGGAGCAATCTCATGAGGGTTCAAGTCCCTCTCTGGGCACAAATTTATTCTTCATTTTAAACTTTAACTTTTGATCAAACCCAGCTTCATTATAGGCATTTGATCATCGGAGAATTTACAATTTTAATTTTATGGAAGCAACAGTAAAAAGTAATAACAACCGTAGGCGACGGAGTTATCACACAAAAAGATCATCTTCGCCTGTCGGCAGAAACAGCGGACGTGTTTTTGCGGCTCAGCCAGTTAACAAAAATCAGTCTGATAAAACGGAAACTAAGAGTTATCCTTTTAATCCCAATGGCAATGAAAAATTGCGTATTATTCCCTTGGGTGGACAAGAAGAAGTTGGGCGCAATATGACTGTGTTTGAATATGCGGGCGATATTGTCATTCTTGACATGGGGATTCAATTTCCTGAAGAAGACATGCCTGGGATTGATTATATTATTCCCAATACCAAATATTTAATTGGTAAAGAAAAAAATATCAAAGGCGTAATTTTTAGTCATGGTCACCTTGATCACATTGGTGCCGCGCCAATCTTACTAGAAAAATTGGGCAACCCAGTGATTGCGGGACGAGATCTGACTTTGGCCATGATCAAACACAAAATGGAAGATTATAAAAAAGGTTCAGCTAGCACTTTGAAAATTGTGCAAATAAAAGGTATTCATGATGTGATCAGAATGGGCCGATTTACGATTAAGTTTTTTCAAGTGGAACACTCAATCATGGATGCCGTGGGCGTGATTATTGAAACGCCATCGGGAACAGTTGTCCACCCGGGTGATTGGGCTTTGGAAAGAGACAAATCTGGTCGACCAACTTTGGATTATTCTCATTTGCAAAATTTGAAAAAGCCGACTGTCCTTATGCTCGAAAGTTTGGGTTCAATTCATTTTCAACGCAGTGGTAATTATGAAGACATGCACAATAATTTGTTTAATATTTTGCAAGGTGCTGCCGGTCGGGTAATTATTGGCACTTTTTCTTCACAAATTGAAAGAATAAAGTGGATTTTGGAAGCAGCGGACAAGCTTGGCAAAAAAGTCGCTCTTGACGGCTATAGCATGAAAATGAATATTGATTTGGCAAAAGAATTGGGTTATATCAAAGTTAAAAAAGGTTTGTTAATTGAATCGAGAAAGATTGATAATTACCCTGATAATGAAATCGTGGTTATTTGTACAGGAGCGCAAGGAGAAGAGAATGCCGTTCTCACGAGAATTGTTAATCGTGAACATCGGTCAATAAAACTAAAAAAACAAGACACAGTAATTTTTTCTTCCTCAATTATCCCGGGCAATGAACGATCAATTCAACGTTTAAAAGACAATATGTATCGCCAATGTGATAATGTGATTCATGGTGAACTAATGGATGTACACGTGTCTGGCCATGCGACGAGAGACGACATTGTTGAAATGATTCGCATGATTCGGCCGACATATTTTATGCCAGTGTATGGCAATCATTATTTCCTCAAAGAAGCGGAAAAATTAGTGATTCAAAATGGTTTTGATAAAAATAAAATTTTTGTGGCAGACAATGGCAGTGTGATAGAGATTAATATCAAAGAAGGAAAGATATTAGAAAAAAAAGTACCAAGTGATTATGTGTTTGTGGATGGTCTGGGGATTTCTGATAGCCAACATATAGTCTTGCGTGATCGCCAAGTTTTGGCCGAGGATGGTATGGTGGTCGTGATTGTGACAGTAGATTCTCACACGGGAAAATTAATTCAAAATCCAGATATTATTTCTCGCGGGTTTGTATTTTTGAAAGATAATAAGGAATTGATAGAAGATCTACGTCACAAAGTACGTAAGTGGGTGACAGATTCCAATCCATTATCTTGGGTTGATTCTAATGAAATTAGAAATACAGTGCGAGATAAGGTGGGGCAGTTTTTGTTTACGAAGACGGAGAAGAGACCGATGGTGTTGCCAGTGGTGATTGAAGTGTAGTTAGGTTTTAGGTGATAGATTTTAGGTTAAAAAAAAGAAGAGACACTCTTGTTATAGGTGCCTCTTTTGTTTTATACAAGCAGTATCAAACCAATAAAGGTTATGGCAAGTTCATTGGGATTGTGTCCCCATATTTAGGAGAAGCTTTGTTTAATAATTTTTGAAAATCATTCCAAGAACTGCATGCTTTCATTAGAAAAATTATATTATCAAGATGTTTTTTTAATTCTGGACTACCAAATTTAGGTGTTAGATACTGGTGATGTTTTCTTGCCCTTCGGCCTGATGGTAACACAATATTTATTTCTTTAAGTTTTTTAAGTACGCCAGGTGCTAGACGTCTATATACTATATCATTTGTCCAATGCCCTATGTAACTAGGTTTATTCTTTGTGGCAAGTGGATAAGTCATTCCTTTTAATCTAAATAAATGTTTATAGAAATCGTCAGGAAAAGTTTTTGTCCATTTAGCCCACTCATCAGTGATATACTTTTCTAAGATTGCTTGTAAAGCTTCACGATCGCGTATATCTTGATAGCCTGTTGCTTCGTCTACCAATGCAATAATACCTACTCGAGCAAAACCGCGAACCAAAATTTCTGCTTTTTTTGCAATTTCTAAATCTTTTTCATTATTTAAAACTTTAGCTTCGCGTGCCTTTAACCAAACGTCACAGATTTCTGGCAACAGTGTTGCTGGTACTCCATATGCTGTACGTCCACCGTGAAGCGGTTTAAATTCAATTGGAGAAAAACCTTCTGTAGACATTTTTGATGGAATATAAGGTTTTAATGTTTTTTTAGATAAAAAAGGTGGTAAATTAGAGGTACTGTCGGAATTCCATTTTTGACTCTTTCCAAGAGCTTTGCTAACCCCACGATATGATAACACACGAGTTCCGTCTTCAAGTACTGAAGCTTCAATAGTTAATTCACCAATATTTATTGAACCATCATGTGTGGCACGAAGAATTTTTTTCCATCGCACATTAGCTGCATCTTGTGCAATTTGTTTTCTTTTTTGTGGAGTTAATATTTGTGCTCTAGCATAACCACCCTGTGCTTTGTTTTCGTCGTATTCTTGTTTTTTTTCCTTTGTACTCATATTATTATAATTTAAACATTATGCTTGCATAATATCATGCAAGCATGTTATTTGTCAAGTTTTTTTGGCTATATTTTTTTAAACTTATCCACACCCACTATTTGACACTTTATCCAACATAGTGTACTATTGTACTAGTACAATATGAATAAATTAGACACTTACAAAAAAGAACTAGTCAAAGTTCTAGCTAGTATAAAGGACGAGGCGACCATGAATGATTTTTTGGTTGATTTATTGACTGGGGCGGAGATAGAGGAATTACCAAAACGGTTGCAAATTATAAAACAACTAGACAAAGGTGTGTCACAAAGAGAAGTGGCGAAGAATCTGGGAGTAGGGATTGCGACCGTCACTCGTGGCGCCAAAGAATTAAAAAATAAAAAAGGGGGATTCAGAAAGGTTCTAGATATAATGTTTGGAAGATAACGTTTTTATCATTATAAAAGATAAAAATAATATAAATTGTTTAAAAATTACAAATTAAAAAATCCAAATTACAAATAAATTACAAAAAACAAAACAAAAAAATAAAATTGTAATTTGGAATTTGAGTTTTGTTTGTCATTTGGTATTTAGATTTTGGAATTTTAATTCTATGTTATTAAATAAAACAATTTTAAAAAATCGTTGGTGGCACTACTCCTGGCGTTGAGTAGTAGTTTTGTTTACCCTGAGTGAACCGAAGGGTTTACCCATTACATACTGCTCGACCTGGGCAGTTTTTTTTACTCCCCGCCTGTGCAGACAGGTTTACTCCTTACTCCTTATTCTTTATTCCTTATTTATGATTTTACCAAAAATAAATATTCCCCAAAAACCAATATATATAAATGTAGCGACTGACATTGATTTTTTGGAATTATTTAGAAAAATTGAAAAAGAGTATGACAATTGTTTTATGTTTGAATCGCTTGGGGAGAAGAGTCGATCTTCACGTTATTCTGTAATTGGTTTTGCACCTGAGCATATTATACGAGCAAAAAATAATGATTTGTACTTTGATGAACAAAAATTTACAGTGAAAAATCCTTATGAATCTTTGCGTGAAATAGTACCCCAAGACATTATTAGCCGGCGTTATGCTGGTGGGCTGGTTGGTTATCTTAGTTATGAAGCAGTAAATTATTTTGAACCAAATCTTAATGTAAAAATTCATGACAAGTTTGACCAGTTTATGTTTGGAGTTTATACCGATGGTTTGGTTTTTGATAACGTGACAAATCAATTGTTTTATTTTTATTATTTTACCAATCGTTTGCCCGAGATAGAAATACTGATGAATAAAGAGATAAAAGATAAAGAACTTTTTGTTCAATTTAGATCAGATTCTTTGTCAGAAACAGAACATTGCGCCCAGGTGGAAATAGTAAAAGAATATATTCGCGGGGGTTATACTTTTCAATGTGAAGTAGGTTTTAAAAGTGAATATGAGATAAGCGGAGATGCTTTTAAGATTTATGATAAACTTAGAAAAGTAAATCCGTCGCCTTATATGTATTATGTGAAATTTGGCGACCCCGTAAAAAAGGACGGGGCAGGCATAAAATTGATTGGTGCTAGTCCAGAATTATTATTTAGTTTGACTCAGGGTGAAGTTGAGACACACCCTTTGGCTGGTACTATTAAACGGGGAAAAACTGATTTGGAAGACAGACAATTGGCTAGAAAATTATTAAATGATCCAAAAGAAATGGCTGAACACAATATGCTAGTGGATATGCATCGTAATGATATTGGTAAAGTATCACAATTTGGCACAGTCAAAATTCGGTCTCTGATGGATATAAAAAAATTTAGCCATGTTCAGCATATTGGTAGTGAGATTAGTGGCATTATTGATTCACAACAAGATATGTTTTCTGGATTGGCCAGTTTGTTACCAGGCGGAGTATTGTGTGGTGCGCCAAAAATAGAAACTATAAAAATTATTGATAGTATGGAAAAGCAGGCGCGCGGGCCATATGGTGGTGGGGTTGGTTTGTTTGGGTTTAATGGTGATGCGACTTTTGCTATCCCGATTCGCACTTTATTTATTGCGGACAAGTATGCCTATACCCAGACTTGTAGTGGGATAGTGTATGATTCTATTCCTTATAGAGAATATGATGAAATCCAGCGTAAACTGGCAGCGATGAAACAGACCTTAGGACAGTTTTGTTATTACATGTAAATATATGAAAATATTAATAATAGACAATTTTGATTCTTTTACTTACAACCTTTATCAATATGTGGGTGAATTGTTGCAGGCTAGAAAGATTAATTTTCAATTGGATGTAAAAAGAAATAATGAAATAAGTTTGGTTGAAATAAAAACAAATAAATATGACAAAATTATAATTTCTCCTGGTCCAGGCGATGCGAGTGATATAAAATATTTTGGCGTCTGTGCTGAAGTGTTAATCGAAGTGGGAAAAACAATTCCAGTTTTAGGCGTGTGTCTGGGCATGCAGGGGTTGGCTTATTATTATGGCGGAAAAGTAATAAGAATGAGTGAACCAGTTCACGGCAAGACTAGTTTGATTAACCATGATGGAAAAGGTGTGTTCGCGAATTTGCCACAGAATTTAGAAGTGATGCGTTATCATTCATTAATTGTTGATTCTAATAATGTTCCAGATTGTTTAGAAATTAGTGCCAAATCTGATGACGGAAATATTATGGGTTTACGTCATAAAGATTATCCAATTGAGGGAGTACAGTTTCATCCTGAGTCATTTGCGACTGAGGGGGGAAAGAAAATGCTTAGTAATTTTTTAAACACTGATTACCTGCCTGCGCAGGCAGGCACAAATTAAGACATTTGTCTGCGGGCAAGAATTACACTGAAATACAAAACAAACATAATAATCAAACAAAATCTGTGGAATCAATATAAATCAGTCTAAATCAATGTTTATGAAAGATTTATTAAAAAAGTTAATTAAAAAAGAAAATTTGAGTAGTGAAGAAACAGCTCAGATTTTTGCCGGCATAATTGATGGTTCAGTATCTCCAGTTTTGGCTGGTGGAATTCTAGTCGCTTTGGCTATGAAAGGGGAAATCGAGGAAGAGATTTTTGGGATTGTGCAAACTATGCGTAGCTATATGAAAACTTTGGATGTGTCTGGTGATATTCTTGATACGTGTGGCACTGGCGGTGATGGTGCTAATACTATCAATGTTTCAACTATATCCGCTTTTATATGCGCTGTGGCTGGCATAAAAGTTGCCAAGCATGGCAACCGGTCGGTTAGTTCCAAATGTGGTAGCTTTGATGTATTGGAAAGTTTGGGTGTTAAAATTGATTTGGATAATAATTTAGCCGAAAAATGTTTGAATGAGGTAGGAATTAGTTGTTTGTTTGCTCCGCTTTACCATCCAGCTATGAAAAATATTGTCCCAGTGAGAAAAGAATTAGGGATTAGAACTGTCTTCAATTTTATTGGGCCACTACTCAATCCAGCTGGGGCAACACATCAGCTGATCGGGGTATCTTCAAAAGAAATGGCAGAAAAGTTGGGTAATATTTTGATGAAGTTAGGTTCAAAAAAAGTTTTATTAGTTCACAGTGATGATGGTTTGGATGAAATTAGTGTAGCCAGCCCAACTACTGTTTTTGAATTCAATCAAGGTATACCGATGCAAACTTATAAAATTGAACCAGATCATATTTATTCCTTGGCAGACGTGCGTGGGGGTGAAGTAATAGAGAATGCTAAAATTATGAGAAATATTTTGGCTGGTAATGGGACAGAAGCACAAAATGAATTTGTTGCTCTAAATACTGGAGCAGCTTTGCTCACAGCTAACGTAGTGGCTACTTTTGTAGAGGGAAAAAATTTGGCTTATAAATTGATCAAGAGTGGAGAAGGGGCAAAAAAACTAGATGAGCTAATTAAGTTTGGTAATAATATCTAAATTATAAATATGACAAAATACTTTGTTGACAATTTAGATTCTTCTGTTAGTGGCAAGCTACTAGAGATTTTGGAATACAAAGTAGAAGAATTGGATAGTCTGAAAAAAGGATTGTCTGTAGAACAAATTAAACAAGCAATTAGTAATAAAGAATTTGATCTTAGAAATTTTTTTAAAGCTCTAGATATTAAAAATGAAATTAGTCTGATTGCCGAGATTAAAAAAGCTTCACCTTCGGAAGGGGATATAAATACAGAGGTTGATATTGTAGAGCAAGCCAGACAATATGAGTTAGCTGGAGCCAATGTAATTTCAGTTTTGACTGATAAGAGATTTTTTAAAGGAGACATAGGTTTTTTGCAACAAATAAAAAATGTAGTTAGTGTTCCAATTTTGCGTAAAGATTTTATTTTTGATGAGTATCAGGTTTATGAATCCAAATTGTGTGGAGCAGACGCGATTTTACTCATGGCCACTATTTTGCCAGAAAATAAATTAATAGAGTTAGTTGATTTGACGCATGAATTGGGAATGGAATGCTTGGTAGAAACTCATACTCGAGCTGATATGGAAAAAGCCTTGAAAACCAAGGCAAAAGTAATTGGAATAAATGCGCGTGATTTACAAACTTTTGAAGTTAATTTGCAACATGTAATTGATTTGGCTTTGCAATTTCCAAAAGACAGAATTTTAATAGCTGAATCTGGTATAAAGACAGGCGAGGATGTAAAGCGACTGAAAAATGTTGGAGCACAGGGTATTTTGGTGGGCACAACTTTGATGCAAGTAAAAGATTTATCAGCTAAGATTAAAGAATTAAAGCTAATATGAAAACTAAAATTTGTGGAATAACAAATTTGGAAGATGCGCAAGCTATTTCTCGTTTAGGAGTTGATTATTTGGGTTTTATAATTGGTCATCCTGAGAGCTTACGCAGTCTAAGTTTGGATGAAGTGGCTTTGATAACTTTTCAAATTAAAAAAGATTTTCCTAACACAAAATTGGTTGGAGTTTTTGTAGATAAAGATTTGGAGTTTGTACGCGAGGCAGTTAAAAAGTGTAATTTGGATGCGGTTCAGTTGCATGGTGAAGAATCAGTTGAATATTGTTTGGATTTAAAAAATGATGTTGAAGTGTTTAAGGCATTTGTTGTTAAAACACAAGATGATGTCGTAAAAGCAGATAAATATCGCAGTGTGGTTAATAAAATTTTGTTTGATGCTGGCAAAGGTAGTGGCAGACAAATTGATTTTGATTTGTTAAAAAATGTAAAGGTAGATATTTTGGCTGGTGGTTTGAATGCTAATAATGTGGTTGAAGCAATTGAAAAAATAAAACCAGAAATAGTTGATCTAAATAGTTGTTTGGAAATGTCACCCGGTAAAAAGGATATTAGTTTGGTGGCTGAGGTAATAAAAAAAATTAGGGCAATGAAAAATTTGAGTATATTTGAAAGGACAAAATATGATGCTGATGCCAATGGATATTTTGGAAAATATGGAGGAGCATATGTACCAGAATTACTTCGTCCAGCTTTAAAAAAATTAGCTCTAGCTTATGAGGAAGCAAAACAAGATCCAGCTTTTGAAAAAGAATTAATGGGTTTGTATCAGAATTATTCTGGCCGACCCACTCCACTTTATTTTGCTAAGAATTTAACTAATAAATTGGGTGGAGCAAAAATTTATATAAAAAACGAAGGCTTGAATCTATCTGGAGCACACAAAATAAATCATTGTCTTGGTCAGGTGCTTTTAGCCAAACGAATGGGTAAAAAAAGATTGATTGCTGAGACTGGGGCCGGTCAGCATGGTCTCGCCACGGCTACGGTGGCAGCCAAATTTGGCATGGAGTGTACGGTTTATATGGGGGCGGTAGATGTTGACCGTCAGCGACCAAATGTATTTTTTATGGAGCAACTTGGTGCCAAAGTAGTGCCGGTAGAATATGGTACACAGCGTCTCAAAGATGCTGTGATGGCTGCTCTCCAAGATTGGATTGCGAGTAGTGAAGATAGTTATTATTTACTTGGTTCTGTTTTGGGTCCACATCCATATCCATCGATGGTACGTGATTTTCAAAATATTGTTGGTCTGGAAGTTCGAGAACAATTGGAAATTCAAGAAGGAAGATTGCCAGATTATTTAGTGGCTTGTGTGGGTGGGGGTAGTAATGCAATTGGATTGTTTAATACTTTTCTCAATAATGAAAATGTCAAAATGATTGGGGTAGAAGCTGGTGGCAATGGTACAGAAAAAGTTGGTAATCATGCTACTCGTTTACAGGGCGCCGGTCAGATTGGTGTGGTAGAAGGCTACAAATCTTATTTTCTCCAAGACGAAGACGGACAAGTGCAAGGTACACATAGTATTTCGGCTGGGCTAGATTATGCTGGTGTTGGTCCAGAGCATGCTTTGCTTTTTGAACGTGGTCGGGTGGAATATAAATCTGTGACAGATGAAGAAGTTTTAAGTGCTTTTCAACTTTTGGCAAAAACAGAAGGAATTATTTCAGCCTTGGAATCAGCTCATGCTGTGGCCTATGCTATCAAATTAGCCCCGACACTAGATAAAGAAAAAATTATTGTAATAAATTTGTCTGGTCGCGGTGATAAGGATTTGTTTATCGTGGCTGAGAAATTTGGTGGACAAAATTGGAAAGATTATTTAACCAGTAAAATATGAATCTAATAAATATTAAAAATGAACAATTAAAAACTGCCAAACGAGCTGGGCTCATGACTCATGTGGTGGCTGGTTATCCAAATATAGAAGAGACTAGAAAAATTATTTTATTAATGGTAGAACTTGGTGTAGATTTTGTAGAGATCCAAATTCCCTTTTCTGACCCATTGGGTGATGGATCCACAATTAGAGTCGCTAATACCAAAGCACTGGAAAATGGTTTTAAAGTTAAAGAGGCTTTTGAATTAGTTAAAAAATTGAGAGAGGAAGATGGCGTGGCAATACCATTACTTTTTATGACGTATTTTAATATTGTTCATCATTATGGAGTGGAGAAGTTTTGTTTGGACTCGGCAAAAGTTGGGATTGATGGTCTAATTATACCTGATTATAATTTGAAAGCTGAATCACGAGATAGGCTAAAATATTTTGCTGAAATCAATAATTTGCATTTAATTAATTTTGTTTCTCTTGATAGTGATTTAGAATATATTGGCAATATTAATAAACAGTCAAGAGGTTTTGTTTATTGTTTTTCTTCTCGTAGTGTTACTGGAGGCAGTCAAAGTGAATTTATTGAGATTATTAATAAATTGAATGAAATTAAGAATATTGTTGAATTACCATTGGCGGTTGGTTTTGGTGTGTCTTCTATGAGTGCTGTACAAAAATTAGCCAAATCTGCGCAAATAATAATAGTTGGTAGTGCTATTTTGCGAGCCTATGAAGTTGAAGGTTTAGCTGGAGTACGGAGTAAAATTAGTGAATTAAAAAGAGGTTTATCCACAGAATTACTTGATAAAATACAATAATCAATATATAGTAGTATTACTATGAATATTAATAAGAAAGTATTTTACTTTTATTTCTGGAAGACCTCTTAGCCGAGATTATTTGTTGGTATCTAATTTTTTTAGAGCAAACAAGAACCTCGGTCACGAGGTTCTTTTATTTAACATTGATTTAAACTGATTTATAGGATTTCACTGATATTTTAAAAAGATTAAAATACTAATTTAAACTAGTCAAGATAGATTGCACAGATCAATATGAAACTGATAGTAAATAAAATTAATAGAATTTTTGGAGCAATGACTCCACCTGCTTCAAAATCACAAACGATTCGGGCGTTGTTTTTTGCTTGTTTGGCTCAAGGTTCATCCACCTTGATCAATCCTTTGGATTCTGATGATACTAAGGCAGCAATAAAAGTCTGTGAAGATTTGGGAGTAAAAATTTCAAAAAAAGATAATTCTTTAATAATTGATAGTAATGGAATACCATTGATTTTTAATCAGACAAAAATAAATACAGGAAATTCTGGGATTGCCACGCGTTTTCTTTTGCCCATTTTAGGTTTACGAAAAGATTTTGATAATCCAGTCATAGTTGATTGTGGCGAACAGATGAAACAACGTCCACTCAATTCTTTGTTAGATGCTTTGAAAAATTTAGGTTTAAAAATAGAATGTCTAGAAAAAGTTGGCACTTGTCCAATAAAAATTTTTGGAAAATTAATCGGAGGTAAAGCTGAGGTAAATGGTCTCACTTCACAATTTATTTCGGCTTTGCTTATTTCATTACCACTAGCACAAATTGATTCGGAAATAACAGTGTATGACTTGCACGAACGTCCATATCTAGATATGACTTTGGCGTGGTTAAAAGAATTGGGTATCAGAGTTGATCATATTGTAGAAGATAAAAAAGATATTTTTAAAATTCCGTGCGGGCAGTACTACCGGTCGTTTACCAAACAGATTCCAGCAGATTTTTCTTCTTTATCTTATCCACTGGCAGCTAGCGTTTTAATTCCTGGAGAAGTGCGATTGCAAGGTATTGATATGAACGATTATCAGGGTGACAAAAGATTGATTGCGATTTTACAAAGCATGGGCGCGGATATCATGATTAATAATTCAGAATTATTAATCAAAGGCGGACAGTCTTTGCATGGCATCACGATAGATGCCAATGATATCCCAGACATGGTGCCAACTCTGGCTGTGATTGCCACACAAGCGATGGGTGAAACACAAATTATAAATGTAGCTCAGGCGAGATTGAAAGAAACTGACAGAATAAAATCAATGGCCAATGGCCTTAAAGCTATGGGTGCTAATGTGGAACAAAAAGCTGATGGTTTAATAATTAAAAATAGTTTATTGCACGGCGCAGAAGTGGATGGTTATGATGATCATCGTACAGTCATGGCCCTATCATTAGCAGGATTAGTGGCAGAAGGTGAGACAATTATTTCTACAGCTGAAGCAGTAAGCAAGACATTTCCTAGTTTTGTAGAAATTATGAATAGTTTGGGAACAGAGATGTCAGTTATTAATTAAAATATTTTTCCAGACTCCAAACACCAATAACCTGTAACTTGATTTTGTAAATGGGGTTTGGTTATCGGAGTCAGGTGTAAGGCATTATCAAACATATGAAACATATAATCTTAATTGGTTTTAAACATGTGGGCAAGTCGGCTATTGCACAGAGATTGGCCGAAGATTTGAATTTGGCTCATGTTGACCTAGACAACTTAATAGAACAAAAACATTGTCATGATACTAAACAATCATTAAATTGCCGGCAGATTATGACTGACCATGGCGTCGAGCATTTTCGTAGTTTAGAAAAACAAGTTTTGGAAGATTTGCTTTTGCATGAAAAAAGTGAAAAGATAATCTCAGTCGGCGGGGGGACTCCACTAAACGAAGATAATAGGCGATTGATTTCAGAACATAGAGTGGTACATGTAGTAGCGCCACGGGGGATAGTGTTTGAACGAATTATGGTCAATGGTAAGCCAGCTTTTTTTCCGGATAATGGTGATGATTTTGAAACTTTTCTAAATATTTGGGAAGAAAGAATTCCAGTATTTGAATCAATTGCTCATACAACGATTGAAAATGATGGTTCAATCCAAACGGCTGTAGAACAAATAAAAGTTAATCTAAAAATATGAGAAAAATATTATTAATCCACGGACCAAATTTAAATTTGTTAGGACAAAGAGAAAAAAATCATTACGGTGATTTGACTTTGGTTAGTTTGGAAGATTTGGTAAAGACAGAAGCCAAAAAAAATGATTTAGAAGTAATTTGTTTTCAATCCAATCATGAGGGAGAATTGATTGATTTTATCCAGGAAAAAACTGCTGAAGTGGATGGTATAATAATCAACCCTGGGGCTTTGACTCATTATAGTTATGCTTTGCATGATTGCTTGGTAGATACTGGTTTGCCTTGTGTAGAAGTTCATTTGTCTGATGTAGATAATCGGGAAGAGTGGCGAAAGATTTCTGTGACTGCTCCAGCTTGTATTGCAAAGATTAGTGGGAAAAAAGAGCAGGGTTATATAGACGCTTTGAATCTTTTAAAGGCTTACAAGGCTGACAATGCTAACTAGGCTTACAAAGTGGATTTTATATGGATAATATTATAAAAAATTCAGTTATTGGTTACCCATTAGAACATAGTTTTAGTTCAGTTTTACATGCCCCCATTTATAGTTCATTGGGAATTAAGGCAGATTTTATAAAAGACGCCGATGAGAATATTACAAATTTAGTTGACCGGATTAAAAATACACCATATGAATTGGTATGTGTCACTATGCCACATAAACAAAGTATAATAAATTATTTGGATGAAGTTGATGAAGTGGCGAAAAAAATTGGGGCCGTTAATACTGTAATTAATAGAAATGGAAAATTGATTGGCTATAATACTGATGTGTTTGGAATTGAATTTGCTTTACGTAATGTGGAAATAAATCATAAAAATGTTTTAATCATTGGGGCTGGTGGAGTGGCCAGACCAGTGGCATATTGCATAAGCAATAATGGTGGAAATATATTTTATACTAATCGGACTAGAGATAAGGTGGAAGTATTAAAAAATGATTTTGGTGGTAAAGTGATGGAAATGGAAAATTTAAAAAGTGAAGAGATTGATATTATTATTAATACTACACCAATTGGCATGTATCCAGATGATAATATGCCGATTGATAAAAACTTTTTATTAAATAAACATGTGGTATTTGATGTAATATATAATCCGATTAAAACTAAATTATTGATTGAAGCAGAAAAATGTGGGGCAAAAATTATTTCTGGATTAGATATGTTTATTGCTCAGGGGATAAGGCAGGATGAATTGTGGCTAGGGCGAGAGATTGATGTGGAAAAATATATTAGTGAATTGCGAGAATTGTTAATTAACAAAATTAATTCTTAAGAAAGATCCTGAAATAAATTCAGGATGACAATGAAGTGTATGAGAATGAATATTATAAAAAAATTACCTAGCACAGAAGAAATTATTCAAAGATTTCCTTTGAGTGAAGATGTGCTACGTAAAATTGAAAAAGATAAAAAAGAAGTCAAAGATATTTTGGCGGGCCGTGATGAGAGACTAATGCTCATTGTTGGTCCATGTTCGGCTTGGCCATATGATGCGGTCGTGGAATATGCCAAACGATTGAAAAAAATGGATGAAGAAGTGGGCGATAAATTAAAATTAATTTTGCGTACTTATATCCAAAAACCGCGGACAAGAAAAGGTTGGACTGGACCAGCGATTCAGCCCGATCCATATGCTCTGCCAGATGTTGAAAAAGGGGTGGCTTATTGTCGGAAGTTAATGGTAGAAGTTTTGACCATTGGTGTGCCGGTAGCAGACGAAGCTTTGTTTACGCACAATGCCAAAGGCTTTTTGGAATTACTTTCCTGGGTAGCCGTGGGAGCCAGAAGTGCCGAGGATCAGGAGCATAGAATTTTTGCTTCAGCGATTGATGCGGCGGCGGGTATGAAAAATCCAACTTATGGTGCCTTAGACATTGCCGTGAATAGTGTGGTGGCCGCCCAAAGTCCCCATGTGGCGGTGTTTGATGGTAATCAAGTGGAAACTCTGGGTAATGATTACGCCCATTTAGTCTTGCGTGGGGGAGTGGACGGACCAAATTATCATATTGAACATATTATGCAGGCTAAGGATTTTATGATTGAACATGGGGTAAAAAATCCAGCCATTGTGATTGATGCTAGCCATGACAATTGTCGAATCTCTGGCAAAAAGACTTTGGAACGCCAAGTACAGGTCGTGCATGAAGTGGTGAGTAATTTGCAGGATTTTCCAGAACTGCGTAAAATAGTAAAGGGTTTTATGATTGAGAGTTTTATCAAGGATGGTAATCAAGATTTGGATAAATTAACACCCGAGACAGTTGACCAGGGTGGTTTATCAATTACTGATCCATGTTTGGGCTGGGAAAGAACAGAAAAATTAATTCGTGAATTGTATGGACGATTGTGAATTTACTTAACCACCTGACCACCTAATCATTTTACCACTTAATCATCTAATCATTTATGACTGATATAAAAATACAAATTAAGTTACCAAATATTGACAATAGACAATATGATATTGTGATTGGTGATAACATAATCAAACCGCTGTCAACCGTAATAAAGACACAAACTGTTTCAAATTTAGTGATTATTACTGATAGTAACGTTAAAAAATTGTATGGTGATAAATTGTTGTGTGATTTAAAAAAGAATCTTAAGTCTTATACCCTAAGTCTTATGTCTTTTGATGCTGGAGAGAAAAATAAAACACAAACTGCAGTTAACAAATTGCAAGACGCTATGTTTAAACTAAAATGTGGGCGTGATACTTTAGTAATTGCTCTTGGTGGTGGGGTGGTGGGTGATGTAGCTGGTTTTGTGGCTGCGACTTATATGCGGGGTATTCCTTATATTCAAGTTCCGACAACTTTATTAGCTATGGTAGATAGTTCGGTTGGGGGGAAAACCGGTATAGACACTAAGTATGGAAAAAATTTAATTGGGGCTTTTCATCAGCCGGTGACAGTTTTTATTAATCCAGATTATTTAAAGACTTTGCCTAAAGAACATTTATTAAATGGTTTAGTAGAGGTTGTAAAAATGTTTTTGACTCATGATAAAGCCATGTTTAATTTTGTAAAAGTTAATTATAATAAGATTTTAAATTTGGATAAGGTAGTAATAGAAAAAGTAATTTTTCAAGCTATAAAGATTAAAGCCGGGGTAGTAATGAGAGATGAAAAAGAAATTGGTGAGAGGAGTATTTTGAATTTTGGTCATACGATTGGTCATGCTCTGGAAAAATTGAGTAATTATAAAATAATGCATGGTGAGGCGGTTGGTTTAGGAATGATAGTGGAGTTAAATATTGCTTTGCTTGTTGGAAAAATATCAAAAAATGTTTACGATGAAGTGTTTGGTGTAATAGAGAAAATGGTAAAGATTGAAAGATTGAAAGATTTTCGAATTGAAGATGTTTTGGAAGAAATAAAATTGGACAAGAAGAGTAAAAATAATAAATCTAGATTTGTGTTGTTGAAAGAAATTGGTAAATTTTGTAAGCATGGTGGTAAATTTGTACATGAGGTTGATGAAAAAATAATTATACAAGCATTAAAATCTTATACCTTATAATTTATATATTATGTCTGGAAACACATTTGGAAAAATATTTAAAATTACAACTTTTGGTGAATCACATGGTTTGGCTATGGGCGTGGTTATTGATGGCTGTCCCGCTGGTTTGGAAATTACGAAAGAACAAATTCAAGCTGAGCTTGACCGTCGTCGACCAGGGCAAGACAAGTTAACTAGTCCGCGCCAAGAAAAAGATGAAGTAGAAATTTTATCTGGTATTTTTGAAGGTAAAACTCTGGGCACACCAATTGCTTTGCTTGTTCGTAATGAAGACGTATTATCAAAAAGTTATGAAGATATAAAAGATAAATATCGACCAGGACACGCAGATTTTGTTTATGATACTAAATATGGTTTTCGTGATTATCGTGGGGGTGGTAGAGCTTCAGCTCGGGAAACACTGGCGAGAGTGGCAGGTGGGGCGGTTGCGAAGGTGTTGTTGAAAAGAGTTGGAGTGGAAGTGAATGGAAAGTTAATCCAGGTTGGACAAATTAAAAGATCAGAAGATCAGAAGATTGAAGATTTTGAGAGAGAGTATAAAGAAGAAATTGAAAGAGTTAAGGCAGAAGGTGATTCAATTGGTGGAGTTGTTGAAATAGTAGCAAAAAATGTTCCAATTGGCCTAGGTAGTCCCGTGTTTGATAAATTGTCAGCAGATTTGGCCAAAGCCCTAGTATCAATTCCAGCGGTAAAAGGTTTTGAAATTGGTGATGGTTTTGCTTGTGTAGAAAAACCTGGTTCGGAAAATAATGATTCTCTACAAAATATTGACGGACAAATTAAAATGAAGACAAATCATGCTGGTGGAATTGTGGGTGGTATTTCCAATGGTGAAGATATTGTAGTTCGGATTGCTCTAAAACCAACTTCCAGTATTAGTAAAACCCAAAAAACTGTTGATAAAGATGGTAATGAAGTAGGAATCAGCGTGCAGGGGAGACATGACCCGTGCGTAGCAATTAGAGCAGTGCCAGTGGCCGAGGCCATGGTAGCACTAACTTTGGCAGATCATTATTTATTAAATAAAATTTCTAAATTATGAGTATTAAAATAGCTGTATCTGGAGATATTGGTTCTTTTTCCGAAGAGGCTGGTTTATTATATGCGCAGAGACAAGGCTGGAATAATCCAGAAATTATTTTTGCCATTGATATGGACGGAGTATTGAAAGCGGTGACTGATGGCATGGCTGATTATGGCGTTTTTCCCGTGGTAAATTCTCGGGGTGGTTTAGTCCAGACTGCGTTTGAAGCTATGGGAAAATATTTATTTACCATGGTAGATGAATTGTGGTTTGAGGTTTACCAATGTTTAATGGTTAGCCCAGGAGTAAAGAAAGAAGATATAAAACAGATTACGACTCATCCTCAAGCGATTGCGCAATGTGAACGATATATAAAGCGTGAATTTCCTAATGCCAAACTAAATGATTGGGAAGATACAGCCAAGGCGGCCAAAGATTTGGCTGAAGGGATTTTACCACGCGATACTGCAGTGATTGCTCCGGCTAGAAGTGCACAAATATATAATTTGGAATTATTAGATCGCGGAATTCAGGATAATCATCCCAACCTAACAACATTTATTGTGGTGAAAAAATGAGAATGCGATACTAATATACTAATCCATACGAATTATACTAATGCTATACAAATACCCTTCGTCTGTATTTATTCGTATAGCATTAGTATAATTCGTACATTTGTATATTGGTATATTTGATTATGAAAATAGGAATAATCGGACATGGACGTTTTGGAAAATTGTGGACTGAACTTATGAGTGAGTTTGGTGAGGTTGTTATTTTTGATAAGGAAAAAGGAATAAGGAGTAAGGAAAAATTTAATAATGTATGTGACGTAGATATTTTATTTTTGTTGGTGCCGATATCAGAAATAAAAAATGTTTGTAAACAAATTTCAAATAAATTAAATAAAGAAACTATTGTTATTGATGCTTGTTCTGTAAAAGTAAAGCCAGTGAAAGAAATGAAACAAATTTTAAAATCCAATCAACCGATTATTGCGACCCATCCTTTGTTTGGACCAGATTCAGTTAAACGATTTGGTTTGGCTGGACAGAAAATTGTCGTATCAAACGTTCGGTCGACAGAGAAACAACTAAAACTGTTAAAAAATATTTTGAAAAAATTAAGATTGAAAATAATTGAAGCTACGCCGGAGGAGCATGACAAACAAATGGCCAAATCTCAAGCCCTGGTACATTTTTTTGGTCGGGGTTTGGCAGAATTAAAATTGAAAAAGCAAGAAATTTTTACACCAGATTATGAATCATTATTAAAAATTAATGATCTGGTAAATAATGACACTTGGCAATTGTTTTTTGATATGCAATTGTACAACCCTTATGCCAAAAAGATCAGAAAAGATTTGTTAGTAGCTTTAAAAAATTTAGATAGTAAGTTGTAAGAATCACTGGTATTATTTATATTTTTATACTCAATAGTTTATTCCGTTTTAATCTGCTGTAATTTGTTAAAATCTGCTGTTAAGTAATATAAAACAGCAGATTAAGCAGATAAAAAACAGATTGGAACAGAAAAATAAAAAAAATATCTAAACTATAAACAACGTTTTTAATTTTAACAGGTAATTAAAAATTATGAATAATAAAGATTTAGAATTATTAAGACAAGAAATTGATAAAGTAGATAAAGAAATTTTAGAGAGTCTTAAAACCAGATTTGTTTTGGTAAAAAAAATTGGTGAATTTAAAAAACAATTGGGTTTTGGTCCGGTAGATAAGGAGAGGGAGGAAGAATTGTTTGTGATATATAAAAGTATTGGTGATGACTTGGGTTTAGATGAAAATTTGATAAAAATAATATTTAAAGCTATTATTGAAGAATCAAAAAGAATTCAAAATAATAATTAATTTTTTTATATGGAATATATTACATTAATTGGTGTGGTAGTAGGTATACATATTCTAGGTGTTATAAGCCCTGGGCCTGATTTTATTATGGTGGTAAAAAATTCATTGGCCTATTCTCGGAAGTCTGGTATATGGACGGCTATTGGACTTGGGATTGGTATTTCAGTTCATATTTTTTATTGTCTTATGGGACTGGCATTTATTATTTCAAAATCAATCCTTGTATTTAATGCTATTAAACTATTAGGTGCGGGGTATCTTATATATATTGGATGGAAATCTTGGAAATCAAAATCGTCTGTTATAGAAATAGATTCTGAAGAACAAAAAAGAAATTTATCAATTTTTGCATCAATAAAAATGGGCTTTTTGACTAATATATTAAATCCAAAGGTTACACTACTATTTTTGAGTTTGTTTTCTCTAGTTATACCACCAGAAACACCAATGTATGTTTTGACCATACTGTCTGTCATTTTGATTTCAAATACCATTATCTGGTTTTCGATTGTGGCAACACTTTTTACTCAAAAAAAGGTCCGTTTATTATTCGGGCGTTACCAACGTTTATTTAATAAGACATTTGGCGGAATACTTATTGCTTTAGGTCTTAAGGTGGCTCTGAGCAGTAAATAATTTGGTGTATGAATTTAGACTTAATTAAAATTGAACCGTCTGCTACGGTGGCTATAAATAGCCTGGCTTTGCAAAAAAAACAAGCCGGAGAGAGAGTCTACAACTTATCAGTAGGTGAACCCATGATTAATACACCAGAAGTGATCAAATCTGCTGCGACTAAAGCTTTGGCAGAAAATAAAACGCATTATCCGCCAGTATCTGGCTTAGTAGAATTAAAAAATGAAGCGGTTACTTGGTTTAATAAAAATTTTCAAGCTAATTATAATAATAATGAAGTTTTAGTCACGGCTGGTGGCAAGTTTGGAATTTATTTGGGTTTGCAAAGTCTAGTCAAAACTGGTGATGAGGTTTTAATTATCTCACCTTACTGGGTGTCTTATCCCGAAATGGTAAAAATATTTGACGGTTCACCTAAGATCGTGGAAACAAGTGAAAAAAATGATTGGAAAGTGTCTATTAGTGATTTGCAAAAACAAGTTAGTAATAAAACTAAGATTTTAATTTTAAATAATGCTGGCAATCCAACTGGAGTTTTGTATAATAAAGAAGAAATTGCTAAAATTTTAGAATTTGCTAAAGAAAATAATCTAGTTATTATTTCAGACGAGGTTTATAGTGGTCTAGTTTACGATAATCAAGTATTTTTTTCTTGTGCTTCGTTTACAGACTATAAAGATAGACTAGTTGTTATCCAAAGTTGTTCCAAAAATTTGGCCATGACTGGCTGGCGGGTGGGTTTTGTGTTCGCGCCAGTTGAGGTAATCAAGATTTTAACTAATTTAACAAGCCAGAGTACAAGCGGAGTGACAAGCATTAGCCAATATTCTGCTCTAGCCGGTTTGGAAAATATAGACATGATTTCAGTAGAAATAAATAGTGAGATGCAAAAACGTCGAGATTTTTTTGTTAATACTTTTAACAAATTATTCAAAACTAATCTTCAAGCGCCAGCTTCGGCTCTGTATTGCTTTATTTCTATGTCAGCATTTGGTATAGATGAAATTGATTCCATAAAGTTTTGCGAAAGGGTATTATCTGAGGCCAATGTAGCCATGGTGCCAGGTATAGCTTTTGGAAAAGAGGGTTATGTCCGTTGTAGCTTTGGGGAAAATATACAAGAATTAGACCAAGCTTTGCTAAAACTAGCAGAGTATCTACAAAAATAAATAGAGGTGGCCCAGACCACCTCTTGTTTTTTAGCCTAGATTTAGGTAAAATTAGATTGTTAAGTCAGTTAATTATTTTTTATGATAGAAGAAATTACGTCTGAGGCAAGAAACAACGATGCAGATATTTTTAAAAATTGGTCAAAAATTGTTGATTGTCCACCAGATCATTTGGCATCACACAAGAAAGATATTGAAACAACCAAAAGAGAAATAATTAAAGCTTTTGACGATAGTGATGTCCCTAAAGTGGTCGCAAAAATAATTGAGTTAGATAAATTATTTCAAAAAGATGGTGAGAGTTTGTTAGACAGAGATAGTCTGCAAAAAATAGCAGAATTTGAAATTAATATTATGACAGGTGTGACAAAAGTTTTGGTTGGTTTTATTATTGGTCTTTGTGGTAATAAGTTAGAGATTAAAATTACTAAGACTGGGGCGGAAAAAGTGACAGTTGAATTGGTAAAGGGTGATAGTGAAGTTTATATCGGTTATAAAATATATTCAAAATAATCTTAGTGTATGAAGAAAAAATTGTTATTTATATTAATCATAATTTTGGTAGTTGTTTTTGCTGTCGGAATTATTTTTTTATTAAAAAATTTAAAAGAGACCGTGATCATGGAAGGTGTGGCTGTTAATGGTAAAGCTGGCGCAATTATTATTACTGAAAAAACTGGTCCAGTATATCTAGACAGGATTGATTCTTGGCCAGATGACAAACTTGATAAAAAAATTATGGTTGAAGGCAGTGAACTGGTAAATATTAAATATATAGAGGATTCGGTGATAGGAGAAGATGGTGGAATTAGCCAAGGTGCAGAGGGAACACAGTGGGTTTTGAAAAATCCTAAGTGGTAATAAAATATATTCAAAATAATAACTTTATGTTAGGTGAAGGAAAAAAATATACTGTTGAAATTCCAGATTTTGAGTCAGCTGATTTAGGTGTGGACTTTGATGCTTTACTGGTTGAATTGCGAAGTTTGAAAAGAAGATTAAAGACTGAAAAACAAGAAATAGGTATTGGCAATCCTCGGGGTGCTCTAAAAAAGGAAGAAGTAAGGACTTCTATTAAACAATTGATAAGAAGTCAACATAGAAGTGAAACAATAGGTGATGACGTGCTCGAAGAAATGACGCTAAATAAGGCAAGAGAGTTGGTGCGCTTGGTTGCTAGAAAAGTAAATGCCAGAGTGGATACTGGTCATGAGGTGCAGTTTTTTGATCAGGTAAATGATTTAGTAGACATTGTTAGTGATAAAATAGTGTCAACTAATGGTTATCCAAAGGAACCTGATTACGCTGGATTTTATCATCCAGACACGGATGAAATTGAAATGAAAAAGGAAAATTTTGATTTGGCACAAGACCCTTTTTCTGTGATTGCATATTTAACAAATACTGGTGCAGATATTAATCTACAGACAATAAAGCATGAGTTGACGCACAGAAAACAGAAAGAATCAAATAAAAAAGCTACCAGTGACGTTTACCAAGGCCTGGTCGCAATATCATTTATAGGTGGTGTGCTTAGCTATTCCATTACCTCTGGGGAGGGGAAAAAGAAGTCAGACTGGCAACATACAAGTATTTTAAAAGAAAGTCAGGCACATATTGTGGCGAACAAAAAAAGAAGGTTTAAAAATTTACATGATGTTTTTGCTATAAGTGAAGCATATGGTGATCGTATAAGAGAACAAGGTGACTGGGACAGATTAATAATGGCGTATCAACAAATAAAGGAATTATATGCTTTAGGTATATCAGAGGAAGAAATAACGGCTTTGGTTGCTAATGCGGTGTGGAATAAGGAATCGATTTCTTATACAAATTTTGATAAAAAAATCGAGCTGGAGAAAGTTAAAAGGGGTTTAGATAAAGAAGATGTTGAAAATTTAGTTTTAGCAGAGGATCTGCGAGAAAGAATTAAGGCTTTGAAGGTTTCGTTAATTGCCTGTGAAGAACTTATAAAAATGAGAGATAATAGAAATTAGAAATATTAATTAAATATTTTTTTATGAAAAAACAAATTATAGTATCAGGTTTTCAACCAACAGGAAATTTTCATGTGGGAAATTATCTAGGGGCAATAAAAAATTTGGTGGATTTACAAAATTCTGGTAAATATGAAATGTATATTTTTATTGCAGATTTGCATGCCCTGACTGGTAATAAAAAGCCAGAAGAACTGCGAGAGCAAATAATGAAAAATGCAGCAGAATTTATTTCTGCTGGCATTGATCCAAAAAAGACAACTTTGTTTGTGCAATCTGATATTCAAGAACATGCCGAATTGGCTTGGATTTTTAATTGTGTGACACCAATTTCTGAATTGTATCGTATGACTCAGTTCAAAGATAAGTCGGTCCGTCAAGAAAAAAATATTAATACTGGACTTCTTACTTATCCAGTTTTGCAAGCCGCTGATATTTTGCTCTATCATGGTAATACTGTGCCAGTTGGGCAAGATCAAGTTCAGCATGTGGAATTAACGCGTGATGTGGCTAAATGGTTTAATAATAAATTCCCCTCCTCTTCGGCGGGTAAGAGTGAATTTTTTGAAGAACCAAAAGCTTTGTTAACAGCTGTACCAAAAGTCATGAGTTTACTTGAACCAGAGAAAAAGATGAGTAAGTCTTTGGGCGAGGGTCATGTGATTGAACTTGGTGATGAGCCAGAAATTATTGAAAAAAAATTGAAACGGGCAGTCACAGCTACTGAAGGTGGAGTAAAAGCACCAGGAGTGGAGAATTTGTTACTACTTTTGAAAAATTTTGCAGATGAGAAAGTCTATAATGAATTTGTCAAAGTGGAAAAAGCTGGTAATATTCGTTATGGGGATTTGAAAATGGAATTAGCCAAAGTGATTAGTAATTATTTTGCAGATTTTAGAGCTAAGAGAAAAGATTTGTTAGCCAATCCAAAAAAACTCCAAGCAATTTTAACAGCTGGAGCGAAAAAAGCTAAACCAGTGGCTGAGAAAACTATGAAAGAAGTAAGAAAAATGATAGGGTTAAAATAATTTATGCTTCGTTACACTTTAATCATGTTAATTTTTGGTGGAATCCTTCTGACTTGTGGGGATGTGTTTTTGAAATATTGGTCACTCAAAGATAAGTGGTGGTTATTTGCTTTGGCCATGTTGCTTTATTTGTTTGGTGTGGCACTCCTGGGTCTCACTTTTAAATACAGAAATTTTGCTGTGGCTAGCACAGTTATGGTAATGGTAAATTCTTTGTCATTAGTTTTGGTTAGTTGGTTTTATTTTAAAGAAAGAATTAGTTTAATGGGTTTAATCGGAATTGCTCTAGGTTTAATTTCTGTGACTTTATTAGAATTAAGTGGGGATTAATTATTTTTTATATGAATGCTCGTGATATGGTAGTTGGCTTACCACCATCAGAAGTGGTAGACTTTAAAAAAACAAAAAATAGACTGCAAGTATGGGAAGAATTTTCTCAAGAGTTTAAATCAATTTTGGGTAGAATTGGAAAGATGGTAAGTGGCGAAGACAGAGTTGTTAGGCAATACGGTGAAAATGATCAAGATAGGGATGAGATAGCTCTTTTGTTTGGTAAATTAGAAGATGATATTCAACAGATTGAACGTTGTTTGGTTGGTGACGGAGAATTAAAGTTATCTGATCAAGAAAAAATAAGTGTAGAGAGAATTTTGCGTCAGATGTGGAAATTTTTGATAGAGTTATCCCAAAAATTAGATGAAAATAAAAATAATAATAAATATCGAGATTGGGCAAAAATTTATGCTAAGCACATTATGCAGACGTTGGAAGAATATTTTGTTGAGCCTTTTTTTAAAGAAGATAATTAAAATTAAATTTTAATAATAAATTATATGGGATTTTTTTTAAGAAAAAAAGATACAGGTCTTCCAGTCGCCCAACCAGATCAAGGTGTAATTTATCAAGGTACTGCAGATTTGGGTGATGCGCCATCACAGGAAGTTTTTGAGGAGACGTTTGTAAAAAAGGCCGCCACACCGGCTGGTGATAGAGATCCTTTAAGAGGACGGACTTTTGATTATACAGAATTGTTGGCAATGGCACACAGTGTTAATGAACAAAATTTCCGTGAACAAACAGCCAGTACTTTAACTGAACTTAAAAAAATTAAATCTCAGTTATCTGCAATAAAACACCGAACACCGACAGATGAATTTACAAGAATGGTAGCTAGATGGGCGACGGTTTATGAATTACTGGAACAAAGACTAAGTAGTTTGAATTTTAGTGGCGATGCTAATTCACAAAGATTGCAAGGGCAGGTAGGGGGCTTATTATCTGATGTCCGACACGATAAAGAGGATTTTATGGAATTGGATCCTTCAAGTGAAAGAACAGTTTATTTGCGTCCAGATGAAGTTCAAGCTGCTGCCAGGCGAACTGGTGCTGTGTCAGTTGTTCGAGAGAGACCTGTGAGGGACATGTCAGATGCTTCAGTTGCTTTGGAAGTAGATAAAATGTTTGCCAAGGCAGGTGCTAGAGATGTTGTAGTTCAAAGTGGTGGTCCAGAACCAACCGGCCCACTACCTCGTAAAGAGATTGGGGCTGGAGAAACAGATTTTTTGAGAAGTACAAGTTTGATTATGGGTAGAGTTTATGATGTTGAAACATTAGGTGAAGCTGGTATTGATGCACTTGAAAAAGATATTAAGACTTGGATTGAAAAGGCTAAAGCGGTAATAGCAGCAAAAAATTATGATGTGAATTCTTTGAGAGCTTCAGTGATTGATTTTAAACGAGCTTTAGAGAGCAAAAAAGAAGTTTTTGGAGTAGCTTGGGCTAGAGATACTATAAATGTAATTAAATTGAATTTATTGCTAGAAATATAAAATTGTGAAGACCAAATGACCCGCCTGTGTTTTGGTGGGTTTTTTTATTTTCAAAAATGTTATATAATACCAGCATATTAATTAAGTTAATTTTTTATGGGCAAATATATAATTGCTTTGTTAGTGATTACAGTGGGTTCTTTTTTAATTGTAAAGACAGAATGGTTTATTCAGAACTTTGGGACTAATGCTTGGGCCGAAGAACATATGGGTTCAAGTGGTGGTTCCAGATTGATGTATAAACTAATTGGCCTGGCTTTCATATTTTTGGCTTTGATGGGTGTGACTGGTATGCTTGGTGAAGTTATTATTAGTGTGTTTGGACGTTTATTTGGACTGTAAGTCAAGGAATAAGGATTAAGGAAAAAGGAATAAGTAATATTTGTTAGAAATATGATAAGTAAAACTAATCCTTTATATGTTAAAGCTGACTTATTAGCAAAGGAAGTTTATAAAAAATGTAGATTGTTTCCTAAACAAGAAATGTATGGCTTAACTTCTCAACTAAGAAGAGCTGTACTTTCTATAATACTTAACATTGTCGAGGGTTTTGCTAGGCAGGGTGAAAAAGAGTTTCGTAGATTTTTAGTGATAGCCTTTGGTTCATTAGAAGAAACAAGATATTTATTAGAATTTTCATTGGAGCAAAATTATTTAAATGTAGAAGATCATAATTATTTAATTAAAATTTTAGATGAAGTGGCAAAAATAATTTGGTCAATTTTATATTCAAAACAAAAAGATCAATAATACAATTTTTATTCCCTGCCTGCGCAGGCAGGCTTACTCCTTACTCCTTACTCCTTATTCCTTATTCCTTATGGTTTACCATTCTGGCAACAATTTAATTGATCCCTACTTACTTTTTGAAAAAGCTCATCTCCAACCGGGAATGCATGTAGCAGATTTGGGTTGTGGTAAGACTGGTCATATTGTTTTTCCCGCGGCCAAGCTCTTAGGCGAGGCTGGTTTGGTTTATGCGGTAGATATTATAAAAGATTTTTTAGAAGAGATTAGAAAACGTTCAGCACTAGAAGCTATGCATAATATCCAGACAGTTTGGTCAGATTTAGAAAGATTTGGTAAAGCCGCGATTCCTAATAAAAATTTAGACATTGGATTTATTATCAATGTGTTGTGGCATTCAAATAATCCAGTGGCAATTTTGGATGAAGCCAAAAGAATGCTCAAAGAAAAAGCTCGGCTGGTGGTAGTAGATTGGCATAATGCGATTTTACCTATTGGTCCAAAAAATGATCAATTGATTGATTTTGAAAAAATAAAGAGCTGGGGTAAAATAAATAATTTTGTAATCCAAGAAGAATTTTTAATGGGGAATTATCATAAGGGCGTTGTTTTGTACAAACATGATTAATAAATCATAAATGAAAAATCATAAATCCTAAATTTGTGTCTAAGACGATGAAACAAACCATAGGAGAATGGGGAGAAGAGCAAGCCTGCTCTTTTTTAGTGCGGAATAATTATAAAATAATTTGTAGAAACTATCGTTACAAAAAAACTGAGATTGATATTGTGGCTAAGGATGAAAGTGGTGTGTTGTGCTTTGTAGAAGTAAAAACTAGGGTTTGCCGGACTTGGGAAGATCAAAATAAAATAGACGAAATAACCCCTGAGGCTGAATTTGATGGAAGCGCAGAAAGAGCTGATAATCATAAAAAACAGTTATTAATAAAAAATACGGCCATTCTTTATTGTTTAGAAAATAAAATAGATATTGATAATACGCGGATGAAATTAGAACACATAAGCGTTTATGTGAGAAAAGATTTGAAATCAGCCAATATTAAGAAATTTTTGCTTTCTGTTGATAGGCGTTGAATGTATCTTTGGTAGAGCATAAATTTGACAATCTTTTCATGTTATGATATACTTATTACGTTGAAAGTAGCATTAGTAAATGCTGCTTTTTTTAATACATTGATTTAGACTGAAACTAACTGATTTAGACAGATTTGGTTGGTATCAGTTTAAATCAATAATTTATTCAGTTTAAATCAATGCTTATATGAGTGAAATCACAAAAGCAATTCAGGCCATTTGCGATGAAAAAGGCCTAAACTCTGATGCCGTCTTAGAATCAATTGAAGCGGCTTTGGCAGCTGCCTATCGTAAGGATTATGGCAACCGTCAACAAAATATTAAAGTAAAGTTCAATCCTGAACTCGGCGATATGCAAGCTTGGGATGTTAAGATTGTGGTAGAAGATATTGACGAGGCTTTACTCGAAGAACATCAAAATATCTTGGCCGAACGCCGAGAAAAAGCTCGGGAAGAAGATCGAGAACTAACTGAAGAGGAAATTGCTGATTTGGTTCACTTCAATCCCAAGACAGAATTAATGCTTAAAGATGCTAAAGAAATTAAAAAAGATGTCAAAGTTGGAGATATTTTGGAAATTGATTTGGCTATTCCCGGTGAATTTGGTCGGATGGCTGCCCAGACTGCCAAGCAAGTTATTATCCAACGTCTTCGTGAAGCCGAACGTAGTTCTGTTTATGATGAATTAAAAGAACAACAAGGTGAAGTGATTCAAGGTGTGGTACAACGTCGCGACAAAGCTGGTGCCATTATTATTGATCTTGGTAAAGTGACCGGCATTGTGCCAGTGAATGAACAAATTCGTGGTGAACAATATCGTCCAGGCAGTCGCATGCGTTTTTATTTATCTTCCATTGAAATGGGTGTACGTGGTGTAGAAATTATTTTGTCTCGCGCTAGTGAAAAAATGGTCGAAGCCATCTTTGCCCAAGAAATTCCTGAGATTGATTCTGGTGCGGTGCAAATAAAAGGCATTGCTCGTGAAGCTGGTCATCGTTCCAAAGTCGCTGTCTTTACAGCTGATGAAAGCATTGACCCAATCGGCGCTTGTATTGGTCAACGTGGTTCTCGTATTAATACTATTATAGAAGAATTGGGCGGAGAAAAAATTGATATTATTCAATATAGTGAAAATGTAGAAAGTTATATTAAACAAGCTCTGTCTCCAGCCAAAGTCGATTCTGTAGAATTAAATGAAGACACTAAAGAAGCCGTGGTAAATGTGGTGAGTGATCAATTTTCTTTGGCGATCGGTCGGGGTGGTCAAAATGTTCGTCTAGCTGCCAATTTGTCTGGTTGGACAATTAAAGTCGTAGAAAAAGGGGCAGAAGATAAAGTTGTTTCTAGTGATGATGAAGTGGCAGTGATTGAAGAAAAGGTGGGAGAGAATATAGAAGCAAAAGAGGATGTGAAGAAAGAAGAAGAGAGAAAAGAGGAATAAAATTGACTTAATTTTACCCTCCAATACGGCAGGCAGGCAGGCAGGAGCCATGATGGACAAGTAAAAATTTAACCATCCGTGAGAGCGGGTGGTTTTTATTTGAAAAATGGGTAAGGAAGTGATATGATGGTTGTATAAAATTAATTTTAATGTATGGAGGAAAAAAACAATCAAATCATTATTTATAATACCGAAGATGGTCAGACCAAGATTGAAGTGCAAATGAAAGAAGAAACCGTCTGGCTTTCACAAAAGCAAATGGCTGAACTTTTTGATTGTAGTGTGGATAATGTTAGTTTACATTTAA
>DOMK01000010.1:129585-136893 GCA_003510435.1 Candidatus Magasanikiibacteriota bacterium
TATAATCTTGATGCTATTATTTCTGTTGGCTATCGCATAAACTCTCTTCGTGGTACCCAATTTCGTATTTGGGCGACGCAACATTTGAAAGAGTACATGATAAAGGGTTTTACCATGGACGATGAACGTTTGGAAAGTGGGCAAGTGCCCAAACCATATTTTCAGGAATTGGAAGAACGAATTAGAAAAATTAGAACTTCAGAAGCAAATTTTTATCAAAAAGTTAGAGATGTTTTTGCCACAAGTGCTGATTACAATCCAAAATTGGGTTATGCCAAATCATTTTTTTCTACAGTCCAAAATAAATTTCATTATGCCATTACCGGACTGACTGCCGCTGAAATAGTAAACAGTCGGATTGACAGTGCCAAAGAAAATCTAGGCTTGACCAATTGGAAAGGAGAAATTATCACTCGCGATCAAGCCGAAGTTGCCAAAAATTATTTACAAGAATTGGAATTAAAAAGATTGAATTTGTTGGTAGAACAGTTTTTGTCCTTTGCAGAATTACAAAGTGTGGAACAAAGGGTAATGTATATGAGGGATTGGCTTGTTAAATTGGATGATTTTCTGATTTTGAATGACAAAGAAATTTTAAATGATGCCGGCGGTGTATCCCATAAAGAAATGGAACAAAAAGTACGCGAGGAATTGATGAAATATAATCAAAAGATGTTAGAAAAATAATTTAAATGGTTACATTATTAAATTGTTAGGGGCGTCTATCCGACGTCCCTTTTATTTTCCTACCCAGTGCAAGATGCGTTTTTCAAATAAAGAATAAGTCTTATTTAAAACATAACCAACCATGCCAGTCAAAATAATTGTGGCATACATATCGGCCGTGGAAAATAATAAGTGGTAGTTAATAATTTTTTTTCCCAGACCATAGTTAGTACTCATAAACATTTCACTCACAATCACAATGATAATAGAAAAAGACAGTAAATGTTTCATACCAGCGGATAAATAAGCTAATGATTCTGGTAAAATTATTTTAAGAAAAATTTGTGTTTTATTTAGCCCTAAACTTTTGGCTAACAAAATTCTGGTTTGATTGATATTTTTTAATGACTGGACAACATTTAAAATCATTATAGCAAAACAGACAAAAGCGATTAAATAAATTTTGGCTTGGTCGCCAGTGCCAAAGAATAACATAAAAATTGGTATCAAAGCGACATAAGGTAAAGACCGAATAAAGTCTAGCCAAAAGGTAGTTAATTCTATAATTTTTTTAGATAAGGAAATTAAGAAACCTGTTATTAAACCAAGAGTTGAACCTAGTAAAAGTCCAGAAAATAGACGCCACAAAGTATATTTTAAATCTAGAAAAATATTATCCTTTGTAAAAATATTTATAAAAGAAGTTATAATCATTTGGGGTGAAGGAAGTAATAATGGACTAAAAATTTTTAAATCAAAAATTATTGACCAGATAAAACCGATAATAATAAGAATATTAATTTGGATTAAAATTTTTTTCATACCAAAAAGCCAGTGGTGTAAGATAAAATTTGTTTTTTAAGTTCGTGGGCTTGGTTACTGCCAAGACAAGAAAAATCCCGCGGGCGAGGAATAGGATTGTTTATAATGGAAATAATTTTGGTTGGTAGATTAGAAAGAATAATTATTTTGTCAGCTAAAAAAATAGTTTCGTCTATATTGTGGGTGACAAGAAGAGTGGGTGTTTTGGTTTTCTCCCACAAATCCAGAAATTGTTTTTGTAGTTTTAGAGAAGAGTGATAATCAATCGCTGAAAAGGGTTCGTCAAATAAATAAAAACCTGGATTTAAAGCAATAGTTTTAGCAAAGACTGCCAACTGAGCCATGCCACCAGATAGTTCATAAAAATATTTATAACGGTAAGGGTAGAGTTGAGTTTGTCTTAGAATACTGTTGATCTTATATCTTTTTTCTAACCAGTTTTCAGTATGCAATGATAAGGAGAAGTTAATATTTTGCGCGACAGTTTTCCAAGGGAGAATTTGGTCGCGATAATTTTGGAAAATCAAACCAGTAGTTATTTTTTTATTTGCCTTATCAATATTAATTACACCTTGGTTTTTCTCCTCTAACCCAGCAATGATTTTTATTAGTGTAGTTTTGCCACAGCCATTTGGTCCAACCAGGGCCACAATTTCACTATCTTCAACTGTAAAAGAAAGATTATCAAGTATTAGTTGATTGCCAAAGTATTTTGTTAAGTTATTTACTTTCAGCATAAATTGGCAAAAGTATGTCCTCGGCATTAACTGGCTTGTTTATTTCACCTTCCTTTAGTAACAAATCAAAGAAAGATTGTAATTGGTTTACATCAATTTCGTCTAATAAATGATTGTCTAAGATCGGCATTTTCTTTGCCAAATTAATTGTTATAGGTAGGTACATAGCAATGGCTTTTTGTATGGCTATATTATCTTTTTTACCAAAAATGATAGCTTCGTTTGTTGCTTTGATAAATTTTTTGGCTAATTCAGGTTTGGTTTCAAGGAATTTTTTTCCTAACACACTGCCACCGACTGGACAATTGGTCATAATATCACTTGACCATAAAGATTGTTTTAAAATTCTGGCAATACCTTTATCTATGCCGATAGTTGCGGTTGGCTCAAAGACAATTGCAGCATCAGTTTGACCAGACTCCAGAGAACCTAATTGCAGATTAGCATCCATTTGTTCTAGTACAGCTTCAGCCGGGGCAATTTTATCATTAACAGTTTTTTTAAATAAAAATTTGGTAGTAGAACCAGGCTGGGTAGAAACTTTTTTATCAGCCAAATCTGATAATTCATTTATATTTGAATCAGCTCTAACTAAAAGAGCAGAAAAATATTTGTCTTCACTTTCTGTAAACAAAGTAAATAATTTAAATTCGCTAGGAGACTTACTTTCCAAAGTGGCTAATAGAGTGGTGTTAACCCCACCTAATGAGGCATCAATTTGACCAGCAATTAGAGCCTCCATCATTTGATTAGTTGAGTTAAATGGTATTGGTTCTACAATAATATTTTCTTTGGCAAAAAAATTATTTTCTATACCGACAAAGAGTGGCCAATAGGCGCCATGTTCTCGATAGCCCACGCGCACAATTTCTTTTTGTACTGTAGTTTGGTTGTCTGATGTTTGAGTAGGGGATTTATACGTAATGACAAAGATTATTGCCACTAAGGCCAAAAGGCCGAGCCCCCACCAAAAGATTTTTTTCATAATGTTTTAGTTATGAATTAATTAATAATATTATTCAATCTTACACCATCTATAATTTTTGCCTATATTTACGTCTATTTTAATTATTGTTATTGACAAAAAAGCTGTGTTAAGCTAAAATAATACTATAAAAATGTTGTCGGTTTTATTGACATATGAATGAGAATACAAATATACAAATTTGCGAATTATACTAATGCTATACGAATATACTTTGGCGATACACATTTGTATTGCATCAGTATAATTCGTATTGATTAGTATATTAGTATCTTTTATTTATGAACCTCTCAAAAATTCTCCAATCCTATGGTCTAACAGAAAAAGAAGCTAAAGTATATTTGGCTTGTTTGGAATTAGGTTCGGCTCCAGTACAAAATATTGCCAGGAAAGCCATGTTATCTCGTTCTACTGTTTATGAAGTATTAGAACACTTGTTGCTTGGTGGTTTTGTTAATACTTTTAATAAAAAGAAAATAAAGTATTTTTCTGCCGAAGACCCCCAACAAATTATTCGTTTGGCTGAAAGTAAAGTTAATACTTTGAAAGATGCTTTACCAGAAATGAACGCCATTGTGGGGCAAAGTCGGAAAAGGCCGACTGTACGTTTTTATCAAGGTAAAGAACAAATGAAAATGGTATTAGAAGAAATGCTTGTGGAAGCTGATGAACTTTTGAGTTTTGCTGCGCCCGAGGATTTATTTAGAGAATTAGGTGACTATTATTTGGATTTTGTAAAAAGAAGAATTAAACAAAAAGTAGCAGTAAGATTAATCGCGACTGATTCTCCTCGGGCACGTGAAAGACAGAAAATTGGTATAAGTGAATTACGCACGGTAAAAATTGTGCCAAATATTTTTCCCTATCATAGTAATAAATGGCTTTGGAAAAATAAAATTGCTATGTTTTCTTTTACTGGTGATTTAGTGGCCGTGGTAATTGAGAGCAAAGAACTTGCAGTTATGGAACGAGCCATGTTTGAACACCTTTGGACACGAAGTTAAAAATTGATAAAATTATTGTTAAATCTTTCAATCTTGTAATCTTTTGTTAGTGGTGCTATACTTTGCCTATTAAAATTTAAAGGGATCCCTCACCCCCTTCGGGGGAATTCGGGATTTATGAAAAAATATGCAAGCATTATTCCAAGCAATTTTGTATCAACCAATTTTTAACGTCTTTGTCGGTCTGTATAATCTTATCCCTGATGTCGGGGTGGTAATTTTAGTGATTACAGTTTTGATCAAATTGGTTTTGTATCCACTGACTTCGTCTTCAATCAAATCCCAAAAAGCCCTAACTGACTTGCAACCAAAATTGGAAGCCATAAAAAAAGAACACGGTAAAGATCAACAAAGAATTGCCCAGGAAACCATGAAACTATATAAAGAAAATAAAGTTAATCCTTTGGCTTCTTGCTTACCACTCTTGATTCAATTACCAATTTTGATTGCTCTATACTATGTCTTGCGTATGGGTTTATCAGCCAGTCCAAATTATGCTTTGTTATATTCGTTTGTAAAACAACCAGAAATGATAAAGACAATGTCACTTGGTTTTATTGAACTCGCCAAAGCTAGCCCAATTTTGGCAGTGTTAGCTGGTGGGGCGCAATTTTGGCAAGCCAAGATGATGAGTATAAAGAGACCACCAAAAGAAGCTGGAGCCGGTGGTAAAGATGAAGGGATGGCTAGTATGATGAATAAACAAATGCTCTATATGATGCCAGTTTTGACTGTAGTGATTGGTTTTTCTTTGCCTGGTGGTTTGACTCTATATTGGTTTTTATCAACTCTATTGACAGCATTGCAACAATTGGTGGTGTTTAAGAAGAAAAATGTTAATCCAACCGATGGTAGTATAATTGAGGGAAAAGTGGAATAACCTGACTCCTTACCCCAATAACCTAACACCATACGTGGATAAAGGATATTGGGAAAAGGGCCAAGGAGTAATATGCGTATCAACTATAAAAATTTAAAAAAATTAATTGTTGAAACTAAGTTAGGTATCAAATTAGGTTCTGTTAAAGATATAGTTTTGGATACCGATGGACAAAATATTTTGCAATATGAAGTTGGGGGTTTAGTTGGTAAAAAATATTTAGTTAGTCGAGAACAGGTTTTGAGTATTGATAGTGAGAAGGTGATGGTGGAGGACAGTGTGTTAAAAATTAAAAATAAAGTTGAGATTGGACAGATTAGTTCGGAGATAGAGCCAGTGACTATGTGTGAAAGTGAAAATTAGATAGAAATTGAATAATAATTTTACAAAAATTTAACAAAAATAAAGACGCTTAAAAAGCGTTTTTTTGTTTGACATTCTTATATATATATATATGATAAAAATTATTTGGTGTAACTGTTCTTCAACGAGGGAGGGTGCCATGGGACGTGGTTCGCAGTCGAACAAGATGCGACGGAGGAAGGGGCAGGCCAAGAAGAAGGCTGTCGTTCGTGCTACCATCGGGTGCAATCATGCCCCCGAGAAGAAGCACTTGTTGAACGACAAGACGTCCGGGCAGGGCGGTAAGGGCGCTCCGCCCGACCCCAACCCGCCGGTGGGGACGAGGAACGGGCCTTCGGTTGCGCAGGTGTTGGTGAATACCTGCCGTTACTGCGGGCGTACGGATGGTACTCATCCGACGTGGTGCCCGCGTGGCTGAAGATGAAGGAGGAACATCATGCTCAAGGAGCGTTCTCCGCCCCGACCGTAGCGTCGGGGGAGGGCGTACGAGAAACTTCAACGTGTCGCCTTCTTTATTTCTCAAGTTTGGAAGTAGAGAAGGGAGATTTTACACGTTGGGGTTTTTTTGTTTAACATTGATTCCGTTGATTAAAAAATGATTTCACTGATTTTTTAGGTGGCATTTTTTTTAAAAATAATGTACACTTTATTGAAAAGGGATCCTTCACCCCGATTTGATCGTGGATCCAGGATGACAGATAAATATGAATTTACAAACTTCAATAATAAAAACTCTAGCCTACTTTGATGTATTTAATTATCCTCTGACCAAAGAGGAGTTGTTTCGATACCTATACACGGAGGGCACGGAAAAAATGGATTATACGGAATTTTTGGATCAGTTAGAACAGCTTCAACAATTAAAACACTTTCAACATAGAGATGGATTTTATTTCCTTCCAGGTAGAAGTGAGATTGTAGATGACAGACAAAACAAAGTGAAGATAATGGAAAAGAAATTTAAAATTGCATATAAAGGAATCAAGAAAATTGCGCGCGTGCCTTTTGTCCGCGCCGTGTTTGTGTGTAATACTCTTAGTGGTCCAGGGTTGGATGACGACAGTGATATTGATGTATTTGTGATTGTTAAACACGGTCGATTGTGGCTGGCACGTATTTTTGTCACTTTAAAATTAAGTCTATTTGGTTTACGTAGAACCAAGAGAAGAATTAAAAATAAAATTTGTCTTAGTTTTTATTTGGCAGATGATAGTTTGAATTTAGAAAAAGTTGCGATTGAAAATGACTCGTCCGCCGAAGCTTTAGCGAAGGTGGATATATATTTGATGTACTGGCTCGCACAACTTATACCATTTTATGATCCAGAAAATTTGCTTTCTAGTTTGCAAAAGGCTAATATTTGGGTAAGTAAATTTTTACCAAATGCTTTTCAGCCTTATGATTTGATTGTTAAGTTTAAAGTAGGAGAGAATGGGTTTGGATTTAAATTAAAAAACTTTTTTGAAAAAGTCTGGCAGGGTGGGTATGGTGATATGATAGAAGCCCAAGCCAAAGGTGCGCAACAAGCCAAAATGAAAATGAATTATATGAGCGTACAAAATGCTAATGACACTAGGGTAGTTATTAATGATAAAATGTTAAAGTTTCATGAAAGTGATCGGCGAGAGGAATACAAAAGGGCTTGGCTGGAAAGATGTGGACTATTAAATATTGATTGATTTTTGCGTTATATTTATGTCTTTAAATGATAAGTGATAAATGATAGAATTATTATAATATTGTTAACACTTATCACTTATAATTTTGAATGATGATGATTAAAGAGAAAATTAATCTTCAACTGATATTGGAATTTTTAACCAAATTATTTTTTTTTCTTCTTCCCTGGCA
>DOMK01000020.1 GCA_003510435.1 Candidatus Magasanikiibacteriota bacterium
ACGATTGCTGTCACTACCACTGACTCTAATGGACTATACACCTTTAACAATGTCACCAGTAGTCAAGACTACTATATAAAGATATCTACCTCTACCCTTCCTTCTACTAGTACGCGCGGTGTCTCTAGTATGGACCAAACTAAGATTGGTAGACATCTCGTTGGCTTAGAAACATTTAGCTCTGTCTACAAAAAGATCGCCGCCGATGTCAATTGGTCGGGTGGAATCAGTAGTATGGACCAAACTAAGATTGGTAGATTTATCGTTGGTATAGAAACCTCACCTATCTCTGGAGTCTGGCAATTCTATTCTTCAGACACCACACCCACTACCACGGTCAGTGATTCTAATTATTACCGTACCGTCTCTACCGCTAGATTCCTTAATAATCCATCCACTAACCAATCTAATCAAGACTTCACCGCTATTAAGATGGGTGATGTGAATGGGAGTTGGACGAATCCTTAGGGAAGTGAATTGTGAATCAAGTATAAGACAGCTCTGTAAAAGGGGCTGTTTTTTATTGACAAATGATTATAAAAATAGTAAGCTATATTTACAATTATAAAAGCGTTATTACCTTGGCAATCACCAAGGGATGCCCGCCTTCTCCGTCAGCTGACGGATTTGGCAGGGCAAGCTGAAAGAAGAAAATTCTTTTAAGAGGATTGTAGAACTTTCCGGGTAAGCCCGTAATAGCTGTCAATGAAGCACCAAAGCAGGGTGGTACCGTCTCGTAAGAGGCCCCCGCAAAATAAGTGGTGTTTTTTTATTTAAAATTCTAATTTGTAAGATTAATGAGCGTTGTATATAGTTTAATCAGTGGTAATAATATTTGTTAAAATCTGTTACAATCTGCTTAATCTGCTGTTTGGTGTAATTTAATAGCAGATTTGAACGAATTAAAACAAATTTCAACGGATGGATGATAAAAATTGTTTTTTATTTTTTACCAAATAAAAGTATAAACAACGTTGATAATTCTAACATCTAAATTAAACTTTATAACTTATTCCTTAATCCTTATTCCTTTGTATATGTACAATGCTAACCAAGAAGAACAAAAAGTTCTAAAATATTGGGAAGATAATAAGACTTTTGAAAAATCTGTTTCAGAAAGACCTGAGAGTAATCCCTATGTATTTTATGATGGACCGCCTTTTGCGACTGGTCTGCCTCATTATGGTCATATTTTAAGTTCGGTTATAAAAGATGTGGTTCCAAGATATATGACAATGAAAGGCTATCGCGTCCGTCGCCGTTGGGGTTGGGATTGTCATGGTTTACCAATTGAAAACATTGTAGAAAAAGAATTAAAAGTCTCAGGCAAAAAAGATGTAGAAGAAAAATTAGGCGTGGATAAATTTAATGAGACTTGCCGATCAAAAGTTTTGACTTATACTCAAGATTGGAAAAAAATGATTAACCGAATTGGTCGCTGGGTAGAGTTTGATAATGCCTACAAAACCATGGACTCAACTTATATGGAGTCTGTTTGGTGGTCTCTAAAAACTATTTGGGAAAAGGGTTTGATTTATGAAGGCCGAAAAGTTCTCATGTATTGTCCACGTTGTGAAACTCCAGTTTCTAAGGCAGAAATTGCGATGGATGATAGTTATAAAGATATTACAGAGGAAACGGTTGTGGTGAAATTTAAACTTAAGGAACAAGGAACAAGGAATAAGGAACAATTAAAAAATGTGAATGGACCGGTGTATATTTTAGCTTGGACAACTACACCTTGGACTTTGCCGGGGAATGTGGCTTTGGCAGTTGGCAATGATATTGATTATCAAATTTTAGAGTTTGCAGATGACTATGATTTTTTGAATTCTAAAAAAGGAGATAAAATAATTATTGCAAAACATGACCATATTGAGAGTGAACTTTTTGGTAATGGTAGAATTCATATAAAAAAGACGGATTCTACATATAGAAACGCAAATTATTTTGTAAATTACAAAAAAAATAATATAGAGAAAGAGGTATTGTTTAGTAGCAAAGTATTAGTAAGTAGCGCAGACTTAGTAGGTTTAGAATACGAACCCTTGTTCGATATCCCAGCGATTCACGAAACAGGCAAAAAAGCTTGGTATGTGACTGACGCTGATTTTGTTACGACCGAAGAAGGTACTGGTGTGGTACATACCGCGGTAGTATATGGTGAGGATGATTATAATCTTGGCTTGCAAAGAGATTTACCAGTCGTGCCACTCTTGGATGATAAAGGGCATTTTAATGATAAAGCGCCAGAATTTATAAAAGGTAAATATTTTAAAGGCGCAGAAAAGGAAATTAAAGCTGATTTGGAAAGTCGGGGTCTTCTTTTTAGTCGAGAACAACACACCCACTCCTATCCACATTGTTGGCGGTGTGACACTCAGCTTTTTTATAATGCTATTTCCGCTTGGTTTATTGATATTCAAAAAATAAAAGACAAACTAATTAAATTGAATGAAAAAATTAATTGGTATCCTGATCATTTAAAGCACGGACGCTTTTTAAATATTTTGGAAACTGCGCCAGATTGGAATATTTCTCGCAACCGGTTTTGGGCGACACCACTACCATTCTGGCGTTGTGAAGGAGTAAGGAGTAAGGAAAAAGGAGTAAGTTGTGATAATGTGGTGTGTGTGGGTAGCGTGGCAGAGCTGAAAGATAAAGCCGTAAATTTTGATGAAGTTTATAAGACAGACAAGGTAGAAGAGATAGACTTACACAAACATTTGGCTGATAAAATTAAATTAAAATGTGAAAAGTGTGGAGGAATAATGTCAAGAATTCCTGAAGTAATTGATTGTTGGGTAGAGTCAGCTAGTATGCCGTTTGTCGAGTGGCATTATCCATTTGAAAATCAGGAAACTTTTAAAAAACGTTTCCCTGGACAATACATTGCTGAGTATATTGCGCAAACTCGAGCGTGGTTTTATTACATGCATGTCATGGCGGTGCTTTTGTTTGATGATGTGAGTTTTGAAAATGTTGTTTGTACAGGAACAATTCTAAATGACAAGGGTGAAAAACTTTCCAAATCAAAAATGAATTATACTGACCCTTGGAAAATCATTGATGAATTTGGGGTAGATGCTTTGCGTTATTATCTTATGACTTCAGTCGTGATGCAAGCGGAAAATTTGTATTTTAATGATCGGGAAGTGCGTGATGTTTATAATAAAGTCATGAATATTTTGGATAATGTGTTGTCGTTTTATGGGATGTTTAACACGGAGAATACGGAAAAAATGGATTACACGGAGTCTACTAATGTGTTGGATAAGTGGATTTTGGCTAAATTAAATGTTTTGGTAGGTGAAGTGACAGAACATATGGATAAGTATGACACAGTTCGAGCTGGTAGGCCGATTAAAGATTTTATTGATGAACTTTCTACTTGGTATCTACAATGTTCACGTGATCGTTTTAAAGATGAAAATGAAACTGATAAACAATTTGCTTTGTCTACTTTGCGTCAAGTTTTAGAAACTTTATCCAAGGTGATGGCGCCATTTACTCCATTTATTGCCGAGAAAGTTTGGTTTACAGTGACTGGTAGCAAAGAAAGTGTTCATTTACAGGAATGGCCAGAATTTAGTGAAAAGGCAAAAGTAGAAAGTCAAAAGGTCTTGGATGAAATGGATGTAGTGAGGAAAATAATTGAGTTAATATTATTTGCACGTGCTGAAGCTAAAATAAAGATTAGGCAGCCTCTGTCTATTGTTGAAACTGAAAATTATACAAATTTAGAACCTAACTCAGAAATGGTCAAGATAATCAGAGAAAAAACAAATGTTAAAGAAGTGAAGTTTGTTGAAAAATTTTTAGTAAAATCATCTAATGCATGGATAATAAAAGAAAATGGTGAACTAAAAATAGAATTAAATATTGAAATTACACCAGAATTAAAAAAGGAAGGTCTACTTCGTGAAGTGGTTCGAACTATCAATCAAATTCGTAAAGAACAGAAAATGACTATAGAAGATAGAGTGGTGGTGGAATACAGTACTGACGATGAATTATTAAAAAGCGTGTTTATGGATTTTGTCGATGAATTGAAAAAGTCAGTTTTGGCAACAGAGTTGAAGGTTGGAGAGAGTGGAAACGAAGTTGAGATTGATGGTAAAAAAATAAAATTAAAAGTATCTTAATTATCCATATTTAATCATGTTATTAACCACGATCGGTTTGTTTCGTGGTTTTTACTCTTATGTTAGCTACTAGATTATCACCCTATCTGAAAAAGTTAACTGCCAAACATCCAGCCATTTATAAACAGTTTGTACCGTCAGTTAAAGAAGAAAATGATAATAAGATTACACTGGTTGACCCACTAACCGAAGAACATTTTACCCCTGTTCGTGGTTTGGTGCATAAACACGACAATCGGGTTTTGGTTTTACTGACTATGAATTGTTCCGCTTATTGTCGGTTTTGCACACGCCGAAGAAAAGTGTCTGATATTGCCCAGGGGGTTATTAGTGAAGCTGATTTGGACAACATGGTAAAGTATATAAAGAAGCATCCTAAAATTAAAGAATTAATTTTTTCTGGTGGTGATCCCTTGACTGTGCCAGTGATTTTAAAAAAGGCTTTAGAAAAGTTTACCAAGTTGTCTCAAATAAAAGTGATACGAGTGGGAACACGTCTAATGGTTTCCGATCCTAGACTGATAAATGAAAAAGTGCTTGATGCTTTGCGAGTGGTAAAAAAGCAACCATTATATTTAATGGTTCATTTTGAACATCCAGCGGAAATTACACTAGCTACCATTAAAGCTGTAAAAAAATTACAAACTGTTTCTACTATGCTTTTGTGTCAGTCAGTTTTTTTAAAAGGGGTAAATGATAATGTAGAAATTTTGGAAGAATTATTTTCTCGTCTCATTGAAATTGGTGTGAAGCCCTATTATTTATCTCGCTGTGATTATGTGCGTGGAGCCGAACACTTTATTGTGCCCATAAAAAAGGAAATAAAAATTTTTACTGAATTACGGATTCGTCTTAGTGGGATTGCCTGTCTGATGTATATTATTGATGTGCCGGGTGGCATGGGCAAAGTGCCAGTGCCCGCTGATTTTTGGCAATTTGATTGTAAACAGTATACGGATTTTACAGGGAAAAAGTTTAAAGTGGTAGAGACCAAGAAATAATATTGACTGGCAAGTTTTATCCCTTAACAAAAGCTGGGGGATTTTAATCTAAAATACTTAAAACAGTACAACAGAGCAATACTGTAATAATACTTGTGTGTTGTGTTGTTGTTATGTCAAGTTGTTTTTTGGTTGACAATAGCACAAAATTTAGCTAAAATTAACTAGTTAATAATTAATACTATAGAAATATGTTAACTGTAAAACAAATTTATGAGCTCGGGCTCAAATTGGGTATGGAAGCTGATCCAAGAGGAAAAAGGGGTGTACAAAAATATTTGGAAGCTACGAAAAAAGAATATGAAAATTTATCTGTTAAAGAGAAATTGTATTTTGATAAAAATAAACTTACCAATCCATATGCAGATTCTCATATTCATGTGGATGATGACAAAACTCAAGTCAAACGTGTAATGGCCGGGATTGATATTGGTGGTAGTGAAATTTTATTAGCTTCTCAGCTTGGTGAACGCAAAAAACCAATTGACTTGGTAATTGCTCACCATCCTGTCGGTCGAGGATTAGCCGGGCTTCATGATGTGATGGATATGCAGGTAGAGATTTATGAACAAGCTGGTGTACCGATTCATGTGGCGGAGAAATTAATGGATAGTAGAGTAAAAGAAGTTGGTCGTAGTGTACACCCATCCAATCATTATCAAGTAGTGCAAATGGCAGAACTTTTAAAAATCAATTTAATTAATACTCACACTTTTACAGATAATTTGGTGGCAGATTTTCTAACCAAGTTAATGGCTAAGAGAAAACCAGATACTTTGGGTGATGTATTAGATATTTTGATGGAAATACCAGAGTATCAAGAAGCTAAACGTCAGGGAGCTGGGCCTAATATTGCAATTGGTAGTCTAAAGAGTAAAGTGGGTAGATATTTATTAGAAATGACCGGCGGAACTGAACCAGGCGATAAAGTTTATACCGAGTTATCTCGTTATGGTCTTAGTACTATTATTGGTATGCACATGAGAGAACCAAGTCATAAGGCCGCAACCGAGAGTCATATGAACGTAGTTATCGCTGGACATATTTCTTCAGATTCTTTGGGAATGAATTTGTTTATGGATGAACTTGAAAAGAAAGGGATTGAAATAGTGCCATGCAGTGGCTTGATACGAGTAAGTCGAAATAAGAAAAAATAAATATTTTTTCCTCCCCCTTAAAAAGGGGAGGATTTTATTTCTATGTCAAAAAAACAAAAATTAGAACTCCTCGCTCCCGCTGGTAGTCCAGAAAAAATGGAATATGCTTTTGCCTATGGAGCCGATGCGGTTTACATGGGTATACCGGATTTTAGTTTGCGCGTTAGAATAAATAAATTTGATTTGGCTGACGTAAAAACTGCGATTGCCACAGCGCATAAATTAAAAAAGAAAATTTATGTGACCGCCAATATTTATGCTCATAATGAGCATCTAGAAAAATTACCGGTTTACTTAAAAAAACTAAATCAATGGCGTCCTGATGCTTTGATTATTTCTGATCTTGGGGTAATGATGCTAGCGAAAAAGTATGCGCCAAAAATTAAAATTCATGTTTCTACTCAAGCCAATGTGACTAACTGGGCGGCAGCCAAGTTTTGGGCAGACTCTGGGGCAAGTAGAATTATTTTAGGTCGGGAAGTGACGCTCAAAGAAATAAAAGTTATTCATAAAAAATATCCCAAAATTGAATTGGAACATTTTGTTCATGGGGCTATGTGTATGAGTTATTCTGGTCGGTGTATGTTATCAGCTTGGTTAACTGGTCGGTCGGCCAATCTAGGTGATTGTGCTCAGCCTTGTCGGTGGCAGTATGGAGTAGAAAGTATCAATGCCGAATTGACTGAACCAAATCGTTCGGACATGAAAATCCCTGTAGAAGAAGATAAAAATGGTACATATATCTTTAATTCCAAAGATTTGTGTCTGATAGAATATTTAGGAGAATTGATTGATGCGGGAATTGTAAGTTTTAAAATTGAGGGTCGGGCGAAGAGTGTGGCATATCTTTCTACTATTGTTAAGGCTTATCGTGAAGGGTTAGATCCAATTAATAATAAAAGATCAGAAGATCAGAAGATCAAAAAGAAATTAAAAAATTTAAAAAAGAAATATTTGGATAGTTTAATGACCAGAGGTTACACGACTGGATTTTTATTTGGGAGAGATAAAGTAGAGCAAAATACTGAATTTAGTCATATCAATGGCGAAGAACAATTTGTCGGTGAAGTAGTAGACTGTGTTAAATTTAATAAAAAATATTTAGCCATTGTTAAAGTTCATAATGTTTTGCAAGTTGGTGATAAAGTGAGAATTATGATACCTGGTGAAGAAAAAGATTTGTCAGTAACTATAAAGAAGATGTATAATAAGGATGATAAGGAAATAGAGAGTGCGCATGGAGGAACGCAGGAGTTGGTAATGGTTTTGGTAAATAAAGAAATTAAAAAGTTTAGTATTTTATTTAAGTCAAAATAGAACTCAAATTTCCCAAATGACCCAAATTAACCAAAATTAATTTTCGAAAATTTGTGGTAATTTTGGTGATTTGTGTTCTATTCAATATTTAATATGTCTAAAAATAATTTTATAAAAAAAATTCAAGCTAGAGAAATTCTTGATTCACTTGGTAATCCTACAGTAGAAGCCAAAGTGATTTTGGATAATGGTATGATAGGTATTGGTAAAGTGCCATCAGGCGTTTCTACTGGTGTACATGAAGCAGTGGAATTGCGTGATGGGGGAAAACGTTATGGGGGCAAAGGAGTTTTGAAAGCAATAAAAAATATTAACACTACTATTGCCAAAGCTCTGCAAGGTATGAAAATTGATAATTTGTCATTGATTGATCAAAAAATGTTAGAGTTGGATGGTACTAAGAATAAAGCTAATTTAGGAGGCAATGCAATTTTGGCCGTATCTTTGGCGTGTGCGCGAGCTGGGGCCATAGCTAATGATGTGCCACTTTATAAATATCTCCGTTCTACCTATAAAGTTGCAGAAAAAAAATTTCGTATGCCAATACCAATGGCTATGATAATAGAAGGTGGTAGACATTCTGACAGTGGTTTATCCATACAAGAATTTATGGTTATTCCACGTCATAGTTTATTACGCGAACGAGTCCGAATGTGTTCTCAGATTTTTCATGCATTAGGAAATTTATTGAGTCAAAAAGGTTATAGTACTGCTTTTGGAGACGAAGGTGGCTATGCACCTGATTTATTAAATAATGAAAGAGCTTTGCAATTAATTATTGAAGCAATTAAGCAGGCTGGTTGGATACCAGGGAAGCAAGTCTTTTTGGCTATGGATGTTGCAGCCTCTGAATTTTATCGTCATGGTAGTTATTTTTTTATGAACAAAAAACAAGGTTGGCGTCCAGCCAAGTTGATTGAAACTTATCGTGCTTGGCTCAAAAAATATCCTTTGTACTCAATTGAAGATGGTTTGGCTGAAGATGATTGGGTAAACTGGCGTGAATTAACTAAGGAACTAGGAAAGAAAGCAGTATTAGTAGGTGATGATTTATTTGTGACCAATGTCGAACGTATCCAAAAAGGTGTAGATGAAAAAATAGCTAACGCAGTCCTAATCAAACCTAATCAAATCGGGACTGTGACAGAGACTATGGCGGCTATAAAATTAGTAAAGCAAAGTGGCTATCAAACAATTATTTCTCATCGTGGTGGAGAAACGGCTGATACTTTTATCGCGGATTTGGCTGTGGCTGTCAATGCCGAATTTATAAAAACCTCTATTTCTCGTTCCGAGCGTACAGAGAAGTATAACAGGTTGATGGAGATAGAGAGCGAAGTTATCTAAACAAAAGTTTTCGTATTGAGTCAGCTTACTGTGAAGAGGTTGATTTTAAAGCAGACATATAATTTTTTAATACAAAAATGGCTTCTTTTTTTAAATTATTTTTTACCCAATTTTTTTCTTTGTCATTTAGTAATTCTCCCAATCCACGCAACATCTGATTATCTTTTATGGTTTCAATAATTGTTATACAGCTAGACAAATACTCTGTATTGCTTTTTTGGCTACGGGTTTCCAATACCATTCGTTCAATATCCCAGTTTTCTTTACCAAAAAAATATATATCATAAACATCGCGGGCGGCAGTTTCCTTGCGTTCGGATAGGGCCATAAGTTTACTGGCAAATAAGTAGTCTTTTTTGGCCACAAACATTGCTATGCCCAAGAATTCTTTTATTTGATAATGTTTTTTAATATCCGGCAACAATGTGCGTGTATTTATTTCTATTTTAATATTATGCTCGGTATCGCCATAGGATAACAAGAAAAACAGAGTGAATCGTTTAATTTTCTCGTCTTTTATTTGACCATATGATAGTAAAATATTTTTAATTTTGTCCATTACTATTTTTTGGGTTTTTTCGTCAGCGGTTAGCAAGTCAAAATCCAAATCCACTGAAAAACGCGGTAGGTTATAAAAAAAATACGCGCAGGTACCACCTTTGAAACCCAATAAAGAAGAAATGGTGGTGTCAGTATAAATGTCTCGTAATATTTTCCCCATGATTAATTGATGAATTTCTTTATTCAGCATATTGTTTAAAGTAATTATTTAGCCGTTTAATTAATTGTTGATTGTTGTAAATTTTTACCAAGGCAAAACATTTTTCCCAATTTATTTGGGATAGATTGTCAAAATAGTATTTTGGATATAAGTAAATGGTGTCCAAAAAAGCTCGTTCAACCGTGGCAATGCTAAAGCCATTATTATTAATTATTCCGTCAGTGTTAAACAAAATTCTGTCTTTTAATTTTCTAAAAGTGAAATTATATTTATCCATTTTTAAAGTTTTAGGCCATTTTCCTGCCACAAAAATTGTTTCATAATACTGAAAAATAACTCCAGCTTCGCGTAAAACTGTTTCAAAACTAATATATGACGGAGTATAGATGCTGGTGGCTAATTCTTTGGGATTATAATTTGTATCCTTTACAAAAATACCGCGACTCAATCTAATTAAAGCGCCAGTTTTGACATAGTATGAGGTTTTAGCTTTTAAATTGTTAACATTGGTTTCTTCCCAAATCAAAGCCAGATCTTTAATATTTAAGACTGTTTTTGGGGATTTATACAATTTTGCAATCAGATTATCCATATTGTTAGATTTAAGTTATGTTTACCCTTACTTCCATTATACATTATTTAGACTGTCTTGTCAAGTATTGACAAAGACGACTTTTTTTGATATACTTGTCTGTTTAGTAAGATAGGATTACTGTATCTAAACACAAAAAGGCTTAAATAAGCCAAAATTTTGTTCATTACAACTGTTCCAACGTGAAAAATAGTTTTTTGTATTTATAAAAATTATTTTTCGCGTTGGAAACAACGTGTTTACCTATATATTTAGCAATCGGTTTAGCGTTGCGAAAGCAGTCAGCGTGATGGTCACGCAGTCTGCACAGTTCTTGTTACTGGTTCCTCAACGCCGCGTCTTGCTTGCAAGCAGACACATGCGGCACGAAAGGAGGTCGTCATGATGACGACCCGCTCCTCGCTCCTCGCTCTTACCCTGGCCACCATCCTCTACACCCTCGTGGGATGTGGACCCGCGCCGCAGTCCGTATACTGCGAACGATGGATGACCAGCATGTGCACGTTGCATGAGACGTGCACCGAAGTGCCGAGCGACAACCTCGTCTCCAACATGACCTTGGCCACCATGTGGCCAGATGATTGTAAGGAGATGGAACAATCACACATCTTTCGACTGTCGAGTATCAACTACTCCACCTGCCAGATCACGTACTATACTGGCATGGGGTACAAGGTATTCCAAATGTATGATTGCAACATCGTCGGTTCCGGATACACCTGGTTAATGCGTGATATGGAGGATTGTGACTACATGCAGGACGATCAGTGCGAGGACGGCGACCCCGACACCGAGGACTTCTGCGGGGATTACTACTACCCCAACGAGTGCCTCTACCGCGTCAAGTAGGCACGACGCGGACAACACCGCCCACACTCGTGGGGGACCGCAGGTGACCTTCCCGACTCGTTCTTTCGAGCCATTAGTTCTTTCAAAGGAGGACGAGGCGGGTGGCAGTGATGCGTTCATACAATGCGCACACTGATCCACTCGCCTCGAGGCTATGACGAGATTTATCTTTATTATAAAAGAGGGGAAAGATAAATCTCGGCTTCAATTGCTTTATTCTTTTTTTAAAAAAGGATAGAGTTGAGAAGAAAAAATTAAATTTGATCTTTAAAAATTTTCCAACGTGAAGAATAGTTTTTATTATTTTAAAGATTGTCTTTCACGTTGGAAACAACGTGTTTAATATATATCTGGTAGTGTTTTCGTTTCGGTTTCAATATAGCAGTCTACGCGAAGGTCGCGTTGGTTGCCCAGGTTTTCTGGTTACGCAGAGTCGTATTGCCAAAAAGGCTTAAACGACTAAAGGAGAACGCCCCATGAATCTCGACTCTTTCATTCTTCTGGTTATTGTTCTGTTCAAGGGTGTCACCCCATCCACCCCCATAGTTCAGGAGAGTTTCAGCCTGGTGTTCTCGAACATCGAGTTCGAGGCCGGCCGGGTCACCCTGACCGAGAAGTCAAGGGCTATCCTTGACGACATCGCCAGGGAGCTACGATGCTACCCCGGTATTAAGGTGCGGGTCGAGGGGCATACCGACGGCCGGGAAGTCGTCGGCTTCAACGCCAACCTTGTTCTGTCCCAGGAGCGGGCGTTGAAGGTGCTCGTGTACTTAACGACGCAAGGTGGTATGCCTTCCTCCCTCTTAGACTATAGAGGGTATGGGGCTGAACTGCCCATATCAGGGGGATACACCACCAGTGCCCGAGAAAAAAATCGGCACGTGGAGTTCCATGTGACCGATATAAGCACGTTTCACAACGTGTGTGACGAATAGTCATACCAGCACCACGGCTGGCAACACCGTGGTCGATGGCAGTTTCTAGTGCCATACGTTAGCCTTTGCCTGCAAAGGTAAGGAAAACTAGAAAATGGTGTGCCAGACGCGTTAAGCGTTGTGGCATCCATAACTCGACCTGCGAGACAGAACCCGGGGGGACTTGTTCCACCGCGCCTCACTCACAGGTCCCCCCGTTGTAGTTTATAATTAAATCTTTTTATTCCTAGAGGCTTGCCTCGAGGTTTCCTTGCAGGGAAGAGTTTGAGAAACCGTAGGTTTTTCAAAAAACACTTCCTTGATGGATACCCCGTCAGCTTGCTGCGGGGTCATTCATTTGTAATTTGCAACGGAGAACATTAAATAAAAAAACTCGCTTTGTTGGCGAGTTTTTATTTTTTGTTGTTTTAGATTATGGCTGTGATAGCTGTAATAATACCCAAGATTATTCCTGGAATATTGGCAATAATAATGGGCCAGTCTTTTTTGGTTTTTAAAACACCGTATAATGTCCAGGCCGTGCAATTTATAGTAGTTATAATTGGCAAGACAATTGATCCTGGTTGACCCGCTAGATTTAATCTAATTTGATCAATGTAAGAAAAATACATGGCAACTGCCATGAAGGAAGCAAACCAGCCGATTTTGTCTGTGATTTTTTGGTTCATATTTTTTTTGTATAATTCTGAGCCCCGTCATTCAATGGAATAAGTATTGCTTTTGTTGGTGCAGTGAAGTAAGGGATTCTTCGCTACGCTCAGAATGACAGTATTATACCTAAAAATCAACATTGAAACAAACTAATATTTTTGGTATAATGTCTTTACTATGCTAAAAAAAGAAAAAACTCAGCGAAAACCAATAGTTTTAGCCATTTTGGATGGTTTTGCTTTGGCGAGTCAAAAGAATAAGGGCAATGCTATTACTCCAGAGACAGCGCCACATATTTTTTCTTATCTCAAAAAATATGCCAATTCTACTCTCAAAACTTGGGGAGAAAATGTTGGTCTATTTCCTGGTCAACAGGGTAATTCTGAAGCTGGGCATATAAATATTGGTGCGGGTAGAATTGTAAAGCAAGATTTGGTCGTAATTTCCGAAGCCATTCATGATGGGACTTTTTTCAAAAATGAGGCTTTTAAACAAGCGATTCATCATATCAAAAAATATAATACCGCTGTCCATGTGATGGGTTTGCTTACTGATGGCAATAGCGCTCATGCTTATCCCGAGCATTTTTATGCCATGTTAGAATTATTCCGTCGGGAAGGTATAGACAAAGTTTATTTGCATTTGTTTACTGATGGCCGAGATTCGTCTCCCCATGGGGCGGCTCATTTTCTCAAAGAATTGCGTGGACACATGTTAGGTCAAGAAAAAATCGCGACGATTATGGGTCGGTTTTATGCTATGGATAGAAACAAAATTTGGGAAAGAACCGAGAAAGCTTACGAAGCCATGGTTTTGGGCAAGGGCTGTGTAGCTCTGAGTGCCGAAGAAGCTTTGGAACAGTCATACAATCGAGGTGACACTGATGAATATATTTGTCCGTCAGTCATTGTAGAACCCGTCTCCGCTAAAGCTTCGCCGGGCAAGAATAATAAACCTACAGGCCTAATAAAAGATAATGATGCGATTTTTTTTGTTAATGCGAGAAGTGATCGCGCTCGGCAAATTACCAAAGCTTTTGTCCAATCAGATTTTAATAAATTGAATCCTGGTTCTTTCAAAAGAACCAAAGTACCACAGAATACTCGCTTTGTGGCTATGACAGATTTTGGTCCAGATTTACCAGATATTTTTACAGCTTTCCCTAGCCCAGATATTGCCAATTGTTTGCCTTTAGTCGTGGATGGTAATTATAAACAATTATATATTTCGGAAACAGAAAAATATGCGCATGTCACCTACTTTATCAATGGTGGTTTTGCTGATCCACTCAATGGTGAAGAGCGAGAACTAATAAAATCACCACCAATTCGTTCTTATGCTGATAAGCCAGAGATGAATACCAAATTAATGGTAGAAAAAATTGTAAAATATTTAAATACTGGTAAATATAATTTTATTTGTGTTAATTTTCCCAATACTGATATGGTAGGTCATACGGGAGATTTAATCGCTGCCAAAGAAGCGGTTTTAGTCGTTGATAATGCAGTCGCCAAAATTGTGGAAACAGTTTTAAAATTAGACGGGCAAATGTTAATCACGGCTGATCACGGCAATGCGGATGAAATGATAAATGAAAAGACTGGAGAAATAATGACTGAACACACCAAGAATCCAGTGCCATTTATTTTAGTGAAAAAAGGTAAGAAAACAAAAATGAAAAATGGTATTTTGGCGGATGTGGCGCCAACACTTTTGAAATTGATGGAAATAAAACAGCCGAAAGAAATGAGTGGTAAAGCGTTGCTATAATTTACGAATTTCCAATTATCAATTTTCAAAAGCATTGAAAATTGTAAATTACTAAATTGAAATTTAAATCTATCCTTTATTGTTTTCAAATTTCGAATTTTTTATAAGTTATGTCCAATAAAAATAAACCCGTAGTCTTAGCCATATTAGATGGTTGGGGAATTGCTCCAGATGGAGAAGGGAATGCGATTACCCGAGCCAAGACTCCCAATTTCAACAAATTTGTTCGAGAGTATCCAGTCATGACTCTTCATGCTTCGGGCAATGAAGTTGGTCTTATGTTTGGTCAAATGGGAAATTCTGAAGTTGGGCATTTAAATATTGGGGCGGGCCGAGTTTATTACCAATCATTACCACGAATTAATCATCATATTAATGATGAAAGTTTTTTTATTAATAAAGCTTTTTTGAGGGCGGCTGAACAAGTGAAAAAAAATGATTCTGCTTTGCACATTATTGGTCTTATTAGTCCGGGCAATGTACACTCTAGTCAAGATCATTGTTTTGCTTTGCTTGATTTTGCCAAAAGACAGAAAATAAAAAAAGTTTATATTCATGTTATTTTGGATGGTCGAGATTGTATCTATAATTCGGGAATTGATTTTGTTAAAGAATTGCAAAAGAAAATAAAAGAATATCATCGTGGAGAAATTGCTTCTATCTCTGGTCGTTTTTTTGCTATGGACAGAGACAATCGTTGGGATAGAACAGAAAAAGCTTACAATGCCATGGCCATGGGGGTAGCAGCCAAATATTTTAAAGATCCAATTGATGCGATTGAAGAATCTTATAAACGAGAAGTTTATGATGAAGAATTTGTACCAGTAGTAATAGGAAAAGAAGGTAAACCAACGGCCATTGTAAAAAATGGTGATGCTTGCATATTTTTTAATTTTCGTTCAGATCGAGTGCGTCAATTGACCAAAGCGTTTGTGTTGCCTGGTTTTAATAAATTTAAAAGAGAATATATTAAGGACCTGTGTTTTGTGACTATGACAGAATATGAAAAAGAATTACCAATTGTGGTGGCTTATGGTCCACAAGTAGTACACAATTCTTTGGCTGAGACGATTAGTAAAGCGGGATTAAAACAGTATCATGTGGCCGAAACTACCAAGTATGCTCATATTACATATTTTCTTAATGGTACAGTGGAGGATCCTTTTCCTGGTGAAGATAGAAAAATTGTTTCATCAGTCATGGTATCATCTTATGACCAAGCGCCAGAAATGTCGGCTGGAGAAATTACCAAGGAAGTAATCAAAGCGATTGAATCAGAAAAGTATGATGCTATTATGTTAAATTATGCCAATGTTGATATGGTGGGACATACTGGTAAAATGAAGGCCACTGTTGAAGCTTGTGAAATGGTAGACAAATGTTTGGGAGCAGTGGCTGAGCATGTGTTGGCAAAAAATGGTGTTTTACTCATTACCGCTGATCATGGTAATGCTGAAGAAGTAAAAAATTTGCAAACTGGAGCCATTGATAAAGAACATAGCACCAATCCAGTTCCTTTTATAATTATTAGTAATCCATTGCGTGGTCAAGCTGGTCCGACTGGGGATCCACCGGAGGGTGATCTTAGTTTGATGCCACCAGTAGGAATGCTGGGTGATGTCGCACCGACTATGCTTTCTATTATGGGAGTAGAAGTGCCGAAGGAGATGACGGGAAGAACGTTGTTGTAATTTACAAATTTTCATAATTTTCAATTTTCAAACAGTAATTATTTTTTTGAAAATTGGTAAATTAGTAAATTGAAATTTAAAAACCATGGTTTTATCCACGGTTTTTTATTTTATATTTTAACTTTATGTAGCTAATTGTTTCTTGATGTAATTGATTACTTCTTCTTCCACTTCTTTTAGTGTTTTGTTTATTATAATTGTTGAAGCTTGTTTTTTATCGCCAGCGGTTGGTTGAAATGGTTTTAAAAGTTCATGAGCATTGTGGCCTTTCACTGCTTTAAGGATTACATGAATACTTGGTTTTTCCAAATTATTATTTTGTTCATAAAACAATAAAGTCAAACTAGCTTCGGGCGAATTGCTAATTAGTTCATCTACAATATCATAAAGTTCATTTGTTTCTGCTCCTGATCTAACAAAGTCATCACGCGTAATAGTGGTCCAGACCAGACCAATAGATTTATCATGCTGAATATGTGATAAGGCTTGTCCCCAAAGTTTTAGAGTAGAGAGAGATCGAGTACGATAAAGATTTTGTACAATATGATCACGGTCAGCCCCCAGGCTCATCAATTTACTAGCCAGGTTTAAAGTGTATGGTTTTATATTTTGTGTTCTAAAGCTATGAGTATTGGCAATAATCGCTGTTAAAAGAGCCGTGGCGACTTGTTCATTTATATGTTCACTACCTATAGTTTCAAACATGTCGGCCAAAATTTCCCCGACTGAAGTAGCCGTTGAATCAATAATATTTATTTGGCCAAAATGTTCATTACCAGCATGATTATCAATATTAATTACTGGTTTGTTATAAAACAGTTCAGTGTTGCTATCATAAATAGAACCAAGAGCAGCGTAATCTTCAGTCCCGAGTACAAAAATAATATCATATTTGAAATCAGATTGAGCGGTCCGAACATCATTGCGAGTCAAAAAACCTTGTTTAGGTGTGACAAAGATTCTTAATTTTTCATCTTTTAGGTCGTAGCTAAGTTCATGTACACCAGTTTTATCAGTATCAACTGTAATAACAAATTTTTGTAAATGAGAAAAATTAGCTTTAATTGTTTCAGCTTTTTTTAGAAATTCTAAATTTTTTGCTAGGACAAAGTCTTGGACAACAATATCCACTCGTTTACCAATACTTTCCAAATACAAAGCCAAAGCCACACTAGAAGCGACCATATCGCCAGTACCTTCTTTATGAAAAGTAATCAAAATATCTTTTTTACCTTCCAAAAGTTTTTTGATTTGTTCGTAATCATTCAAGGACATAAATAAAAATGGGTTTTTTAACCTATTACTCTGTTTCAAACAGAATAGATGATTATATCAAATGTTATGTTTATTGTCAACCTAGCCAAATTCATATAATTGTGGACAAGTTTTTTGGCTAAAATTAGAGCTTTCTTGCCTTTTTGTTGAATATCTAGTAAAATATTACTACTGATATACGGATTATCCGGATCAACGGATATTGTTTGGTATCTAATTAGTTTGAAGTATGATGAGGGTAAATTTACTTCATGAAGAATTATCATATAAAGTTCGTGGTATATTGTATGAAGTTCATAATGAACTTGGTTCTTATCGTAATGAGAAACAATATTGTGATAAGATAGAGTTTGGATTGAAAGAAAAAGGTCTGAAGTATGAACGTGAAAAGATATTATTACCTAGTTTTGATGGTGAACAAAAAGGTAGAAATAGAATAGATTTTATTGTGGAAGATAAAATAATTATTGAAGTCAAAGTTGTTCCAAGTTTTTCTCCAAATGATTTTAAACAATGTAAAAGATATTTAGTCAGTAGTAATAAAGAGCTTTGTTTATTAGTAAATTTTGGATTAAAATCCTGTGTTATTAAAAGAATTTTAAACCCGGATTTGTTAAATCAGTAGATCCGGATAATCAGTAATCTGTAGATATGGATAAAGCTTACGAACCAAATTTATACGAAGATCAAATTTACAAACGCTGGGAAGAAAGCGGATTTTTTAATCCAGATAATTTAGAGGGCGAACCATATTCTATTATGATGCCACCACCAAATGTAACTGGTGTGCTTCATCTTGGTCATGCTTTGGAAAATAGTTTAATGGATGTAATGGCGCGGTATCAACGTATGCAAGGTAAAAAAGTTTTGTTACTTCCAGGGACAGATCATGCTGCTGTGGCTACTCAAGCTAGAGTGGAAAAGAATCTCATAAAAGAAGGAATGAAAAATCCTAGAGAAGAATTAGGGCGTGATGGCTTACTTGAAAAGATTCGAGAATATGCCGAACAATCAAAAGCCACTATTTTAAAACAAATAAAAAAGATGGGTACGAGTGCTGACTGGTCTCGTCTGGCTTATACATTTGATGAAGAGAGGGGTAAGGCAGTAAATGAAGTATTTAAAAAAATGTATGATGACGGGCTCATTTATCGTGGATTTAGAGTTGTAAATTGGTCTGTAAAAGGTCAGTCAACAGCTTCTGATGATGAACTTATCTATATTGATCGCAAGGCAAAATTTTATACTTTTAAATATAGTAAAGATTTTCCTTTTACCATTGCCACGACTCGTCCCGAGACAAAACTAGGGGATACAGCGGTGGCTGTTAATCCAGATGATAAACGCTATCAGAAATATATTGGCCAGGTTTTTGATGTAAGTTTTTGTGGGGTTGATTTGAAACTAAAAATTATTGGTGATGAACATGTTGATCCAGAATTTGGTACCGGCGCACTTGGTGTCACTCCAGCCCATAGTCCGGTTGATTTTGAAATGTATGAAAAACAAAAAGTAAAAAATGACCCAATTGGATTGATCAAAGTGATTGGCATTGATGGAAAAATGACTAGTGAGGCTGGTGTAGATTTTGTTGGTAAAACAGTGCTTGAAGCTCGTGATTTGGTAGTAGAAAAATTGAAAGCTCAAGGCTTGCTTGAGGCAGAAGAAGAAATTGAGCAAAATGTTGGCACATCTGATAGGTTTGGTGATGTAGTAGAATCTATTCCTATGGATCAATGGTGGCTTGATGTTAATAAAGAAATTCCAAGTAGAGGAAAAAGTTTGAGAGATTTGATGAGGGAAGCTTTAACAGCGGGATTAGACGGAGATATAACAAAGAAGGTGAACGTTACCCCCGAAAGATTTACAAAGCTTTATCTGGATAGGGTGGATAATTTACGTGATTGGTGTTTATCTCGTCAGATTTGGTGGGGACATCGTATTCCTGTTTGGTACAAAGGTGAAGAAATCCAGGTTGGGGCAGAAAAACCAGACGGAGATGGGTGGGTTCAAGACGAAGACACACTTGATACTTGGTTTAGTTCAGGGCTTTGGACTTTTTCAACCCTTGGTTGGCCTGAGCAAGAATTAGACGTTAAAACTTTTCATCCTACAAATTGGATGCAGATGGGTTACGAAATTCTTTATTTGTGGTTGATGAGAATGGTTCTTATGAGTACCTACAATTTAGGTGAAATTCCATTTAAAGATGCATACATTCACGGAATGTTGCGTGATAAGGATGGACAAAAATTTTCCAAGTCATCTGGTAATGGCATTGACCCTCTAGAAGTAATAGAAAAATATGGTACTGATGCTTTGCGTTGGAGTTTATTAGGTAGTATTACCCCTGGTAACGATTCACGTTTTTATTTGGAAAAAGTAGAAGGGGCACAACATTTTGTAAATAAGTTATGGAATATTTCGCGGTTTATTATGTCTGTCATCCCGAACCCATCGCAGGGTGAAGGATCCCTTAACATTAAGACTTTAGCTGACAAATGGATTTTATCTCGCTTGTCTGTTGTTACCGAGCAAATAACTACCAATATTGAAAAATTTCAGTTTTCACAAGCTGGAGAACTATTGCGTGATTTTACTTGGAATGAATTGGCTGATTGGTATTTGGAAATTGCTAAAATTGAGGGAGACAAAACAGAAGTATTAAACTTTATTTTAAACGCAGTATTAAAAATGTGGCATCCCTTTATGCCATTTGTGACTGAACAAATCTGGACTGAGATTTATGGCACTGAAAAAATGTTGATGGTAGAAAAATGGCCCAAATGTCATTCTGAACTTGTTTCAGAATCTTTCGAAGGATTTGAATTAATCAAAAATATTATCACTGGTATTCGTTCACTTCGAGCAGAAAATAAAATTGAACCAGTAAAGAAATTAAATGCTTTAATTTCTGCTGGTGGTATGGTTGATTTATTCCAAGAAAATGCTGAGATTATTAAAGTCTTGGCCAGATTAGAAAATTTACAAATTGAGAAAACAGCTGTAAAACCAGAAGGTAGTATTGGTTTTGTTGAAAGTGGTGTTGAAGTATTTGTAGATTTGTCTGGGGCAGTGGATATAGCCAAAGAAAAAGTTAGACTAGAAAAAGAAAAACAAGAATTAGACAAATATGTAAAAGGTTTGGCAGGAAAACTTGGTAATCAAGAATTTGTCAGTAATGCTCCACCAGCTGTAGTAGAGAAGGAACAACAAAAATTAACTGAAGTGAAGGATAAGTTAACTAAAATTGAGGGACAGTTAAATAGTTTAAAATAATTTTATGGCAAATGGAAATGGATTTGAAAGAATGTTGGGAAGGGATATAGATAAACATTTTTTGGGCACTAAAAATAAGGAAGTGTCAGGTGAGAGAATTGAATGGAAAACTAAAATAGTACATGATGATATAGAAAAAATTAGTTTTTTTAGTAGTGAAGTCATTCCTAAATTAAGAAATTTTTGTGGGCCAATACAAGATTTGAGGACGGATTTTGGTTTTAACGAAGTAAAAAAAATGGCTGGGGATATATCTGCTTTTTGTGCTATGTTAAATGAACACGTTGATGTGTTGAAAATAAGAAATTATTTTGGACATGATCTTCAAACTGTTGCCAATAATTTATCTGGTTATTCGACTTTTGTGGCTGAAGCTACCACAGAAAAGGACGCAAAAGATGATTTGTTAAAATTTTTACCACTTTGGGAAAGATACACTGTTGCAATGGAAGATGTATTATTAAAAGGTCTATCAAAACAGGAAGTGCTAGAAGTATTTTGTACAGGTGGTGTTGATTTAGGAGTTTTACAAAAAGCCGTTGAATATTTGGTTGGTCGTGAAAGAGATTCTCTAATAAAATATGGTGATCGGGAAATTGGAGAAAGGAAAAAATATGGTAATTTAAAAAAAATAAATCTAGATGTAAGACAGGATTTAGGTCAATTGGAGAATAGATTGAAAGGAAAAAAAATAAAAGGTAATACGGGGGCAATAGGAAATTTTATCTTGAATGAATTTAGAAATGATTTTCAAGATAGAATAGATGCTAGTAAAGTGATTTTGGAAATTGGGGAAGAAAATAATGAATTAGTTATTAGGATTATTGATAATGGGAAAGGAATGAACCCAGAACATTTGGATCGAATGCATTCATTAAATGGGACTTTAATATCTAGAAAAACTAGAGAAGGAGTTTTGACAGAGAAAAAAGGAAAATCATCTTGTATTTTTGAGGAAGGTGCATCTGGTGATATAAACGATAGAGAAGAGCTTAAAAGTTCTGGTTTGGGTGTGGCAAATTTTGATTATAGAATAAAATCAATGGGCGGAAAATTGAGAGTATACAGTATAAGACGTGAAACTGGTAAAGTTGCTTCTTATGTTCAGAAAAAAGGACAAAAGACAGATGATCTGGCAAACAAGATGATTTTTGAAGGTTTTAGTTCAGGGACGGTGTTTGAAATTCGTTTACCAATTGAAGATAAATAATTTTAAAATTTATGAATAAAATTTTATTAGCTGGGGTTTTATTTGTGTTTTTGGTTGGAGTGGGTTGTAGTACAAATAATTTACAAAAAAAAGAAGTTGATCAAACTGAAAAGTCTGTCATGGATAAATTTGTTTTAACAACTGAACCACAAGATGCAATATTTTATATTGGTTATGGTATGACTGGTGGCATGGGTTCAATGCCAGTTTTAAAGGGTGCGAATGATTATAATTTAGTCTATAATAATTTATCAGTATTTTTTAGTGAAAGTTTTGAAGGAACCGTGAGGGAGAAATTACCAAGTTGTTATGAAGGTAGGCCAGAGATAAAAGTTTCTGCCAAGATTCAATTAGAGAAAAACAGTTCAATTAATACCTCTATTCCGCCAGATGAAAATGGTAATCAGCCAGAAGAATCATATTATACTGCCAAGGTTTTGGAGTTAAAAAATATTGAGGTGAAAGCTGTAGAATGTAAAGATTAGCTAAAAAATTTTCAATTATCAATTATCAATTTTACAATATGAATATAAATACAGATCCAAAATTAATTGAGGAATTTTTAACTCGTGGGGTGGAAGCGATTTATCCTCATGCTGATGAATTAAAGAAAAAATTAATGTCTGGTGAGAGATTGCGCGCTTACCAAGGCTTTGATCCAACCGGACCATATCTTCATGTTGGTCATGCGATGGGTATTAGAGCCATGCGACTACTTCAACAAATGGGACACGAAGTAATATTTTTGGTTGGGGATTTTACAGCGATGATTGGTGATCCAGACAAAGATACTACTCGTGATATGCTGACTGAAGAACAGATTCAAAAAAATATGTCTGGTTGGAAAGAACAAGCTGGACAATTGATTAATTTTGATGGGGAAAATCCAGTTCAATTTAAGCGTAATTCCGAGTGGCTCAAAGATATAAAACTTCCAGAGGTATTGAAGCTTATGTATAACACAACTTTACAACGAACTATGGAACGTGATCTGTTTGCGCGTCGTTTGAAAATTGAAGATCCGATTAGACTTCACGAAATTTTATATCCACTAATGCAGGGCTATGATGGTGTGGCAATGAACGTTGATATTGAAATCGGTGGAGCGGATCAGACTTTTAATATGTTGACCGGCCGAATGTTATCAAAAGCTTATTTGAACAAAGAAAAATTTGTCCGAGCCAATCGTATGATGAACGCGCCAGATAGTATTACGATGAGTAAGACCAAGGGTAACGGTATTAATTTGTCAGACAGTCCAGAAGATATGTATGGCAAGGCCATGTCTTATGCTGATAATGAAATTATTAATGGTTTTGAATTTTTGACCGAAATACCAATGGCTGAAATTAAGGAAATGGAAAAAGAAATTAAGAATGGCGCTAATCCAATGGAATTTAAAAAGAAAATGGCTTTTGAGATTGTAAAAATTATTAAAGGGGTTGAAGCAGCTCAAATTGGTCAAACATATTTTGAAAAAGTAATCCAGAGTAAAAATAGACCAGAAGACATTCTAGAATTGAAACCAAGTTCATATAATGTTGTGGATGTCTTGGTAGAATCTAAAATTTGCAAAAGTAAATCTGAAGCTAGACAAATGATTGAACAAGGTGGAGTAAAAGTAAATGATGAAAAAGTCTCGGCTTTTGATTTCGCAACCAAGTCTGGAGATGTGGTGCAAAAGGGAAGTAGGTTTTTTGTACGAGTAAAATAATTCATTTGGCAGATAGCAGATAACATATAGCAAAAAAACTATGATAGATGAGGTTAAAAATGATTTAAAAAGTTTTCTGATTGAGAGTGGTTTTCATGGTGATTTTAAATTTGAAACGCCGCCAAGAATTGAACTTGGTGATTTGTGTTTAAATGTTTTTAAGCTATTTGATGAAAATGGAGTGAAAGGTTCTTTAATTTTGGCTGATAAAATAGTAAATCTAATTAGTAACTTAAAAGATGAAAGCAACCCACTCGTGATGAAGTTTGGTGTAGATGAAAGAATTAAAATTATTGATAAAGTTAATACAGTTGGTCCATATGTGAATTTTTATTTTAATGATATAGAGTTGGTAAAGAATTTATTAAAAAGTTTTACAAAAGATTTTGGTAAATTGAAAATGGGTAAGGGTAAAAAAATAATGGTAGAATATGGTTGTCCCAATCCATTAAAGGTTTTTCATTTGGGGCATTTAAAAAATTTAATAACTGGTGAAAGTGTAGCGCGAATTTTTGAAAATGCAGGGTATAAAGTAATTAGAGTGAATTATCAAGGTGATGTGGGTATGCATGTGGCCAAAGCTTTGTGGGGGATTAATCAATTAAATGCAGAATTTAAAAAAATAAAGACTAAACCATTATTAGAGAGGATAAATTTTTTAGGTCGGGCGTATGCTCATGGGGCCAAGGCTTTTGAAGAAAATGAAGTGAGTAAAGCAGAAATATTGGATTATAATGAAAAAGTGTATAGCCAGGACAAATCTATTCAAGTGATTTATAAAATGACCAGAAAATGGAGTTTGGATTATTTTGATTTAATTTATAAAAAATTGGATACCAAGTACAACCAAATGTATTTTGAATCAGAAGTTTTTGAACGGGGGATAAAAATAGTAGAACAATTTGTAAAAAAAGGTGTGTTTGTAAAAAGTGAAGGCGCTATTATTTTCCCAGGGAGCAAGTATGGTTTGCATGATCGAGTTTTTATCAATAGTAAGGGTTTGCCAACTTATGAAGCCAAAGAATTAGCCTTGGCCGAAAAAAGATATAAAAAATATCATCCCGCTGGGATTATTCATGTGGTGGGAAAAGAACAAACTGAATATTTTAAAGTATTATTTAAAGCTTTAGAACAAGTAATTCCAGAATCAAAAGGTAAGAGTCAACATTTGATTGGTGGATATTTGCAATTGAAGGGGGGAAAGAAAATGAGTTCTCGAACCGGACAGGTCGTAGCTGGTGATGAATTGTTAAATATGACAGAATCTGAGATTGTGGAATTGATGAAAGATCGTAAAATTAAAAATAAAGCTGAAGTGGTGAGAAGAATTACTGGTGCGGTTTTGAAATACTCCATGCTCAAATCTAATGTTTCTCAAGATGTGGCTTTTGATATGGAGGAATCTGTAAGTTTTACTGGTGATAGTGGTCCATACCTTTTGTATATTATGGCGCGGATAAAGAGTATACTTAGAAAGTCCCTGCCTCATCGGCAGGCAGGCAAAATCCCTGCCTCATCGGCAGGCAGGCAAAACTCAAAATCCAAAATTGTTGTTGTACAGCCAGAAGAAAAGAAATTATTATTACAGATTACCCAATTTGCTGATGTTACCAAATTGGCTGTGGAAAAATTAGATCCTTCGCAAATTGCTAAGTATCTGTTTGAATTAGCCCAGAAATTCAATAGTTTTTATGAGAATTGTTCGGTTTTAAAGGCAGAAAGTGAAGTAATTCGTGATTTTCGTTTGCAGTTGATCAATATGACTGGACAAGTTATGGAAAAAGGGTTAGATCTTTTGGGAATAAAGGCCGTGGATGAGATGTAAAAAAATGTTTTTTATGATATAATTATTTTGTATGGATAAAAAATCTAAAATTTTGGTTTATATATTTTTTTCTTTAATAGTTATAGTCGTGGTTTTTACATTTTATAAATTCATTATTGCCAAAGATTATTATATTAGACTAGAAACCACCTGTGAGCCGACAAAAGAACATTGTTTTGTAAACGAATGTAATCCCGAAGAAGAAGAATGTCCAGCCGATCCAGCTGAAGGCATTAGTTATTATAAAATAATTGAAGAAAAAGCTAGCGCCATACCAGACTGTAGTTTAAGTGGCGAAGAGTGCCCAGAAATTTTTTGTGCTGAAGGTGAAGACTGCCAAGAGATCTTTTGCGATCCTGAAACAAACGATACTGGTATAGAATGTGTAGACCTGGAAGAATTTATTATTTTATCAGAAGTGCCAGAAGATACAAGTTTTGAAAATGTGGATTTGACCAGTAGTTCGACAGTCTTGGTAGAATAATTTTTTTTAAATTAATTAATGGCTTATTATACTTTTGTATGATACATTTGCTGGAGGTGTCAATTCTAGCTTTTTTGGACAGCCATTGGTTAATCTTGTCATTTTTAGCGCCAATGTTTTGGGCATTGGTCAACATGATTGATGTTTATTTTGTCGATGGGGTGTATGCTGATGAATTAGAAGGCACGATTATCATGGGCATTTTTCAGGCGATTCCTTGTTTGTTTTTAATGTTTTTTTTGAAAATTGAATTTAGTCAGTTGTTTAATTTTAATTCAGCTAATGGACAGTTGTTTTTTGAGCCAATGATTTTATGGGCTTTGTTAGGAGGACTATTATTCAATTTGTCCTTTTATTTTTATTATAAAGCCCTTTTTCATCATAATGACGTCGGTTTGGTACAAATTTTGTGGGGTTTATCAATTGTAGCTGTGCCATTTTTGGCCTTTGTATTATTTAGAGAAAAATTGCCAGTGTATAGTTATTTGGGAATGGCTATAACATTATTAGGGGGAGTTGTATTGTCTTTTCATAAAGGAATAAAAAAGGGAACTTTGAAACGTTATTTGTTTATAATGATTTCAGCCATAGTGTTTTTTTCTCTAAGCATGGTATTAGAAAATAAAGCTTATAATGTTATTGATGCTAGGGGCTGGGGTAATCAAGGTTTTTTGTTGGTTTTTCTCTGTTTCAATTTAGGGGCTTTGCTTAGTAGTATAATTCTTCTACTGGTTAGTCGAAAAAATCCTTGGCCATTAATCAAAAAATATTATAAAGTGTTTATTTTGGGAGAAGGAATAACTTTTTTAGGCAATTTGTCTTCCCAAAGAGCTTTGAGTGTAGCGCCGTCGGTTTCTTACGTTGCCACTATCGAAGCGTTTGTGCCAGTCTTTGTTTTAATTTTTAGTTTGTTAATAGTGGTTATAGCAAAAATTTTTAATACAAAATTTTCTGTCATAAAAAAAATTTATCAAGATCAATTACAAGGTGTGTCATTAAAAATTGTTGCCATAATAATTATGGCTATAGGTATTTATATAATTAGCAATTAAATTTTATTGAGTTTAACTTTATTATGAAAATATTGTTTATCACTTCTAACAACATGATTGCCCCTGATATGGCTCGTCTTTTGCAGGATGAAGGTAATCAAGTAAAACTTTTTATTGATGATAAGAATCGGAGTGATAATTTTGAAAACATTATTAAGAAATGTAAAAATTGGAAGCAGGAGTTGGCTTGGGTAGGCAAAGAAGGTTTGATAATTTTTGATGATGTTGGTTATGGCAAGATTCAAGATAATTTGAGAGAGCATGGTTTTGCAGTTTTTGGTGGTAATAGCGAAAGTGATAAGCTTGAAATGAAAAGAGCCTATGCCCAAGATATTTTAAAAGATCATGGTTTGCAAACTTTAGAAACCATTGATTTTAACAATATTGATGATTGTGTTAATTTTATTAAAAAAAGTAAAAAAACTTGGGTTTTAAAACAAAATGATCATAAACTTAATATTAATACAGTCTCGCAGTTTAAAGATAATCAGGATATTTTGGATGTTTTGAAATTGTGTAAAACTAAATATAAAAATAAAGTTAAAGTAATTACTTTACAAGAAAAAGTCGAAGGAATAGAAATTGGTGTGGGTAGGTTTTTTAATGGCAAGAATTGGGTTGGGCCAGTGGAAATAAATTTTGAACATAAACGACTGTTTGATGATGATGTCGGACCAATGACAACTGAAATGGGTACTTTGGCATGGTTTGAGACTGAAAAAGATAGTGTGTTATTTAAAAAAACCCTATTTAAATTAAAACCTTTTTTGAAAAAGATAAAATTTAAAGGAGATTTTGAAGTTAATTTTATTATAAATGGTAAAAATATTTATCCTTTGGAAATTACCCCCAGATTAGGTTCACCGATAGTTCATCTACAAAGTGAATTGTTAAACTTGAAATGGTCCCAATTTTTAAAAGCGGTAGCTCTCGGCAAGAGTATCAGGCCAAAATGGAAAAAAGGTTATGGTTTGGTAGTGTTGTTGGCCGTACCGCCGTTTCCTTATATGACCAAATTAGGAAAAAACTCTCCTAGAGGTGTGATTGTATATTTGGATAAAGTCACAAAAAATGATTTTAAACATATCTTTTTTGAAGGCATGTCAAAAGAAAAGATTCAAGGTAAAGAACAGTTTTATATTTCTGATGAGGAAGGCTATGTCTTATATGTAACTGGGGTAGGTAAAACTATTGCCAAGGTGCAAAAAGATGTTTATGAAATAATTAAAAAAGTTTATGTTCCGAAATCTCTTTATCGAAGGGACATTGGTTCTAAGTTTTTGCTTAGTGATGAGAAACTTTTGAAAAAGTGGGGTTATATAAAATAGATGTTATTAAAAGATTGTTTTGTCTCTAGTTTAATATGACCTAATTGTGTTATAATATAATTGAAAATTATTTAATCTAAAAAAGATTATGAAGAAAAAAATTAAATTTCAAAAAACTAAAGATTTTTTATCTCAGATTCCAGATTGGGAGAAAGATTACAAAAAAAGTAATGAAGTTCAGTTGAATTATGAAAAAAAAGATTGGGCTAATGCCAAGGCGTGTTTTTCTAAGCATGATTTAAAAATTTTAGGTGAACCAGTCATGGAAGATTGGGAAACTCCTTATATGAAAGATTTGGCTGAAGTGGCTACAGTTAAAGGTGGAGTGGTTTTAGAATTAGGCTTTGGAATGGGGATTTCAGCTAATTTTATTCAGGAGCATAATATTAAAAAACACATTATTATTGAAGCTAATAAAGCTGTGGTCAAACAGGCTAAAAAATTTGCTAAAAAGGCTAAACATAAGGTGGTAGTATTGGCTGGTTTATGGGAGGATATGATAAAAAAGATTCCCAACAATAGTTTGAATGGAATTTTGTTTGACACTTATCCACTATCTGAAGTTGAATTGTATCAAAATCATTTTAATTTTTTTCCTTTTGCCTATCAAAAATTAGTTTCGGGTGGAGTGTTTACTTACTATTCAGATGAAATAAAGAAATTTGGTAAAGTTCATTTGAAAAAATTACAAGAAGCTGGTTTTAAGAAAAAAAATATCAAGAGCAGAGTGTCTAAAGTTGTTCCACCAAAGAGTTGTGAATACTGGAAAGCCAAAACTATTCTGGTTCCCATAATTACAAAATAAGTTTAATTTATATAAATTTATGGATGATCCATTTTATTGTTCCCTGACAATTTCCCTGAAACATCTGGTGGATTTTAGTTTTGCTCCCCAATTGCTTTTTTATTCATACATCCCGATTATTGTTGTTTCATTAGTTTTTGGTTTTTTTGTTTTTTTTAAAAGCCAACGTTCGGTCAATGCCAGAAATTTGCTTTATATTGCCATCGTTTTTTCCTTATTTCTTTTGAATGAAATCGTACAGTGGATTGCTATTCCCGCTTCTCTGGTAAATTTTGGTTGGTTATTATCACCACTTTTGCAATCTTTGGTTTGGTTTTTTACGATTAGATTTTTTTATCAATTTTTAGAAGACAGAGTTTTGCCATGGAAATGGAATTTATTTTTAATGATGTTATTTTTGCCAATAATTTTTTCATTACCAACTAGGTTGAATATAGCTTTTTTTGATTTAGTAAATTGTGAAGGAACCGTTGGCCCAATTTGGTATTATCTTTATTCATTACAGATTGTTTCTATTATTACTTTATTTATTTGGGGCATGATTAAGTATAAAAGAAACAAAGTAGACAATTTAAAAAGACAGATATTATTATTAAGTATTGGTGTGCCAATTTTTCTCTTGTCATTTTCTTTATCAAATATTTTAGGAGAAGTTTTGCAAACTTATCAAATAAATTTGGTTGGTCCAATCGGAATGGCTTTATTTATAGTTTTGCTAGGTTATTTAATTGTTCATTATCATATATTTAATATTAGAGTAATTGCGGCCAAAGTCTTGGTTATTACTCTAGTAATTTTGATTAGCTCGCAGTTTTTCTTTATCAGAAATAATACTAATAAAATATTAACAGCTATTACTTTACTATTGGTAGCAATTTTTGGTTGGCAATTGGCCGCTTCAGTCAATCGTGAAGTAAAACAAAAGGAAGAATTGGCAAAATTGGCCAAATCTTTGGAAAGAGTTAATCTTCGTTTGCAGGAGCTGGATCGACAAAAGACAGATTTTCTTTCCATTGCTTCCCACCAACTTCGCACCCCATTGTCTATTATGAAAGGGTATGTAGAGCTTATTCAAGATGGAGCTTATGGTAAAATAGACAAAAAACTTTTTGGGGTTTTGACAGAAATGGATGAAAGCAATGAACGGTTAGTAAAATTAGTGGATGAATTTTTGGATATTACTAGAATTGAACAAGGACGAACAAAATTTTCTTTTGGATATTTTGACATGAATAAATTAGCCGAGAGTGTGGCCAAAGAATTGACTAATCGAGCGAATGATAAAGGTCTAGAAATTATTTGCAAGCCAGACAAAAAAATTGAAAAAATTTATATAGATGAAGAAAAAGTTCGTCATGTGATTTTTAATTTTGTGGATAATGCGATCAAATATAGCAGTAGTGGCAAAATTGTTATTACTACAGAAAAAGAACAAAAAGGTATTACGGTAAGAGTAAAAGATCAAGGCTTTGGTTTTGGGACAGAGGACCAAGCCAATTTTTATCAAAAGTTTTATCGGGGCAAAAATGTGGCGGGCACCAATGTGACTGGGACAGGTTTGGGTTTGTATGTTTGTCGAAAGTTTATTGAGGCTCATTCTGGTCATGTTTGGGCACATAGTAAGGGTATGGAAGAAGGTAGTGAATTTGGTTTTTGGATTCCCCTAACCAAAAAAACCGCGGAAAAAGCCAATAAAATACTGAGTAAGTAAATCCCGCACCACAGAGTACCCCAGGCATTAATGTGTGAAATGATTGCTGATTTACCTTAGAGAATAGTTAATCCTATACCAGGAGAATATACTCGTGGTGCGGGATAAAGAACTTGTAAAATTGTTTCAAGTGGTGTATTATATCCATAAATAATTTTTTAAATATTATGTATATGTTCCAAAAACCATCTCCAGAAATCGCTCTTAATAAAGATAGACAAATGAATTCTTCCCACGATGATGTGGAGACAGTCGTTGGTCCATCAGTTGTGGTCGAGGGTGATTTTGCTTCTGAAGGTAATATTATTGTAAAAGGTACAGTCTCTGGTTCAGTCAAAACTAGTCGTTTACTGACAGTAGAAAAAGGGGCAAAAATTTTGGCCAGTGTTAAAGCTGGGAGTGCAGTTGTGGCTGGCAGTATTAGGGGTAATGTAAAAGTGGATGATAAATTAGATTTACTCGAGACCTCGCAGGTTGCTGGTGATATTATTTGTCAAGTTTTAAGTGTGGCTCCAGGAGCTTTGTTACAAGGAAAAGTGACTATGAAAGGTTTGGATATTATAAAAACTGATGACGAAACAAATAAATTATTTGGTAAATTTAAAAAAGTAGAGGATATAGAAAAGAAATAGTTTGTTTTTTTAAAACTGATAAAAGTGATGCATTATGTACGTATATCTCTACGATAATTTTTTAAAGCAAAAGAAATTTGATTCAATCTTAAAGGCAATAGAGACTAGATTGACAGATTTTAGTATAGCTGGTAAAATAATCCGGCTGCAAAATTTTACCAATGCTCAGGCAGTGGTAGAAGATGAAATCAATCGAGGAGCCACGACCATTGTAATTGTTGGTAATGATATAACATTTGGTCATGTTTTATCGCGGGCAGCTACCTGCGATATTTTATTTGGTTTTTTACCAATCGGCACAGAAAGTAATTCCATTGCTCAAGTGCTAGGTATTCCAATTGGAGTGGAAGCTTGTGATGTTTTGTCAAAGAGACGGAAAGTTAGATTGGATGTCGGTTGGTTTAATAATCGTTATTTTGTTTCTCAGTTGCATATACCATCTAGTGATATTACAGTAGAATATGATGAAAAGTTTAGAGTTTCAGCCAAAAATAAGATGGAATTAGTGGTGTGTAATTTACAACCGTATGTTTGGAAAGGTAAAGGTAAGATTAGTGATTATATTGTTCATCCTCAGGATGGCAAATTAGAAGCTTTTTTACGGCCAGTATCTCATCGAGGAATAATTAGAGAAAAGTTTGAAGAACCAAGTTTGTTTCCATTTGAAGAAATGACAGTCAGTAGTCGCAAGCCGTTTGTCGTAGAAGCGGATGGCAAAGAATCTAAGGAAATAAAAATAAAAATTAAATTAGCCAAGAATAGAATTGGGATGATAGTGGGAAGGGAACGTAAGTTTTAAATAAAATACAAAATACATGGAACAATATACAAAATATACATGATAAAATACATGATATGGATTATGTGGATTAATATAAAATTGTATATTATTACGTGTATATTGTGTATTGTTTTAAGCTCAGGTGGCGAAATTGGTAGACGCACTACCTTGAGGTGGTAGCGCCGTAAGGCATGGAGGTTCAAATCCTCTCCTGAGCACCATAAAGACCTTGACATTTAGGTCTTTTTTTGTTATGATTATTAAGTTCATTACATAGTAGATGATCGTCCGCCGAATCCGTCAGCTGACGGAGAAGGTGGAAGGAAAGTCCGAACATTCACCTGGTGCAAATCAGGTAACAGAGTAGCGGGTAACTCCCGTCGGTCGTAAGACTAGAGGTGCGAGCAGTGACGCCGAGACGCGAAAGTGTTGAGGCATCATGTAAAAGCGCAAGCTTTTTACATGATGAACTCTGATAGTGATATTAGAGGTGAAACGGCAAAATCCTTACTTGAATGAAAGAACAGCCTTTCGATTCACTTCGTTCGCTTAGAGTAAACTAATTGTTAGATACTTTGAGTGAATGAAGTGCAATTTGATTGGAAAAGTTAGTTCGCTAGACCCAGCTGGTAACAGCCTGGGCAGATAAATGATCGTCCTAGACAAAATTCGGCTTATAGCTATGTAATGAATAATAAGAAATTCCCTGAAAATGGGGATTTTTTATTTGTTCTGTTAGTTTGACTTATGGTAGTTTTTTAGCTAAAATATAAAGTAATAAGGTATTATTCCTTATTCTTTACTCCTTATTCCATTTTTATGAAACGTTCAGAAGTAATTTTAATGGTCTTACAAGTGCCAATTGATTGGTTGCTACTTGTTTTAGCTGGTATTTCGGCTTATTATTTACGTTTTGCTGATTGGGCAATTCAATTACGTCCAGTGGTTTTTAAATTAACCCTAAGTGATTTTTCTGAAGTAGTATTTTTTGTCGCTCTAATTTGGGTCTTTATTTTTGCTTTGTTTGGTTTGTATTCAGCTGACCAAAATAGAAAATTAGCCCGAGATTTATTTCGGGTTTTATTGGCCTGTTCAGTTGGTTTGGGAATAATTGCGTTGTATGTTATGTTTGCCTTACAGCAGTTTGATTCGCGTTTTTTGGTAGCCTCGGGTTTTGGGTTTGCGGTTATATATATTAGTTTAGGTAGAATCCTTATGCGTGGTGTTAAGTCACTCTTATATCGCGCAGGAATAGGTTTGCGTCGAGTGGTTATAATTGGGACAGAAGAAGTGACAGTCAGTATTGTTGATACTTTGCAAAATAGAAAAGAACTGGGCTATAAAGTAATAAAAGTTTTAGAAAAATTCAATAAAAATTTAATTCCAGAATTAGATAAATTAAAATTAAATGAAATAATTTTTACCAATCCAAAGGCAGATGAAAAAGAAACTTTGGGAGCATTAAATTTTTGCAATCAACGTCATGTTGTTTTCAAATATTCTGCCGATTTATTTGCTACTTATTCTACCAATATGGTTGTGACAGCCTTGGCTGGAGTACCAGTAGTAGAATTAAAACGAACGACTTTGGATGGTTGGGGTAGAGTCATAAAAAGAATTTTTGATATTTTGATGAGCATATTAGTGATAATTATTACTAGTCCGATTATGGTTGTTTCTGCTTTGATAATTTTAATTGAAACTGGTCGACCAATAATTTATAAAAATGAGCGTGTAGGCTTGCGAGGAAATAATTTTTTTACTTTGAAATTTAGATCAATGTATCAAAAGGATTCTACTGGTTCGCAATTTGGCAAGGCTGGACTTTCCAATGAAGAAAAAGAAAAAGAATTAATTAAAACTAATAGTATAAAATCTGGTCCATTTTATAAAATTGCTAATGATCCACGAGTAACATTATTTGGTAGATTTATTCGCCGTTGGAGTATAGATGAATTGCCACAGTTTTTTAATGTTTTGAACGGCACCATGAGCATCGTTGGTCCACGACCACATCAACCACGAGAGGTTAAGCAATATGAAGACGAATATAGTACAGTTTTTACTCTAAAACCAGGAATTACTGGTTTAGCCCAGATTTCTGGTCGCAGTGACTTGTCTTTTGAAGATGAAATGAGGTTGGATGTTTTTTATATAGAAAAATGGAGTTTGTTTTTAGATATAATAATATTTTTAAAAACACCGTTTATAATTTTTAAAAAAAGACGAGCTTTGTAAAAATATGGCAGAATCTAGATTCGGTTTAGAAAAATTATTAGGTCTGTTGGGAAGAAAAAAACCGTTAGATACTCCACAAGAAGAAGTAGACAACGTGTCTGCGTTACCTGAAAGAATGGAAATAGAAAAATTTGAACAAGCCTCGATTCCTGAAATAGAGCCCTATAATTATGATAAGGAAGATTTTTCTGATTGGGCAGATAGAAACAGTTTAAAATGTTTTGAAAGGTTAGTCGCCCTAGTTTATAATTTATCGGGAGAAGTTGAAACACAGGATCAGTGGAAAAGGAAAATACTAAAGGCGCCAGATAGAAAATTGTCAGTGCCAGTCTTAGTAAGTTTGGTAGAACAAAATTTAAGAAATTTTTTATCTGGTCTTTTTTATTCAGACATTGATGAGAAAGTTGGACGATCCTCCATTCCTTTACCTGGTGTTAATGGTGAAAATGGTGAATTTGTTTCAAAAAAGAGTGAACTACCGGCTAGGAAATTGTATATTAATCCAGATATTTCCCGATTGGGGGATTTTGCTGAATTGCTGTATAAAAAATTATGTGATAATAAAGTTAATATTGATGCCATTAAAATTTATAAAGGAGATATTGAAACTAGTTACGATGGCCAACCAGGGAAGCATGTGGGTGAACCAGAATATATTTTAAAACAAGGTCATAATACTTTTATTGTTTATTTAACAAGTGATCATGACGTGGCGAAAGTTTTAAAATGTATAGATGAAATATCACACGAATCAGATATATCTATGATTAAATATAAGCCAGAAGAGGTTTTGCGTAGTGTTGTGTTGTTGGATGGCTTAGTAGTTCCTGGTTCTGATCCTTATATATTTCCAAATGGTGTTCGTCCGGATAAATTAAAAGAATCTTTTGATAGTAAAGTTGGTAGTTTTTTGTATGAATTGGCTTTTAGTTCTAAATTTAATGATATTAAGTCTGGAAAAGTTAGATATGATGATTTTAGGGTAAAAGCAGAAGAATTATTTAGAAAATTTTTTAAACAAGGACCGGAGAATTATTTAATTTTAGGGAGAAAAGTAATAAGTTACGAATCAAAATAATTATAGTATGAAAATTGCCCTAGTTCACGATTATCTGGCTCAAGATGGGGGAGCAGAAAGAGTTTTAAAAGCCTTTCATGAAATTTGGCCTGAAGCGCCGATTTTTGTTTTATTTCATGATAAGGATAAAATTAAAGGTTTTGAAAAAGCCGATATACGTGAATCTTTCATTGCCAAAATGCCTTTTGGTCGGAAGAAATTTAAATTATATTTTCCTTGGATGCCAAGAGCCACTGAACATCACAATTTGCATGATTTTGATGTGGTTTTGTCTTCTACTTCAGCTTTTGCTAAAGGTGTCCTTACTCGACCAGAGACTTTGCATATTTCTTATTGTCATACTCCTACCCGATATCTTTGGACAGATACTCATGAATATATTGAAGATTTGAAATATAATAAATTAATTAAATTAGCATTACCACGAATTATTCACCATATGCGTTTGTGGGACAAAATGAGTGTGGATAGAGTGGATCATTTTATTGCCAATTCTGGTACAGTGCGAAATCGTATCCAAAAATATTATCGGCGTGATAGTGATATTATTTTTCCTCCAGTTGATACAGCCAAATTTAAAATATCAGAAAATATTGGTGATTATTTTGTGTCTGGTGGACGTCTAGTGCCATACAAGAGATTTGATTTACTTGTCCAGGCTTTTAATCGTCTTAAATTACCTTTAAAAATTTTTGGTGATGGACCAGAGTTGGAAAATTTAAAAGAAATGGCCAAGCCTAATATTGAATTTTTAGGTAGAGTGACAGATGAAGAAAAGGCTCAACTTTTGAGTAAGGCTAGAGCTTTTTTACATCCGCAAGTAGAGGATTGTGGAATTACCCCAATTGAATCTATGGCTTGTGGCCGGCCAGTAATTGCTTATGGAGTAGGTGGAGTGACAGAAACTGTAATCCCAGGTAAGACTGGTATATTTTTTAATGATCAGTCTTGGGAATCAATTGTGGATGCCGTGATACACTTTGATCATGAATTGTGGTATCCAGATTATATTCGCAATTGGGCTTTAAGATTTGATGTTGATAGTTTTAAAGAGAGGATTAAACGGTATGTAGAAGAGAGACATGAGGAATTTAAACAAGGTTTTGAACAATGTAAGTTGGAAATACGTTAACACTCAAACATTTAAACACACGGTCTTCGACCTAAACATCACAACACAGATATGAACATAGGCATTGACATTCGTTGTCTCATGGATGAAAAACGAACAGGCGTTGGAGAGTATACTTTTGGTTTGCTTGATGCTGTATTTAAATACACCGATTCCCTGACTGCGCAGGCAGGCACTGATTTTAAAAAAGATTATACTGATAATAAGGATCAGTTTTTTTTATTTTACAATTCAAATAAGAATATTCAAGATAATTTGCCAAAGTGGGATTATGAGAATGTACATTATATAGGATTAAATTGGCCTAACAAATTACTTAATTTGCTGTTGTGGTTGAAATTGATTAGGTTAGATAAATTGTTGTTAAGTCATCTTGAGCGAAATGACGAGCGAAAGCGAGGAATGAAGTCGAAAGATCTTATGGTTAGACAAGAAAAACAATGGGATCCTTCGACTCCGCTTCGCTTCGCTCAGGATGACGTGATTGATGTCTGGTTTTCCCCAAATTTAAATTTCACTAATCTTTCAAAACACGTTAAACACATCCAAACTATTCACGATTTGTCTTTTGAATTTTTTCCAGAATGTTTTACTTGGAAGCGACGTTTGTGGCATTGGTTTTTAAATCCCAAAAAACAGTGCAAGCGAGCGGATATTATTTTGACTCCGTCAGAGAATACGAAGCGAGACGTGGTGGAAAGATTTAAGATTGAAGATTTAAGATTGAAGATTTTGAGACCAGGGTTGTCGATTGACAGAGGATATAAGACAGAGGACATAAGACAGAGATATGGTTTGCCGGAAAAGTATATTTTGTTTTTAGGGACATTAGAACCACGTAAGAATGTTGAAAGTATAATTAAAGCATATAAAATGAATTATGAATTAGGAATTAGGAATTATGATTTGGTAATTGTCGGTTCTAGCGGTTGGAAAAATATAGAGCTCTTAAAAACAATTAAAGAAACTCCAGGTGTAAAATATATTGGTTATGTCGATGATGAGGATAAAATGGAATTATACAAAAATGCCAGTCTATTTGTTTTTCCAAGTTTGTATGAGGGTTTTGGATTGCCTGTCCTGGAGGCTATGGCCTGTGGCGTGCCAGTAATTACTTCTAACCGGTCATCACTCACGGAAGTTGGTCAAGATGCAGTTTATTATGTTAATCCTAATAATGTTAGTGAATTGGCTTCGGCCATTGATCTGATCTTGAAAAATAGTGAGTTAAAAACAAGAATGACAACTGGAGGTTTAGAAGTGGCCAAAGATTTTGATTGGCAAAAATCAGCTCAGGAGTTTTTAAGTGTAATAAAGAGCTAAAGTCGACGTTATAATAGATGTAAATAACAAATAAACATCTATTATGATAACACTAATATTGATAAGCTCGTTAGTTTTTGGTAAAAAATGGCTAAAATTAGCCAAGTTTAAAAAAGTTACTAACCTTTGAAGATTGACAAATATTGAATTTTACAGTATAATCCGCTATTCTTAACATAATCTTAATAATTTTTTAACCTATAATCTATGCGAAAAATCATCATAGGAGTAGCCGTTTTTGCACTAGCAATTATGGCTCTACCAAACACAGCCAACGCTGGTGGTTGTTTTACTTCATTGGTAGCTTCTCAAAGCGAATTAACAGCTTTGAATGCTAAGGTAATAAATTTTGAAAATATAGGAACTGATCCAATTACTGGCTATTGGGATACTTATGGCGTCAAGTTTACTGCAGAAAACGGCAAAGCAATCTATACTAATAGTTATAATCGGGCTGGTGCTGCTAAAGATGTACCAACTGCTTCTGGTGAATATAATATTGCTAATGATGCTACTTGGCCGGCAACTAGCTACAATCAACCTTTAAAAATTACTTTTAAAGAACCAGTTAATGTTTTTGGGTTTTATCTTGGCAATGCGGAAAATGTAAAACAAATAAAGATTAAATATTTTGATGAGCAAGGTAATGAAGGTTGTGGTTATACTATAGAAAATAAAAATTACATGCAGGCTACTGGTGGAGCTCAAACTTTTAATGTTCCAGTAAATAAAGCAGTGGATACTTTTGTGGGCTTCAAGTCTAGCAATGATGTATATTCAATCACTATTGATTATGGTCCAAATTATAATAGTGAATCAATTGATGATTTGATGTTTGTCCCATCTTCACAAAATGTTCGTTATTGTGAAAAAGATGATAATAACAGTATTTACACAAAAGGTATAATGAAGATTTTTGATTTTAATGGTAAATTTTTTTCAGGACCTTATGAAGATTCCTGTTTAAGTGATGGTAAAATAAATGAAAATATTTGTTCTAATGGAACATGGAGTGTTTATCAGGGTTTGTGTGGTGATAATTATTCTTGTGTAGATGGTGCTTGTCAGGTTGATTCTACAAAAACAGTGGTTCCATTACTATCTAATTTTGTAGCCTATGATTCAGTCACAAATAAAGCTCTGACTGGAAATAAAGTTGGTTACAAGAAATATAGTAGCTACACAAAACCATTATCAGTTTCGATTTATAATGCAACCAAAGCAATTAAATTTTCTTTGATGCTTAATAATTCTGATGATAATTTTACCTATGCTTTCATTTGGAATAATGATCCTTCAGATGGAACAGAAGTTAATTATAATGAACAGACTGTTAAATCCATAGTTAAATCAGCCAACTTTAATTCTTCGGCTGTGACAACTTTGAACTTAACTGATTATTATCGTGGTAAGTACGTGATGATGTATGGATTTGTGAGAAATAATGATGGTAAATCTGAAGTGCCAAATATGCCAGTAGAAGTAGACGAGGTGGTACCACTGTATTTTAGAATGGAGAAATTAAATATACCAACAGTAAATAGTTGTGTAGATTCTGATAATGGTTTGGATATTTATGCTAGGGGAGTTACTACAGGAGAAAAAGAAGGTTCTAGAGTTTATGGTAGTTATAGTGATTCTTGCAGTGACAAGGTTGGTGAGTCAGGTTTGTATAGTGGTAAGTGGGTGGTAGAACAACATTGTAGTGGTCCAGTTGATAAACCATATGTTCATACCCAATGGAATGATTGTCCAAATGGTTGTATGGATGGTAGATGTGTTGAAAATATTGATTATGATAATACAATAAAGCCTACAGTAGTTTATCCAACAAATAAACAAATTCTAACAAATTACCCAAGAGTAGCAACCTTAAAATGGAATCCAGTTAGTGAAGCAGTTTCTTATAATGTAGAATTGACCTGTGACCATTGTAATAGTGTTGCCTGGCAAGATTATTATAAATGGAGTTCCAAATCTAATTATTATATTACCACTCCTTTAGACGGTGATAATGAATTTAGATTTAAAGTAAAGGCTGTTTATGCAGATGGTAGTACAAGCCAATGGTCTGATTATAGATATTTTAGTTATAATACGTCAGCATATTCTGATAGTGTCTGTAGTGATCCAGATGGTACTAATACTAATGTAAAAGGTTATTCTAGTGGTTTGAATAAAGTGACTAATAAACCAATGAATTATGTTGATTACTGCGCTGCAAGTGATACAAATGATGTATATGCCTATAGTAGTGATTATGTTGGGGAGTGGGTTTGTAAAGGAGACGTTGTAGACAATAGAATTAGCAAATGTAAGAATGGTTGTGTAGACGGACGTTGTTTAGAGTCTCCTAATGTGGTTTATTCAAATACCGTAAAATATAGATTATTTGAAAATGATTGGTATAATGTTGGTTATCAATTACAGTTTTACGATAAAGGAAATGGTGCTGTAGGTGCGCTTGCTCTTAGAAAAATATTATCCAATAATATATCAACTTTTGATTTAACTGGGAAAAGTTATGATGACACTAGTGTGGATGTCAAATTGGGAGAAAGTATCAAATTAACAACTAAAGGTGGAATAACAGATTATTCAGTGAAAATTGATAAAATAAGTTTTAATGCCAATAGTAAGGGGTATGTTGATGTGGCTATTAGCTCACCAAATTCTAGCATTAAGAATAGGTTATTTGAGGGAGATATGAAAAAGATGGGTTATCAATTGCAATTTTATAATAAAGATTCAGTTGTTGCCGCTTTTGGTGTTAAGGATGTGACAGACAAAAATAATTTAGTTTTAGAATTAAGTGGTAAGGATTATAATGATACAGATTTAAATTTTAAATTAGGTAATACTGTCAAACTAGTTACAGAAGATAGTTCAGCTACTTATTTTATTAAAATAGATGATATTGAGTATGATGTTAATGGTAATAGCAGTATTGATGTATCTATTGAAACAGAAAATGGAACAACTGCAACGACGGTTACAAAACCAATTGATTCTTGTTACAACCTAACTGGCAAAGGCAATTTAGCTAAGGCCTGGGGTGATAATAAGGTTTGGTATGTTGAAGGTAATAATAAATATTGGTTTTCATCATCTGAAGTATATTTATCTTGGTTTAGTGATTTTTCTGGAATCAAACTTACAGACGATAGTATAATTAATTCCTTGACTCAGGGTGATAATGTTTGTCTAAAAACCGTATCAACTTGCTATAATCTTTCTGGCCATGGTTATCTAGCAAAGTCTTGGAATGATAACAAGGTTTGGTATGTTGATAATGCAAGTAAATATTTATTTTCAAGTGAGGCAATTTACAAGTCTTGGTTTAAAGATTTTTCCGGAATCAAACTTATTAATGATAGTGTGATGAATTCTTTTGCTCAGGGTTCTGGTGTATGTTATAAAAGAAGTGGCGCTACTATTCCTACAGTGTCTACTCCAGTAGTAGAAAAGCCTGTAGTATCTTCTGGTATGTCTTGTGGTAATTCGGCTGGTGGCGATGGTCTATATAGCATGTGTAAAGGTGATTCTATACGTCATAGTGATGGATTTACTATTAATAACCAAGCTTTTACTGATAAGACTCTATATTTAAAGACAGACGGCCTCATATCAACCTATTTACGTCTACCTATGAATGTTCCAGTGGTAGTCCAGGATTTAACTGGAAAAAATAAGTATGATATTACTTATACGCAAAAAACAGATAAACATGGCGCATTCTTACAGATTGATAGTAAATAAGATTTGAAGTTAAAACAATCCTAGTTGATTACTGGGGTTGTTTTTTTTGTTTATAACTGATAAAGTATTCCTATATGAAAATAGGTATAGATTGTCGGATGATGGGTTCAAAACAAGCTGGATTAGGACGTTATGTTGAACAGCTGGTTTTAGGTTTACTAGAAATTGATAAAGAGAATGAGTATGTATTGTTTGTGATGACCCCACCCTCTTTGTTTCACAAAGTGGCCTCCCCTAATAGGGGAGGGATTAAATATGTTTTAGCAGATATACCTTGGTATAGTTGGCAAGAGCAAATTAAGTTTAAAAAAATTATTGATCAAGAGAAAATAGATTTGATGCATTTTCCTCATTGGAATGTGCCGTTGTTTTATAATAAGCCATTTGTGGTGACAGTACATGATTTGATTATGTATCACTATCCACGGCAAGAGGCGAGTACGCACGGTCTGATTGTTTATTGGCTAAAAGATTTGATTCATCGGTTAGTTTTACAACATGCTGTAAATAAAGCCAGACAGATTATTGTGACGAGTGAGTTTACAAAACAGGATTTACACCAGACACTGAAAGTATCATTGGAAAAAATGACAGTGGTGTATCAAGCGCCGTTTCCAAACACGATCCAAGATTCACATAACACGACACAAATTTTAGAAAAATTTAGTATTAAAAAACCATTTGTTTTGTATGTGGGAAATGCGTATCCGCATAAAAATTTAGAAGGGTTGTTGAAGGCTTGGAAAATTTTTAATGAAAAATATGGTGATGGATATCAATTGGTTTTGGTTGGTAAAGAAAATTATTTTTATGAAAAGTTAATCAAGAAAACAAAAAATCAAGAAAACAAAAAATCAATTGAACAGGGTGACAATGTAACAATGAAACAATTTAACAATGTGGTATTTACTGATTACATCTCTGATAGTGAATTACCTGAAATTTATTCCAATGCGTCGCTCTATGTTTTTCCAAGTTTGTATGAAGGCTTTGGTTTACCCCCACTCGAAGCGCAACAATATAATGTGCCAGTGGTTTCTTCCAGCGCTAGTTGTTTGCCAGAAATTTTAGGTGAGTCTGCAATGTACTTTGATCCAGAAAATTATGAACAAATGGCTGAAGTAATTCACACTGGTCTAGCTAATGAAAATATTAGGTTTGAATTGCAACAAAATGCCAGAGAGAATCTGAAAAGATTTAACTGGAGTGATTTAGCTAAAGAGACCTTGAAAGTATATTATCAAGACATAAGACATAAGACATAAGACATAAGACATATAATATTTGTTTTAATTTTCTTATGGTGATAAAGGAGAGAAATTGTACAACTTTTTTAAGATATAATATCTGTGTATAAATTAGCACAGATATTTTTTTTAACTTAAAAATGTGCTATAATATTGATGTTAAAATTAAGTTAGATTTTTCTCTTAAACTAGCTAAAAAATAGAGTTATTAAAATAACAGTAATTTTTTGTTAAATGCCAGCCAAAAGAAATGTACAATTGAGGTCTTGTTCTCTGTGTGGTCGAACTGGTCATAATCGAGCACGGTGTAAAAATATTATTACAGAGACAAAAATTGAAAAAAAGGCTAAACCAACGCAAAAAACCAAATTATCAACCAAGAAAAAGTTGATTAAAAAAAATGTGGAGGATTTTTTTGTTTCTCAAAAAACTGGTTTGGGTAAACCAATTATTGTTAGAAGCGAGATTAATACCAAATCATCACCTCATATAATAAATTTGAAACAAAAGGAAGAAACAATTTGGGATAAAGTTGGTGTTTATCAAGAAAAGAGTTTAATACCAAAACAGAATGTAGTAGTTGATTTTGGAAAAATGGTAAAGTTGGCTAATGCCACTAGATTGGGGATAGGGAATAGGGATTTGGAGGCGAGAAAAGTTAGAATACACAAACCAGTGGTCAGCAAAAATTTAACAAATATTAGACAGAAATTTAAAATAAATTTAAATAATTTAATAAATTGGCAAATAGAAATTAAGGATAAAATTTTTAGCAATTTCCAATCTTCAGTTTTCAGTCTTCAATCTGGATTAAAAAATTTTAATTACAAAAAGTTAGCATACACTTCTTTAGTTTTATTAGTATTATCTAGTCTACCATTTCCAGCTCTGAGTTATTATCATAGTGTACAAAATACTAGTGCTAGAGTAGTAGAGGCAAGTACCAATGCTTTTTTATCTTTACAATCTTCAACTGTCGCGGCCATGAATTATAATATCCCCCAAGCTCAATTTGATTTGAATGAAGCTTTGATTTCATTTGGTGAAGCCAATACAATTGTAGAAAAAGAGCATCAAGTATTACAATATGTAGCTGGACTTTTGCCAGTCGTTGGTACACAAGTGACTAGTCGTCAACATTTGCTGGTGGCTGGCCATCATTTGGCTTTAGGTAATACTTATCTTGTAAAAGGTTTAAAAGAGGTGGAGGATAATAGTAGTTTTTCTACGACTGATAAAATTAAAATTATTGCCAATCATTTATCCAGTGCTATACCACAATACAAAGAAGCTTTGGTTGATTTGAGTGCAGTTGATTCTTCGGCGGTGCCAGTCGAATACCAAGAATCTTTTAATGATTTTAAAGTTTTATTTACCGCTCTAGTTGATGATATGAATGACATTGTGGATTTGTCTGATTCTCTAGATTTAATTTTTGGTTCAGAACAATTAAAAAGATATTTACTCGTGTTTCAAAATAATAATGAACTACGTCCGACTGGTGGTTTTATGGGTAGTTTTGCGATTATGGATATACAGAAAGGCAAGATAACAAATTTGGATATTCCTGGTGGGGGAACTTATGACTTACAAGGTCAGTTGAATGAATATATCAAACCACCCTTACCTTTGCAATTGTCTAATGCTAGATGGGAATTTCAAGATGCTAATTGGTTTCCAGATTTTCCAGCTAGTGCGAAAAAGATTGAGTGGTTTTATGAGCATGGTCGTGGCACCACTGTTGATGGAGTAATCGCGATTAATGCTTCGGTTTTGGAAAGATTGCTTTCAGTACTTGGTCCAATGGCAGTTAATAATAACGATTTAGTTCTCGCTTCAGATAATGTTTTGCCTCAATTGCAACACAAAGTAGAAGTTGATTATGATAAAGAAGAAAATAAGCCAAAAGAGATTTTGTCAGATTTGGCTCCACAATTTTTAAATAGCATGACACAGTTGGATGCTACGAGTGCCATTCGTCTTTTGTCAGAATTAAACGAAGCCTTAACACAAAAAGAAATTCAAGTTTATTTTAATGATAATATGCTTGAAACCAAGATGAAAAGTTTTGGCTGGGCAGGAGATATTATGGATAATACAAGTAATCAAGATTATTTGTATGTAGTGAATACTAATATTCATGGACAAAAGAGTGATGCCAAGATAAACCAAACCATTGAACATCAGGCAGTAGTTGGTGATGATGGTTCTGTTTTGGATACAGTGGTAATTACTCGGGAGCATACAGGTATACCAGGAGAGATGTTTTATGGTGTTAATAATGTAGATTATATTAGAGTTTATGTTCCTGCTGGGGCAGAATTGGTTGAAGCTGGTGGTTTTGTTTATCCGCCAGAAGAGTCTTTTCATGTGCCAGAGGATTGGTATAAAATTGATTCTGATTTGGAAAAAAATGAAAAGGAAATTGATATTGACAAAGAAACCGGTACGAGAATTACTAATGAGTTTGGTAAAACCGTTTTTGGTAATTGGACCATGACTGCTCCTGGTCAAATAAGTAAAGTTTATTTTACTTACAAATTACCTTTTAAAGTGATTACTGGAAATAATAAAGAAAAGACAGCTTTTGAAAAATGGAAAAAAACTTTCGTGGGCGAAGCGACCGAAGTGTCTCGATATAGTTTGTTTGTCCAAAAACAATCTGGCATTGATAGTGATTTTAGTTCTCGGGTGATTTATCCTACTGTTTGGTCGCCAATCTGGCAAGAAAATAAAAATTTGCAGATGGCTGTTAATGGGGCTGAATTTATTACCAAACTTATGACTGATGATTTTTTTGGATTGATAATGGAAAAAAAAGATAATTAAAATTTATTATTTGATAAAATTTTATGATACAAAATAAAAATAAAGAAAATCTTGATCATGAGTTTGTAAAAATTGATCTGGATAAAAAATCAATTGTCAAAAAGACCGTCGTTTCCAAACCAGCCATAAGAAAAAAAGTTGAAAAAATTAGTATAAATAAAGGTGAACAAAAAATAAAAAAAGAATTGCAGGAAATTTATAAAAATGATGATGGTAGTATGCCTAATATGAAAGATTTTAAAAAGAAGAAAAAAAGAGGATTAGCTAGAGCATTTATGACGTTATTGTTTGCTTGTGCTTTTTTGGCTGGAGTCGCTTGGCTTGGTTTTTTTGTTTTTCAGCCTAAGGTACAGTTTGCAGAAAATGACGTGGTTTTGGAAATTGAAGGTAAAGAAAATGTTATGACAGGAGAAGAAGTTAAATATCGGGTGAAATATAATAATATTCAGAATACATCATTAAAAAATGTGAAATTGCAAATTCGCTATCCAGAAGGTTTTGTTTTTAGCAATGCTAGTGTAAAACCAACCAATGAAAAACAAGATGAATGGGAACTTAGTTCGTTGGCAGGTAATGCAAATAGTTATATTGATATTTTTGGTCAGATGTATGGAAGTTTAGATGAAAAGCAATCATTTCGAGCTTTCTTAAATTATACCCCAGATAATTTTAGTTCAGAGTTTCAAAAAGTGGCTAATATTAATATACAAACAACCGAATCTCCGGTAGAAATTAATATCAAATCACCCAGTGAAGCTGTACCCGGGTCAGAAGTAGAATTTTTGGTGGAAACTACCAATCGTAATGAAATAAAAAAAGATAATATGTTTTTGGTTATGGAACCAGCCGGTGGTTTTGTTAAAACTACTAGTAGTTTATTAAGTATTCCAAACGAGGAGTATCAGTGGAGTTTGGTATCTTTTGGTGATAAAAATAGTTTATCAATAAAAGGTAGTTTTAATCCTGAAGTTGGTACTGAGGAAGCAAAAGTAATTTTTAAAGTTATTGGTTGGAAAGATGCTGATAGACAGTCTGATCCTTATGTTTATTTAACAAAAGAAATTCCAATAAAATTATTAAAAACAGATTTGTCTCTAAGTTTGGCAATTAATGGATCAACAAATAATATTACGGTTGAGCCAGGTGAAGTTTTGAACACTAGTGTGGTTCTAAAAAATGCTGGTAGTTCACTGTTAAAGAATTTTAGTGTTAGATTGGTTTATGAAACACCGTCATACAATGATTTGAGTATGCTCGATTGGCGTTCATTGACTGACAAGGCTGATGGCGATATAATTGGTGAACAAATCAATCCTCAGACTAGACGGGGTATAATAAATTGGACCTCTAGACAGATTGGTGATTTGCGACAATTGGATCCAAACGAAGAATTAAATATTGATTTAAGTATTCCACTCAAAGATTCAAATGACGTTGACCTGACAAAATTTATTGGTACTAATGCTAAAGTTTTTGTGGAAGTAAAGTATGATACCGACAGTGGTCAAAAATTAATTACCAGTAATGAAATAAACATGGTGATTAATTCAGATTTGAAATTTGAAGTTCGTGATCAAGTGAAACAAGATTCACAAAATAAGGATGTTCATACTTTTACTTGGTTATTATCAAATAGTTATCATGAACTTAAAGATATAGAAATTTCAGCGGATATTTATGGTGATATTTCTTGGCAAGAAGAAAATTTAGTTGTGCCAGCGGGTGAGGCAAAATGGGATGGCAAAGAAAAAAAATTAAATTGGAAAATTGGTTCAATGCCAACCAGTCTAGATGTTTTGGCTCTACAATTTAGTTTTGTTTTAAATAGTAAAAATCCTTCACAAACAAATTTAACTTCCAAAGTTAGTGTTAAAGCAAAAGATATAATTACTGGAGAAGAAATTTTAAAGTCTGGTAATGAAGTTTTGTTAACACAATAAAAATATGAATCCAGAAAAAATAAAAGTTATTTTGAATCAGAAAGATAAATTAGTTTATATAAAATTAGTTGGTGAATTTGATGAAGATCATGCTGAACAAGCTGTAGAAAAATATCAGGAAGTTTTGGATGAAATAGAAGAAAAAGAGATTATTTTAAAAAAAGTTTTGTATGATATTACTGAAGCTGGTGATGCCACGATTAGTGCCAGAAGAATTTTTGCTAGTTTTGCTCGAAATGTTTCTAATAAATATAAAGGACTAAGAGTTGCTTATATTACTGGTTCTAGATTAGCAAAAATGGTTAGTATTTTTATTCATCGTCTGAGTAGAAATTTGGGAGAAGTGAGGTATTTTAAAAATGAAGCAGAGGCGAGAGAATGGTTAAGAGGGGAATAACATTTTTTAAAATATAAAACTAGCTATAAAGCTAGTTTTTTTGTACTCTACTGTATCGAGAATTTATGTCGCTAGGTTCTATATATGAAAAAGTGGCACGAGAGTGGATTTGTTTTTCAAGGAGAGATATTATTGATTATCCATTGTTTTTTTACCATGTAACCAAGAAAATTCGAAAAGCATTTTTAAAAAATCCGCAAATGTCTGGCTTTGAATTTCAAAGGCAACATTTTCTTCTGGGTTTGAAAGTATAACATTAACTTTGTCATCAAAGATACTAATTTCACCACCGGTTTTATAATGTTCATCATCCTCAATCCAGCGATACTCAGTATTTTCCTGTCTTCTCTTATTGCCCTCATAGATTTTTTTATACCAACCAATACCTTTGCTATTTTTTACTGCTAAAACTTTTTCTTTAATACCTCGTTTATATCGTTCGATAGACTGATGGGCTCCCATTTCTCCAAAAATATCGACATTTTTTTGATTTAAAACAGAGTAAATTGTGCTTTTTGAATCAAGCTTATGATAGTACATCTGCTCCATGGCCTTCTGACCCTCAGCAAATTTTATAACTGGTTTTGAATTTGTTTTGTATAAAGCTTTTAAATCAGGTAAACATTGTTCTAATTCTTCTAAGCGCTGTTCGGCTTGACGTTTTTTACTCTGAAGGTATTGATGAAGTCGAAAAGGCGGTTCTGCAATATATATTCGTTTTTTATTTTTCAAACTACGGTTAATAATGCCACACATACACAGGCGCACAAGAATGTCGTAACAAGTTGTTCGATTCAAATTGCATGCCTTACTGATTGACATTATCGAACCCTCGCCCATTTCCAAGGTTGATAAATAGACGCAAGCCTCATTTTTTTGTAAACCAAGGCGAATAAGTTTTTCAAAAAGTAATGTATCCATGTATTATAGTATACCCATATCGATAAAATGTGTCAATTAGTTTCGTTAAAATAGATAATAATAAAAAAAAGTGCTTATTTTTAGCCAAAATATAGCAATAATTATGACGAACCATATTGTTAATATATATAAAGGAGTCTATAGTTACTATTATTTATTATTAACACTATGAACTATATAATAACAGGCAAAAATTTTACTTCCCCATTGTTGAATAAATATAAAGGACAATTAAATTTCTTTGTATTAACTGAAGAAGAGTTGAGAAGTTCAAACATAATATTTTCACAGGAAGATAAAATTTTTGCACCAGATGAAACTTCATTTCCTATTGTTCTAGCAAGAATAAAAGACAAAAAAAGAGAGCAAATTGAAAATATAAAAAATAAATATAATTGCCGGTTGCTTTTGAAAGATATTTACCCAAATTTTTATTTCAAATCAGTAAAATTGGTTGATTTAAAATTTGTAAAATTACCTAAAAATAAAAAATACATAATAAAACCTCAGAAAGGATTTTTTAGTGTGGGAGTTAAAGAAATTGATAGTAATACTGACTTGAAAAAAACAGCTACCGAGCTTGAAGAAAATATTAAAAAGAATATTAGTTTTTTTTCTAAAGAAGTTTTTACTGAGGAAGATTTTATTATTGAGGAATATATTGAAGGTAATGAATACACTTTTGATTTGTTTTATGACGAGAAAGGAAAACCAGTAATTGTCAACATGTGTCATCATCCAATGTCAAAATTTAAGGAATATTTTAATCTCCTTTATTATACTAGTCAGGATATTTATGAAAAATTTCATGAACAAGTGATTAATATTTTTACCGACTTTAATAAAACATTGAATATAACCAATCTGCCAATCCATGCTGAATTTCGAGAGCGCGACGGTCAGCTAATTCCGATTGAATTTAATTTACCTCGATTTGGCGGTTGGGGTTTAGCTGATTTACCCTATCATGCTTTTAATTTAGAATCTTTTAAACATTTTTTTGCTGGTACAAAACCGGATTGGAAAAAAATATTTACTGAGCATAAAAATAAATATTATGGCTGGGTATTGTGTTACAACGGAATTGGCATTGACGTATCCAAATATAGACCAGATTATGAAAAACTGAAAAAGGATTTGGGGAATGTTTTACATTTATACAAATTGGATTACACCACAAAACCGACGTTTGCAATTGCCTATGTTGAAAAAACAAATAAAAAGGAACTTGATAATTTGTTGAAAATGGATTTTAGAGATTATTTTGTGCCAATTAAAAAGGTGGTTTGATTTCTCTCCATAAATATATAAAAAACTTCACTATAATAAGCGAAGTTTTTTGTGGTACCCCCAGAGAGGATCGAACTCCCATCTTCAGGTTCGAAGCCTGATATTCTATCCATTGAACTATGAGGGCAAAATAAAACACGATACAAAATACACTTATCACTTACACAAATAATATGTATCGTGTTATGTGTGTCATGTATCGTGTTTTGGTACGCCGCCTGGGGATTGAACCCAGGACCTTGGGCTTAAGAGGCCCCTGCTCTACCAACTGAGCTAGCGGCGCGTGTGAAATTCAATATTTTACTCAAAATATTCACTTTTTGTGTCTTGTTTAATTATATTTATTTTTGGACCAGGCCATTTTTTTATTTCCAAAGCATTTTCGGCTGCATTTACTTGGGCTTCTTGTTTGCTACTACCATGCCCTTCGGCAATTTTTTCTTTGTCCAAATAAACTCCGACAATAAATTCTTTGGCATGATCAGGACCGTCTTCTTGGATAACTTTGTAAGTAGGAGTAATGCCAATAATTTCTTGAGCTGATTCTTGAAATCTAGATTTTGGATCCATCCAAAGACCTTTCTCCAATACTTCTGGCAGTTTAGAAATAAACCATCTTAAAATAAATTGTTTGGCCATATCCCAACCTTGATCAACATAGATAGCTCCAATCAATGATTCCATTACTTTGGCTAGAATATATTCTCTGGCTTTAGTGCCAGCGTCTTTGGATTCACCATGACTTAAGAATAAGTATGGCTCCATATCAATTTCACTGGCAATTTGGGCACACATTTTGGCGTTTACCAAGGCGGCTCGCCAATTGGTCAATTCACCTTCAGGATTTTGATAGTTTTCAAATAAATGTTCAGTAATAACTAGTTCTAGTACAGCATCACCCAAAAATTCTAATCGTTCATTATGTCCCAAAGCAAAATCACGATTTTCATTTAGATAAGAACGATGAACCAAGGCTTGGACAATATAATTGGAATTATTAAATTTTATTCCAATTCTGTCTTCAAGGTTTTTAAATTTTTTTTCTTTGTATTGTTCAACGATTTGCATAAATTGAGAGATTACCTAGTAAAATAGGTATCGCCAATTTTCAGTAGCTTACCTAATTTAGGCCGGATACTGAAAATAGGAGATAGAGTAAAAAATTAATTTTTAAATAAAAAGATTATTCTTTTTTTATATTAGCATTTTTAAAAATTGCTCCCAAAACACCATTAACAAATTTTCCGCTGGATTGGCCACCATAAGTTTTGGCTACTTCTATAGCTTCGTTAATTGCTACTTTTGCAGGAATTTTATCATTAAATTTCAATTCATAAATACCTATCCGCAAGACGTTTCTGTCTACTAATGATAGTTGCTCCAAAGGCCAGTTGGTGGCGTATTGAGTGATTATTTTGTCAATTTCAGATAAATTATTTATAACTCCATCCACTGTATCATAGACATATTGTTTATCTTCGGTTAGCCCAGCGCCAAATTCTTCTAGATTCTGATCTATAATGGCAGGCAAAACAGCCGTGGGTTGATTTTTGAAATCCCATTGATACAAAGATTGCATGACAATTGATCTAGCTAAATGACGATTGGACATAATACATTGATTCCACAAATTATTATGGATTTCACTGATTTTTAATTATGTACCTTGTTTTATAATTAATCAATCTGTAAAATCAGTCTATGTGTTATTTAGAAGTTTTGCCAGTGGCTTTTTGGCTGCGTTTTAATCTGGCAGTGCGTTTTTCAACATTAACAACACTTTTGCCACGGTAGTTTCCACATTTGGCACAGGCAACATGAGGTTTAATAACCGCATTGCAAGTGCTACATTTGGTAGTAGTAGTTTTTTTCAAAGCAAAATGAGAAGCTCGGTCGTGCTTTGATCTAGGTGTGCGTTTTTTTGAAGGTAGACCCATATATTTATGAAATACCAAATTACAAATATCAAATTACAAAAATTGAGATTTGGTGTTTGTTTTGGTAATATATTAATAATAAACTGGGAATATTATACAATAAATTAAAAATAAAATCAAGGGGTAGGCTAGGAATTGCTAAAAATCCATTTTTTCGCTAGAATAGTGGTATGTTAAACAATATGGATCAGCCGGTTTTGGCTGAATTTTTACAATCTAGTGAATGGAGTGAGTTTCAAGCGTCCACAGGTAAAAAGGTGGTAAATTTTGTTATTGATAATGTGCCGGTACAGGGTTTTGAACACAGCTTATCTTTTTTGGGGAAGTATTTGTATATTCCTAGGTTTAAGACATCAGACTTAAGACTTAAGGATATAATTGAATATGTAAAAAAATCAGATTATATTTTTTTGAGAATGGAACCTTTGGAAGAATTTCCAATTTCCAATTTCCAATTTTCCGTAGTTAAAAACAGACAGCCTCAAACCACTTTAGTTTTGGATGTAAATAAAAGTGAAGAAGAATTATTATCATGCATGCATACCAAAACCCGCTACAACATTCGCTTAGCAGAAAAAAAAGGTATTACAATCAGTCAAGAGAAAAATATAGATAATTTTTGGAATTTGAATCTAGAAACTAAAGAACGAGATGAATTCAAAAGCCATGAAAAAAAATATTATGAAAAAATGCTTGAATCTAATTTGAGTTATCAATTTACAGCATTTTTTGAAGGTAAACCGATTGCTAGTAATATTATATTGATTTATAAAAATACTGGCACATATTTACATGGTGCTTCTAGCAATAAATATCGAGATTTGATGGCGCCATATTTATTGCAATGGGAAGGAATAAAATTGGCCAAGAGTCAGGGCTGTAGTTATTATGATTTTTGGGGAGTCGCGCCACAATTAACCGAGGGAAGAGGTCAAGCCACATGCTTTAATAATTTTTGTTGGGAAGTTAATCATAAGTGGACTGGAGTGACTCGTTTTAAAGCAGGGTTTGGGGGACAGGTGAAGGAATATCCAGGAGGTTGTGATATAATATTAAAGCCGTTTTTTTATAAATTATATAAATTAATAAAAAAGATATTATGAACTTATCCTGGTCGCAAAAATTATTTTTACGCATCAATGCTGAAATTGGCAAACGAATTTGGCTGGATAAAATCATGAAATTGGTTGCTCACTGGTTAATTTACTTGTATTTTTTTATTGTCTTGGTTTGGGGAGTAATTGTTTTGACACCAGTTGAGCTAAAATTATTCATAAAACTTCTTTTGACAGTGGTGGCTTTGAGTAATATTATTGTTTGGCTATTGGCAGTTGTCTGGCGTCACCCGAGACCAATTGAAGAATTACCCAATGTCAAAGAAATTGTTTTACCTTTGCAAACTTTTCGATCATTTCCTTCTATTCATACGATGATGTCTTTTACTTTTTTGTTTTTGACAATTTTGAGTGGAATTGGAATTTTGGGAATAATAATATTTTTCATTATTTCTGTAATTATTGCTACGGCGCGAGTGTACGTGGGTGTTCATTATCCAAGAGATATTATTGGGGGAATATTTTTTGCTCTATTTTTTTCTGTAATCGTTTTTTGGTTATTGGAAAATGTTTCTCAGCCGGTGTATGTTTGGTTTATCAACTTGTTTAATTAAAATATACAAATATACGGATAATACGAATTATACTAATGCTATACAAATATGCATTGCCGAATAAAATTCGTATATCATTAGTATAATTCGTAAATTTATTAGTATTATTTATGAATGCTATTATTCTCTGTGGTGGTTTATCTACCAGGTTAGGTGATATCACCAAATCAATCCCAAAAATTTTATTACAAATTGGTGATAAGACAGTTTTGGATTGGCAATTGGAAAAATTAAAAACTGTAGGTGTAAAGGAAGTGGTTTTGGCGGCTGGTCATTTGGCCAGTGTTTTAGAGGCAGAAGTCGGAATGGAAAGAAATGGTTTGGAAATTATTTATGCGATTGAAGACAAAAAACTGGGGACTGGCGGAGCGATAAAACATGGTTTGGAATATGTGTTAAGACCCGAAGAACCAACTTTTATTTTGAATGGGGACATAATGTACACTATAGATTTTTTGGATATGGCCAAATATCTAAAGGCTGGTAGTGATGGTATTATTTTGGGTGCCTATGCGCCAGATATTGCTAGTTATGGTACTTTAATTTATGATGAAACTTTTCATTTGCATGAATTTAAAGAAAAAATGGGCGAACATAAACCAGGTTATCAAAATGGTGGTTTGTATTTGTTCAATCCCCAAGTGACAAAATATTTTCCAGATAAAGATGAATTTAGTATTGAGTATGATGTATTTCCCAAGATGAAAGATCTCCATGTTTATGAATCAGATCGACCGTGGGTAGATATTGGTTTGCCAGAGAGGTTGGAATGGGCGAGGAGTAATTGGGAAAGATTTAAAGATCAGAAGATCAAAAAATAATATGAAGAAAATATTTTTTAATTTATAATTTAAGATTTATTAATAATTTTTATTACAAATTTTTAGGTCTAGGAACACTACTAATTTTATCGTTAGTTGGTAGTTATTTTTTTTATCGCCATAATCATCCAAAATATATTCCATTGCCACCACGGCCAGAAATTACTTTGACTATTATTCCTGGTTGGGATTTGCGCGATGTGGCAGAATATTTAGTTGCACAAAAATTAGCTAGTAGTACAGCTGATGTGTATGCACTTACAGGAGAACCGGCGAAACTAATAAAAGATGGCACCAAAAAATATGATTTATTATGGCCAAATCGTGAAATAGGTATTGATATTTGGTCAGTGAAACCTGATAATCAGAATTATGAAGGTTATTTGGGACCGGAAACAGTTAGAGTTTTTCAAGGTTCTTCAGTCAAAGAAATTTTAAGTAAATTTTTGTTTGAACGGGCAAAACAGATTGATATTCAACTGCCTTCTGAATTTCCAGAATTGAACGTGAAAAATATGAATTGGCATGAAATTTTAACCATGGCCAGTATTTTGGAACGTGAAGTTAGAAATTTAGAAGACAAAAAATTAGTGGCAGATATTTTTTGGCGCCGTTTAAAAAAGAATTGGGCTCTGCAAGCTGATTCTACAGTGCATTATGCCGTAGGCAAAGAGGGAAATGTATTTACTACAAATGAGGATCGGCAAACAGATTCACTTTGGAATACTTATAAATATCCTGGGCTTCCTCCAGGGCCAATTTGTAATCCTGGACTTGAATCAATTCAAGCAGCGCTTTATCCAGAAGCAAATAATTATTGGTATTTTTTGACAGATAAAAATGGGGCTGTACATTATGCCAAAACCTTGGAAGAACAGAATAGTAATAAATATAAGTATTTAAAATAATTTTTATGTCAGATGAACAAAGAAGAGAAGAACCTGCACGTTTTAAAGTAGTTCCGCCAGAAAAGCCTGATGATGTTCCCGTTCCAGAAGAGCCAGAAGGTGAAGATGTAAGAGAATTAAGAGAAAAAAGTAATAAAATTACTGATAGTATTACTAAAACCAATCAGATTGTGGATACTGTAGTCCCAGAGAGTTTACTGTCTCTCGACATGGTGAATGGTAATTTAGAAAAAATGGTTGGAGTTAAAAATACTTTGGAACAAGTACAGCCAGTTTTGGATGATAGTGATAGTGAATTTTGTAGTAGTAAAGTTTATTTATCAGTACATGATTCTAATTTTTTATTAAGCGCTTTAGAATTGTACGAAAAGATAAAGTCTTTGCGCTCTATGGCGCCAAGAGAAGAAGAATTGCAATATGGTTCTTCAAAATACAAATTGGTTTCAGTGATGGAAGATTGTATGTATTTGTTAAATAAAATGCAGGAGCGTTTGAGTGCTTTTTGTTATTTAAATATTCGTTTTAGTAATTCTAATCCTTATATTGTTGGTAAGGAAAATTTTAGCAGTGGTGAAGACAGGGAAAAAGCCGGTGGTGAGGCTTTTGAAAAGATAAAACCATTATTTGAAATTTTACAAAAATCTAAAAATATACAAGTTAGGAATGAACTTAGAGGAAGTAAGGGTAGTCATGATTTACAAAGTGTAGTATTGGATAAGGTTTTATTAATTGCTTTTTATAGTAATAATAGTGATGCTCTGCACCTTGCCCTAAGTCATATGGATGATTTGGAAGAATGGGATAAACAAAATTTGTTTCATTATTTACAGCCAGTATATGGGGGTAATAAACCAAATACGGAAATTGAAGCCAGAATAAGAGAATATAAAAGAACAGAGGCATTTGGTGATTTAATGGCCCAATTACCGGATCTAGAATCATTGATCAGGTTTATTGATTTGCATGTAGACAAAATAGCTATTGAGCATACTACACAAGAATATGATTATCATAATAAAGAATATTTGATAAATGCGATTTTAGAATTAATTAAAGTAAATACTTTTTCTTCTGATTTACAAAATAAAGGAATGGAAGAAGCATATGAAGTTTATAAAGAAAAAGTACGTAGAATGATAGAAGCGAAATTATCTGGCAGTATAAAAGAAATGAGACATCCTTTAACACGACATGTAGGAGATTTTAATTTGCGTGAAACAGTATCAGGTCACATAAAAAAAGAAATGATTGATGAGGCATCTTTCTTTTTGGCTAATGAGCGCAACTTTAATTTGGCCGAAGCTTTGGAAAAAGGTTGGATATCAACTATTTGGTATTTTCAACGTACTTTTCAACCAGAACAAACAATTACAGCGGTAATTAAAATTGATGATGTGGACACTATTGTAAATACGACAGGTAAAGAATTATTGGAGTATATTGAAAATCGACCAAGAGGTGTAAAAGATGAAAAATTAGATAAAATTATTGAATATTTAAAAGAACATGAGGCAGTATAAAAATTATGAACACATCCGACTTTGATTACAATTTACCCACTGAATTGATTGCTCAAAAACCAATTGAGCCACGTGATCATTCGCGTTTGCTTGTTGTTAATAGAGAAAATAATAAATTGGAACATAAACATTTTTTTGATATTGTTGATTATCTAAAGCCAGGTGATTTGTTGGTTTGGAATAATTCTAAAGTTTTTAAAGCGAGATTGTTTGGTGAATTAGTAGATGCTGATAATAACCAGGAACTTTTTGAACACAAAAAACCAGTGGAGATTTTTTTGGTTCGTGAAATGGAGAATAAAGGTGTGTGGAAAGTTCTTGCCAAGCCTGGTCGGCATGTAAGAGCGGGTATGAGAATTGTTTTTGATTTGGATGCCGCGAAAAATTCCAGCAAAGCTGGAATCTCGCGGTCTTCGAATTTTTATTGCGATGCTCTAGTAAAAGAGATAGATGGTACAATTTTAGTGCAGTTTCCTGATGATGCCGAAACTGTTAGAAATAAAGCTAATAGATATGGTCATATTCCCGTACCACCATATGTGAAAGATGAACCAGATCAAATTGAAACCTACCAAACGGTTTATGCTAAGGATGAAGGGTCAGTAGCAGCGCCGACAGCTGGGTTTCATTTTACGCCAGAGTTAATTGAAAAGCTTAAAAATAAAGGTGTGGAATTTGCAGAAGTAACTTTGCATGTGGGTTTGGGAACTTTTTTACCAGTAAAATCGGAACGAGTAGAAGACCATACTATGCATAGTGAGTGGGTAGAATTAACCGAGAAAAATGCCGAGAAAATTAATCAGGCTAAGGCTGAAGGTAGGCGAGTGGTGGCGGTAGGGACGACGACAGTGCGGACTTTGGAAGGGATAGCAAAATTTAAAGATTTAAAGATTGAAAGATTTAAAGATTGTGTGGCGCCGTATTCTGGTGATATTAATATTTTCATTAAACCAGGATTTGAATTTAAAGTCGTGGACGCCGTGATTACAAATTTTCATTTACCAAAGTCTACTTTATTAATGTTGGTGAGTGCTTTTATTGGTGATCGTCAACGAACTTTGGATATTTACAATCAGGCGGTTGATGAGAAATATAGATTTTTTAGTTTTGGGGATGCGATGTTTATCTATTAAGGTTTTATGTATAGAACACAAATTAAACAAATTGGACAAATTAATACAAATTATAATCCACCGGAAATTGATGCTTCGATAAGAAAAATTTTAAGAGCCTATTATAATGTTTATAATGATTTAGGTTATGGTTTTCTAGAAAAAGTATATGAAAGATCTTTAATTATAGAATTACAAAAATTAGGTTTACATGGTAGAGCTCAGGTTAAAATAAAGGTATACTATGATGGTGTGGAAGTGGGTGATTATTATGCAGATATAATAGTGGAAAATAAAATTATTTTAGAAATAAAAGCAGCTGAGAGTTTGTGTGAAGAACATGAGGCACAACTTCTGAATTATTTAAAGGCGACAGATATTGAACACGGCATATTACTTAATTTTGGTAAAAAACCTGAATTTAGAAAGAAAATATATTCAAATGAATATTTGAGTAAATTTGTTTAATTTGTAAAATTTGAGTTCTATAAAGCCATTTATTTATGAAACAAGAATTTGAAATAAAATTTAAAGATACTTTGGAATTTTTGGAAAAGTCTGGTATTAGTAGTCCAAACAAGCCGGCTCTGCCCCATGTAAAAAGGGTTGGAGAATTTTTGTATAAAAAAGGTTTTAGTGATGATGTTGTAAATGCTGGTTTATTGCATGATTCTTTGGAATGGTCAGAGACTGGAGAAGATAATATTGCCAATAAGTTTGGTGCGAGAATTTTGGAAATTGTAAAAGCTAATTCTAAAGATAGATCCATAGACGGTACTATGAATCGGGCAATAGACATGATGGCAAGATGCAAACAATTTGGTGATGATGCCCTAGCAGTTAAGATTGCTGATGTGCTTGATAGCTGTAATTATTATTTGGCACAAAGAAAGGAAAAAGAATTAATAACCTATAAAAAATTTGCTAAATTATTATTAGAAAATTTGTCTGACAATTTAAAAAAGATTTTTTTGGAGGATTTGGAAAAAATTTTGGATTGACAAAACATGGAAAATGTGCTATTATATATTCAGTTTTAAATTAAATTGGCTAGATAAAGCCAAATAATTATAATAATATGGAAGGAAGACCACATGGAGAATTTTTTAATAATATGTTGAAAAAAGGCAAAGATGCCGTAAAAGTTCTAGGTTTTTTGGGAGTTGTTGGTGGTGCAGGGGAAGTTTCTGCTCAACCAAAACAATTTCATGATGTTAAGGCACGTGCTGAGGCTTCTTTTGATGAGTTAGATGGAGAAGATGTTGGCGGAGATGTTGTTGAAGAAAGTGGTACTGGGCAGAAAACAAAACCAGAAGTAGGGAAAAAAGAGCCTGTACAGACAGGAATAGACGCTAGATCTGGAGCTTTAGAGAAGGAAATGGAAGATGCTATAACAGGTTTTGATGCATTTTTTAGTAGTGGTGTGAATTATAAACAAGCCATGGAAGCCCTAACGGCAGTGGTAAAAGATGGTGAGACTGTAGAATTTAATGGAATGAAATTTTGGAAAAAGGGTGATAAGTTTTATATGATGGGAACAGAAATAACAGAGAAAACTAGACCAATACTTCTTAGCGATTTTCAACGGGCTCAAGAAGAAGTAATGAAAAAATTAGGACAATAATAAAAAATTATTAAAAATCCGAGGTAAAATCTCGGATTTTTATTTTTCTGTGTGTGTCGTTGTTCTGTTTATTTGTTTAAATGTAACGGATTAAAATTTGTATCCCTATCAAAATAATCTTCATTTTCTTTTTTCTTTAAAAATGCAACTACACGGTAGGTAATTGGTAAAAAAATAATCTCAATGCCAACTTTGAAAATATAATTGGAAATCCAGATTATCCAGATTAAGTTCCACGGTAAGACGCCAGCAAAAGCGATTAATAAAAATACCGTGGTATCAAAAAATTCTCCGACCAATGTGGAACCAATGGCGCGGAGCCAGAAATATTTACCAGCGGTTTTGACTTTCAATTTTGCTAAAATATAACTGTTCAAAAATTCACCGATTAAATAAGCACACAAACTACCAAGTACTATTCGTGGTACTACACCAAGAATAGCATCATAAGCGCCTTGGTTACCCCAGTCCATGGCAGGTGGAAGTTTTCCTACTACGAAAAAAACTATAACCATTAAAATATTCATAATAAAGCCCGTCCAAATGACGCGACGGGAATTGGCATAGCCATAGACTTCAGTTAAGACATCGCCAAAAATATAAGCCAACGGAAATAAAATTGTGCCACCGTCAAAACTAAACCAACCAAGTGATAGTATTTTACTGCTAGCAATGTTAGAGAGAATTAAAACGACGGAGAATAATGTGGTGATGAAGGCGAGATAGCGATATTGTTTCATATTGTTAAATGATATTGTACCCGCCTTCGCTAAAGCTTCGGCGTGGTTCGTCCTTTGCTAAAAATAGCAAAGGCGAATAAAAAAAAGATGAGCACCTGGCCATCTAATGTCACCTTGATGGGGTAAATAAATTATGGAAGTATTATATTAGAATATTTTGGTTTTGTCAATAATTACATCCACTTTTTCTTCAATTGCAAAAACTTATCTTGCTTTATAGCTTCGCGCATCTGGTGAGTTAGATCCAAAAAGAAATGCAAATTATGAATCGTGGCAAGACGCATGCCAGTGATTTCTTGGGTATTAAATAAGTGGTGAATATAAGCACGCGTGTAATTCTGGCAGGTAGAGCAAGTACAGGTTGTATCAAGCGGATTTTTATCATTTTTGTATTTAGATTTTTTGATATCTAGTTTGTGTTTATTCTTTTTATCAAAAATGTAGACGAGACCATGACGAGCTTGGCGAGTCGGGGCGACACAGTCAAACATATCAATCCCGCGCTCTACTACTGTAAACAAGTCACTGGGGTTTTGACCAAGACCCATAGCATAGTGAGGTTTGTTTTCTGGTAAATATGGATAAACCCAATCCAAAATATTTTTGGTGGCTTCCATATTGTAGCCAACTGATTCACCGCCTACTGCAATGCCATCAAAGTCTAGGCTGGCAATAAACTGGGCAGATTCTTCACGAAGTTGTTTGTTGTTGGAACCTTGAATTATTCCGAAAAGATAGTTTTTAGGTTTTGGGTTTTGGGTTTTAGTTTTTTTGTGATCGCCAAGTGCTTTGGTGCTCAGGTGCTGGTGTGCTGAAAGTGATCTTACTGCCCAGCGGTGAGTACGATCCATGGCTTGTTTAATATATTTTTCCTCAGCATCGTCCGGAGTGCATTCGTCAAACGCCATAATAATATCAGCGCCAATTTTGTGTTGGATTTTTATAGCCTCTTCCGGAGTAAAACGATGGAGCGAGCCATCAAGGTGAGATTTAAAAGTGACACCATCGTCATCAATTTTGACAAATTTTTCGCCATTTTTATTGCGGTTATCTTTTTGCAATCCTAAACTAAATACTTGAAAGCCACCAGAATCAGTAAGAATTGGTTTATCCCAATTCATGAACTTATGCAGGCCACCAGCTTTTTTTATTAAATCTTCTCCAGGACGAAGATGAAGATGATAAGTATTACCCAAAATTATTTGCGCTTTTAAATCATTTAAATCAGAAGAATCCAAAGTTTTCACTGTGGCCTGAGTACCGACAGGCATAAAAATTGGTGTCTCAATTTTTCCATGGTCAGTCTTAATGATTCCGGTGCGAGCCCGAGAATGTTTGTCTTTGTGAGTGATGGTAAACATAAACACTGATTACACAGATTAAGTATTGATTTCACCGATATAGACTCAGTGTAATTCGATAAAATCAGTGAAATCAGTGTTTAGTTTATCCTATTTTGCAATAAATTTCAAGGTGTGGTAAGATTTGTTTATTATAATATTTATATTTATATGGAAAGAAAAGGTGATTTTCGAATCAGTTTGTCTAGTTTAGGTAAATTAGATAGTAAAGTTCAAAAAAATAAAGAGAGAACGACTGGTGCCAGAAGAATAGATTTAAATGAACTAAGAAAAAAAGGTAGACCGGCTAGTCGACAGGAGGATGCTTTAACAAAGATTTTAGATAGACACCGAGAAAGACAGGAACATCTGAAAGCATTTGGAGATCCATCAGCTGATTCTGTGGATGGTGATGTAGATGATGAAAAAGAAAAGGGCGAATAGACCCTTTTTTTATTATCTTTTTTAGTCTACAATATAAGAATGAAAGAATACTTTTGGTTTAATATAATGTGTTTATCAATCTCAGTGTTTTGTGGACTGGGAACTTTTTATGTTATAAATGTTCAAAATGTTGTAAATGATATAAATGAATTGAATATTGCGTTATCAATTAATGAAGAAAATATAGAGATTGTCCCGATGAAATACGGGATCCCGTACTCTGTCGGGAAAAAATTTAAAGATTATTCGACTACAACAGTTAAAAATCTTTCAGTTATTCAATCTTCTACACCTGACATTGTGAGTACGACAAAAAATGAAAAAATTATTGAACTTCCTAAACAATATAACCTCGCTGTCCCATTCACTTCTCAAGCGCCAGAAAAAAATTGGGATGAACCATGGCAAGATGCTTGTGAGGAAGCCTCACTTTTGATGCTAGATGCTTATTATAAAAATTATAAATTAAGTCCATTGTTTGCTAAAGATGAAATTTTAAAAATGGTAAAGTGGGAAGAAAATAAAGGCTGGGGGAATAGTATTGAAATAGAAAAAGTAAAACTGATGGCGGAAGAGTATTTTCACTTGAGCACTCTAGCACTTGAGCACTCTAGCAGTCGACAAATTAAAATAATTGAAAATCCAACAGTTGATGATATTAAAAAATCGATTGCCAATGATAATCCAGTGTTAGTTGTGGCTGATGGAAAAGTTTTACCTAATTCTCATTTTCAGAATGGCGGGCCAGATTATCATGCTTTGATTATTCGTGGATATACGGAAAGTAAATTTATTACCAATGATCCTGGAACACAATTTGGCGAAGCGTTTGAATATGAATACAGTGATTTGATGAATGCAATAAGAGACTGGAATAATGGAGATGTGAAGAATGGACGCAGAGTAGTTTTGGTGATAGAATAGTGCAACTATGATTGATTTTCAAAAAGAATTAAATTCAGAACAACTCAAAGTAGTACAAGACGGCAACGGCCCATGTTTAGTTTTGGCTGGAGCAGGAAGCGGAAAAACTAGAACAATTACTTATCGCGTGGCTTATTTATTAGAACAGGGTATAAAGTCAGAAAATATTTTACTAGTAACATTTACTAATAAAGCGGCGAGAGAGATGTTGGAAAGAGTGGAAAAATTAACAAGCAACCCACCCTCTGATCCCTCCCTTATAAAGGGAGGGAGGACTGTGTTACCGTGGGCGGGAACGTTTCACCATATTGGTTATAGATTATTAAAAAAGTACGCCACTTTAATTGGCCTGCCTGCGCAGGCAGGCTATAAAAATAATTTTTCTGTATTAGACAGTGAAGATAGTTTGGATTTAATTAAACTTTGTCTGAAAAGCGAAGGGATTGATCGGAAAGAAAAAAGATTTCCTTCTCCAGCCGTAGTCCAGGCAATTATTTCTTATGCCCGAAATTCTGAGACTACGATTGCTGATGTTTTGGATTTGAAGTATGAACATTTTTTATATATCAGTGAAATAATTGTCAGGATTGCTGAAGATTATCAAAAAAGAAAATTGGCGGCCAATGTTATGGATTTTGATGATTTGCTCGTGAATTGGTATATGTTACTTATTAAGGAACAAGGAGTAAGGAATAAGTTAAGTGAACAATTTGAGTATATTTTAGTTGACGAATATCAAGACACAAATAAAATTCAAGCTTCAATAATTAATTTACTAGCTTCTAAGCATAATAATTTATTGGTCGTAGGTGATGATGCTCAGAGTATTTATTCTTTTCGGGCAGCTGATATTCAAAATATTTTAGCGTTTGAAAAAAAATACAGTCAAGCAAAAATTTTTAAACTGGAAACCAATTATCGATCTACGCCAGATATTTTAAATTTGGCCAATGATATTATTGCTAATAATTTAAAACAATATGAAAAGAATTTAAAAGCCATTAACACTAATTTTACCAAGCCAGAATTGATTGCCTTTGCTAGCCAAGCCGAAGAAGCTCAATTTATTGTTCAGAGAATCAAAGAATTGGAAAGTGAAGGAATAGACCTAAATAAAATTGCCGTGTTATTTCGCGCGGCTTATCATTCCCAGGCTTTGGAAATGGAATTGGTGAAGCGAGGGATTGATTATGATTATCGCGGGGGAGTAAGATTTTTTGATCGGGCCCATGTCAAAGATGTTCTAGCCTATTTGCGGATTATAAATAATATTGCCGACGAGATAGCTTGGCGTCGAGTGCTTAATATGCAGATTGGAATTGGGCCAGCGAATGCGGATAAAATAATTGAAGGGATACGAAATACGAAAAATTACGAAATTACGAACTACGAAAATATTTTTGATGGGATTGGCGCGCAATTGCCAGCCAAAGCGCAGGTGGGGTGGAATGATTTTTTACAAATCTATTCCGCCGTCGCTAAAGCTATGGCGGATAAAGAAAATATAGGAGATTTGATTTTATCACTATTGGATTCAAAATATGTAGAATATATAGAAAATGAATATCCAGATTATCGTGAACGTTTGGAAGATATAAAACAATTAGCACAATTTGCGAAAAATGAAACAGAGCTGGATAAATTTTTGGCTGAAGCTACACTACAAGATAGTTTTAGGAATCCCGCACTTCAAATCAACTCCACATTAGAAAGTAGAAGGGGGAAGTTAATTTTATCTACGATTCATCAAGCAAAAGGACTTGAATGGGAAGCAGTGTTTGTATTGGGTTTGTCGGCCGGACAATTTCCGAATGATAGAGCTTTGCGTGAGCGTGATGGTGTAGAAGAAGAAAGGCGTTTGTTTTATGTAGCAGTCACTCGCGCTAAAAAATATTTATATCTTACATATTCATTTGGTGGTGGGTGGGGAGATTCTTTGGCTGGACCAAGTATGTTTATTGATGAACTTAATAAAAAATTAGTGTCAGCTGAAGGTATGGGTGGTGGAAGTGTATTTGAAGATTTAGATAACGAAGCAGAATATATTGATGAAGATTCTCAAATTATAGATAGTAAAAAGTTTCCTGGGAGTTTTTTGAAAGATTTGGGTGAACTGTAAATTTTTGGCTTTCTTAAGCCAAAAATTCTTGACAAAAGTAATTTTTTGTGCTACTATTCTCTATATTAATGACAAAATAAGTATGGATGATTCCGAAATAGAACAATCACAATTAGTACAACCAGAGTCTGAGGAACTTTCTAACGGGACTAAGTCAGAAAGTCCTCTTTTAAGGTTAAAAAAAATTATTGCGAGTGAAAGTAAGCCTTTTGAGGCAATTAGTGTAGTAATTGACTTAATGGAAACTACCAGTTTAGAATTGGCAGAAATGCCAGGGGCAGATCATGATGAATTTATCAAAATTGTTTTGCTTTATGCTCCCTATTTATATAGTTCGCTAGAAAATGAATATAATAATCTACCAGAGGAAATTAAAAAAACAGTTTTTAAAAGATTTGTGGAAAAGGTACCAGGCTCGGTGATGATTTATATGTGGGAAAAAATGCCTGAAGCAGAAAAAAAAGCTCTTGCTTTACATCTTTGGGAAAATCTTGTAGAAGAAGGTAATGATGATGAACATCTAATCAGAGAAGAATTTCCTGACTTATTTGTTGATTATCAACCAACAGAATTGGATTTAAATGAGTATAATAGGGATAGAGAAAAAATATTTAATTTTTCTGGAGATAAAATGCAGGAGGGCTATAGGTTTGTTGCTACCGATCAACAAAAATCAGAAGGGGAAGTAGGTTCGGCAGCTCGTAGTGGTTTAAAGAATTTTTTACATCAAGATTGGTGGAGCATCGAGGATTTTTCTTATGAAAGAATAAAAAGTAATTCGGAATTATTGAAAGACGATGATCCAGAAATGGCTGGAATTTATAAACATAGCATGCTTACGTTGTCACATTTTTTGCATGAAAATGCTATACATGGAGAAGAAAGTCTAGAACAGCAATTTGCTAGATTTAGTCAGGAGATTAAACGACAGGATGAATATATGGGGAAGCATTTTCGAGTAAAGTTATCTGAGCCAGAAAAAAAGTTTTTAAAAGGATTTGATCCAGAAAATTTTAAATTTGCTTTACAGGCTATTGCCAACTTAGAAGAGCACGATGTCTTAGTTCCAGATATGGCCGATAAAATGCGAGCAATGGTGGCCTTTGCAGAAGAGTATTTTTTTTATAATCTCTCTCTTAAAGACAAAACTGATGAGGGTTCGCAAGTTCTTGCGGCTGCTCTTGGACCTGTGGTAGATTTAGTGGTAAAGGAAAAAAGTCAGGAACTTAACGCAAGTTACAAAAAAAATATAACCACGGAATTAATACCAGATTTGGTAAAAAGATTCCCCAGTCTTAAGGGGTTACCTTTGGCCGAACGAATGGCCGGTGTAGAGGTTGGTTTTATTTCAACTTTGCGAAAAAATTTATCGGACTGGACTCATACATTGGGAGCTTATTCTCACTTAGGACGATCCATAAGTTTGCCGGTTTTTTCTGAACTTCCGGCATTTGTTTCTACTCATGAATCTATTCATGCTTTTTCTCATGGTCAATCCGATGACCTAGAAATGTTACCTAGGGACACGGAAAATACCATGCTTAACAAAGTTTTGGTTGAAGGTATAACTCAGGCCATGACAGTGCGTTTAAATCCAGAATATGGTAAACAAGTAATGTATGCTGAGCATATGAGGGTACTTCGTCGTTTGCGTGCTTGGGATGTGGATGAATCTTGGGGTATCCCTAAGCCGGCGAATATGCCAGAAGAAATTCCATTTGATTTTTTTGTGGATTTAATGTGTGCCGATAAAAAAGATTTAAAAGAAGCTTTGCAAAGGGATTATAGGTTTTCAGATATTGAAGTGGAAAATTTTATTAAAGCCGGGCGTAAATTAGCAGAAACGATTAGCAGAAACGATTAAGTGAAGAGAAAATAATTTTTTAAATAAAAACAGCCTTTGTTAGGTTGTTTTTAAAATATAATTTTATTTATAGGGCGCAGAGATGGAGTGCTGCGCGTTATCACGACGCCGTGCAGGCCGGTAGCACAGCCTTAGCTGAGCTAGTCGGTTTGCATTGCAACACTCCATCGGACGCTTTCACGTCCTTGCCCTCCTTTGCGCGTCTAGTGCAGCTAAAAAGTATTGAAAGACGAGTGGGGGCGGTCAGACCCTCCTCATCTTTGTAACTTTTTATTTGCATGCGCAATTTTTCATTTTCCCCCGTTCAGAAAAACTTGAGTCGGTGTTGCGTGAACTGGGTACTTGACTGCAAGTTTTTCGTTGGTTAACGAATGTTTGAGATATACCATTGTTTATGAATTTTGTCAATAGTCTTGACTTTATAATAATTTTATACTATAATGTAGCCAATAAATTTTAACGTATATTTATATGAATTTTGAAGGAATTTTTGAAAAAACAATTTTGATTGTCAAGCCAGATGGCGTGCAAAGAAGCTTGGTTGGTGAAGTATTGCGTCGCTTAGAACTTAAGGGTCTTAAGATCGTTGGTTTGAAAATGATGCAATTAGACGAATTAAAACTTCGTGAACACTATGCCCATCATGTAGAAAAACCATTTTATTCTGGTTTGGAAAATTTTATGAAGTCTAGCCCGGTGGTGTGTATTTGTGCCGAAGGTAAAGGGGCAGTCGAAGCTGTGCGTTTGATCGCTGGTACTACCAATGCGGCCAAAGCTGACGGTGGTACTATTCGTGGTGACCTTGCTATGGGTATGTGCAATGTAGTACATTGTAGTGATAGCGTAGAGACTGCCAAAGCAGAAGTGGATAGATTTTTTAAAGAAGGAGAAATTTTTGATTATGATAAGACTGAATATCTACATGTATATATGGATGATGAAAGAGTGTAAGATTACAGTATCTAAGTTTTATAAGTTTAAAAGCGTCTAATGTAGGCGCTTTTTTGTATAAGAAGTTATCCACATCTCGTCTTGCTTATTTTTTAGCGTTTTAGTAAGATAAAACAGATAGAAACAATATGAATTTACAAAATAACAATCAAAATATATATAAGAACTGGAGTATCAAGTTGTCTGTTGTCGTACGCAATCTTTTTGTGTACGTTTTGTATTCTAGGGTGCTATATATAAATGGTTGTTATAATGATTAAAAAGATATTTATATAATAAAAAAGCACTCTAGAAAACTAGAGTGTTTTAATTTGAAACACGGATTATACGGATTGAAAAGGATTGTACGGAGGGTAAGTAAAATTGTTCTTTATATAAGGAGTAAATAGGGTAGCGAAAATAGAATGTTTTGGGGCTAGAATTTTTTCTAAGTAATTGGAAAATATTTTGGCCCCAGAACGACTGGGGTTTTGTAGGAGGCGGCCATGTCGGCTGTCGTTAATGGAGAACTCAGGGCGCACGTGGACATGCTCGCGGCACAGAACGAGGGACTGCGGTTTCTCATGAGCCAGTTTCACTGGCTGACCGCGTTCGAGCTCTGGCTCGCCGACCGGTGAGTCAGAAGCAGCGCGAGCTGCACGTGCGGGAGGGCTTCGCTACCCAACCCACGTATTATTTATTTTATAAAAAGTAAATAGTACGTGTGTGGGATGTTATCTTTGGAGGGAAAATGAATGGGTAAACAGGAATGGGTGTGCCCGAGCTGTGGTTGCGATGTCAAGAAGAAGAATACTCGGGTTTGTCCCGAGTGTGGAGCTGGTCGGTACGACAGAAAGCGCATACCTCAGATAGGTGTGTCGCAGGCGATCACGAGCTTTTTCGAGATTGCCTATCCTCCTGAAGCTAGGAGGAAGAAGTCGTGACGACAGCCAAGGGACGGCGGGAATACAGACTTGTGGTCTTTCCCGCCGTCCCAGATGAAAACAAAACCGCCAAGAACTTGAGAGAAAAAAATATTGTTCTTTCAAGGAGGTAATGGCGGTTTTGTTTTAAATTTGACAAACGTTTTTTATAATCGTATAATATATTTGATCCTGATAGCTGTGGCAGTTCATATCATATCCGCAAATATTCATACTTGGGAGATCTATATTTCTCCAGCCTGTGGGCTAGAGGTGCGATCACCCACCTGATTTTCAGGGGTATGGATATGTCCTGCCTCGGGCTGATGGATCCAAAAAGACAATCTTAAACAGGTTGTTTTTTTAACTTGACTTTTGGAATTAATTAGTGTATTATATTTTTGCTTTTTATGGACCCGTAGCTCAGTTGGTTAGAGCGCTACATTGACATTGTAGAGGTCAGAAGTTCAACTCTTCTCGGGTCTACTAGGGCTTCGCTACGCTACGCCCTATAAATAATTTACTACTTGAAAAAAAAATGGAAGTGTAGTATAATCGTTTTACTTTTTTATGGGCAATTAGCTCAGTTGGCTAGAGCGCAACACTGATAATGTTGAGGTCCCAGGTTCGATTCCTGGATTGCCCACCAAACACAGTTGGACAAGACTGTGTTTTAATTTACAAAAAAGATGCTTAGTAATGAGATTCTCGGAGCGAAGCGAAGATCCCGATTTATATCGGGGCTGGATTGCCCACCAAGCCGTCCAAAATAGGACGGTTTTAAATTTGATTTTTTTGGAAAATAGGTATATAATTGATTTTACATAATTTTATTTTTTATGATACCTAACACTGTTGAAGAGCAGACAGAGGAACAAGAAAAAATTGAATCCTTACCAGAAAAAGAAGAAGTGGTAAGCGAAGTAGAAAAAGGTTTTTTGGCCAAGACTAGCCTTTTCTTTTTGGAATTAATCAAGATTGTTATTTTGGCGGCGATTACGATTGGCCTGGTACGTTATTTTTTGTTCAAACCATTTTATGTAAAAGGTCAATCAATGGAACCAAATTTTTATGAAAGTGATTACCTTATTATAGATGAATTATCTTATCGTTTTCGTGAACCCGAGCGGGGGGAGGTTGTGGTTTTTCGCGCTCCGGTTGATAAAAAAGAATTTTATCTAAAACGAATCTTAGGTTTACCAGGAGAGAGAGTGAAAGTTGGTGAGGGAAAAGTGGTTGTTTATAATGATAATTACCCACAAGGAATTTTGGTAGAAGAAAATTATTTAACCGAAACTACGCCTGGTTCTACTATTACTACTCTTGGTTCTGATCAATATTTTGTCATGGGTGACAATCGTGATGCTAGCTATGATTCTCGTCGGTTTGGACCAATTGAAAAAACAGATTTTGTTGGTCGAGCTTGGGTAAGAGGTTGGCCATTTAGTCGCTTGAGTGCGTTTGAAGTCCCAAAATATAATTTTTAATATTAATCACTAATTTTGACTCGCCCAGGGTAGGGAGAAATCCCTTTTCTAAGCAACACAAGATGCTTATATAATACACAAACTTTAATGTTAATCACATTGATTTTAAAAGGGATCCCTCTCCGCCCTGGGCGGATCGGGATTAACAAAAAAATTTATGCCAACAAAAAATAAAAAAACTTTTAATAAGAAAAGTCCAGACAAAAAGATTAAAAAGAAAAATGTAGAAAAGAAAGTAGTGGCGCCAAAAAAGATTGAAAATAGAACAGAAAATCATGCTGAAGAAAAAAATAATGATGAAGTAGTGGAAGGTATTAAAACCGGTAAAGGTAAAGTCTTATCTCTGCTCAGAGGTTTTAAAGATATTTTGCCAAAAGAAGATAATTTTTGGAAAGTCATTCGTCATTCAGCAGAAAATTTGGCTGATGCTTACAATTACAAATGGATTGAAACCCCAATATTAGAAGAAGCAAGCTTGTTCATCAGATCAATTGGTAAGGGGACAGACGTGGTGGATAAAGAAATGTATGTATTTGAAGATGCTGATGGTGATAAAATTTGTCTTCGTCCAGAGAGCACTGCTTCAATAGCCCGTGCTTATGTTTTACACGGGATGCATACCATGCCTCAGCCAGTAAAAGTTTGGTATTTGGGACCAATGTTTCGTCATGATCGACCACAGGCTGGACGATATAGAGAGTTTCATCAATTTGGTTGTGAAAGTTTGGGAGTAAAAGATCCAGTCGTGGATGCCGAATTGATTGCGGTGGCGTATTATTTTTTGAAAGATTTGAATATTAATTCGATTGTTTATATTAATAGTATTGGTACTGTAGCTGATAGACAAAATTATATTGTAGAATTAGTTGGTTATTTACGAGCCAAGAGAAGTTATTTGTGTGAGGAATGTAAAAAAAGAATAAACAAAAATCCTTTACGAGTTTTGGATTGTAAAAATCCAGATTGCAAAACTATTTTGGAAGAGGTACCTCAGATTATTGATTGGCTAAGTGATGAATCGAGAAATTTTTTCATGAAAGTTTTGGAATATTTGGATGATCTTAATATTCCATATGAATTGAAACCAACTTTGGTGCGTGGATTGGATTATTATACTGATACCGTTTTTGAACTTTACAAAGAAAATGGTGAAGAAGGAGCCCAAAGTGCTCTTGGTGGTGGTGGTAGATATGATGGTTTGGTGGCAGAGTTAGGTAGCAAAGAAATTGTTCCGGGCTGTGGTTTTTCTTTAGGCCTTGAAAGAGTGGTAAATGTTTTGAAAGAACAACAACAAGCCAGTGGCACAGAATATCAAGAAACCAATAAATTTTTCTTTGCTCAATTGGGTGAGCAGGCAAGACGTAAGACCTTGAAAGTATTAGAAGAATTACGTTTGAATGGAATAATTGTAAAACACAATTTGGCCAAATCAGCCTTAAAGGCACAGTTGGAATTGGCTAATAAATATAAAGCCGATTACACCTTGATTTTGGGTCAAAAAGAAGTTCAAGATGGTACAATTATTATTCGGGATATGGAGTCTGGTATTCAGGAAATTATTGATCAAAAAAAATTGGTACCAGCTCTAAAAAAGAAATTGGAGAAAATGAACTAGTTTATTTGACTTTTGGCTAGAACTAGTGTATTATTAAAACAAGATTAATTTATCTAATTTTATTCACAGGAGGTGAATAAGTATGTCAGAAATAAAACGTAAAAAAGGTGAATCCTTTGAAGCTTTTATGCGCCGAATCAAACGGCGTTGGCAACAGTCCGGTAAGTTGTTACAGGCTCGCAAAATTCAATATGTCCAGCCTACCTTGAGCAAGAACATGCAAAAGAAACATACCGTCAAAAAGTTGCAAATGGTTTCAAAAATGAATTATCTGCGTAAAATTGGTCGTTTACCAGAAGAAGAAGAAAAATTCACTAAAAGAAAATAAACTTTATGTCTTTGCGTGATGAAATTCAGGAGGCGCAAAAACAAGCTATGAAAGAACGCAAAGAGAAAACCTTATCTACTTTGCGTCTTTTGTGGTCACAAATTAGAAATACAGAAATTGATAAAAAAGGTGATTTGACTGATAGCGAAATTTTGGATGTGGTCAAGCGTCAAGTTAAACAACTAAAGGATTCATTAAAAGATTTTGAACGTGGTGGTCGACAAGATTTGATCACTGGTGTAAATGAAGAAGTGGGTTTGTTAGAAAGTTATTTGCCAGCGCAAATGGGAGACGAAGATCTCAAAAAAATAACTGAAGAAGTTTTGCAAAAAAATAATATTACGGAAACAAAAGATATGGGAAAAGCGATTGGCCTCGTGATGAAAGAAATTAATGGTGGGGCAGATGGTAATCGAGTGCGCGAACTGATCAGTCAAATTCTAAAGTAAATAAATAAAATTAATTCTTGTCCCTGGTTTCCATGCTGACTAGGACTGACAAAAAATTAAATTGGTTGAAAAAGACTACCACACTGTTTGCGGTTATTTTTGTGGTAGTTTTTTTGTTTTATCCAGTAGCCAATTCATTGGCAGCTGATCCTGTTTTTCAAGGACCGCAAGAACAGACTGATATCTATGGTTTACAGCCAGTAGCTGATACGATTGCTCTTACCCAGATGGATATCAGACTGGTAATTGCCCGAATTATAAGAGCAGTTTTGGGTTTATTGGGAATAATTGCCATTTGTATTGTACTTTATGCTGGCTTTATTATAATGACATCTGGTGGCAATGAAGAAAAAGTAACTTATGGCAAGAGAATACTAATTAATGGTGTAATTGGTCTTATTATTATTTTGTCAGCTTTTGCGATTGTAAGTTTTGTGATAAATGCTTTAGCTAAAATCTATGGCCTTAATATGGGTGGTAGAGTTAGTCGTACGCCAATCATTAGAACTTTTGATGGTAGTGGTGCCCTAGGTAGAGTGGTAAAAGATCATTATCCATTCCGTGATCAAAAAGATGTAGCAAGAAATACGAGCATCGTCGTGACTTTTGCTCAGCCAATATCTCCAGCTAGTGTGATTATAAATAGTAATAATACTTGTTGGCGAGATGACGGTAGTAGTGAACCATTAAAAATAGTTGGTGGCGGAACCGGTTGTCTAAAAGTAGACAATGTGGCTGTACCATATTATGGTGATTGTTTTACACCAGATGGTCAGGTATTTAATCAAAATACTGATTGTGATACTTTGGTAACTTCCTCAGTGCAAATATATGAAACATTGAAAGGGGAATTAGATCCTATTCCAGTGATTGAAGCCGTAGCTCTGGCTAGTTATGAAGATGGGGCACAAAAAAATGTTTATTCTTTAGTTTTCAAACCAATTAATTTCTTGGGTAGTGACACTACTAATATAAGTTATACAGTTGTTTTGTCTGATAATATAATGAAGAAACCAATAGCTGGTGATGATGAAATAAGTGTTTTTGATGGTTATTTGGAAAATTATTATGAATGGTTGTTTGAAACTGGGACAGAATTTGATTTTGATCCACCATATGTAGAAAGGGTTTATCCTTCCTCTGATCCTAATAAACCAGGTTATCGCAATTCTGTTTTACAAATTTATTTTAATGAACCCATTGACCCCACTGTGGCTCAAGGATATTTTAGCTCCACTAGCATTTTTAATAATATAGTGGTGGATAGTTCATCTACCTTGGATATAAAAGGTGAGTGGAAATTATCCAATGGTTATACTATAGCCGAATTTTTATCAGCCGATGAATGCGGACTAAATAGTTGTGGTGAAATTATGTTTTGTTTGCCAGTAGGTTGTCCTGAAGAAGATGAAACGTGTAGTGAATCATATGAGGTTTTGGCGAGAACGGCTGAATTACTCAATAATCCTGATGTACCATTTGGTGCACGATTGTTTACTGGTATATATGATTTGGCTGGCAATGCTTTGAATGGTAACGAAGACACTGAAACTGTCCGAACCGCTGAAGGTCAACCAACTAGCACTGTGGCTAATGAAATTAGAAATGATGATGAAGCACCAGACAATTATTGGTGGAATTTTTTAATTGGTAATAAAAAGGATAAGAGTGCGCCATATATAGAGTATATTACCCCGAGTATTGATCAGGGTAATATTAGTGAATTAGCTCTGGTCAATATTAGATTCAGTGAATTGATGTGGGCTAGAACTGTGCGTGATTATGTTGGTTTGGATGAATATGAAGCCAACCATTGTTATCAAATAAAAGGTAATGATGTTTGTTTGAAAGATTTATGGTTTGCTTCTAGGATAACGGTTTCTAGTACCAGTGGAGAAGAAAAGACTATTATAGATGTAAACCATCGTGAATTTGGGCCAAATGATACTGATCTTTATTATTTTCCCAAGATTTTTAGCCAGATAAAAGATGCTAATCAGAATTGTTTTTATCCAGGAAGAGGGCCAGGATTGAATGAAGATAGTGAGACTACAGAATGTAATGTGGTTTATGATAAGGACGGAATAATGTTGAGTCAGACTGGTTGTGTGGCTGATATGCCAAATTCTGATGCTACGCGCGATACTGGTTGTATGACCACTTATCCAGTATCAACTACGGTGGGTAATATTCCAGAGTGTATTAATGAAATAAAAAATAATATAGTTAGCCCAATGAGTGAATAAAATATGTTTAATTTTAAGAAAAAATTAATTTTTATATTATTTTCTCTAATTATAGTGATGGGTACTTTTGTTTTTGTTTCCAATGTTTTTGCCCAATCAGCTGATGTTTTTGGTTTGAAGCCGGTAGGTGATTCGATTGCCCTCGGTGGACAGGATATAAGAATAACAATTGCAAAGATAATAAGAGTGATTCTAGGTTTATTGGGTATAATCGCCATGGGAATTGTTTTGTATGGCGGTTTTGTATATATGACATCTGGTGGTAATGAAGAAAAGGTTGCTCAGGCAAAAAAAATTATTATTAATGGCATAATTGGCTTAGCGATTATTCTTTCAGCCTTTTCTATTGCGAGTTTTATTATTAATAGTTTGGCTGGGGCAACTATAAATAAAAATCCTCCTAATGACAACTTGTCGTGTTTGGATTCTACTTATCGTGAGGAACATCCTGCTAAGTGTGATAAATGTATTAAATGGCCACAGACATGTTGTGAAGAGTATTTTATTGTCAAAAGTATTACACCTGTCACAAATGCCACCAACATGAATAATGTGGTGATTAGGGTTTTGTTTAGCAAAAAATTGAGTAGTGACTATACGAGTAATACAAAGTTACGTGAAGTCGTTCAGGTGTTTGGTTCATCAGGAACTAATATTACTAATAAATTTGATTTTGTTTTAAAAGATGGCTTGTTGGTAGAATTGACACCAAATAATAATTCTGGTCTGAAATGTGAAGGTACGACTAATTGTTTAGCTGATGGCAATTACACTATAAAAGTAAATGAAAATACCAAATCTATAAATAATGAACCTCTTACTACGGATGTGGAATTTTGTGGTGAGTATCCTTTGGAAGGAAAATTTATTACTAATCACGAAACTAAGGGTTTTTATTTTGATGGGGTAAATGATTATATTGAAGTGACTAGTACAGACATGAATATTACGACGGGTGATTTTACTGTGGCAGTTTGGGCAAAATCAGTTAAGTTTATACAAAGATCCTCAATAATTAATAAAGGAGCATATTTTCCAGAAAAAAATATTGGTTATAATATTGGTTTTATAAGTAATCCCAAAAATGTTTGGTTTGTAGTGAGTGACGGTCCAGCCTCTAGTCCGGCTAACACTCTATCTAGAACATATGATACTTCTACGAGTAGTCGAAGTGGAGTTTTTGATTGGGCACATTTTGTTCTAGTTAAAACTGGTAATCAAATAAAAGCTTACACAAATGGCGTTTTGGTTGGTACAGCTGGTGGGGTAGATAGTTCAATTTCAAATGTATCTAATTTTTTAATTGGGAAAAGTATTGTTAGTAATAAATTTTTTAATGGTTATATTGATGATGTTTATTTTTATAGAAGAGCTTTGAATGATACAGAAATAACTAGTCTTTTTCAAAAAAATGCTAGTATCCCTAGAGATACAGCTTTGGTAGGTGAATGGAAGTTTGATAATGTCGTGGGTAATAAAGTAATAGATAGTTCTGGTAGAAATAACAATGCCGTAGTCTATGGCGCGACTTGGGTAGAGGGTACCTCAGGTGGCACATCAGCCCAGACGACTTATAATTTAGGTTTTGATGGAATAGATGATTATATAGAAGTGTCAGATAATAGTGTTTTAGATTTGACAGATGCCATCTCGGTTTCTACTTGGGTAAAATCTCGTGCTGAAGGGTATATCGTGGCCAAGGATCCCTATGTGTGGCAGACAGTGGCAAACAATTATATTCCTTTTATGGGGCCTTGGAATTGGGTACAAAATGAAATGCAAGGTACCAGATTTACTCCAAAAAAAGATGGTACTGTTGATAAATTATGCAAATATTCAAAGGGCAACCAGACTTTAAAATTGTGGGATAGTTCATTTAATGAATTAGCTTCAGTCCAATCTTTAAATACTGTTGATGAGTGGAAATGTGAGACAATAACTTCACCTGTTTTAGTTCAAGCAAATAAACTTTATTATGTAGGCATTTGTTGTAATGATGGTATCAATTGTATTCGTAGGGCAGAGTCTGGTAATGTGGTTTACCCACTATTAGTTGGAGATGTTGAAATGGGGCGGTCGTTTTCTGTTTCTAATAATTCTGGCTGTGCCCTGTCTGGTTTACCAGGGACTTCAGCTAATGCTTTTTTTGTAGATATTAATTTTGTGCCAAGTGGTAGTACACCAGTGGCAGAAATTTGTAATGATAATCTTGATAATGATGGCGATGGTAAGCTTGACTGTTCAGATCCAGATTGTGTTGGTAATTCGGCCTGTCAAACTACAAAAACCAATGTGCCCTTTGCCCTTAGTACAATTGGTAAAGGACAATTTTTAATTAAAAAAGATGGGGTAGACCATGTGGTAAATTCCTCAGTAAATATAAATGATAATTTATGGCATCATGTGGTGGCTACTTATAGTAAGAGCGGTAGCGGTGAAATGAAAATTTATGTGGATGGAAATTTGACTGGCACGGCGACTGGTTATACTGGTGGTATGCCCACAAACAATGACCCATTATTTATTGGTCGATCTTATGATCCAGCCCAAACGACAAATTATTTTAAAGGTAATATCCAAGATCTAAAAATTTACAATCGAGCCTTGTCTTTGTCTGAGGTTGGTCAACTTTTTAATAAACAAACAGTTCCAACCGGTTTGATTTCCAGTTGGGACTTTAATCTTGGTAGTGGCACCAGTCTTTCTGATAATGAAAGAAGAAATATTGGTACATTTAAAGGTGGGGTACAGTGGTCATCAGTGACAATTCCGGCTTCTGGCCCAAGTTCTAATGTTGGGGTCAAAGATTCTCAATCACCAGAAGTTAGTAGTTTAGCTGTAGACAACCTTATTACTACTAGTACTTATCGTTTGCGAGGGGGCAAGGATTATGATCTTACTACCCAGATTGCTGATGAAAGTGGTTTTGGTTATTTGCATATAGAAGTAGAAAAAACTAAAGATCATGAAGGCAAAATTGTTTCTCCAGCGCAAAAAATGATGGCCACTGATTATTATTATGGTCCGTCAGTAGCTCAGGGTTCAAATGCGCCATTTTCTGCACCATACCAATTTAGTCATCCTTTAAATTTTAAAAATAGTAGTACCACTATTTATACAGCTGGTCTTTATACTGTAAGAGTAACGGTTTATGATATTGATAATAATAGAACTATAAAGACATTAATAGTTAGTTTAATTCCAGAAAGTTGTACCAATGGTCAATTGGATCCAGGTGAAGTGACTTCTGATGAGGGTGGAGTATGTGGTCGTGGAGAAGGTGAAAGTTGTGATACAGATAATGATTGTAGTTATAGTCTTAGATGTATTGATCACTTGGGTGATGGAAATAAAGTCTGTACAGCTTATCCAATGATAGAAGGAGTTAGTCCAATGATGTCTGGAGCTGGCGGTAATTGGATCACTGTCTATGGTAAGCATTTTGGTGAAGAATCGGGTAATATTCAATTTGCGGTTGGTAATCACCCTACTACTTCTACGGGAAGCTGGGCAAATGCCAATTTGGCGGATTGTGAACAAGATGTGTGGCATGATAAGTGGGTGATTGTGCAGGTGCCAGAAGATAATACTACTTTACCTCTATATAGTACTAGTACAATTAAATTGCAAACCACCTCAACTATTCAAGTTGGTGGTGTGTATATAAAACCTTATGATACAACGGTAGATGATTGGGGATTGGACAGTGGCCAACCTGGTTTATTTACAAAAAATACTGAAGTTTATCCTGGTTTGTGTAGTGTTGGTATAATCAATCCAATTATTGACCCAGAGACAGAACTAGTTGTTGTAGAAGCTGGTGAAAATCGTGGTTTGCCTGGAGATGAAATTGAGGCGATTGGGCAAAATCTTGGTGATGATAGAAATGGGGGAAAATTATTATTTGGTGGCGACAATGTAAATACCCAAGTTTCAGATTGGAATGATACTAACATTTTAAGCGTAGTGCCAGAATTAACAGCCGAGTGGTATGGAGTTTATGCTCAGATGGGTTCAACTGGAGGATCGAAAAAAAGTAATGCAGTGCCGTTTCATGTTTTGGATGAGGGCTTTTTGCGAGCACCAATTATAGAAAGTATTGATCCACCAACAACTACACCAGGCAGTTATATTACAATTTATGGTAAAAGATTTGGTAAACAAGTTGGTCAATATAAAGGCCGGGTATTTTTGTCAGTCTCTAAAACAGAAGCCAAAAATTGTTTGGATGGTACACCAGAGGTAGATAAATGTTTAGAATTATCTGATGCTGGTTTTCCACAAGAATGCAGTGAGACTTGGTTTAATGATCACGTAATTGTTGGCATTCCAAAAATTATTCCCCAGATATTTAGAGATAATTATCAAAATACTTTATTGACTCAAGGTGAAGTGGCAACTGATCTTTTGTCTTCGGCTGGTTTGGGTAGTGAACATATAGTTAATTCGTATCATAATTATGTAAAAATAAATGATTCTGAAACGTTTTTATTAATGGGTAGAAGTTTAGAAGTTGATGTTGTTTTGGATGATTTAGCGACAAGTACAGGTCAATTTTCTAAAAATTCAACACAATGGAAAAAAAATAGGTATGTGTTGATCAAATCACCTACTAGTACTGATACGTATGCTGATTTTAAAATGAGAATAGAACACACAGTGGACGTGGCAGATGGTGCTGTAAAAAGAACATTGTATGTTGAAAGTGATACCGTAAGAGTTTATAGCATGATTCAACCTAATTATTCAGTGTCTTTTCCTCTTCAAAATGATGTAAAAAGATTTAAATTTAAAATAAAACCAGGTTATGATGGTGCTGATAAAAAACTTTTTAGTTATTTATCCACCTCCACTGATCCAAATGTGGAACCGGGTACCCCTTCTTTAGCTAATACTAGTGATAGATTATTTACAGCATTGGTTAGTAGTACCAAACCATTATTTTTAGGTTACAATACTGTCATTGGTTCCAATAATGTCTATACTTTATTTGGTATAATAAAAAGTTTAAAAATAAATAATGATGCTTTGGTGGATGATCCCAATGCTTATTTCCGTCCCTACATTATATTAGAGAGCAGTGCCGAAGAACCTCTAAATACTTCTGGCAATGATCAATATACCATTATTAATGGTGATCCAGCACCAGGGATTTGTCTTATTAGTCCAGCTAGTGGCCCAGCCCCTTTGCCTGTCGGAGAATTTTTAACACTCTATGGTAATAATTTTCCTTTAGATCCTTTTGTTTATTTTAGAGGTCCAAATTCTGATCCAAATAATGTTAGTAGTACTGGTGGTTGGTTGGAAGCAGAAGACGTTAGTTTAATTCCTTTGGCTGGTGGTGGACAGATGATAACCACTACTATTCCTTATAGTGAAACTATTTTATTAGGTGAAGGTCCACACACTGTAAAAGTTAAGAAAAATACTACCCCAATTGCTGTAAGTAATGGTTTGGATTATTTGGTGATAGATTGTACCAAAGCTAGTAAAGAAGAATCCACTAGAATGGAATCTCGTTATCAATGTTGTACAGCTGGTAAAGATCTTGGTAAATGGAAATTGGATAGTAGTGTTTGCGATGGTCAAGTACGCGAGGCTGGCTATGTATGGCGGTTTACGACTGGTATTATAAAATTACCTCCTTATGTAGTAGAACAGTGTGATCAAGAACATTGGAATGATCCAGGTGTGACTTTGAAATTTCCTTCGCCAGTGCCATGGATAGGTTGGAAGAGTGGAGACTCAGTTTGTCTCAATGCCTCAGTGGCAGTTTATTTTAGCCGGTCAATGGATGAAAATACTATAAATTCTAGTACAGTAAAAATGTACAAGTGTACGGCCACAGAAGACAATACGACTGGTTGTACAACTGCAATTCCTCTGGAAGATGATGAAATTATTCTTAGTTCACAAGTTTTGTATATTAGACAAAATCCACCTTCTAGTGATTTAACTTCTAGCACCTGGTATCAAGTTAAATTGTCCAAGGACATTACTTCTTATGAAGAACAACAGCAAGTTGGAACAACCACTATAATAAGAGAACTATTAAAACCAACCGAACCTTGTGATAACGGTGATTATGCTTATTGTTATTATTTCAAAACTGGTACTGGTCAGTGTAATTTAGAGGGTGTCTATATCAATCCTTTGTATCATAGAGCGCGGTTGCTTGGAATTGTCCAAAGTCCTTTCTTCCCCTATATAATGACTTTGGAAGGTATAAATAATCCACCTCATCCTTATTATTATTTATTATGGGGCAAGGCTAATCAGCCGTGTACTATCATAAATGTGGATGGTTTGGGTTGGGTTTGGGATTCTATAGATGATACCAAAGCTGTGTCAATAAATGCACCAAAGTCAGGTCAATACACAGACAGTAGAGCTAAAATTAGAGCTTTACAAAATACTGCTCCAGGCACAGTTGATATTACAGCTGAAGCTACAACTACAGTGACAATTGATATTGATGGACAGACTGTGACAAGTACAGAACACTTTTTGGCCTCTACAACTTTAAAGGTAGATTTGTATGATCCACAAGTGATTGAATGGTGGCCAGATTGTATTAATTCTTGTGCCAACGGTACTGTTGGGGTACGGTTTAATATGCCGATGGTGACTAATACTTATCCTGGTGGTTTAATTTTAGAAAAATGTAGTGATGAATTTTGTGATACGATTGTTAATAGTATTCCGGTGACGACCACAATCGCCAGTATAGAGATTTATGAAGTAGCACCAATAAATAATTTATTACCAAATACCTGGTATCGGGTGACGGTGACAGGGACTATTTTTTCTATTGGCAGAATTGACGCCAGTGGTAATGTGTTAGCCAATGGTGATCCTTTGATTCCGCATGTTTGGCGGTTTAGAACAAAGATGGTTGATGAAATTTGTATTTTGGACAAAGCTAGTTTATATCCAGATCCTTTTGTGGCGCATTTTATAGATGAAAAAACTATATATAATGTTATGCCGATTAGTGCACCAAACCAGTGCAATCCAAATGGACAAAAATTAAATCCTTGGAATTATGGTTGGCAATGGGACGTGGTGGCAACTTCAACCTTAACTTCAAATTACGACGTGGCTACCTCAACTCATTTTGAAGAAGCCGGTACTTTTAAACCTTATTGTGATTTTGCTTGTTTATTGGCTGGTAGTAATTATCGCGACGATGTTCGTCAGCCATTTATTTGTGGCAATGGTGTTATAGAGCCAGGTGAAGATTGTGATATTGCCACTACGACCACATCGACTGATTCCAATCCTGCCCAGGTTCATGAAATTGCTGGACAGAGTTGTAATTTGTCTTGTCTGCGTCCAGGTAATCCTGATATTGGTACTGGCACAAATCAATGTGGCAATGGTACTACAGAATATATTTATGGCGAAGAATGCGATACAGCCAAACCAAGTGAAATAAATTATTGTAAGCCAAATTGTACTTGGGAAGGCTCAAGTCAATTGGTACAAAATCGGTCTAACTTGGTATCCCAGTGTGGTAGTGGTAGTGTGACCAAGGGTGAAGATTGTGATTTGGGTATTACTAGTACTACCATCCCAGAAGGAAAAATTGGTTGCTCAGACAAATGTCTTCACACCGGTACAATTTTGTCACAAATGTGGTGTGATGTTAGTACCAATACTATGCAGGTGGGGACTACCACTCGGTCAATAAATGAAATTGGCGAATGTAATCATGCGGCCAGTATTTGTGGTAATAGTGTTTTGGAATCAGGTGAAGAGTGTGAATTTGTTTATAATAGTAATGTTTGGCAACAAGAAAGAATTAAAATTTTTGGTGAGGCGGGTGATTTCCAAATTGTGACCAGTACAGTCGTGACATCAACCAAGAATATTTGTTCAAATAAATGTTTATTAGAAAATATTTGTGGACAGAATTATATTGACTTGAACACCGCCTTTACTACGAGTTCTTTCCGTTGTGCTTATCCGGGTGAAGGTTGTAGAAATGATTGTCATATTCGTGGAGCGTCTGTGGCTTATACCTTACCTTCTATGTGTGGAGACACTGTAGATGGCGTAGGTGAATATCCAATGTGTGAGTTAAGGACTTCTACAGCTTTGGGACAAAAGCCTTTACAAATAGTGACTGCGATTGGTGAAGGAGCAGTTGATCCAGAAACCAATTCACAAAATGCGCGGATCAAAGCTACAGCGATAAATTATAAGAATAGTGATGGGAGTGTAGAAACTTTAATTATTCCAGTTGACGGCTTTGGTACTTATGGTTTGTATTGTGGTTATACAGAATATACTACGGCCGATGCTAATGGTAATTATAATGATTGTCCAGGTGATAGTGTCATGGTTGGGGCTGGTTCTGATATGTGTTGTCGACCACGTCTGTATCGTCAAGAAGCTTACCCAGCCGATGGGACTGGCCTGCTTGGTGCTAGTGAAGAAGGGGTTTGTCGCAATACTTATATTGAGGCCAAATTTAGGGGTGAGATTGATCCAGATACTATTGAGAATAATGCCTACATCGTTAGTGGTCATGCTAGCGGGCACACTTGTTTGTCTACAGAAATTCTTTTTTCTAATCAAATTACTTCTACTTTGTTGGCTTATGAACCAGGTGAACAAATACCAGGTGGTTTTTGGTCCAAATTGTGGTATCACATAAAAACTTTCTTTGTTCGTTTATTTGCTGGCAATGTTTATGCTAGTCTTTTTACTGTATCAGATCCAGTTTGGTGTGCTTCTCCATTAAAATACCAAACAAATTATGAATATAATCAAGTGGGTGATGCCAAAGCTTCTACTACCACTATTTCTTTTTATATAAATAATTTACTTGAACCAGAAACTAATTATGTTGTATTTTTACGTGGAGGAGCCGAAGGCATAAAGGACACTAATGGAGTTGGTATTAGAGGAGCGGATGATATTGATTCTGGGGCTGGTACTCTATATCAATTAAAAGATTCTTGGTTATTCAAAACTAACACTGAAATTTGTACGATTGATAATTTGTTAGTTTTGCCTAGTGACTATTTATTCCAAACACCAAATACTACTAGTACTTTTCATGTTTTGGCTTTGACTGATACCTTACAAAAAATAGTCCCAACAAATGAATATAATTGGGAATGGGTTTGGGGTCCACAAAATAATGAACTATTTTCTATTCCAGCGGTGGGCTATCCAGGTGATTCAGACTATGCAGTTTTGGCTTCCACCAATTTGGAAGGTCATGTTTATGCTGTAGTGCAGGCTGAGATAGAAGATCTTACTAGACAAGCACCAGTTGATGGATTAGATCCATTACCAGTGGATCCAGATTTTGGTACGCAAAATCATACGACAGCTTATTTCAATCTTACCTCTAGTTTTTGTGAAAATCCTTGGCCACCAGTGGTTGGTGGTGTTTGGACACCTTTTGAAGATTCAGATTATAATTTTAGTTTCAATTATTGTGCTGATGCTGGTTTGACTGATAATACAACTGATGATTTGCCATATTTAGATGTGGTAGAAATGGAAAACAAAGTGTGTAATGGTAGTAATATTAGTTGTAATACTGACGCTGATTGTCCAGGTTTATTATATACTGATCAAAATTGGAATGCGCGTTTTTATGCTGTACCAGATCCAGATAAGACTGGTTTTTGTGGTTTTGTCGTTCCTGTTTCTTCTCCAGATTCACAAATCTATATTGGTCAAACTGGACCAGTGGCTTGTGCTGGTGATGCTATGTGTAAAAGTAATAGTACTTTGGTGACTTGGGCTAATGCTAAAATTGTTAGCTTACCAGCAGGGTACAATCTTTCAGTAGCCAATCATTTGCTTTGTGCTGGTATAGCCAATTCTTCACCAGCCCAGTGTGTGGTAGATCCTAATAAAGAAGTATTAAAAAAATATTTATTTGTCGCTGATAAAAATGATGATGCGATCGGTCTCCAGATTTTACGCAATCCAGATAGATTGTCGGCTTTGAATTGGTTTAGAGACAAATTTAAACTAGCCACTACCAATCCACAAGTCATAGAGCTAAATGGTTATGATGCGATTACTGATGGAGAAAATTATTATGTCAATGCTTTGAATGCTGATACAGCCAATCATCATGTTTATAATAATATTTATCAGATTAGTTTGAACAAAGGCATGCAAGCCAATACTAAAAATGTTTTTGATCAGATTTTTAATAATTTTAAATTTAATGCTAATTTATTAGATGTTCGCATGTGTGGTTATGCTGATGGGTCAATTGATTTGAGTCGAAATACAAAATGTAGTAGTGATCTGGATTGTTATAATGCTGTAAATGTTGGTCATTGTGGAATAGGTAGTGGCGACTGGAATGGAGTGAATTTTGTTGGTAGCAATTTAAATAGTCTTTCTGTTTTATCAGATAATGAACTCTGGGTTTCTGATTATAATGGCAAACTGTATTATACTAATAATGGTGGAAATACTTGGATAAATGAGGCTACTTCAACAGCTATTTTATCTGGGAAATATTTTAAAAAGGTTGATTTTGTGGATAGTAGCCATGGTTGGGCAGTGGACAATAATGGAATTGTTTTTAAGAAAACCGTAGATACTTGGCAAAATTTAGGTTCAGTGACTAGTACGTCTGGTTTTGAATATAGAGATGCATTTTTTATTAATACTAATAATGCTTGGGTGGTGGCTGGTAAATCTGGTAATGCTAAAAGTAGAGTGTTTAAAACTTTAGATGGTGGTAGTGTTTGGCAAGAAGAACCTGTGTATTATTATCATTCCAATGGTGTAACTTTGCTGGACGCAACCACCTTTGGGCCTAGTAAAATATTCTTCACCCCAGATAGTCAAGGGTGGGGTATTGGTTCGAGAATGGCCGGATCTGGTACTGATGTTTATGGTATAATTTTTAAGAGAGATAATGATCAAAATCGTTGGTTGGTAGTTTCTACAACCAACTACCTAGCTCTTGTAAACCAATTTAATGACATATATTTTGCCAATGACAGTATTGGCTTTATAGTAGGTAATAATGGTTTGGTTTTAAAAACAACTGATGCTGGTAATAACTGGCTAGATATTAGCACTAGTAGTTTTAGTGATATTAATTTAACAGCAGTTCATTTTTATGATGCCAATAAAGGTGTAATGGTTGGTAATAAGACTGGTGATACAAAAGGTTATGTTTTAAAAACTCTAGATGGCGGAGCGACTTGGGAAAAATATCATTTACCAGTCAATACTGGTGAAATGAGGGATGCCTTTATTAATAGCAGTACCAGCATGACTGTTTTAGGTGCTAATTATATTTTAAACAATGACACGGAAGAACGAATTTGTCGAAGTGATAGTGATTGCTTCAATGGCAATACTTGTTATGGTTATGAAGAAAAATTTTGCGTGGCACCAAAAGCCAAATTATTAAACGATTGGACTAGAGTACGCGATGTGGCTGACATTCAAAAAGGGATTGAAGCTTATAATTTTGTCAAAGGCTATTATCCAGATCTGAAAAAAATTCATACGTCACCATCAGATCCAAATGAAGCGCAATTTTCTTCGTATTTGCCTGGCTATGTGACCTCACGCTGGTCATCTTGGGGTGCTTTTGGTTCTAAGGTGCTTGGTTTGTCTGGGATTGCCTCTGATCCATTAAATATTTGGCAAAATTGTCCAGCGAATTTTGAACAGACTACTTGTTGGGATGAAACTAATCTTAGTTATTATTGTGCCTATCCGTCCAGTGTTTATGAATATAAGTTTGTGTCAACTAGTCCCGGTTATTCTCTCAATATTCCCTTTGAATATCTGACAGTTGTTGATAATGGTGAAGACGGAGATATTCTGGGTGATATGTTGCCAAATACCTCTACCATTCAGACTAATCGGGCTTGTACACCAGGCCAGATAGAGAGTCTGCTTGGTGATCATTGTGGAGATGGTATGGTCACTCCTAGCAACAATGAACAGTGTGATCCAGTTGGGTCTCTTGGTGCTTTGGTTGTTAGTAGCACCCACAATCGTTATTCTGCACGACAAAAATGCAATTTACAGTGCCAATGGGAATTAGGAGAGTGGGCTGTGGGTGATGTGTGTGGTAATGGTGATACAGAAGGTAATGAGGCTTGTGATGATGGAGATAAAAATGGTACCTATGGTATGTGTGCTGGCCCAAATAGTAGATATAAAACTAATATTGTGGATGCAAATGGTAATGTTATCCATACTATTAATAGTCTAGTCGGAGAGTGTCAGGGTTTACACCAAGAATATTGTGGTGATAATGTTTTACAAAGTCAGGAATTGTGTGAAAAGAAAGATGATGTACTGGTATCTTACAGTTTAAATTTGGGGACATGTGGCAAAGACGCTAGTAGGAGTTGTTCTTTAGATGATCAATGTTTTAGTGCTTTGTCTTTTGATGGTAATAACGATTCGCTGTCTTCAGAACAAGACATTCCGCTTGGTAATGGTCCATTTACTATGGAATTTTGGTTTAAACAAAGTGAAGTTTTGAGAACAGATTCAGAGCCGATTGTAGCTTTTCATAGAGGTAATAGTCCAGAAGATCCTGATAATATGAAGGCTTATTTTGCTCTAGAAATTGGTAGAAATAAAAATATTGGTTTTGGGCAAGCTGGTTTTATGAATAGAACTGGTAAATATTCTTATGTAAAGACTAATGATAATGTTTTTTATTTAAACAATTGGTTTCATATTGCTTTAATGAGTGATGGAACTGGTAAAGTTAGTATTTTTGTTAATGGAGTAGAATTGGCTTCAGTAAGTAATTTTGTCACTAGCGATAATTTGGCAGTAGATAAAATATATATTGGCAATCCACCTTATTTTTTACAATATGGTTTGACCGGAGTAGTGGATGAATTTAAAATTCATAATCAAGTGATAGATCCTGCTCTTTTTAGAACTTATTATGATAATACAGATCTTATTAGTGAGTATCTCGATTCAGCGGTTGGCTGGCATCTTGATGAAGGTATGGGTAGTGATATTTATAATTATAAAAATAGTACTTTTGACGCTTCAATAAGTGGGGCAAAATGGGTGACGCCAGATATTTTTACTGATACTTGTGGTAATATTTCAAAAAAATATACTTATTTGCGTTATGGCGACCAGTGGAGAGGTGTGGCTGTTTCAGCCACTCAATGCAGTAGTGGCAGTCCGGCTGTAAAAGCTATTTGTAAAATTCTTAGAACGGCAATTCATCTTGGTGTAACATCTTTGGTAAATGGCGGTGATTATAAAGATAATTATTGTAGTAATAGTCTAGATAATTTGGTTTTGTGTAAACAAAGTAGTGATTGTGTTGTGCCGACCACCACTGCATATATATTTACAGAAAATGAATTTTTGAATAGTGATTTGACTGGTATGATGACGTCTTTTACCAATGCCACTACCTCTCTGGGCACTTGTGCTCCTTTCCCAACCGGAAAGAAATATGGCGCACCATATAATTTTTATAAAGATTTATCTTGCGCTTGGAACTGTCAAAACTATGGTTCATACTGTGGTGATGGTATGAGAGATGCTGGCTATGGTGAGGAGTGTGATGATACCAATACTGTAAATGATGATGGTTGCAATATTTATTGTAAAACACAAGGTACTGTTCCACCTACCACTACTATTGTTACGGAGCCAGAGTCTGATTTGACTTGTGGAAATAATATAAAAGATAAAGGCGAAGAATGTGACGAGGGGGTTAATAATGGTATTGAATGTAGTATTTCTTATGGCAAGGGTTGTACTTATTGTGCATCTGATTGTAAAAAGAAAATTGTTAAAGATCCAATTAATTTTTGTGGTAATGGACAGATTGATTTAATAGGTTATGACAAGACTGCTAATGAACCAATATATGAAGCTTGTGATGTAAAAAATGGTGTTGTCCAGACTAGTAGTAGTGGCCATATTGTAGATGCTTATTGTTACAATTCACAAATGCCTGGCAAAAATAAATTTTTCGCTGGTAGTTTTAGTTGTGAAAGTAGTTGTACCAAGTTAGTAGATAAGTGTTTTGATTGTGGGGCATTTAATAGAAAATTAGAGGACAATGGTACTGCTGTGCCTAGATTTGACATTTTTAGTGTTTTGACACCGACTACGACTGCTAAAATTACTTTTAATAATCACACTGATGATAGAAAATTGAAGTTTGGTTATTTTGTCCCTGGTACCAATGTGTCTAGTAATGGTACCTCTACTCTAAATTATTCTCATGATTTAGATGTTAGTTCTACCAATCCTATTAGTTTGGGAGATGTTAATATAGAAACCAATCCAATTTGTAATAATTATTCTAATCCTACGCCACTAGCCACCAGTTCTTATTATTGGTTTGAAGGTGATAATACTTATTCAAGTGCTGCAAATTTTGCACTTATTCCTAATAATCGTTTATTCTATTACCCAGTTAATAATGAAGCTGATATAGTAAAAAATCAGTATATAGTAGCACCTAATCCACCCGAAGGTAGTTTCCGGGTGGTGGTGAAGTGGTCTGATAAATATGTTCCAGATACGGAAGTCAAATTTCAAGGTATAGTTTATAATTCAGGTTTGGACGAAAAGCAGACTATAAACTATGTGGATGCCAATTTATCAACAAGTAAAGATTTGGCTGATATTACTGGTAGCGCTAATAGGGTGTGTAATAGTAATAATTATGAAGTAGATTGTATTGGTAAACAATATGATGGGGTCTATGTTCATGGGCAGGGTGATTTTAATGGTACTCATGTTCAGTCATTCACCATTGATACCTATGCTCGCGGTTTTGATACCAAGAATTATGCTTTTGTAGTTGACCAGTGGGGTAAAGTAAAACGTATTTCAGGTCAGACAGATTCTAGCCCAATTTCGCCATATATGAATAGTGATTTGACAGTAGAAGTCTATGAACACAAGAGCGATGGTGGCAATATTTATCATCCCGATCATACGTATACAATCAAGAATGAAACCACTGCTGATCCTAAGGCTGAATATTGGCATGTGTTTAATTTGGAATATAATTCTAGTCTAGACAAATATGAAGTGAAAGAAATTGGGGGTATTAGTTATGATGAGACACCGATCATTCATGCTGTACCAGCCGTAGGTCAGGTAGCAGTGGATTATACACCGATGACAGTAGATAATAGTGGTTCAGGTCTTTATTTGGGACCAGGTACTTTTCCAACCAGCTTTTCTGATTCAGATTTGGCAATAGTTTTGGAATATCCAACAGACGTTATACAAAATTTTTGGAAGTATCAGTCATCTCTTTATGGATTGATAGCAGATGATAACGGGTTAGTAGAAACGAATGATTGTAATCCTAGCGGAATATATGATTATCCAGATTATTATACACCAAAAGTGTGTTATAATAGTTTAAATAGTAGTAATAAAGTTGTGCGAACTATTGTATCTGGAGCTTGTAATTATGATAATGGAAGTGGAAATTACGAGTGTGAACGCCATTTTATCTTCGCAAAATTACCCACAGCTCCAAATTATTATCGTCTAATAAACAGAAGCACTTTTCAATCGTTTAGACCAAATCTATTTTTGAATGGTAATGATAAAATACCAAGTGCTTATTTTGACGGTTTGAAAGTTTATGTAGGATTTAATGTTAATGGTCATTTACGATTTTATAAATTTCCACTTTCATTCCTACGTCTAAATTACAGTGGTGACTACAGTCGTTTAAACACTCAATCAGAGTGGTATGTTATGAAATTTGCCAATCTCAATGGCGATTTAAACCTTAATTTTGTGAATAAATTTTTACCTAATATTATATATGAAGAAGACTATAAAAATTATGATTAGTGTTTTATGAAAAAAAATATTTTTATTGCATTGATAATTATATCAATTTTAACAATCATTGGATTGGTATATTTTTTCTTTTTTCGTAATATTAAAAATAATTTGATTCAGCAAGATAAAGATAATACACAAAAAGTTTCTGATGTGGTAGATGTAAAAGAACCAGAAGTTAAACAAAATATTGTAATAAGTAATCCTCAGGGTTTGCCAGATAGTGATTTTGATGGTGTGTCTGACGAAGATGAAGCCAAATTAGGTTTGAATAATGCTGACTATGACACTGACCATGATGGTATTAGCGACAAAGCCGAGATTGATTATGGAACTGACCCAAAGAAATTTGATACAGATGGTGATGGTTATTCTGATGCTGTAGAAATTATGGGCGGTTATAATCCGTTGGGAGAAGGGAAGTTGTAAACTAATACACCACATTAAATTGTAGTTTTGATATTGTATACGTGTTTGTAAGTCTAGATAGAAACACAGATTAAACTGATGAAACTGATTTTAACGGATTTGTGTACGCGGATAAGTATGATCAGTTTTTATCTGTTAGATCTGTTAAATCCGTGTATCTATCTAATCTATTTTAATAAAAAATAATTTATAATTTATTTAATATGTTTGATGATCAACAAAACAATCCAGTCGGAGGTGTGCCAAATAATTTACCAATTGGTGAACCTGTTCCACTAGGTCAAGGCGAGCCAGATGATATTTTTTCTGGTGTAGAAAAAGTTGTACCAGAGCCACCACAAATGGGCGGTAGTGTTATTAGTGAAACACCAGTCGTTGGAGCATCATCGGCTTTGGGGGCAGGAATATTACGTCCAAAAGTCCAACCAGTAGATTCTTTTGCTTCGGATATGAGTGGTGATTTGCCACCTGTATTATCACAACAACCATCAACTAGAATTGAACAAAATATTGTTCAGCCTAGTAATATGGGTAATTATAATTTAGATCAACAACTACCAAGTCAGATGGCACCACAGCAAGATATTTATAAAATAAAAGAACCAGCCTTGGGTAGTGGATTAGTAAAATTATTTGTCACTGTAGTAGTATTGGGAATTCTGGGTGGTGGTAGTTGGTGGATTTATAATTCTTTTATTAAAAGTGATAATGTTTCTAATGATACTGTAGTTGATAATGGAGGAGAAGCATCTGATGTTGTTGATACATTGCCGGCCGAAGGTAAGGCTGTCAAAGTAGCGGAAGATACAGTACCAAGTGATTCCAATGTAGTTGACACTGGATTGGCTGGTGATATTAAAGATGACCAAATTTTATTTGGCGAACCAATTGATAAAGATTCTGATGGTTTGGACGATGATAGAGAATTAAGTATTGGTACTGATCCGAATAATTGGGACACTGATATTGATGATCTTGGTGACGGGGATGAAGTGACAATTTGGAAGACTGATCCTTTAAATCCTGATACTGATGGTGATACTTTTTTGGATGGAGCAGAAATAAAAAATGGTTATAATCCAGCGGGCCCGGGAAAGCTTTTTGAACCACCTAAATAAACAAACATTTAAACAGCACAACACATAAACATTTAAACATTTCGTTGTCTAGGGATAAAAATTGTAGGGTGTTGCTCTGTTGTTATGTTTAGTGTTTAAATGATAATATGTTTGGTAGAAATAAAAAAGAAAATAAAAATGATCAACTATTGGCAAATAATAACATTCAGGTAATACCGAATGAATTTTATGGTACAGCTGATCCTGTAATTCACTATGAAAAAAGTTCAACTGGTGCGAGTGGTGATAACCTGAAAAATGTTAATATAATGGATAATAATACAAAAATTCCTAATGCTTTTTTTGCTAGTTTAGGAAAAAATAAAAGAATTATTTTTATCGTTCTCACTAGTATTATTTTTTTATTAGCTGTAGTGGGGATTGTTTGGTATTATCTAGGTCAGGCGGGAATCATTGGTAAAACACCAGCCGATGTAGTTGTAGAAAAAACAGAAGATAATAATATTGAGACTACTAATCCTGTCAATGAAGATAACAATATTAACTCTGAAGATTCTCAAATAACAACCGGGACTTTAGATCTCGCTATTGTTAGTACCACGATTGATAATAATGTCAATCCACAAACTCCAGATTCTTTGTTAGAACAACCAATAGATTTTCCTGGTGTAATTTTGACTAATAGTGCTGATGTAGATAGTGATTCGCTAACTGATACTGAAGAAGAACTTTTTGATACGGATAGTGGCGTGTGGGATACAGATAGTGATGGCTATTATGATGGTCAAGAAATGGTTAATTTGTATAACCCAAAAGGGATTGCTCCAGTGAAATTAATTGACTCTGGTTTAGTTCAGGATTATATCAATCCGATTTGGCAATATCGCGTTTATTATCCAATTGCTTGGCAACAGGGTGAAGTTGACAAAGGTTTAAAACAAAGTTTATTTAGTGCTATTACTGGAGATTTTGTGGAGATCTTGGTTGATAATTTACAACCAGGGGAAAGTTTTAATAGTTGGTTTGCCAGGCGGGCTCAAGGTCAGAAGTATGAAGATTTATTGTCATTTATTAATTTATTTAAAGAAAACGGCTATAAAAGAAAAGATGGTTTGGTAGCTTATTTTGTACAAAATAATAATGTTTACATCATGATTTATCATCCTGGTGTAACCGGCTTTATACCATTTAGACATGTGATGGAAATGATGGTAACTAGTTTTCGTCCGAGTAAGACTATAGTTGAAATACCAGACCAAGTGGCTTTGCCACCCGTACCTTCTTATGAAGATGTTAGTACCGGAACACAATTTTAGTTTTTATGTTAGATATTGTTATTAATCAATCAGTAAAAAAGATAGATTTTGATCGTGCCAAATTAGTAGTAATTGTAAAAAATATTTTGAAAAAAGTTAAGAAAGAAAGATATTCTCTTAGTATAAATTTTGTTGGTGAAAAAACCATTAAAAAAATTAACTATGAGTACCGCGGTCATAATCAGGTGACGGATGTTATATCATTTGCTCTTCAAGAAGGGGAGACACAAGTAATAAATTATGACCTGGGTGATTTGTTTGTTTGTGTACCGCAGATAAAAAAACAGGCTAAATTTAACAACATATCATATAAAGAAGAACTAATTAGAATGATAGCCCATGGTATTTTACATCTTTGTGGATATGATCACCAAAAATTACCTGATGAAAAAGTCATGTTTAAATTACAAGAAAAAATAGTGGTAGAATTTTTATGAATTTTTTACGTTTAATAAAAAGTTTTAAGGAAGCTATCCAGGGGGTAGCTTATGTATTTAAGCACGAACAAAATTTTAGAATACAAGTCGTGATTTCTTTGTTAGTTTTGATATTTGTTTGGTTTTTTGAATTGTCAAAAGCGGAAATGATTGTAATTTTTTTATTAATTATATTGGTTTTAATTTTGGAATTATTAAATAGTGCCGTAGAAAAGTTGTCTGATGTCTTGAAACCCAGATTATCTTTGCAGATTGGTGTAGTCAAAGATATCATGGCTGGTATGGTGTTTTTGTCTTCACTTGGGGCGGTAGTAATTGGCTTAATAATTTTTTGGCCACATTTGTTTGAATTTATAGAAAGAATTTGGTAAAATAGAGTTCACAATTATATTATGAATAGAACAAAGAATAAAATCGAATTAATTACTGGCTTGGACATTGGTTCAACTGCTGTTAGAATTGCCATTGGCCAGCAGTCTTTTGGTGAAAAAGGAGTGGAATTGCAAATAGTGGGTGCAGTTGAAGTGCCGGCCGAGGGTATAAATCGAGGTTCTATCTCTAGTATTGAAGAATGCGTGTCTTCAATTTCCAATGCTTTGGAACAGGCTGAACGTTTGGTTGGCGTGCCTATAGAGCATGCTTGGGTAGGAATTTCTGGTACGCACATAGAATCACAGGAAAGCCGGGGAGTAGTCGCTGTAGCCAAGTCTAATGGTGAAATAGCCGAAGAAGACGTGGCGAGGGCTGTAGAGGCCTCTAGAACAGTGGCTACACCATTAAATTACGAGATTTTGCATGTATTACCACGGAGTTTCACTGTTGATGGCCAAACTGGTATAAAAGATCCAGTAGGTATGACAGGGATAAGATTAGAAGTGGAAACCAAGATAATCCAAGGCGTCACTCAACATATTAAAAACCTTACTAAAGCGGTTTATCGTACGGGCATTGATATCGATGATTTGGTATTATCAATTTTGGCGGTTGGTGATACGGTGGTGACATCAAGACAAAAAGATTTGGGTGTGGCAGTGGTAAATATTGGTGGATCAACTACCAGCATGATAGTTTATGAAGAAGGGGATATTATTCATACAGCAGTTTTTCCCATTGGCTCAGAACACATTACTAATGATTTGGCCATTGGACTGCGTAGTCCAATTGATGTGGCCGAAAGAATAAAAATAGAATATGGCGCTTGTATCCCAAAAAATATTTCCAAAAAAGAAATGGTTGATTTATCATCAGTTGGTGGTGGTGTTAATGAAACAGTAGAATTAAAATATATTGCCGAAATAATCGGTGCCAGAATGGAAGAAATTTTAGAAAGAATAAATACTGAATTAATGAAAATTGGCCGGAGTGGTTTATTGCCAGCCGGGATAGTGTTTACTGGTGGGGGTGCAAAATTGTCTGGTCTGATTGATTTGTCAAAAGAAAAAAATCGTTTGCCAGCATCTTTGGGTTATCCAATTGATTTAGTTAGTATTACTGATAAAGTAAATAATTTATCTTTTGCCACTGCGATTGGTCTTGTAAAATGGGGAGCTAATATCAATCAACGGGGTAGAGGCAGGCAGAGTAGAATTAAAAGTGTGGAGCGGGTTTCTGGACAAGTAAAAAATTGGTTTAAATCTCTTGTCCCATAGACAAAACTTATACACAGTCTTATTTTGACGGAAGGGCATAAAAAATATAAAATACTAAGTGGAGACCTCTCCACTTATTTTATTTACAAGTATTTGAATACAAATTGTACTCAATCATTTGTTTTAACTAGGGTAAATATTTTAAATTTTAATTCTTTTTTTGAATAATAATTTGGTTATCAAGCTCACAAGGCCTACAAAGCTCACACAAGCCTTTTAAGCCTTGTTAGCCTTGTTAGCCTTTTAAGCTTTTATATGCCTCAAGTAAAACCAGAAATTGAAACCTTTGCAAAAATTAAAGTGATTGGTGTTGGCGGATCAGGTGGGGCGGCTGTTGACCGCATGGTAAGGACCGGTATCAGAGGGGTGGATTTTGTAGTTATGAATACTGATGTGCAAGCTCTTCATCATAATAGCGCTGCTCATAAAATTCATATTGGTAAAACAGTTACTCGGGGTTTGGGAGCAGGCATGGACCCAGAATTGGGTAAACGCAGTGCCGAAGAAGCGCAAAATGAAATTAGAGAAGCCGTGGCTGGCAGTGATATGGTTTTTCTTACTTGTGGTTTGGGTGGTGGTACTGGCTCTGGGGCTACGCCAGTGATTGCAGAAATTGCGCGGGAAGCTGGAGCTTTGACTGTCGCCGTTGTGACCAAGCCGTTTTCTTTTGAAGGTCCACAAAGAAAAAATATTGCTGACAAGGCTCATGAAGCTTTGATTCGCAATGTTGATACTATTATTACAATTCCCAATGACCGAGTTTTACAAATTATTGATAAGAAAACCAGTCTATTAGATGCTTTTAAAATTGTGGATGATGTTTTGCGTCAAGGAGTTCAAGGGATTTCAGAAATGATTACTGTTCCAGGATTAATCAATGTGGACTTTGCTGATGTAAAAGCTATTATGCGCGATACTGGTTCGGCTCTTATGGGAATTGGACAAGCTGGTGGAGAAAATAGAGCAGTTGAGGCCGCTAAGTTGGCTATTTCTAGTCCATTATTAGATGTATCAATTGACGGCGCCAGAGGAATTTTATTTACTGTTACAGGTGGTAAAGATTTGGGCATGCAAGAAGTGGCCGAAGCTGCCAAGGTTATTACTGCTTCAGCCGATGATAATGCCAAAGTAATTTTTGGAGCAGTAATAGATGATGCTTTGGGAGAAGAGATTAGAATTACAGTTGTAGCGACTGGTTTTGATGATGATAATCGTAGTACTCTAACCGCTTCGGAAGATGAACCAAGAGCATTTTTTGGTTCAGGAAGAAATTTTTATGGCAATACTTTTTTAAAGAAAAAAGTTGAGGAAGAAAAGGAAGAAGAACCAGAAGTAAAAAGACCAGTTTTTATTAGTAAATCAGTTTCTACCAATATTAATAATGCTTTAGAAGATATTCAAAAGCCAATAATAAAAAAAGAAGAACCAAAAGATGAAGATGAAGATTTGGAAATTCCAGCTTTTATTCGAAAGAAAATGGGTATGTAGTTACACTTGAGCACCTAAACACTTTAGCACTTGAACACAAACCCTTAAACAGGGTTTGTTTTTTTAGTATAACTTGGTATAATATAAATAATTTGAATTTATAATTGTGCTTTTGTGCTTCGGTGCCAAAGTGCTAAAGTGTATTATGTTTTGTCCAGTTTGCAAATCAAAAGAAACCAAAGTAGTTGATTCACGTTTGACCCAAGATGGGATGGCCATTAGACGTCGCCGGGAATGTATTCTTTGTACATATCGTTTTTCCACAGTTGAAGAAATGGAATTACTTGATATTACAGTGGTCAAGAATAATGGCAATCGCGAGTCATATTCACGCAACAAATTAGAACGAGGGATTTTACATTCCTTGACTAAACGTCCATATACTCAGGACAAGTTTGATCGGATGATCCACGCCATTGAAACTGACATCCAAAAAAAGAAAAAACGCGAAGTGACTAGTAAAGAGATTGGTGAGTTAGTCATGAAACATTTACGCAAGTTTGATAAAGTAGCATATATTCGGTTTGCTTCCATCTATCGAGCATTTGAAGATGTAAACAAATTTCAAACAGAAATTAAGTCATTACAAGCTAATAAAAAATCTTAGTTATTTTTTATGAACAAAAAAGATGAACAATTAATCAATCAAGAAAAAAATATCCCTGAGGTAAAGGAAGATACAAAAGTAAATATTCACGTCAATTCCAATGATGGCCTAAAAGAACTAATAGAAAAGAATATAAAATGGTCACAGGTTATTTATGAACAAAATAAAAAAATAAAACATCGTTTAACCATGATGTTGGTGGCTAGTTATTTAAAAATATTATTTATTTTAGTACCACTGATTTTGGCTTTTATTTTCTTATCTCCAATGTTAAAAGGCGCACTAGATCAATATTCTAATTTATTAGGGGTTGTTAATAATGGTGGTGCAAAAGAAGCTCAGATTAATAATGTTTTATCACAAGTGTCTGGTGATCAAATAAATGAAGTTTTGAAAATGCTTGGGAATAATAAATAATTTATGCCAGATTTTACTGCCAAAGTTTATAAAATAGTCAAAAAAATTGCCAAAGGCAAAGTAATGACTTATAAACAAGTGGCTAGTTTGGCTGGTAATAAGAAAGCCTTTCGGGCAGTAGGAAATGCTTTGAACAAAAATAAAGATTTCCACAACATACCTTGCCATAGAGTAGTTAGATCAGATGGTAAAGTAGGTGGTTATGCTTTTGGAAACCAATGTAAAAGGAAAAAATTGGCTTTAGAGGGGGTTATAATTACAAAAGGTAAGATAGACTTAAAACAATATAAAACAGCCTAAAAAGCTGTTTTATTGTAACATCTAGGTTGTTTATACGTCTTCTATAATAGAAATAGGAAATTCAATAAATATCCCAGGGAGAGGATATTTTGTTGTATGTTTTTATGAAAAACAATACCAAATTGACAATTAAATATTATTTTAGACATTTGTGGAAATATAAATGGGCTTTTTTGGTAACTACGTTTGCGATTGTTGGGGCTTCTATTTTTTCAATAATTATTCCTTTATATTTTAAACATTTTTTTGATATCCTAAGCGGGGATACAGTCGTAGATTCTATTCGTCAGAGTTTGATTAGTGTTTTGATCATAGTGGCTTTTTTGGAACTTGGTCAATGGGCTCTGTGGCGGACTTCTGGTTTTGTGGCTAGTTATTTTTATTCTCGAGTTATGGTTGATTTATCCAATTATTGTTTCAATTATCTTCATCGGCATTCTTTTAATTTTTTTAATGATAATTTTGTCGGCTCTCTAGTCAAACGGGCTAATCGGTTTGTGTGGTCATTTGAAAGTATTTTGGATAATGTCTTGTGGTTTTTGTTGCAATTGGCGGTTGAAATTACAGTAATTTTGATTATTTTGTTTCAAAGAAGATGGGAATTAGGTTTGGCAGTTTTAATTTGGGTAATTGTGTTTTTAGTTGTTAATGCTTTTTTGACTCGTTACAAATTACAATTTGATATCAAACGTAATGCAGCTGAAACCAAATCTAGCGGAGTATTGGCTGACACGATCACTAATCATCTCAATATAAAGTTATTCAATGCTTTTAAACGGGAGACTCGTGGTTATGCTAATCTAAATGAAGAAGTGCGGAAATTACGTTTTTTTACTTGGACATTAGACAACGTTTTTGAAGCTGGACAGACTTTACTCATGATTGGATTGGAAATTGGAATTTTTTATTTTGCAATTGATTTTTGGAAGCAAGGTTTTTTAACGATTGGGGACTTTGTTCTAATTCAAGCTTATCTTTTAGTGATTTTTCGTCAAGTCTGGAATTTTGGTCGGACGATTCGTCATATTTATCAGAGCTTGGCCGATGCAGAAGATATGACACAGATTTTAGAAACACCCCATGAAATAGTTGACATTGCAAATGCTAAAAAATTAAAAATTGAAACTGGTAAAATAGAATTTAAGCAAGTTGATTTTAATTATCGTCAAACTAGAAAAGTATTAAATCAATTTAATTTAATAATTAAACCCCAAGAAAAAATTGCTTTGGTTGGACCTTCTGGCGCCGGGAAGAGTACAATTGTTCGTTTGCTATTGCGTCTGCATGATATCAATGCCGGAAATATTTTTATTGATAACCAAAACATTGCCAAAGTGACTCAGGAAAGTTTGTGGTCCACAATTAGTCTCGTGCCCCAGGATCCAATTTTATTTCATCGCACTTTATTAGAAAATATTCGTTATGGTAAATCAAGTGCGAGTGATAAAGAAGTGACTAAGGCGGCTAAATTGGCTCATTGTCATGAATTTATTTCTCAATTGCCAGATAAATATAATACTTATGTTGGTGAACGAGGAATAAAATTATCTGGTGGGGAAAGACAAAGGGTGGCGATTGCTCGAGCAATTTTGCGCAATGCTCCAATCTTGGTTTTGGACGAAGCGACTTCTAGTCTTGATTCAGAATCAGAACATTATATTCAAGATGCTTTGGATAGTTTGATGAAACAAAAAACCGTAATTGTCATTGCTCACCGTTTGTCCACCATTATGAAAATGGATAGAATTATTGTAATTGATAAAGGTGGAGTAATAGAAGAGGGTACGCATCAAGATTTGTTAACGAAGCCAGATGGCATATATAGAAAACTATGGAAAATTCAGGCTGGGGGGTTTATTGATTGACACGAATCACGAAACACACAACACGAGACAAAACCCCACCCCAACCCCTCCCCTTAAAAATGGGAGGGGCTTTTTAATTTAAGAGTAAAATGTTATAATATTTATATTATTCTTTATTCCCCGCCTGCAACGCTATCGCTTGCATTGCGGGCAGGCTTACTCCTTATTCCTTTTTATTATGCAAAAACGCACGAAAATTGTTTGTACGATTGGTCCGGCTTGTGAGTCAGAAGTTACTCTAACAAAAATGATCAAAGCCGGTATGAATGTGGCTCGGCTTAATTTTTCTCATGGCATTTGGGAGTGGCATTTGGCTACCTTAAAAAAAATTAGAAAAATTTCTAAAAAACTTAATGAACCAATTGCGATTATTCAAGATTTGCAAGGACCAAAAATTCGCGTTGGAGCTTTACCAGAAAAAGGGGTTATTTTAAAAGAAGGAAAGAAAATTTGTTTTGACACTAGTCTGTCTACTTATAAAAATGAAACCATTCCAATTGATTACAAAGATTTGCATTTGTATACAAAAAAAGGTGAACGAATGATGTTGGATGATGGGCGCATGGAAGTTGAAATATCAAAAGTTGCCGGTAATGTTATTACTGCCGAAGTAGTAGTTGGTGGCATACTTACTTCGCACAAGGGGATTAATTTACCAGATTCCAAGTTGGCGATTCGGGCTTTGACAGATAAAGATAAAGAAGATGCATTATTTGGAGTAAAAAATGAAGTCGACATGATGGCTTTGTCTTTTGTGAGTAGTGCTCAAGATGTTTTTGATTTAAGGTTTTTAATAGAGGAGTACGAAAGAAAATTTAAAATAAAAAGAAGTCAACCAATTAAGATTATTGTAAAGATTGAACGTTATCAAGCAGTAAAAAATATTAAAGAAATATTAGACGTCGCTGATGCTGTGATGGTAGCAAGAGGGGATTTGGGAGTAGAGATTCCACCGCAAAATGTTCCTTTAGTCCAGAAGCAATTGATTGACGAATGTTTATTAATTGCTAAACCGGTTATAGTAGCCACGCAAATGCTTGATTCCATGCAAAATAACCCTCGGCCAACCAGAGCTGAAGTGTCTGATGTGGCTAACGCAGTCGTGGATCATACTGACGCTGTCATGCTTTCCAATGAAACTGCGACTGGTAAGTATCCAGTTGAGACTGTGGCCATGATGACAAGTATTATTCAAGAAACAGAAAAGTCTGTTTATGATGATTTGGAAGTAATGCAATATGTAAAGAAAAAGAAAAAAATTGATGAAGTGGTAAGTGAGATGTCCAGACTTCTGGCCGAAAAAGTTGATGCCAAAATAATTTTAGCGGCTTCCATTACTGGTGAAACTGGCAGATTAATTTCTCGTCATCGTCCAGAGCTCCCTATAGTTGTAGCGACAGACAATGAAAGAACTATGCGCCAGCTCAATTTGTCTTGGGGAGTAAAATCATTTATTTTAAAACCTTGTCGCACAATTGAAGAATTGATTGCCAGATCAATGGTCTATGTCAAAAAAGAAAAATTAGCTAAAAAGGGTGATAAAATAATCGTTGTGTCTGGCGAACCAGTAGGTCAAGCCGGACATGTTAATTTGTTGGAAGTGAGGGAAGTCATTTAGGCACATAACACATAACACGAATCATATATCACATACCAACTATGAAATTTGTTATGTGATATTTGTTGTGTGGTACGTGAAAAAGTGCTATAATATATCTACTTCGTTTTAGGTAAAAAATAGATATGGAGAGAAAACAAAAAAATATTTTATGGTTTTCTGAGATTGGAATTACTGATGTGCCACTCGTGGGTGGTAAGAATGCTTCACTCGGAGAAATGTATTCCAAACTAACGCAAAAGGGAATTAGAGTTCCCAATGGTTTTGCTATTACTGCTAGTGCTTATTGGTCGTTTTTGAAATTTGCTAAGCTAGAAGACAAAATGAAAAAGGAATTAAAGGGTTTGGATATTTCTAACATGAAAGAACTGTCTAGGGTGGGCAAGAGTATTAGAAATTATATTTTGAATTCCCATTTTCCGAAAAGTTTAGAACAAGAAATTATTGTTGAATACAAAAAATTATCTGAGCTTGCAAAAACCAAAAATATTTCTGTTGCAGTACGTTCATCAGCTACAGCCGAAGATTTACCCGATGCTAGTTTTGCTGGTCAGCAAGAAACTTATCTAAATGTAAAAGGGGAAGCGGATTTACTTTTGGCTGTAAAAAAATGTATTTCATCACTATTTACTGATCGAGCGATTTCTTATCGTGAGACCAAGGGTTTTGAACATATGGCTGTGGCTTTGTCTGTCACAGTGCAAGAAATGGTGCGGTCAGATGTTGGTGCGAGTGGAGTTATGTTTACGCTTGATACTGAGTCTGGTTTCAAAGGTGTCGTTCTGATCAACGCGGCTTATGGCTTGGGTGAATATGTCGTAAAAGGCCGAGTGACACCCGACCAATTTTATGTTTTTAAAGAAGGGGTAAAACAAGGAAAAAAGGCTATAATTAGCAAAATTTTGGGTAGTAAAGAAGTAAAATTGGTTTATGGTAAGACTGTAGGAACAAAACAGGCCAATGTAAAACATGTTGATAGAAATAAATTTGCCGTTACTCCAGACGAAGTTATTCAATTATCAAAATGGGGTGTGATGATTGAGGAACATTATGGCAAGTCTCAAGATATTGAATGGGCGAAAGATGGTATTACTGGCAAATTATATATTGTTCAGGCCAGACCAGAAACAGTCAAAGCCAGGTCAAGTCACTCAGTGATTGAAAGATACGAACTCAAGAAAAAAGGAAAATTATTATTGCGTGGTACTGCAGTTGGTCAGAAAATTGGCGCAGGCAAAGCCAGAGTAATTGAAAATCCTAAACAAATGAAATCTTTTAAAAAAGGCGAAATTTTAGTAACACGCATTACTGATCCAGACTGGGAACCAATCATGCGCATTGCTTCGGCCATTATTACTGAACAAGGTGGTAAAACAAGTCACGCCGCGATTGTGTCGCGCGAATTGGGTGTGCCGTGTATTGTTGGTGCCAGTGGAGCGAGAAAAATGTTAAAAACTGGTAAACCAATTACTGTTAGCTGTGCCGAAGGTGATGAGGGTTTTGTCTATTCTGGAGTTTTGCCATTTGAAGTCAAGAAAACAGAAATAAAAGATGTAGCCAAAACCAAAACTAAGATTATGATGAATGTGGGTGATCCTGACAATGCCTTTGCTTTATCATTTTTACCCAATGACGGGATTGGTCTCGCGCGAGAAGAATTTATTTTTTCAAATTTTATTCGGATTCATCCTTTGGCTTTAATAAATTATGATAAACTGAAAGATAAAAAAGCCAAAAAAATAATTGCGGACATGACTCATGGTTACAAAAAGAAATCAGATTATTGTGTAGATAAGTTGGCCGAAGGGATTGCTAGAATTGCCGTTGCATCATACAAAAATGATGTGATTGTTCGTTTGTCAGATTTCAAAACTAATGAATATGCTACACTGATTGGTGGTAAAGAATTTGAACCAAAAGAAGAAAACCCAATGATTGGTTGGCGGGGAGCGAGTCGGTATTATTCCAAAGAATATAAAGCGGGCTTTAAACTTGAATGTGAAGCTTTGAAAAAAGTGCGCAATGAATGGGGGCTAACTAATGTCATTGTCATGGTGCCGTTTTGTCGCACACCAGAAGAAGGAGAACAAGTAATCAAAACAATGGAAGAATTTGGTCTCAAACGCGGGGAAAATGGTCTACAGGTCTATGTTATGTGTGAAATTCCATCCAATGTTATATTGGCCGAAGAATTTGCCAAAATTTTTGATGGCTTCAGTATTGGTTCCAATGATCTTACCCAATTAACTCTAGGAGTAGATCGTGATTCAGCTTTAGTAGCTCATATTTATAATGAAAAAAATAAAGCCGTGACAACTTTGATTCGTGATGTGATTCGTGTGGCTCACAAACACAAAAGAAAAGTAGGTATTTGTGGCCAAGCACCGAGTGACTATCCAGAATTCGCGGAAATGTTAGTGCGTGAGGGAATTGATAGTATTTCACTCAATCCTGATACAGTAATATCAACGCGAGAACGGATTGCCTATGTAGAAAAAACTTTGGGCAAAAAAGGTAGAAAAACTAGTCTTAAATTTTTGAGTCTAGTGGCCGTGTTTGGAATTTTGGGTGCTAGTTTAATCAGTTTAGGTGCTGGTTGTACCAAGACCACGATTGAAAAAACTATGCCAACTGTCCAAAAAAATGAATTGAGTCCAGCTCAGTTGCGCTTAAAAATTTTGGAAAATCAAAAACAAGCTCTGACCCAAAGTTTAAAAATTAACACCTTTGCTAATTTTGAAATGAAATATCCCGCCACTTGGCAAGTGGAAGAATGGACTGGTGGCGTCACTCTGCGTAATTTGGCTACGGGTGAATACGTTAGCATTTTTAAACAATTGGTTTCTCCCCCAGTAAAAGAAGTGAGTTCTTCCACCACTGTGTCTGGTATTCCGGTATTGATTTATTCCGATACGCCCAGTATTACAAGTTCTATGATGTATCTAATGGCAGAAATTCCTTATCAGGATGAAATTATTCAGTTTGATACCAATGCTCTTGGTTTGGGAATTGAAATGATGGAAACAATGAAATTTAATAAACCAGAAGTTGGTTTGCCAGATAAGACCACTAGTCATTGGGATGTTCGTGAGCGCAAAGTCTGTGTCCAAATGATTACTTACGCCAGACAAAACAAAGATAGTGATTGCCAGATGTTTTCTACCCCTTGTGAAGTCCCAGATAATTGGCAAGTATGTGATCGGGGTACTATAAATTAATAGTAATATTATTTAAAATCATAAAACTCCTTGGTAAAAAGGAGTTTTATTATAGATAAAATTGACCAGATGAAGATTTTTTAGTATTATTATATAAGTATGAATAAAAGAAATAAAATTATTATATTAATTTTAGTGCTAGGCTTTATTAGTATTTATCTCAACCGAGCTTATGCTTATTTTTATAATCATATTGGCAAGGTCAATTTGGCGAGCCAGTTTTTTGATTATGAAGAGCCATTGTTAATTGGAGAGACTAAAGGAACAACCATAGATTATGTCGCTTTGGGTGATAGTCTTACTTATGGTGTGGGTGCGAGCAAAATAGAAAATAGCTTTCCCTATATTTTGGCTAATGATTTATTTCTTGATGCGGACAAGTCTTTAAAATTGTATAATCTTGGTATTCCTGGTGCCAAGATACAAGATGTGATTGATTATCAATTGGACAAAACAATCGCTCTAAACCCAGATTATATTACTGTATTTATTGGAATAAATGATATTCATGGTTTAGTTGGACCACAAGTTTTTGCCAGTGACTTAGCTTATTTATTAGAGCGTCTAACAAAAGAAACCGAAGCCAAAATTGTTATAATAAATTTGCCATATTTAGGAAGTAAAGATTTGGTTTTATTTCCATATAATTATATTTTAGATTGGCGGACGGTGGAGTATAACAAATATATTGAAAAAGTGTCTAAGTTTTATGGTTTAGAATTGGTTGATTTGTATAGTTATACCAAGAGAGAATTAAAAACAAATCAGTCTTTTTATTCAGCCGATTTATTTCACCCGTCAGATGTTGGCTATAAATTGTGGGCAGATTACATTTATGCAAATTGAAATTTTAAATCCAATCTTACAAACCCAGATTTTTTCATTGATTTTTGTCATGGCTATTTTAATTTCTATTAGAAAGAAACCAGATAAAGAATTTTTTCCGATTTCTCTTACCAATGAATTGAAAGGGGTGGCAATTTTGGCTGTGGTTTTTTCTCATATTGGTTATTTTTTGGCGACTGACACAAGATTTTTATTTCCTTTATCAATTTTGGCTGGAGTCGGGGTGGATATGTTTTTATTTTTATCTGGTTATGGTTTAGCCGTGTCAGCTATCAAAAAAACTTTATCGCCAGTCCAATTTTATTTGAAGCGGGTAATAAAAATTTTTATTCCCATGTGGTTTGTTCTAATTGCCTTTTTTTCTTTGGATTGGTTCATATTACATCAGACTTACCCAATTGCAGAAGTAGCGCAGAGTTTTATTGGTTTTTTCAAAGAAGCTGATTTATTTGGTGATGTTAATTCGCCTTTGTGGTTTATTACTTTGCTATTATTTTATTATTTAGTTTTTCCTCTGGTTTTTAAAAAAGATCACCCAATTTTATCCGCCCTGGTATTGTTTTTTGGTGGCTATTTTTTAATTGATTTTAATTTTGAGACAGTGTGGCGAGTAAATCATTTACATCGTTTACATTTTATGGCTTTTCCTCTAGGTGTAGTTTTTGCCGGTTTAGTAGTCGCACCAAAAGTAAAAAATTATATCCAAGTGCTAAGGAATTATTTGTCTAATAAAGAATGGTTAGTAGTTTTAAGTAAGTTATTATTAGCTAGCATAGCTTTTGCTGGATTTTTATATTTTGGGATTAATTCTGGCGTAGGTCAAGAGCCGTGGTTAGAACAGAATATTAAAATTATAACGGTGTTATCAATTGTAATATTATTTTTACTCAAACCGTTCAGTTTAAGATTTTTTAGTTTGGTTGGGATTTATTCTTACGAGATTTATCTTTTGCATTGGCCAATAATGTATCGGTATGACATCTTTTATGCCTGGCTTCCGGCTGGGGTAGCGACGGCTTGTTATATTGGTTTGTTTGTTTTACTCGGGTTTGGTTTACAAAAGTTGACTGGTTTAATAACCAAGTATTTGCCTTTTACTAAGGGGTAAAATAAAAATAATTAACAGCAGAAATAGCTAATATTAGCTATTTTTTTATTTTTAAACATGTTTAACTATTGACCCCACAGAATGTCATGCCTGGTTCGCTTCGCTTCACCATGGCTGACATCAGCGGGGCGAGATCAGGTTTTGCATTTTTTTGTCTATTATCATTATTTTGAGTTTTGCCATTATCTGGGGATAATAACATTGACAAAGTCCTCGAAATATGGTATTTTTGTATGTTCAAAAAAGTTGGTTGGCAACTAGGTGTTCGTATAAAATGAATACCAAGGTGCCTATCAACCCAAAGAAGGAGGTCCCATGAAGGGATTCCTGCTGCGGTTTCTAGCCCTTCTGGCGATGATGTTCGTCGTCAGCGCCTGCGAGTCGGAGACGGGTTACACCGTCTGCGAACAGCAGTGCGAGTCCAAGGGCGTGTCGTCCGAGGACTGGGACGAATGCATCGGAGGATGCGAGGCTGAGGCTGAGGTCGAAGCCAAGCGTTTTTCGGACATGTAGTCCCAGATACGGCACGACAGGCCACATTCCCGTCGACTATTAAGAGAGGTCGACAGCGCTGGGAGCAAACATCTCTTTTCTGAAGGAGGGCTGGAGTCAATAAGCGCAATTGATTCCGTCCGATTATTATTTCTATTTTAATAGAAGTTATTGAGGAATAAAAACCCCAGGCTTTGTCTGAGGGTTTTTATTTGAAGCTTGGAAAAACCCTGATATTGACATAATTTGTTAAATCGTGTATTATATTATCACTTATATTTAAACATACTTTATATGGGAGTTAGAAAGAGTAATAATCAAAAAGCTAAATTGGAACGAGCTGTTGCCAAGATTAGACGTGACAAAAATAAACTTAAAAGATTGAGAAAAGCTGAGGCAACAAAATAATCTTGTCAAAATAAATTGATTGTGATAAAATTATTTCGTCCTTTTTAGGACGTTTACGGACTGGTAGTTCAACTGGTTAGAGCACCGCCCTGTCACGGCGGAAGTTGCGGGTTCGAGTCCCGTCCAGTCCGCCAACAAAAATAGAGCCAAGAGCTCTTTTTTTGTTTTGATTTTAGGTATTAGAAATTAGAATAATTTGATAATAATATAAAAACACACTGATGTGTGTTTAAAAGAGACTACTTGTCGTTATATCGGACTTTTCGGAATTATGATCAGACCCACTAGGTGTTCAGCGTAGGCATTGGGACCAAAGGAGGGGGTGGTCCCGCCGTACACCGAACACTCAGCAGGCCTTATGTATGCCTCATCTTAGCATGGATAAAATCATTTGTCAATATTGGCTTGTGGAAAAATAAATCCGCCTCGAGTACTCGGGGCGGATTTTGTGTTTTGGTGTTTTTGTGCGGAAGTGTTTAGGTGATTATTATTTTACGAACTCTACGATCTTAGCAAAAACTTTTGGTTCTTTGTCAGCAATTTGGGACAAAACTTTTCTATCTAATAAGATTTGTTTTGTCTTTAGGGCTCCCATGAATTTGCTATAGCTTAGATCAAATAATCTGACAGCGGCATTGATTCGAACTTGCCATAAACCACGCATAGTTCTCTTTTTAACGCGACGATCGCGGTAAGCATGAGCACCAGCTTTGGTATCAGCAGTTTGAGCCAAGGCAATAAGATTTTTTCTACCAGCTTCAAAACCTTTTACTCTTTTCATTAGTCCTCGACGTCTTTTTAAGTGTAGGACTCCACGTTTAACTCTAGGCATAAAATTTTTTGTTTATAATTGATTAGAAATTTTTAATCGCGCGACTGATAGTATCTCTCATGGTATTGGACATGGTTTTATCAGAGCGTTTATTGCGTCTGGTTTTACCAGTTTCGCGAGAATTAAAATGATCTTGTCCATTGGTGCGTTTGATAAATTTTACACCGGAAGAACTTTTCTTTACAGCAAATCTTTTTGCAGTCGCTTTGTGTGTCTTAGCTTTTGGCATATAAATAACTTAGATATTTTATAAAGGGATTAACGTGTTAAAAAGTGGTGAGATTATACCTTAATCTTGGTTTTAAGTCAAGATTTGTCCCTGTTGATTATTTTTTAGCAATAATAGCGGTCACTTTGTTGCCTTGTTTGGTTGGCTCTTGTTCAGTTCTAATCTCCATTTTTTCCTTTATTAGAGCCAAATATTTCTTCAGAACTTCAAAAGCGAGCTGTGGTTTGGTGTTTTCTCGGCCTTTTAAAATGATTTCTACTTTTACTTTATCACCGCGATCTAGGAATTTTTCAGATTGCTCTACTCTTATTTCCAAATCGTGCTCACCAATCCGGACAGATAGCCTTACGCCCTTAGTTTCAGTCTCATGAGTTTGAACTTTTTGTTTGCGAGCTTCTTTTTCTTTTTGATATTTAAAATGAGAAAAGTCAACTATTTTGCAAACTGGTGGAGTGACTGTAGGGTTGATTTCAACCAAATCCATTTCTTTTTCTTCAGCCAAATGCAGAGCTTGTTCCAAAGTCATGACACCGAGATTTTCATTATTATCACCAATCACGCGTACTTCTGGTACACGAATTCTATCATTCAGTTGATAGTGGGGGATAAGTGGTTTGTCTGGTCTTTTTTTACGACTAATACGCATAATAAATAGTTATAAAGTTATAATAATGTTTGCGATGCTAATATACTAATTCATACTAATAATACTAATGTCGTATATTTCGTAATTAGTATTATTAGTACCATTCGTATATTGGTATCGTGTTTCGTGGAGATGCCGGGAATTGAACCCGGGTCTAGGCGGGCTACCCCTACAGTCTACATGTGTAGCTGATTTGGTATTTCACTCGTGGCTAGAAAATCAGCAAAATAACTACGAGCTGAAGCTTGGATTACTTTCGGAAAAAAATCTCAAGCGAAATTTTTGACCTACACTCAATAATTTACACCGCCTAACCCCTATTGAGTATCAGAGGGGCGATGGTAGAAGCACTTAAGCGACTACAGAAGCAAATGTAGGAACACTAAAGGCAGAAGCCAAAGCATTCTTTACTTTGCTAACAAAGTTTGCATTTATAATTTGTACTTTGGTATTTACGAGGAAAAAGTACAACCTCGACATGCTTGTAAAAGATAACATGGGTCCACCCATCGAACCCTGTCATCCCCTTTATTCACTTAACCACTTTATCACTCAATCACTTCATCACTTTTGGTAAAGTGTTTAGGTGGTCAAGTGGTCAGGTGAAAGATTGAATTGTTAAAGATCTCCTTTTAAGGTTCTTCTCGTTTCTCTTTCAGTATCGCGTTTTTTAATACTTTCTCTTTTGTCATACTTCTTTTTACCTTTGGCAAGGCCAATGGCCAATTTGATATGACGGCTCTTATTATACAGGGAAAGAGGAACAATTGTCAAGCCTTTTTCTAGCATTTTTCCTCTTAAATAAGAGATTTCTTTTACTTTTAAAAGTAGTTTTCGGCTTCTTTCTGGATCATAATTTTCTTCATTACCAGCAAATTTGTATTTTGGGATATGGACATTGCTCAAAAGAACACTATCATTGTGAAAATTTACAAAGCCACCTTTTAGGTTCGCACTGCCTTTTCTGACTGATTTTACCTCTGACCCAGTCAGCACCAAACCAGCCTCAAAGGTCTCAAGGATTTCATAATCAAACTTAGCTTTTTTGTTTTCCGCGTAATAGTCCATATTTTTGCTTTATTAACATAATTAGTGTATAATAAAACGTAGTTTTTTTCAAGTTTATACACTAAAACTTGAATTTAGTCGTTTTGGCTCCAAAGAAAAAATTAAACTTATAAAATATGTTTTGGCAAAAAAATAACAAAATTAATTTGGTTTTTGTGGTTTTTGGTATAGTTGCTTTGGGGATAATTTTAGCGACCGCGATTTTACTTATAAAATTATCTATTAAAATTAAACAAGTTGACTTGAACAAACCAACTAATATGGTAGGTGTAGAAGATGTTTATCAAAGAGTTTTCCAAATCAAGGCAAACTACCAAAAGGGGATAGAGGATTTGTTGATTAGTACAACATCCACGACTGATAATAATACGATTTATGAAAATGTAGATAAAGTATTTTTTGCGATTAGAGTTCCTCAAGAGTTGCGCGAAATACACCTAAATACTCTAATGAATATTTATAAAATAAAAGAAACAAAATTGTCTGATTTAGAAAAAAGAGAAAAAGTTATGGATGAATTAAATAAATTGCTTGTAGAAATTAAAAAATAATTATGCTTTGGAAACAGTATTTAATTAGTTTTTTTGTCGGGTTGATCACCATACCGAGTTTGATTTTGCTGATATTTTTTCCTATCCCATGGATATTTTTTTCTACCATAATAGTTTGGATTGGTTTGTCTAGTTTTTTCTATTGGTATCTATATCATACAAAAGAAAATTTTTTTCTTGATTTTATTTTGCTGATTGCTACCCAGTTGAGTGTGATTGGTTTGATTTTACTAATTGAATGGCCGATTTTAAATTGGTTTTTGATTATTTTTTGTACGGGATTCATGGCATTGTTTTTTATAAAGTCTCAACTTCAAGAAAATCAGCTCTCTCACGAACAAAAACCAGTACGCAGAATGAAGATGATGCTCTGGATATTTAATATGTATGCTTTTTTTACTTTGATTTTTGCTTTTGATTTATTTTTTCCTAATTTACCTTTTTGGTTATGGATGTCATTGGCCGGAATTTTATCAGCTTTTGTGTCGGTTATGATTTGGAGAATGTATTTTGTGATTGAGTATAAAAAAATATTATTATGGGCACTGCTTATGGCCCTTTTAGTTTTGGAAATGGTGTGGGTCATTAATCTTTTGCCTATGGGGTATTTGATTTTGGGCGCCATGATTACTTGGTTATGGTTTTTATTTCAATTATTTGTCCGTTTTCATCTTGCTCCTCAGGGTATAGATTGGAAAAGACAGACTTGGTTTTTATTGAGTAATGTAATTCTATTTTTTATATTTTTATTTTATATTGTTCGTTGGATATGACCCCAAAAGCTCCTCACCTCCCAAACAAGACCTGTCGCGTAGATACTTATTATCGTTTACAAAATGTTAAGTGGTTGTTGTTGTTTGCTGGTTTAGCTTTTGTGGCGGGTGTAAGTGCCACCATGATTGTTAACGCCTGGGTTTTGCCACATTATGAATCAATTCAATTTGTCCAGAGTAATGACTTGGACGGAAAAAGATTAAATAACAATACACCCGATTTACTCGTAAAAAGCCAAGCCGAACAGAGACTAATGAATGTTTATGATAAAAAGAAAAAAGTTGAAGGCCAATATTATAATAAAAATTCTTTTGTAGCTCAGTCTGCTGTCGTGAGTTCTGATGGTTGGTGTGTATTGTTTTCTTCAAATTATTTTTTGGGTCAAGAAAAAAATTGGGAAATAATTGACTATGTGGGTAATAGTTATGTGATAGAAAAAACTGTTTATGACAAAACAAATAAATTATTATTTTTAAAAATTCAAGCCAATGGTTTGCGAGTTATGTCGTTTGCCAATTGGCAAAATTTTGGTCTAAATACCAATGTTTGGTCAATTGATTTTGGTAATGAATGGAAAAATAATTTAGTGGCAGATTTTGTACCATTGGCCGATCCAGTAGTTGGCTATTATGCGGACAGACAATATAATTTTGGTTTATTGAATTTAACCACTCCTGGCAGTGTTTTGCTAGATGGCAATGGCCAGTTATTAGCTTTTGTAAATGTGGGTGGTCAAAATTTACTACCAAGCTGGTTAGTGGAGAGGGGAATTAATTCTATTTTGGAAACTGGCAAATTGCAATATTTGGACGTGGGTTGGCAAGGATCCCTAGTTTATGGAGTTTTTGGTAATAATAATTCGCAACCTGAGACTGGTTTGTATATAAATATTTTGGGTGAGAAGTCAGTTGACTCAGCCGTGCAAATTGGTGATGTGGTTTTGGAAATAGAGAATCAACCAATTGATAAATTTACCTTGGCCGAGCAAATCTGGTTTGCGCCAAAAGAATTTAAAATAACTATTTGGCGAGATGGTGTTAGACAAGAAGTGTTTGCAAAAAAACATTATATTTTAGCCAAATAATCTGTATATTTTGCAAAATTGACCTAGTTTTCCTTTTTACCTTGACAAAACTGCCATTTTATAGTATAATTATCTGTTTATTCTTGATTGTGATAAATTACAAAATCCTTTCAAAAAGATGAGAACTGATTATATTTGTCTATAAGATAATAATTTACAATCTTATCCTCACTATTTAAAATTTATAATTTAAAATTTAAAATTAATTTAATATGTTTGAAGAAAAAAGAATGTTTCATATTATACAAAAAAATTGGAAATTGATTGGTTTAATCGGTATTATTTTTGCTGGTTTAACAATCCTGATTAGTTTTTTATTTCATCTACAATATCGCGCTGATGCCCAGGTAATGATTATATCAAAATCACGTTATGGAGTAGATCCATATACCGTGGTAAAATCTGCCGAGCAAGTTGGTGGAAATTTGGTCCAAGTGGTAAAAAGTAATGATTTTTACAACAAGGTTATTGCTCAGCCTGGATTTAATTTGGACAAAACAATATTTGATAAATTATCTGAACAAGACAAGCGAAAATTGTGGCAGAAAAATATTATTGTGTCTGTGGTTTATGGTACTGGGGTTTTGAATGTTAGTGCTTATCATGAAAACAAGGATCAAGCCAAAGAATATGCTGGCGCTGTGGCCAACACCTTGGTCTCCCAAGCTTGGCAATATGTGGGCGGAGATATTACTCTCAAAGTTATCAATGATCCAGTTGTGACTTCTTGGCCAGTCAGGCCAAACCTAGTTGTTAACGCTCTAGTGGCTTTTATTTTTGGCATTTTATTATCAACTATTATTTTTGTTAAACGTGGATAATCAAAAAGGGTAATCCCTATGACCAAAACTTCTGTCAAAAAAAATGATAGTAGTGAGGAGGAGAACTTGAAAAAAGAAATTGCTAAATATCGTAAGTATCATCGTGAACTAGATGAAATAGAAAAGAAAATAAAAGACCTGCGTGTTCGCTTGCAGTCTGTTTTGGATAAACAAAATGTAAAAAATACTTTGGAAAAAATTATTAGTCATAAAGATTAATTTATGTCTGAAGAAGACAAAAAACGTGGTAAAGTTAGAAGAGATGGTAAGGTAATAGATGTTAAACCAACTCCGGGTGGTGATTTTGAATTATCTGCAGATAGAGAATCTGAGCTGCGAGTTGAATTGGAAAAATTGAAAAATGATCTGAAAGATAGAATCCCTGATATTGACAGTGAAATATTAAAATTGCATGGTTCGTTAAATAGAGTAAAAACAGAAAAAAGTTTGGACTTATTTACTCAATTTAGTACTGCATTAAATGTATTAAGACAGGAATTACGAAAGTTAGAACAAGAAATTTATGCAAATGAAATGATTGCAACTTATGAAAAAGATATTATTGCTTTGGATAAGAAATTAAAAAAACTAGCTAAACAAGTTGGCGTTAGTGCTTCTGAACTCATACTCAAATTAGCCAATACTAGTATTTCAGAACTAAAAAATGCTTTATTTCAAGTCGGTGATAAACCCGATGATCCTGATGTTGCAGGCCAGTTTGATGCCCTGCTTAGAAAAGCCAAAGAGTCAGTAAATGAAGCTATAAAGAAACAAAAGGAAAAAGGTGAATGGAAAGTAAATACTGATGAAGAAGTGAAAGCTATTTGGGAACAAGCTGAAACTAGAGATGCAAAGCAGGTTATAGCTTTGATCGGAGAAACTCAACAAACTTTGGAGAGAAATAAAAAAGACGGCGAAGGCAGACTAAATGGTGCAGAAAAAATTTCTGATATACAAGAAACCGTCATGACTCATGACGGTGATTTGGTTTATCTACCAGAAAAAGGTCATGCCATTATTGTGGGTGACACCCATGGAGATGAAAGTTCTATTCAATCAATCTTAGTGGAAACAGATTTTATTGCGCGCGTAGAAAGACATGAACCAGTGTATTTAGTCTTTACTGGGGACTATGTTGATCGCGGGCCAAAGCAATTGGAAAATATTCAAGCGTTAATGGAATTGTATAATGAATATCCTGAGAATGTAATTTTGTTAAGAGGGAATCATGAACATGCTGGCTCACCTCAAATGCAAGATCCGGATTTATTTAATATAAAGGCCATGGATGCCTATGGCACTTTTGCAACAGAAATTAGAGATAAATACAACGAATTTTATGATAATTTGCCAATTAATTTAGTGACAAAGAAAGGCTTGTTGATCACCCACGGCGGGATAGCAGAAGATCCTGAAGTAAAAAGAGCCGGAGATTTGACGAGATTAAGTAATGACCAGAAAATGCAAATGATGTGGACAGATCCAACAGAAATTTCTGATGATTTTGTTTACATTCCCAAAAATAAAGATGGTGAGACAAAAAGTAGAGGTAGTTATGGTCAAGGCGATGATGAGAAAAAAGTTAAAAAATTTGGTAAAGGTGTTTTTGAAAAATCTTTACAAGCTGTTGGTGCCAAGGCTATGATGCGTTCACATCAGGCTGACGATAGTTTTAAAGATAATGGTTTTAAAAGACAATTTGGTGACAAATTAGTGACAGTATTTTCTACTACATCTGGACAGCGTGGTTACAAACCAGCCTATATGGAGGTAGATTTGAGTGCAGAATTAACAGATTTTTCTACAGCTGATACGGCAGTGAACGGTCCAGTGCAACTAAGAAATGTTGGTGATACTAGACCACATTTGTTAAAAGATGAAGATTTGATAGAGTTGGAAGAAAGTGATGGAGTTTTGGGTGAAGATGACGAACCTCCAATAGTTAATACTCCACCAACTGAAGATGATCCAAAAAAATGGTGGAGATGGTTGTCTTTACATTATCATGTGGCTAAAACAAATAGTCATGAATTAAATTCAGCCATAAATACTTGTGGTGATAAAAATTTGGCTGGATTGAAAAGAATTTACGAAATAATTTTGGCTTGTGGAGACGATTTTGCCGAAGCTGGCAGACAAGCTTTGGAGTTTGCGCACAGCCTGCCTAAACCAGGTGTAGGTGAGAGTGGTGCAGATTCTTCTGATCATTTATCAGAGGATGACCAAAGTAAGTGGCAAGAAATAAAAGCTGTAAGTGGAGATGTAAAAATTGTAGATTGTTTACGCTTGTTTTCTAGTATAGAAAAAACTTATAAATTATTTACTTTATTTAAAAAAGATGGAAAAAGATTTTCTGATTTTGTGATCCAATGGGATAATCTTCCAGATCGTTCAGATATTAGTTTGGTAGTTGAAATGCTAGACAGTCATACAAAAAATCCTAAACTTTATTATGATGATCCTGATTCTAGATTAGAGATAGATGTTAGTAATTTACAAGAGATGTTTGGTTCAATGGTTTTGTTTACTGAGTTTGCCCCGAGTGATTTGGACAGTCGGAAGAGATTTTGTGAAGAAATACCAAAAAAAGTAAATGATCTATATGAAAAAATATTTAGTCAGGCAGTAATTGATATACACGAAGTTGATTATGGTGTTCATGCTGTATCCGATCCAGCAGGAAATCTTAGAGTAAAAAATCAAGTCTTGCAAGAATTGAGTGCTGACATACTAAAAATTGATATAATTACTATTACATTTTTACATCAATTTCTTCTTCAGATGAATGAAAAGATTGGAAAAAATATTCAAGATGAGGGTGTTTATTATATGGAGGCAAACAAAAGAATTGAAGAGATTTTTAAAGATAAACGAGCAGATTTAGAGAAACTGAGGAAAAAAGTTGGAGGTGAGGAAGATGAAGCTGAAGCAAGATTGACAAAGCGAAAAGCTGAACTAGCCACGGCTTTGGGGGTGAGTTTCCCTAATCCAGCTGAAGTAAAACTTTTAGAAGATTTTCCTGATGATCGGGTTGATATTTTGGCACTGTTTTCTAAGGCTCTGGAAAGAGATTATACACAAATAAGAGCCTGGACAGAATTAAAAAATCATGAAAAGGTGAAAGATTTTTTTGCCTTAGGACAACTTATAGAAATCACTAAGGTTTGTGATGTTACCGCTGGTACAGCCCATGCAAAAAAAGGCGCAGAATTTGCCAAAGTTTTTTTGAAAAGTTTTAAATCAGCGCAGAGTGCCTATGATGTTTTTATTTCTTTGAAAAAAAATGGAAATAGATTTATTGCCTTGGATTCACGTTGGCGTCATACTGATATTAGCAAAGAATCGCCAGATGATTGTGTAAAGACTATCGCTGATCTGAGTGAAGAATATCCTGGAGTGATGTCTAATTTGGAATTGATAAAGAAATTGCCTAGCAAAAAAAATCCAAAAGATTATATAGCCGAGATGATGGCTAGTATTGAAGCTAGATCAGTGGCATTTGTTGGTGATATAAAATCCAAGGTAGAAACAGAAGCTGACACTAATGCAAAGAGACGGTTGATTCATGATGCCTTGTCTAGATTTGAACGAGAAGGTTCTGACCTCATCTTGTTCATTACCAATTTGTCTGGACAGGTTAGAGAATTAATGGCTACGGCTGGAAGTGATGCTGGTAAGATAGAAGAGATTGAACAATTGTCCACTGCTTTTTCAGATGAACAGAGGTTAAAATACCAGGCTAGAAAAAAAGAATTAGAACAAATGCTGGAGGATGTAAAAACTGAAGAAAAAATTATTAGAGACTTTGGTACGGTGGAAGAATATAAGCGTTGGTCTGCTCTGCCGTTTGCTCATGGCAATTTTGATGATGCATTATTATTAAGAACCTGGACCGGTGGAGATGCTGATGTGGCACAGGATTGGCAAGACAGATTTGGCGCAAAACTTGGTAATGACAGGCTTTTGTTTAGTGAAGCGCGTACTCTAGTCGGAAATGATATGACTGTTTTGGAACAATTGGTTGATGCTGTACCGGGAATAGAGAGTATGGCGCGGGTACCAGCTTTTGATGCTCTAAAAGCAGCTAAAGAAACAAAAGATAGAGTAGCTTCAGCCGAAGTTTTACCCGGTCCAGAATTAGGAAAAAAATTAATAGAATATTTTAAGACACTTGCAGATGGCAGATTTTGTAATTTTGGTTATAAAGAATTTGATGATGGCAATTTAACTGAATTGAAACAGCGGGTGGATTTTGTAGTTCAAAAAGTAGGGGTAATACCAGTAGACATAATTTCTAAATTTGGTTTTGTGTGCAAAAAGTATCCTACTATTGTTGCAGATAGTGACAAGACTATTTTTCAAATCAGTATTCAAATAGATAATTGGAAAGAAGAATTTTTGAGGGTGTTAACTGTATATGAACAAGAAAATGAATATAAAGAAAAAAGAGAAGGGTTGGAAAATTTATGTATGAATATTTCCGAATATTCTGGTGGTCTTCACGTGTTAGGTGTTAAGGATGACGATGGCTATGTTGCTAGATTTAAATTACCTCTGGTTGAATTAGAGAGGAGAGCTAAACTTGTTAATGATTTGTATCGTGCCAGCAGTTATAGTGGTTTTGTTCGTTTTACTAGTGATGATAGTAAACCAATTTGTCGTGATTGGATTCAGTTAAATATTGAGAGAAATGACCTGGAGACAGAATTTTTGCGTTTGTTAAAAATTCAGGAACAAAGAGAACCGTTGAAAAGAGTTTGTGGAGATCATAGAATGGGAACACGAGGCGCTGGTGATTCACTTGGTCTGGATGATGATTTTGTACCAACTAAAAATCCAGATGAACAGGTAGCTGACTTTGGGCCTAAATTAGAAAAAATCCAGGCATATTTAAACGAAGCAAGAAGTGATCATATTGAAATAAGAATTTCTCGGGAATCAAAGGTGGTTGAAACTTTTGATCCAAAAGATGATTGGAGTGTTACTGTTATAAATCTAAATCTAGAAGATCCTAACTGGGAAAGGCAATTTTTTGCCTTGACTGGAATTGACCCAAAGATCAAAGAGAGTAAAGAAATTAAAAAACAAGAATTAAAAATAAAGTATAGAGAAGATTATAGAAATGATAAACCAATATCACCGCCCACTACTGATCTAGAAAAAGAAGCCATGATAGAATTTTTATCTGCGCCAGATGTTGATGTTAGTGTAGTAATTAATCAGTCAATTCAAGACTGTAGGCAAATTCCAAATGAATTTTTTGATAGAACAAAAAAATGGTTTGAGTTTGGTAATGAAGAATATAGAAATATTCTGGTAAGTGCTGTTAGATATTGTTTATCCCCTGCAGAAGATGGTCATACAAAGCCAGAAAATTTTCTTTCGCCAACAGCATATCAGGATTTTTTTGTTAGTTTGAGTAAACTGTTGGGTGTGCCAGTAACGGGTGAATTTGAACTCAAGAATGATGATGGTTGGCGTGATCTAGATTATTTGCTTCAACATCATGTTGATTGGAGCGAAAATAATGCTAAGACAAAATTGCTTTCTGTTTATGATGCACAGGGGTTTTTTAAAACAAGCAAAAAAGAAAGAAAGCAATTGTTAGATGGTTTACATAGTCGTCATGAGTCTTTGATTGCTACAGCGAAAAAAATAGATAGTACCAAATTTTTATATATCAGATTGAGAAAGATAGTAGATAATTTTACTTCTCACACTACTGGCAATCTCGATCTAAATGTTAATAAACTTGCAAAAGAAGAGTATAGCTTGAATTATGATTTGAGAGATTTTTTTAATAAAAAATTACCTAAGGCTGGTAATACTGACGGACTTACTTTTTTGTTAACTAGCGGATGGAAAGGTTTTCAAGATAGGGCTGATGGAATATCAATGGGTTTGGAAACAACACTTGCTTTCATGATTGAGGCAATGGAAGATAATGGTTTTTTGCCTCGCACTGGCAAACCTTATAAAAAAGAAGATTATAATCCAGAATTATTATTGTTATATGAAAAATATCAAGAACTAAAAACTACTGGCAAAGTAGAAGATTTGGGTATGGCAGAAGCCGGCGCTGGTGGAGCATTAGAAGTTTTGGGTGGTGGTGATTCTGTTGACGACGCAGTTGGAGACGGAAGTGGAGCTAGAGAACCTGGACCAGATACACCCCGAGCTTCAGAATTTCATGCAGTTCAAGGAGAGGGTTTGGAACAATTGTTCTCCCAATATGATTTTTCTATTTTAAAAGAAGTGATGACTGCTGACGCACAGAGAGGTAATGCTAAGATGTATTTGTGGAGAAATAAAGGAAGTTTAGAACAGATGGTTCCTGGTGTACGCAATGCTTACAGAATTGGTGCCAAATTTAAACAGGCTTTTTTGTTTGCTAGACAATACGTAGAAAATCCTGACATTGATAGGGATTTTAATATTGTTATGCAAGAAGAGTTTGTTTTGGCCGGTGAAGTAAAAAGCATTATAGATAATTTTGCTAATCATGTTAAGGACGAACCAAATGCGAAAAATTTAGTTGAAACTTTATTACCCCAGTTATATAAAAAGGCAAATAACATAATGGAAAAATTTAAAGTTTTAGCTCAAGAGATGGAAACTCTAATGGCGCAAGTAAATCTTACTGTGCCAGAAAATTTTCGAGTGGCTTCGGGAGATGGTATAGTGCCACCAGCAGATGGTAGTGATACTAGTGGTGATGATTTGCTAGGAGAAAATAAAAAAGCTAAAGGTGGCTTTAAGTGGTTCAAACGTATTGCTATTCCTTTAGGTCTTTTAGCTTCTGCATTTATGATAGACAAAGGAATTTCTACTGACAAAGAACCAGCTGAACCAGAAGGTACCCATCTAACTTCTACTGATTCTGATGAAAATAGTCAAGATATAATAGAGAGAGAAAAAAGAGCTGATGAATATAGAAATGCTGGCTTGTCGTCTGATGGTGAACCAACTAAGACAGAAGTACGAAAATATTCAGATTCAGATAAAATAAAAATAAAAGGATTTGAAAATTTGAAAGTAGTAAAAATTGAAAGTGGTCATTTTGAAGAAGATGGCTTGCCAGATGGTCAAAAAAATTATGTTGAGTTTGTAGATGGGGCTTATTTTAATGGCTCTATGGAACACGGACAATTTGTTTTTGGTACTTTTCGGGATTCTGGCCCAGAAGGTAAATCACGTGAGTATTTTGGTGGTTTCAAAGATGGATTTTTTCATGGAAAAGCGAAAATAATTAATGAAGAAACAAAAGAAATAGAATATACTAGTTTTGATCATGGTGTGAGAATGAAAGATTATGAGGATGAAAAAGAACAAAAAAGAGATAAAAATCCTGAATTATCAAAATATCAAACGCGAGAATATTCTGATTCAGATGAAATAAAAATAAAAAGATTTGAAAATTGGAAAGTGACAAAAATTACTGGTACTTTTGACAAAGATGGTTTACCTCATGGCAGACCTACTAGGGTTGATTTTGAAGGTGGAGGTCAATTTTATGGTGAAATGGATCATGGTCAAATTGTCGGTGGTGGTGAACTCTGGTATCCTACTAATTCAGAAGGCAAAACAATTAGGTACTTGGGTGGTTTTACAGATGGACTACCACATGGAAAGGCAACTATTATTTATGAAGAAACACACACATCAGAATTGAGCCACTACACTCATGGTGTAAGAGATAAAGTTTATAAAAGTGAAGCTGAACAAGACGCTGATGATACTGATTATGACAATGAAAAAAAAGAAGATGGTGTGTTTAGAGCTGTGAAGACATACAAAGAATCTGTGCCAGTTTTTAAAGGTTTGCCAAAACATTTCCCCAAAGAAATATCTGGTTCATTTGATAAAGAAAATTTGCCTCATGGTCAGATTAAAATTATTTTTGAAAATGGTGATAGTTTTGATGGCATGGCAGAACATGGTAATTTAAAAAATGGCGAATGGAAATGGGCTGATGATACTGTATACAATGGTCCATTCAATAAAAATAACAAACCACATGGAGAAGGAAAATTAACTTTACCTCCCAATGGAATAGTAAAAGATGTGGTATTTGATAATGGTATTGTGATAAAGATTGGTGGCGTGGAAAAAAAACCAGTAAAAGAAAAAAAACCTAAACCAGGTAAAAAATGGACAAGATAGAATATAATTAAATCTTAAAAAATGGCTTATCTAAGCCATTTTTTGTTTGATTTATAGGCTGTTAATAAACAATGCTGTCTAAGGTCTTGACATATTAGCAAAAATATGGTATATTACTCTGTCATATTTGATATATGATTAAGATGGGTAAAGTGTGCCCAATTTGGCTAAAACTAGCGGATAAGTGTGAATAAGAACAATAAAAGTGCTAACTTTTGCGATCTGTATATATAAATATATAACAAGTCTTTCTCAGAGATTGTCATGATATGGAAAAATGATGATTTGTGAAAGAAGATTTGTGGCTAGATCATTACAATTCAAAAACATAAAAATAAAAGTATAAATATTATTCTTTCCTTTTGCTGTGCAAAAGCGAGTCTTTGGCTCGGTAGGTATTGTTTTTACTCATCCCCCTAACCCCTTCTCTACAAAGTAGAGAAGGGGAGAATAGATTAAAACGTTTCCCCCTCTCTTACTGAAAGAGAGGGGGAACAAGGGGGTGAGTTAAGAAACAAAACCCGCCGAGCCATACCTGTGGCTCGCGAGACAATGTTTCCCTTTCTCGATGACTAGTGGTCGTTGAGCGAGGGTAGAGATATGGTACCGGTTTTCTGTATCGTTTCTCAGCAACCCGTCTTCGGGCGGGTGAAAGGTTGGTGAGCCGTGAAGACGGCTCGGAAGTTGGCCACGAGCTTGTTCGTGGTATTGCTGGGTCTCGCTCACGAGACGAATGCTTTCGGGCAGGAGTCCTTCGTGAGTGCCCCGCGCGGAGGGATGCCGTCTGAGGCGGATCTTCGCGGGGGGGCCATTGAAGCCCTCGAGGCTTGTAATGGCGTGATCCAGGTCGTCGGGTTGGCCTCCGGCGACAAAGAAAGCTACTCGGGAAACGAGGAGCTGGCTAAGGGTCGGGCGGCCCTGGGGCTTCGTGCCCTTCAAAGTGCCAAGGCACGCGGGTTGTACCCGTATGCCGAAATCTCGGGCAATCAGCCCGAGTACACCATCACTGGTACCGGGGGAGACTCCGGACGTGGTGTGGTGTTCAAGTGCACCTCCAACCAGGTCGTCAACGCTCCGAGCGTTGGTGGCAAGGACGGCGAGGACGGTAAGAACGGTCTCACCTGCTGGGACCTCAATGGGGATGGGATCTGCCAGAATACGGCCGGTCCTGGTATCCGCAATGAGGACACCGACGGGGACATGACCTGTTCCGTTCTCGACTGTAGGGGCGAGGATGGCGATCCGGGTTCGTCCGGGTCGTCGAACATCAAGCTCGGATTTGCTTCCCGCATCCACGGTCTTCTCGACAACAAGGACAGCGGGAGCAAGAGAACCTATGTAGACTATGGAATCTCCTTTGAGCCGTACTGGTTGCTTTCGGGCGACTGGCTCGGTCTCGGCGTGCCCCTTTTCGTGGGGGTCGTCGGGGTTTCGGGAGAAACCAAGGTGAACTGGTCCCTCCGGGCCGACCCTCACGTATTTGTGCGGGGTGGACCTGCCAGCTTCTTCGGACGCATTGGTATTGGTTTCGACACCGGTACCATCTTCAATCTCAGCCAGGTTAAGCACGCTTACTATGGTGTGACGATCCTGGCGAGCATGAAGCTCGGCGTTGTGGAGTTGCTGGCTGGGGTGGCCGGCGGGGTGGACTACGAGAAGTGGCACGGAGAGCGCCTGGGGTCCGGATACATTTCCGGCGATCTGCGCCTGCTCTTCCGCTTCTAAGTTTCACCCAGGCGGTTTTCCAATCTCCGCCTAATAGAACAGATTGGAGACGGGGGCGCTCTCCCTGTCGTTGTCTTGAACACTATCTTTGTTCAGGATGGCAAGCCAAGCGTTTACGCTGGGGCAAATGGACATATTTCTAGGTTTCTAAGCCTATGGGGCGTGGAGTAAGTTCCTGCCCCTGGGCTGGTGCGATTTGCGAAAAGGTCGGGGGAAACGTATCTCCCGACACCAGCTCGAACACACGGAGATCATCTTGAAGCACGGTTACTGGGTGCGCCAGCCCGCCGCGAGCTATATCGTGGCATTCGCGATGGCCATCACCCTGGTGGGGTGCATGAGCAACGACTCGACCGTTGAGGTCATCAACCCCGATCCCGACGGCGACGGGTACTTCGCCGGCGATAACATGGCGACGTACTGCGGGTCCACTTCGGACCCGACGGAGTGCGAAGGGCAGGTCAAGAAGCTCGGTCTCATGGCCGGTGACTGCATGGAGGGCAACCCCCTCATGTACCCCGGTCACGGTTGCTGTTGGTTCAAGACCGACTGCGCCGCGGACGAGGACTGCCTCAACAACATGTGCGTCCCCGCAACGACCACGGGCTGCAACGCCGACACCGACTGCCTCGTCGCCGGGACCTACTGCCAGGACACGACCAACGTGTGCCTCGCCATCCCGGACTGCGACGACAGCGACGTCTGCACCACCGACCTGTTCAACTCCGCCACCGAAGCCTGCGCTCACACGAACGTCGCGGAGATCGGAAGAGCGTCGAGTAGGGAACGCGTGTAGATCTCGGAGGGCGCCGTATCATCCAAAA
>DOMK01000015.1:0-32309 GCA_003510435.1 Candidatus Magasanikiibacteriota bacterium
GCCAAAGTTTTATTATGAGCAATTACTAAAGTTGGTTTTTGCACTTGTTCTATCACATTGGCAATCGTAAACGTCTTGCCTGAACCAGTCACACCAAGTAGTGTCTGCTTTTTCATCCCCTTTTCCAAACCAAAACTAAGCTTTTTTATAGCTTGAGGTTGGTCACCAGCGGGTTTGTATGGTGCTTTGAGTAAAAACTTTGTCATAACTTATCTCCATTTATCTCAATGTATCTCTCTGTACTAGATAAAATAAATAGAGATACATTGAGATAATTTGTTATTTATATTTACAATGAAATATTTCGCTCAAATAAGCCAAATTATACCAAAATTGTATCACATACTTGACAAGAATGCAAATTTATGATATCATTAGCCGTTAATAAGCCACAACAATAGTTGCAGATTTTCCAAAAGTCTATAATCATGGCTGTGGCGGTTTAGGAAGGTCACTTCTTGAAAGGTAAACACCGGAGTAGATCTATCCCCAAGCGGAGGATCCACGGAACACCTATTCAATAATGGCCAAGCCTGGCCGCCACAGCCCACTTTTTCTCTTGTTGCCTATCTTGGCGACACGAGAAATTACAAGGCCTCACCAACGGGTGCCAAAAACCCGTTTCCGCGTTATATCATCTCGCGCCCCCACAGACGAGACCTCTACGCGGCCGCAAGGCCCAAACAGTGCCCGGACTTCTGACGTCAATGCGTCAGCCGGGCACCCTTCCTTTCTACATTTTATTTATAAAGTGTGAAAAGGAAAAAAAATCTGCCTAAATAGGCAGGTTTTTTGTTTTATAATTCAGATCCTCCACTATGAGGGGAGGCGGACACGCCTGCCTGCGCAGGCAGGAAGTGCCGGTGGGGTCTGCAGTAAACGCAAATTTACAATTACATAATTCTTAATTCATTATTCACAATTCAACAAACAGAAACAACAATATTCATTTTAAACAAAAGGGATCTCTCATTCCTCTTCGACTCACTGCGTTCGCTCAGAGTCACTCGAGATTAATTTGCTCATTTTCTTCAGGAATAAAAGCATCAAAATTATAATTATCACGCAAACGATGGGCCAGCTCTGTGGCCGCATGAGGTTCACCATGTACCAAATAAATTTTCTTTAATTTTTTTCCACTTGATCCAACCCACTTTAATAATTTATTTTGATCACCGTGGGCTGACAAAGCACCGAGAGCTTTGACTGTACATTTTACATTTACATCTTCATTAAAAATTTTTACTTTTTCTGCGCCTTCATATAATTTGCGACCAAGAGTACCTTGGGCCTGATAACCCACAATCAAGAGTGTAGAGGCTGGATCTGGTAAATATCTAAACGCGTGATGGACAATTCTGCCCCCATTCATCATCCCCGCACCAGCAATAATCATTTTTGGTCCAGGCACATGATTAATTTTTTTGGATTCTTCTACCGTGTGTGTCATTTGCAAATTGGGAAAATCTAGAAAATCATCCCCCACCATATGCAAACGCATAGCTTCAACATCATAATATTCTGAATATTTTTTGTAAACTGATGTCGCATCAATCGCTAACGGGCTATCCAAAAATATTGGCATATCAGGCAGAGTCTTATCATATTCACTTAGTTTATTTAACTCGTACAAAAATTCTTGAGTTCTTTCCAAAGAAAAAGCTGGCACCATAATGGTTCCACCCTTTGTGACACCCTCTTTAATTAAATTTAAAATCACTTCCCGCCTAACATCAATTTGTTCATGAATTCTATCACCATAAGTTGATTCACAAATTAAATAATCTACATCGGCACTCAAACTTTCTGTATCACGCACAATTGGTTCATCTTCATTGCCAATATCACCAGAAAAAGCAATTTTTTTACCGTCGGCTTCAATTTCCAAAAAAGCAGAACCAAAAATATGACCAGCATCTTTCCAAACCACAAACACTTCTGGTAAGACTTCTACTCTGGCATGATAATCAATCCCATGACAAAACTGTCTGGCAGTAGCAATATCGGTTTCATCAAATAAAATTGGGGTGCTATAACGTTTATGATTTTCGACCATCACATGAAAAGCATCTAACCAGATTAACTCGGCAAATTCCACTGTGGCCTTGGTCATAAAAATCTTTCCGGTAAATCCTTCCTTGACTAATTTTGGAATTCTGCCAATATGATCCAGGTGAGCATGAGTCACCAAGAGCACATCAATTTCCTGTGGATTAAACGGAAAAACATCATGATTTTTTCCTTCATTAAAATTACCGCCCTGAAACATGCCACAATCCACTAGTATTTTATATTTGTCTGTTTGAAGTAAATGACAAGAGCCAGTCACTTCATGAGCTGCACCACAAAAGGTTAATTTCATATTTTTCATTCCGAACGAAGTGAGGAATCCCTTTCCTATCTTCATTCTAAGTTTAACTAATTATATTTACATTTTACCACAAAACATAGTCTATTCAAAATCCCAAAGCTGTGTTATAATATTCCTAATTATGAGAAGAAACATTGAACAAATTGAAATCCAAGAACCGCCCATCCAAGAAATTACCAAAAAGAAGTCCTGTGCCAGAAAAAGCTGTACCACTGGCTGTGGTTGTATTATGATTTTTTTGGTCGCTTCGCTTATTCTTCTCAAATTCACCACTGGCCCACGCGTTAAAGAATTAAACCAAATCCCAACTGATTTTCCTGAAGCAATTCATATTTATGATTCAGATAATATTACCAAAATTACATTTATTTCTGGTAAAGAACAAAATCAAATCCTAGAAGCAATTGCTTTTATACCAAAGATCATCTTTTCTCCTATTATTCTTACTTTGGACAATAAATGGGGCAATCAAACCCAAATTAACAATGGTCGTCCCCAAATAGATAATCAAGTGAACTGGCAAGATTGGTTGATTTTAATAAAAGAACCAGTTACAGACAAACGGGATCTTATCCAGATTGAATGGACTGCCCTATCAGCTGAGCCACGGTTTGTTTTTAATTATTACAAAAATGAATTAGAAAAAACTAATTTTGTAATTTCTAATGAGACTAACAATGAAAATAAAAAAGAATTTAATTTTAAATTAGATGAAATAGAAGGTTCCATTTATATTGAGGACATGTCAGAAGACAAGGGTACTGATTTTGTGTCTATGACAGTCAAAATCCCTAGAGCAGAATCAAAATGATAAAAAAAATATTTTCTTCTCAATCAAAAACCGTTATAGGCGCCGCCGTTATCCTCGGACTGGCGTCTTTTGTCAGTCGACTAATTGGTATAATGCGCGACCGTATTTTTGCCCACCAATTTGGCGCCGGTGATGTCTTGGACGCTTATTACGCTGCTTTCCGTATTCCTGATTTGATTTACAATCTAATCATTGTCGGCGCCCTGTCAGCTGGCTTTATTCCAATTTTTACCAAATTGTTAGTAAAAGATAAACCCGAAGCCTGGCGTGTAGCAAACAGTGTTTTCAATATTTTAGGCATAATTCTCACTGTCATCTGCAGTGTTCTTTTTATTTTTACACCGAGCCTGATGCATTTAATTACTCCAGGATTTGATGCAGAAAAAATAAAACTCACTTCTACTTTGGCGAGAATTATGTTTTTGAGTCCGATTCTTTTGGGCTTGAGTGGAATAGTCAGTAGCATTTTACAATCTTTTAAAAACTTTTTGGTTTATTCTCTTACACCAATTTTTTATAACTTAGGCATTATTATTGGCGCCTGGCTCTTTGTACCAAAATTTGGTGTGGCCGGTTTGGCTTATGGTGTTATTTTGGGTACTCTGTTGCATTTATTAATCCAACTCCCCTCTCTTTATAAAAATGGTTTCAAATATCAACCACTATTTCTTTGGACTAATACTTATGTTAAACAAATTGGTAAATTAATGATTCCTCGTACTCTTAGTCTAGCAGTTAGTCAATTCAATCTTTTGTTTATTACAATTTTAGCATCCACTCTAGCGTCTGGTAGCGTGACAATTTTTAATTTTGCCAATAACCTACAGTATTTTCCAGTTGGTATTATTGGGGTTTCTTTTGCGATTGCTGCCTTTCCCACTTTGTCTCAGCTAATTGCCGAAAATAAAAAAGACGCTATGATTGAACAATTATCTTCTACTATCCGCCAAATTATTTTCTTTATCATACCACTGACAATTATATTTTTATTATTACGCGCCCAAATTACAAGAGTGGTATTAGGTTCAGGCGAATTTGATTGGAATGATACTATTCTCACGGCCAATACCCTAGCTTTATTTTCTTTGTCCCTATTTGCCCAATGTTTAATACCATTATTATCCCGCGCTTTTTATTCTATTCATGATACTTGGACGCCTTTTTTTACAGCTTTAATCGGAATGGCAGTCAACGTTATATCCGCTTTTTATTTTAAAAATTTATTTGGCATAAGCGGACTAGCTTTGTCATTTTCTTTTGCCGTCACAATTCAATTAATTTTGACTTGGATTTTATTAAAACGAAAATTGGGCAGTTTGAATGAAACTTATATTTTAAAATCTCTAGCAAAAATATCATTAGCCACGATTTTGATGGGTATAACTATTCAACTTTTGAAGTATCCTTTGGCTAACTTTGTAGACATGACTCGCTTTTGGGGTATCTTGCTCCAAGGGGCAATTTCTGGTATTATAGGGCTCTTGATTTATGGTATAATCTTGCATTTTTTGAAATTGGAAGAAATGCAACAATTTAGCCAATCACTTCGCCGTCAATGGTTAAAACTCTGGAATATACAGGGGGAAATCAAAGAAGGCGATGAAATCTAAAATATGGATAATATAAGAAATTTTTGTATAATTGCTCATATTGATCATGGAAAATCCACTCTGGCGGATCGTTTTTTGGAATTGACTGGCACAGTGGAAAAAAGATACATGCATGCCCAAATGCTTGACCAAATGGAACTGGAACAAGAACGTGGAATTACTATCAAACTAACACCTGTAAGGATGAAATATAAAGAATATGTTTTGAATCTTATAGATACTCCGGGTCATGTAGACTTTACTTATGAAGTGTCTAGAAGCTTAGCTGCAGTAGAAGGCGCGATTCTTTTGGTTGATGCAACCCAGGGCGTACAAGCCCAAACCATTGCCAATCTTTATTTAGCGATTGAGCAAGATTTAAAAATTATTCCCGCTATCAATAAAATAGACATGCCTAGCGCTGATATCAAAAAAACTACTGAGGAAATTATACATTTGTTAGGTTGTAAAGAAGAAGAAATATTACATGTTTCAGGAAAAACCGGTGAAGGTGTGGAAACACTTTTGCAAACAGTAATTGAAAAAGTTCCTCCGCCACACAATTCCGAGCCCGCAGGCGAGGAATCCCTTTCCAATGCTTCAAAAATGACAGACCATAATACATTGCCACAACTCACAGAAAAGGAATCCCTCACCCCTTCTTCGGGGATTCGGGATTCGTTGCGAGCTTTAGTCTTTGATTCTTTTTATGATGATTATCAGGGAGTGGTCGCTTCAATTAGAATTAGAAACGGCAACATTACCAAAGGTGATCAAATTAAATTAATAGGAACTAATGCCATTGGTGAGGCTCTGGATGTTGGCCACTATTCTCCCCAATTAGTGAGTGATAATAAATTGGCTGAAGGCCAGATTGGTTATATAGTCACTGGTTTGAAAGAATTAAACGAAGTTCGAGTTGGTGACACAGTCACAACTTTTAAAAATCCAGCTGATCAAGCTTTACCAGGCTATAAAGAAGTTAAACCAATGGTCTTTGCTGGTATTTTCCCAAAAGAAGGTGACGACTATGGAGCTCTACGTGATGCCATGGACAGATTAAAATTAAATGATTCAGCTTTATTTTATGAACCAGAAAGTTCACAAGCTCTTGGTTTTGGTTTTCGGTGTGGATTTTTGGGAATGCTTCATTTAGACATTTTTCAAGAAAGATTAAAACGTGAATTTGGTTTACACATCATTGTCACTGTGCCGAGCGTAGCCTACAAAGTAAAGAAAAATAATGGCGATGTTTTGACAGTAAAAAGTCCCCAGGATTTACCTGACCCAACTCATATCAAAGATATTGAAGAACCATGGATGACAGTGGACATTATTACCCCCCAAGATTATATTGGCAATGTGATGGGATTGGTAGCCGAACGCAAAGGCCGATATTCTAATACTGAATACTTGAGCACTGGTGCCGGACAAAGAGCTATGCTTCACTATCAAATGCCATTAGCTTCTTTAATTACAGATTTTTATGATAAATTAAAAACCATCACCAGTGGTTATGCTTCGCTAAATTATGATTACAAAGATTATGAACCCACTGAGGTAGTTAAGTTGGATATATTTATTGCCGATGAAAAAGTTGAATCATTAGCAACTTTAGTCTGGCGCGAAGAAGCTTTTCATGTGGGCAAACAAATTGTGAATTCTCTAAAAGACACTTTGCCACGTCAACAGTTTGTGGTAAAAATTCAAGCCACCATTGGCGGTAAAGTAATTGCTGGCGAAAGATTGTCGGCTATGAGAAAAGATGTGACTGCCAAACTCTATGGCGGTGATGTGACGAGAAAAAATAAATTATTGGAAAAACAAAAGAAAGGTAAGAAAAAAATGATGGCCATGGGTAAAGGAAAAGTTGATATTCCAACCGAGGCTTATTTGGCGGTGTTGAAACGATAAAACATTGATTTCACTGATTCCTTTGGATTACACAGAAACAATATCAGAGAAATCAAATTTTAATCAGCCTACCCACAATGCTAGTTATAGCAGGCAGGTGTAATCAACGTCTTATGTCTAAAATTGCCATTGATATTGTCCTACTACCACCAGATGATATAATGGATATCTGTATTGATATCAATCCAAAATTAAACCACCTAGACAGACTCCCTCACATTTCAATACTCATGGGTGTTCTAGATGACACAAATATTGAAGATGTGGAACAGACAATCTCAAAAATAGATTTCAAAAAATTGGAGCTTGAAATTTCTAAATTAGTATTTTTTCAAAGACCAGATAATACAACTAACTGTTATTTCAAAATCAAAAGAGATGAAGAAATTGAAATACTACATGAAAAATTAATAAAAGCAGTTAGTCCAATTTTATCTTATAACGCGTCTATGGATATGTTTTATAAAGATAAAGATGAAATTCTTAATCCACTTAGCACCTTTTGGGTAAACAAATATTTAGACAAATTTAGTTTAGAAAATTTCAATCCCCACATAACTCTCAAAACCGACCGAGCTGAATATAATAATCTGCCAATAAAATTCACGGCTACACGGTTGGCATTGTGCCAACTAGGAGATTTATGTACTTGTCGAAAAATCCTCTGGGAAACAAATCTAAAATCAGTGAAATCAATTTTTTAATCAGTTTAAATCAATGTTTTATGTACGGAAGCAAAAAATTTAAAGTCCTTTGGACAATCATAACAGTTATCGCTGTCATGGGCATGTTGTTCTTTAGTATCATGCCAATGTTTTATTAATAAAATGGACTGGAAAAAATTTTTATCTCTCAAGCATCATTATCTAAATCCACTCCACCATTATCAAATGGATGTGGTACTACTTTTTGTAATCTATTTTTTCTCGTTTATTTATTATTTTGTAAAAATTGATAGTTATGGTCTAGATATAAATACTTATCAATGGTACTTTTTTATTCCCCTGATTCTACTTTATAGTATTTATAATTTAAAACAAAGAAATAAAATTGCACCAAAAGAATTTGTGAGCCCTTTAAAACGACCGATTGCTCATTGGATATTACTAGGTATTTCCAGTATTGCCATATATTTACAACCACTAGATCTAGTGAATCGCCCCCAAAGCCTAATTTTTGCATTTATAATTTTTTCTTTATTCTTTGCTGATGGTTATTGGGATTTTAAAAATACAAAACTATGGAAAAAAAATGGCAGGTCCTAGACCCAGCTCCACAATCATTTTATGATCAATATCCCGAATTACCTCCGGCAGTTTTGAATTTGCTTTATCATAGAAATATAACCACTCAAGAAAAAATTGATGAGTTTTTGAATCCAGATTATTCCAAAGATATCCATGATCCATTTCTTTTTAAAGACATGACAAAAGCTCTAGACAGAATTTCTAATGCAGTCAAAAATCAAGAAAAGATTATTGTACATGGCGACTATGATGCGGACGGCGTCTCAGCTTCAGTTATCTTAGTTTCAACATTAAAACATCTTGGTGCCAAGTATATAGATACCTTTCTTCCCCATCGCGAAACTGATGGCTATGGCTTAAATAAAAATACTATTCAAAAATTTATAGATGAAAAAATTAATCTAATTATTACTTGCGATTGCGGTGTTAGTAATGTAGAGGAAATTAAAATGGCTGTATCAGCCGGTATTGATGTAATTGTCACCGACCACCACGCTGTACCAAGTATTTTACCACCAGCACTAGCCATTATTCATCCCCAAGTCCCGGGTGAAACTTATCCCGATAAAGGCCTAGCTGGTGGTGGTGTGGCATTTAAACTAGCTCAAGCCTTATTAAAAAATCATTGCGAGGATCATGAGAGTGTAGAAAAATGGTTACTTGATATGGTGGCAATAGCAAGCGTGGGTGATATGGTTCCCCTCTTAGGTGAATCTAGAACTCTGACCAAATATGGTTTGATTGTTTTGAATAAAACCAAACGGCTAGGTTTACAAAAATTATTATTAGAAGCCAGAATTCTTGATGATCAAGGTAAAAGTAAAAAAGAAATTAGTGCTGACACGATTGGATTTCAAATTGCCCCACGCATTAATGCGGCGGGTAGAATGAATCATGCTAACACCGCCTATAATTTACTCATGACAACTGATCCAGTAGAGGCAACTGAACTAGCCCAAGAACTTGATCAAAATAATCAAGATCGACAAAAAACAACTGAGGGTTTGGTAAAACAAGTAATAACAGATGTTGAAGAAAATCAAAGCGAAAATCCAGTCTTATTTTTTGTCGGACAAAATTGGTCCACTGGCCTCGTCGGTTTAATTGCCGGCCGGATAAAAGAAAGATTTTATAAACCCACAATTGTAATGGCAGAAAATAACGGGGAAATTACAGGTTCTGGTAGAAGTATAGAAAATTTTAATTTAATTGAATCACTCCAAGCTATACCAGAATGTTTTTCTAGATTTGGCGGACACCCTATGGCCTGTGGTTTTACTTTGGCTGATAAAAATAAATTAGAAGAATTTAAACAAAAATTAACCGAGCAATTTATTATTAAAACCAAAGATCAAGATATTTTTTCTGTTTTAAACATTGATGCCGAGATTGACCTGGATAATGTTGACTGGGAATTATTTGATATTTTGGATCAATTTAAACCATTTGGTATTGGCAATGAAAAACCAAAATATTTAGCCCGTGATCTAACTATCACCGGGCTTGAACCGGTTGGAAAAGATGCTAAACACTTACGCATAATGGTAAAACATAATTCTCAAAAAATCAGAAAAACTATTGGCTGGTCACTGTGTAATGGTAATGGCACTAATTGGTGTGAGGAATTGAAAAAGGGAGACAAAATTGATATGATATTTGAAGTTGATGTAAATGAGTGGAATGGCAATCGTGAGTTACAATTAACTATAGTCGATCTTCGTAAGACTGATAACACAGATGACGCTAATTATTATGCAGATGACGCAAATCACGCGGATAATAAAAATGATAAAACAAATGACACAAATGACAATCTAATTTATGAAGATTTAAGTTATAAAATCAATGGAATATTATTTGCTGTTCATAATGAACTAGGAGCACATTGCAATGAAAAACAAATTTGTGACGCTATTGAATTTAAATTCAAACAAGAAAATATAACCTACACAAGAGAAAAAATACTACCACCGAGTTTTGAAGGGGAAAGATTTGGTAGAAATAAAATAGATTTTATAGTAGAAGATAAAATAATTTTGGAAATAAAAGTGAGAAATTTTGTAGGAAAGGAAGAATATTACCAATGCTTAAGATATTTAGAGGCATTTAATAAAAAACTTTGTCTACTAGTAAACTTCCGTACTAAAATATTAAGACCAAAAAGAATAATAAACCCAAAAGCAAAAATTTAAAATATTAGCGTGATTTGCGTCATCTGCGTAGAATCCGCGTATCTGTGTAATAAGACTATGAAACTAACAATCTTTACCGACGGCGGTTCACGTAATAATCCAGGGCCAGCCGCCACTGGAATAATAATAAAAGATGAAACTGGAAAAACCATTGCCAACTATGGTGAATATCTTGGTGAACAAACTAATAATTACGCAGAATATTCTGCTTTAATTTCAGCTCTAAAAAAAGCCAAATCACTTGGGGCCACCGAAGTTGAGTGTTTTGCTGACAGTAAATTAGTAGTGGAACAATTATCAGGACATTGGAAAGTAAAAGAGCCAACCTTACAAAAATTATTTATCCAAGCCTATAATACCGCAGCTCAATTTAAAAAAGTTATTTACAAATACATTCCTCGTGAAAAAAATAAAGAAGCTGATGCTGAGGTGAATAAAATCCTTGATGTACATACTTAATCACGAATCACATACCACATAACAAATCCGCCTCATCGGCGGATTTTTAAATTAGTATAATTAGTATGCATTTGTATATTAGCATCACACCTACTCCAGCCACCCTCGTCTAGTTTTAAACCGATAAGCAAACGCAAAAAATATTGGTAAGACAAACCAAAATAACATCGCAATCAAATTACCAAAAAGAAAATTAGTTAAAGTACCAAAATATACTTTTATTGTGACGGGAAGAAAATAAATAATCGTAGTAAAAAATAAACCCATCAGACCAATTCTATACATAACGGAGGTTGAAACTTGAGTTGGAGATACTTTCTTGGAAAAATCACCTAAATTACTATGCCACAAAGCAAAAAGTAATCCAAATTTAACTACTAAAAAAGCTAACAATCTGATATATTCGTGCATAGCAAACCAGCCCACGACTGTGACACTAAACATTGGTACAATAATTACTAACACAAAAGCTATATACAAAGCCAATAAATCAATAAACAACTTTTCTTTTTTAACAAAAATCGCATTTAGCAAAATTGCTCCAACAAAAAGAAAAAGAATGAATAAATCGATTGTGGGGAATAATGATAGAAAATCCATACATTGATTTCACAGATTAATAATTGATTTCACAGATTAATTAATCAGATTCAGTGTAATCCAATAATAATCAGTGAAATCAATGTTATTATAACACATTACATTTCTTTTTGTAACTCATCCAAAAGTTTCCTTGCACTCCGACTAATCTTCTTCGGCACATCCACAACTACTTTTACAAAGTGATCTCCCCGACCCCGACCATGCAAATGCGGTACACCCAGATCACGCAAACGAATCTGTTGATGTGATTGTGTACCTTCTGGAATTACTAATTTTTTCTGCCCATCAATCGTCTCAATCTCAATCTTATCACCCAAAACAGCTTGGGGATAAGAAATATGTATTTCAGAAAAAATATTTTCATTTTCCCGTTGTAAATTTTTGTCTTCTTTTACATGCACACGTACATACAAATCTCCACTTTGTCCGTGAGCACCTCCACTCTCCCCTTTTCCATCAAGACGAATAGACTGACCATCATCAATGCCAGCGGGAATTTTTATTTTATAATTTGATTCGCTCTTAACTGTACCTTTACCACTGCAGTGTTTGCAATGTTTTTCTGCTTTTTGACCAGTGCCTTGGCATGATGGACAAACGCCAACCGTTTGCATAGCACCAAGGATTGTTTGCTGGACACGCCGGACTTGACCTTGACCTTTACAATCTGCACAAGTATTCATTTTACTACCTGGTTCTACCCCGTTTCCCCCGCAAACATCACAAGCATTATTTTTATTTAGTCTAATTTCTTTTTCTATTCCAAAAATCGCTTCTTTAAATTCCAGTTGAATATCTACCTGAATATCACTGCCTCTTACCTGACCTCTACCTCGACCACCCCTGCCNNCAAACATCACAAGCATTATTTTTATTTAGTCTAATTTCTTTTTCTATTCCAAAAATCGCTTCTTTAAATTCCAGTTAAATATCTCCCTGAATATCACTGCCTCTTCCCTGGCCTCTACCTCGACCACCCCTGCCCGCCGATGAGGCGGAACCGAAACCAAACATATCGCCAAAAATATCTCCTAAATCTATTCCTCCAAAATCAAAATTACCACCCTGAAAACCACCGCCACCACCTCTAGCTGCTCGCATAAAGTCTTCCCAACCAGCGCCACCACCAAAACCACCCTGCTGAGCAAAATCAGAGCCAAATTGATCATATTTAGAACGTTTCTCTTCATTACCAACCACTTGAAAAGCTTCATTCACTTCTTTAAATTTAGCTTCATTTCCACCTTGTTTATCTGGATGGTATTGATGCGCCATTTTTCTAAAAGCTTTTTTGATTTCATCTTGACTAGCACTTTTATCTACGCCGAGTATTTTGTAATAATCTTTACTCATAAATCATATATCATGAAACATATAACATGAATCACATAACAATTAATAAACTATCTCTAAAATATTTCCTATAAACTGATTTGTATTATAGTAATTATTTTTTGTCATCGATATTAATTTCTCTTGGCATCATTCTATCATCAACAAACTTTTTTAAATTTGAATGTTTTTTAATAATTAACAAAGACATTAATCCTAATCCAAAGTTTATTATTGCACAAAATAGTACCAACAGTACTGATGCTGGTAAAACCAAAAAGGCATCTCCTCCTACAAAATGATTATAATTAACAAAAATATATGAATAACCACAAATTAAAATTAAAATGGAAGAAAAAATAGCAAACTTTCTTCCACTACCATAAAATGCATAATTACCACCAAAAATAACTATTATTATGTATAATACTACAACAAATAAAACTCTCACCAAAAAATTATTTAAAAAACCACGAAAAGCATAAAAATGAAAACCATAAAAATATAATACTATAGCTAAAACTAAACTTAATGTAAAGATAACTTTAGTTGATATTGAAAAATTTTTCATACATAAATTATTAAAAATCAAATAATCCAATTTTTGTATACCTGTCTAAAACTTCATTCAGATCATTAACAATTCTCTTGTCTACCAAACTAGCAATTTTCAAACCATATTGTGTCACTTCATTACGCCAACGCTTTAACTTTCTGTCTTTTATTTTTTGATCTAAAATATATTCCATTGATCGTAAATTATCCAACACATCAACACTTTTTAATAACCTCTGGTCTTCTTTACCTTTACCAAAGAACTTTAAAAAATGTTTAATTTTGGCTTTACGTTTGGACTCTTCACTTTCATTTTTCCGACGCTTACGAGTAAGAAAATCAACCAATTTAGCTACGCGTTTGCCAAATATATTTTCAACTTCTTTTAAACTAGTCTTGGTATCTTCCACCACATCATGAAGCAACATGGACTGAATTAATTCAATATCTTTTATCTTTAACATTTCTAATAAATATAAGGCACAACGTAAAGGATGAATAATATATGTTACGCGTATTCCATCATGTCTTATCTGACCTTCGTGTCTAGCTTTAGCAAAACTATAAACAAATAACAATTTCTCTTGCTTTTCTTTTGAAAATCTAGCCACCAACTTTTTGAACTTCTGTTCTTGGTGTTTAAAATTGTTATAATTTTTTATCATAACTTTCGTCATTCCGAGTGAGCCTACAGGCGACGAGGAATCCCTTTTAAATAATTCTAATTTCTATCCTCACCAAATTCTGCAACTTCTTTTTCTATTCCACCAATACACTCTAATCTACTTTGGTTATCAACAAAATTATCAATGATAAGCTGGACATAATTTGACAAAACATATAATCTATTATTCAACCAACCACAAAAAGGACTTTCTGTCTTTATATCAATCTTTTTACTCTCGTCTTTAGCAGCCTCAATCATTCTGTTAGAAAGTTCACTAACCTTTTTCAATAAAAGTTTCATTTCTGCTAAATTTTTTGTACGCAAATCCCCCATTTCTTTCAAAAAATTCTGATATTGTTCCCAATAATACATCTTTTCTGGATTTAGTTTATCAATATTTAGCCTATTTACAGTACCATCCTTTGGATTGGCAATTTTTAAAACATCAAAACGAGTACGCATAGATGCCAACTTCCATTCTTGATTAATTTCGTCTTCCATATAATTTAACTTAGGACTTAAACCTTACATCTTATGTCTTACGTCCGGATTAATAATGTTCAATCCCCAATTCCATTAACCAACCAACTAACAAAAACAGACCAAAGAAAAATAAAAGCCCGAGTCTATTCATACCAAATGTCAAAGCCACTGCGCTAGTGGAAAACAAAAGTACAAACAAACCAATAATTATTACCCACATGCGATGATGACGTTTTTGTGTTCGAAAATGTTCTAACATATTTTTATTTTTAAAATTAATTATTATTATCAATATTAATTTCTCTTGGCAACATTCTATCTTGACTATCATCTTTGTTTGCCACCTTAGTTTTAAACATTTTAACAATCACTAGATTAATAAAAAATATTATTATTGAACCCATCAAACCAAACATAAACACTGGCGAAAGTAATACTAACGGACCACCCAAATCACCATCTAAACCAGTATAGCATAATAACAACAAAAAACCTGTCAATACTAGAGAAAAAACAAATGAAGCATTCCTCAATGGCCTATAATATAATGGCTTAATTGGCCGATTACGAAACTCATAAATCACTCTAAACGGTAAAAGAATAAACATGACTGGAATAATAAAAATGGCAAGGTAAAAAATTAATTCAGACATATTTTTTGTTTAAAAATTACTTTGGTTCAAGAATCTAACGCAATGGTTTTGTCCCGTAGGGACAATTGATAATAGTCAGGCATTTTAATGCCTGGAAAAACGCATTTGGTATTTATATAGTCCTGTAGGGACGGCAGAAAAAATATTATATTGTGTCGTCCCTACGGGACTACGATATTATTGATTAATTCTACAGGCACTAAAGTGCCTGTCTAATATCTTTCACCCCTACGGGGTTTAGTGATGTGTTGCGTTAAAAAGTTTAATCCAAATTATATTTAGCCACATTATATCAGATTATTGTCTAAAGCAAAATAAGCAATAAGCAGATTAAGCTGTAAGCGAATTGCTTACTCTGCCTAATCTGCTTATAAACTTATAAACTATTTTACGACCTCACCCTCAATCGGTCCTTCATCTTTTTTATCTTCTGCCTTCTGTGTTCCGTCTGCGTCAGTCTGCGGTTTTTCTGCGTTATTCTGCGCTTGGTACATTTTCTGTCCTACTACTTGAGCAACTTTAGAAAGTTCCTCAGAAGCTTTTTTAATCGCTTCTACATCATCTTTGTCTTTTACTTCTTTTACCTTTGCAATTGCATCAATCACAGCTTTCTTTTCTTCATCTGTAACTGAAATCTTCTTCTCTTCCACATCCTTCATCATTTTTTCAGATGTATACATCATAGTGTCAGCCAAATTACGAACATCAATCAATTCACGTTTCTTTTTATCTTCATCAGCATGAGCTTCAGCATCTTTTTTCATTTTTTCAATTTCTTCTTTTGATAATCCAGAAGAGGCCTCAATGCGGATTGATTGTTCTTTATTGGTCGCTTTATCTTTGGCTTTTACATTCACAATTCCATTAGCATCAATATCAAAAGTCACTTCTACTTGTGGCACCCCACGTGGTGCTGGTGGAATGCCGTCTAACATAAATCTACCAAGAGTCTTGTTATCAGCTGCCATTGGACGATCGCCTTGCAAAACATGAATTTCTACACTTGGCTGATTATCAGCCGCTGTAGAAAACACTTGTGATTTGCTAGTTGGGATAGTCGTGTTGCGTTCAATGAGAGGAGTCATAACACTACCAAGAGTTTCTAGACCAAGTGATAATGGTGTCACATCCAAAAGTAAAATTTCTTTACCAAGATCGCCTTGTAATTGTCCGCCTTGAATACCAGCGCCAATTGCCACCACTTCGTCTGGATTTACGGTCACATTTGGTTTCTTGCCAAAAAATTCTTCTACTTTTTTTAATACCAATGGCATACGAGTCATACCACCAACCATCACCACTTCATCAATTTCTGATAATTTGAAACCAGAATCATCCAAAGCCTTACGTACTGGGCCAAAAGTCTTTTCAACCAAATCTCCGACTAAATCTTCTAATTTAGCGCGAGACAATTTCATGTTCAAATGCTTTGGACCATCGGCCGTGGAAGTAATAAATGGTTCATTGATTTCTATTTCTGGTGTACTAGACAATTCAATCTTGGCTTTTTCGGCTGCGTCTTTTACCCGTTGCAGTGACAATGGATCTTTGCTCAAATCTACACCTTCGGTCTTTTTGAATTCATCCAAAATCCAGGCAATAATTTTTTGATCAAAGTCATCTCCGCCAAGATGAGTATCACCATTGGTGGCTTTTACTTCAACAGTTGATTGACCTTCGCTTACATCATGACCAATTTCCAAAATAGAAATATCAAAAGTACCACCACCTAAGTCATAGACAGCAATTTTTTGATCCTTAGTCTTATCAAAACCATAAGCAAAAGCGGCGGCGGTTGGTTCGTTGATGATACGACTGACTTTTAAACCAGCAATTTCACCGGCATCTTTGGTGGCTTTTCTTTGTGAATCGTTGAAATAAGCTGGCACAGTAATAACAGCCTCAGTAATTTTTTCCCCGATTCTTTCCTCGGCATCAGCTTTCATTTTTTGTAAAATCATGGCCGAGATTTCTTGTGGAGTATATTCCTTGCCTTGCATTTCAATTTTTACACCTTCACCAGCTTTAACAATGCCAAAAGGCATAAGTTTGATATCGCGTTGCACTTCTTCGTCATTAAAACTCCGACCAATCAAACGTTTGACAGAATATAAAGTATTTTTTGGATTGGTGACAGACTGACGTTTTGCAAGTTGTCCGACCAATCTTTCCCCTGTTTTTGACACCGCAATAATAGACGGTGTCGTTCTAAACCCTTCCTTATTTTCCAACACCTTTGGCTGACCACCTTCTATAATGGCCATGCAAGAGTTGGTTGTTCCCAAATCGATTCCGAGTATTTTTGACATATGTATATTGTCATGCTGAATTTATTTCAGCATCTTTCTTAAATATTAATTTTGTTAATTATTAAATTATTTATTGTTAAATGGTTACGTTGTTACATTGTTTACAATTTCTCTTGACTCTCTCTAATTGTTTTTACAATTTCGAACATATCTTTCATTTTATCATCTCTAAATTCTTGAAAATTAATACCATACATTTGCCATAACCAACGAGCCATTGCTTCAGCCCACGGTGAATATTCATCAGATTCAGAACGATTAGGAGCTGTCAAACCTTCTTTATAACATTCTAATAATTTTTCTCTTATAAATACGGCATCAGCCATACTAGGCTTAAATTCATTTTTATTTAATATGTGTAAAACAAATTCATACCACCAACCAACTTTTTCAATAATTTTTTGTTGTTCGGGAGTTGGCTTAGAACTCTCTCTCTCTCTACTTTTTTCTGACATATATTTTTTTAAATATTGATTAATCTTTAAATCTTCTAATCTTAAGTCTTAAGTCTTAAATCTTAAACCCTACGTCCTACACCCTACACCGCCCATTCACACTCAAAAATAATTCCTTAATTATACATAGTATTATTTCGCCACAATCACCTTCGCCACTTTTATCACTTTATCTTTCATCACATACCCACTTTCAACTTCTTTCACAATCATATGTTCTGGTAATTCAGATTCTTCCTCACCCACGGCTTCATGTAAACAAGGATCAAACATTTCACCCACTGTCTTAATTTTTTCCACTCCATGATCTTGCAACACTTTCCAATATTGTTTCATTATATATTCAATCCCCTTTTTCCAACTATCAAAATGGGAATTCGTGTTATTTTTCGTGTCATTCGTTTCAAAATTCGTGAAATCCATAGCTTTACTAAAATTATCATACACCGGCAAAAAATCTTCCAAAATCTGTTGTTCACTCATCCTCACCCATTCACTCCGCATATTTTCTACTTCTTTTTTCAAATTCTGATAATCAGCCTGGGCTCTTTGCCACCCGGCTTTATATTCTTCTGCTTCTTGCTTATGCTTTTCACAATCTTTACAATGTTTATGAAACAAACCATGTTTGCCTGCCACGTGTTTATCTTCAGATAACTTTACGTGGTCAGACTTTTTCATTTCCAACATTTTTTGTACCGAATCTTTGGTAGTAAATTCTATATCATCGCGTTTTACAATTTCTTCTGGTTCAAACCACTTTGTTTCCAACACTTCTCGTGGATCAAATTTTATTTCTTGACTTTCATCTGCCAATTTAAATTTATAATCAATCCCCACAAAATGCATTACTTTATGAAATTCTTTTGGCTCAACCATACTAACCACCTGAATAAATTCTGGATCTTTTACATCAAGCCCTGTTTCTTCTTTTGCTTCTCGAATACAGGCTTCAACAGGTGATTCACCATATTCAATCCCGCCACTAGGACACAACCAAAGATTTCCTTCTAGCCATTTTGGTGATCTGATTAATAAAATCTTACCAGCTTTATTTTCTATAAAAGCACCCACTGTCGCGCGTAAATATTTTTCTTCATTATTTTTATTTTCTTCTGTCATAAAAAATCACTTATCCGCGTGATCTGCGACATTCGCATAAAATCCGCGTCATCTGTGTCTTAATTACCCATTTAACAACTTAACAATTTTTAAAAGGCCTACACTTTCACCATAATCCATTCTAGTGGGTCCAATAATCACAAGCAAACCTTGTCCACCAAATTTTGTCGCTACCAATCCACACGCTTTACCAAAAGGATTTTTTTGTCCAATCAAAATATCTATTTCTTGACCAATCGTCTCAAACATTTCCCCCATACCATCTTCGCAATTATCAAAAATATTTGAAATGGATGTTATACTCTGATTATCACGAAATTCTGGCTGAGAAAATAAACTAGAAATACCTGTATAATATATATTGTCAGGATTAAAAGCTACAATCACAGCTTCACCAGTTACTTCAGAAATTAATTTTGCAAAACTTTTAACTTTTTTAATCTCATCTTTTTCATCTTTTACCAAATCTTCAATCCTGGTTCTGGTTTTCTGTTTTATCTTATCTTCTTCCATCAAATTTTCTACATAATATTGATAACCAAGTTCTGTAGGAATCCGACCAGCCGAAGTATGTGGATGAGTCAAAAAACCAAGCTCTTCCAATTCACGCATTTCATTACGTATCGTCGGCGCAGAAATATCCAAACCAGATTTTAAAACCAAAAAATTTGACCCGACTGGCTCGGCAGTTTTAATATAACTTTCCACAATTAATTTTAAAAGTAATTCTTTGCGTTTATCCATAACTACTGATTTACGGATTATCCGGATCTACTGATGACAATTGGTATCCGTTGATCCGGATTATCAGGAAATCCGTAGCTTAGTTTAGCACTCTCACTATCCGAGTGATAACATTATACCGCTAGCACTCAATGGTGTCAACTGATAATAGCTGTGGATAAATATGAAACCTAGATACCTGCTTGCCCCGCAACAAATAAGACAGACGAAGCCGTAGCGAGTCTGATATATTTGTTTGTGGGGTCAACTGCTAAGTTATCCACAAGGCAAAAACAAAACCCGCCATTTCTGACGGGTATATTAGTGTCTAATTCGTTTAATTCGTGATAAATTCGTGTTACTTATCAGCGATTTTCTTATATTCACTCACATCCGCAATCTCACTTAATAACACATTTTCTACATAGATACCACGAGAATAAAAGATCCGTTCTAGTTCATTTTTTAATTCTGTCTCTACTGCATCACGTTTTTGACCAATTATATCTGCTTTATCAAACCGACTCATAACCATACGGATTCTGGAACGAACTGTTGGACGGATAATCTTTTCTACAAAGTCCTCGCCTACAGTCTGCCAAATGGCTGGTATTTGATGAATATCTAAACGTAGTAAAATAGTTCCCTCTACCCCTACTCTCTTATCATCCTGAGTCACAGCGGCGGTTGGAATATCACCCATGGCTTTTTTATTATCCCCATTAAATTCACGAGAAATACTATATTCTAATGTCTGAGTATTGAATAATTTGGCCTTTTGCCAAAATGGGATCTTTAGATGAAGACCTGGAGTCAAAACTTTCTTTAGAACTCCTCTACCAAGGTCATAAACACAAGCTACATACCCTGGTGGTACATAAATAAAAATTCCTTTTAACACATCTTCCATGACAAAGGAATACATCAATTTATCTAGTGAATCAGCCATATTATTAATAAATTAATCTTAAATTTAAAGCTTTAAGTCCTAAATAAATACTTACGGCTTACAGCTTACAACTTATAACTATATTTTGGCTATAATTAGCCAAAATTTGTTTTAATGCGCCTTTTTTACTGGCTTTGGTCTAAATATTACTTTACTAAACTGGTGAATTATAACAGAAAATAGCAAAGATGTCAATATAAACAAAGATTTTACCATGGGCAATATCCAGAGAGCTAAGAAAGAAAATGCGGGAAATAGTATAAAATAAGCCAAATCTGACTGAGTTAGAGCCTTATTTTTTCTATATCCAAGATAAATTTCTCCTAACAAAAATACCGCCACAATCCCTGGCCAGATAAAATCATGTACTTGTCCTAATTCAAAACCATAAAAAACTGTATTAATTTTACCTGGAAAATTAATAAAAGGATAAAGAATCTTTATAACTTTTTCACCAGTAATACCCCGCAAAAACACTTGATACAAAAGAACCAATACCAATACTTGAACACCAAGCACAATTGCCTTGCTCCACGGTCTAACCTTTTTTCTCTGCAAAAGCTTACGCATCTCTGTCTTAAGCATGACTGGATCATTTTTAAATGATTTTTCTAACTCTGATGCTTGATTGCCCAAATCTTCTTCTTTAGCTTTGGCTTTTTCTGTCACCAGAGTAAATGGCAAAAGTACTAAACGCAAAATAATTGTCAGATAAACCACTGCCCAACCCAAATTAGCATTAGTATAATCATTATAAAGCCAAATAAGTAAATTGAATAATGGCTGATATAGAAAATCGTGCCAAATAATTGCTAACATAAATAATACTAATCTATCAAAGTTAACTTAACTCACATGAATATTATAGCAAAATATCAAAAAATAGGCAACCAAATCTTGACAAATACAATAAAAACTGTTTAAATTGAGATAATCTCATTCTTTGGGAGGGAGATGAAAAAACACTAGCCTTGGCTAAACGGTTTCCTGGCAGGCCTACACCCGCCATCATCGAAACGCAACTGTTTAGTCTTGGCACCGCAAGGGTAGCCAACACCCCCGCTGATCACGTACGGGCAATACTGATCAGACTCCGTAGTAAGGGGGGTGTGGAGACTTGTCTCTATGTCGGACGACGCTTTTTGCGTCAACCTACTGAATTCAAGTCTGGGGGGCAGGAGTACATCTTCCTGCCCCCTGCTACTCTGCGGGACACACAAACACCATTACAAATGGCTGTTTTTATTTTATTTTAATTCACATCTTGACAAACAGAAAAAATTTAGGTATTATATTGTATCGTTCATTTTTGATGGTTTTGGGGGTGTTGTTCCGGGTGGTCCTAAAGGGGATTATAGCCCTGAGGGGGGGGTTCTCGAGTCCCCACACCTCCATCATTCAAACCAGGGTATGGCGAGGACTGTTGGGGGATAGACCTCCGGCCTCTACGGCTGTTAGTCCGTACCTTGGTTGACTACGTTCCGTCGAGGTGGTGGGAAGGACTTCACCGTTCTTCTTCTGACAGTGCAACGAGTGGTTTCAGGTACCATGTGGGATGTCCCCACACCTACAACGCCACTATCAGAAACACCACCTCGACGGTTATCTTTGTTGCTCTTTTTGTTCTCGGGAACGTCACGGTTGGTGGCGCCAGGAATGTGTCCTGGCTTGCTGAGGGAGGTCGCGAATAATTCGACATCACGACAGACAGTGAAGTTGAATGGTTTTCTGCACCCAAACCTCTCAAGGACATCAACCGTGGCGTTCCCTTGAACTCCACAATATTTTTATACACCAGTCTCAAAAAAAAACAAACGCAATTTAATGCGCTTTTTTTATTAACAAAATTTATTTCTTTACTCCTTAATCCTTATTCCTTACTCTTTATTTCTATTCCTTACGAAGGGCTTCTATCGGATCAAGATTAGAGGCTTTGCGAGCAGGATATATTCCAAAAAATAATCCAACGATTGTAGAAAATCCTAAAGCTAAAATTATTGAAAAAATAGAAATTGAAAAAGTCCAATTTAATCCATAGCTCACAGCTCCATAATAAACTAGATATGAAATCATTATTCCTAAAATTACTCCGACTATTCCACCAGCAAAAGTAAGAATTACCGCTTCAAATAAAAATTGCCACAAAATATCTTTACTTTTGGCACCCACAGCTTTGCGCAAACCAATTTCAAAAGTTCTTTCAGCGACTGATACATACATGATATTGGTAATCCCTACACCACCGACAATAAGCGAAATACAAACTAAAGCTACCAAGAGCAAAGTAATACCACCAACCACTGTTTCCATGGTTGATCTAATTTCTTCCATTGAAGTAACTTTAAAATCATCCTTTTCTTCATCAGTAATATCATGTCGATCACGCAATAAATATTCTATGTCAGCTTTGACAGAACTAATCTTATTTATATCAATTACTTTGGCATTAATACCAATGACATAGTCTGTTCCCAAAAACCTCTTTTGTAATGTTCTGGTTGGAATATAGACAATACTATCAAAATCAAATCCAAAACTTGCCCCTCTCTCCACCAATACACCAACTACTTTAAATGACTTTCCACCCACATAAACATTTTTTCCCACAGCTTCATCATCACCAAACAAAGTATCTTTTATTTTATACCCAAGAACAATAACTTGTGACAATGAATTTTCTTCTTCTTCAGTATAAAACCCTCCTGAAACAAATTCTAACACTTCTACTTTTGGTGCAGCCGCGCCATAACCAAAAATAATAGTACTCTTTTTTTCTGAACCATATTTTATTACTTCCTGACTAGTGACATAACTATAAACCGCTTCAACATTTTTATTCTTAGCAATTTCTTCCATGTCAGAATTTTTGAGAGTAGTAATGGTTACTCCACTCGCCATACTCGTGGCGCTACCAGTTTCACCCTTACCTGGCACGCGAACTTCTATATTCAAAGTGTTTGGATTATAAATATCCAATTCACTCAAAACCATATGTTTCAATCCTGCGCCAGCAGACATAATAATTACCACCGAAGCAATTCCAATTCCCAAAGCAATCGTCGTCAAGATCGTCCGCATTTTCTGACGCCATAGTGATAAAAAGCCTAGTTTTATATTGTCTTTTAAAAGCATATTTTATTCATATCTCAATGCTTCAATCGCATCCAACTTAGCGGCTCGTCTAGCAGGAATAATTCCAAAAATTAAGCCAATGCCAATTGAAACAAATGAACCAAGAAAGATTGATGATAAAGAAACCACCAGGTCCCAATTATAACCCATAGCCTGAGCAATTTTGGCTACCAAAACAGATATTAAAATACCTAAAATTATTCCGATTACACCGCCTAAAAATGTAATTACTATTGCCTCAATCAAAAACTGCATAGTAATATGTTTTTTCTTGGCACCCACAGCTTTGCGCAAACCAATTTCACGAGTTCTCTCCTGGACAGTGGCAAGCATAATATTCATAATTCCAAAACCTCCTACCACCAAAGAAATTCCCGAAATTGCTACTAAAAAAAACTTGAGTGCATTGGTAATACTAGTAATTGCCTCCACGCCTTGGGCCATAGAGCGAACAGAAAAATCATCGGTGTCGCCTGTTTTTATATCATGACGATCACGCAAAATATCTTTCATACTAATAATTGCCTGCTCGACATTCTCGCTATTATCCACTTTGGCTCGAATTAAACTAATATGATCTATACCCAAAAGTAATTTCTGCGCCGTACTAATTGGAATAAACACTTGATCATCTTGATTTTGAAAACCACTTACCCCACGTTTTTTCATTACACCAATAATAGTAAAATTAGTTTTTCTAATTCTAAGCTTCTTGCCAATAACATCATTATCACCAAATAATTTTGTCTTAACCTCATCACCCAAAACCACTACTCTGCCCACACCTTTTTCTTCATCTTCATCAAAAAACCTACCTTGGACAACATCAGTATCTTCCACATTTAAATAACTAGCGGTCACACCAGTAAAGGTGGTATTAACAGTAGTGTCTTCTACTGTCAAAGTGGCATTACCGCTAACATACATAGTGAGCGATTCAATGCACTCACAACCTTTTTTTAAAATTTCTTCACCATCTTCATTTTTAAGCGTCGTAACTATAATACCCAAAGCCGAGGCGGGTGGACCATCTTCTTCTGATGCTCCAGGTAAAACTCCAACTAAATTTGAACCTAAACTTTTTACTTGATTTAAAATTAAACTCTGTGCACCGGCTCCAACTGACATAACAATAATTACTGCCATCACACCAATAATAATTCCAAGCATGGTCAAAAACGACCGCATCTTGCTACGAGTGATAGTCTGCCAAGAACTTACTATGCTTTCATGAAAATCCATAGATTTTTTAACTATTTGGTCAATTCGCCATTTTCACGAGCCCACTGACGCTTTTCTACCAAATGATCTTCAACTATAAATCCGTCTTTTATTTTAACAATTCTTTTGGCATGATCAGCTGTATATTTTTCATGTGTGACCAAAATAATAGTATTACCATCTTCATTAAGATCTTGCAAAAGTTTCATGACTTGCAAACCTGACTTGGAATCTAAGTTACCGGTTGGTTCGTCAGCAAAAATCACGCTTGGATTATTGATCAGGGCACGAGCAATGGCCACGCGCTGTTTTTCACCGCCAGACAATTTATTTGGCGTATAATCCAGACGATGTTCCAAACCAACTTTTATCAACAAATCTTTGGCACGTCTCAATCTTTCTTGATCTGATACCTTGGTATAGAGCAACGGCATTATCACATTTTCAAGCGTAGTTGAACGATTGAGTAAATTAAAAGACTGAAAAATAAAACCAATTTTTTGACTTCGCATCTCGGCCAATTCATCGTCCTCTAAACCACTCACATCTTGATCCCCAAAAAAATATTTTCCCTGAGTTAATTTATCCAAAAAACCCAAAATATTCATGAGGGTAGATTTACCAGAACCAGAAGGCCCCATGATGGCCACAAATTCACCTTCTTTTATTTCCAGATTAATCCCATGAAGAACTTTTGTCACCACTTCTTCACTGACAAAATCTTTGGTTAAATTTTCAATTTTTATTAGAGACATAAATTTTCACTTTAGCATACAAATATATTTTTAAAAAACTTACAAGGCCTACAAAGCTTACGGTGTTAACAAGACTTAGGTAAGCCTTGCTAGCTTTGTGAGCATTGTAAGCATTTATATTTTTTCCCACTCCCCCACCTCTTTTAAATATTCATCTTTAATCTCAAAAAAGTATTTCCTGGTCGCTTCATACTCATTGGGAATAATGCCTTCCAAAATTGCTTCTTCTAAAGCGGTCTTTATTTTACCAACAGTTGGTCCTGGTTTTAATCCACACTCCTGCATAATTTCATCACCACGAAAGGGCGACTGAAAAGCCCGCATTTTGTCTTTCTCAATAATTTCTTCCACGCGTTTTTCTAAGTAATCATAATTTTTTAAACGTTTATCTTTTTTCTTTGGATTACCTGTGGTAATATCACTTTTACACAAAATCAAAAGATCTTCAAAATCTTCTCCCAGATTAACAAACAATCGACGAATCGCACTGTCAGTAATAGTTTCATCCATCAATTGAATCGGCTGTTGATGCCAACGCACCAATTTGGCTACATATTCAACGTCACTAGTACTCATACGCAAACGTTTGCCAATTTGCCGGACAATTTTTCTTCCCAGATGTTCATGCATATCAAAAGTCCAACCTCGACCACGTTCATATTTCTTTGTGCCAGGCTTGCCAATATCATGCATAAGCGCAGTATAACGCAATAAAACTTTATTAGAATGCTCGGCTACGTTGTCAACCACTTTCATAGTATGTTCAAAATTTTCTTTATGATCATGACCAAAAATTTCTTCTACTCCATGCAAAGCGCAGACTTCTGGTAAAAATTTGTCCAAAAGTTCAGTATCAAATAAAATCCGCAAACCAATTGACGGTTTACTTGTACCGAGCATTTTAAATAATTCTTCCTGAATTCGTTCAGCCGAGATTATTTTTAATCGATCTTTATTTCTACACATGGCTTCGTAAGTTTTTTCCTCAATGGCAAAACCAAGCTGACTCGCAAATCTAGCCGCCCGCATCATTCGCAGTGGATCCTCAGAAAATGTTTCATCTGGATCAAGCGGCGTTCGCAATAATTTTCTTTTCAAATCTTCTCTGCCAAAAAATAAATCAACCACCTCACCTAGTTTACCGCCCCGTTCAATTTTTTGTGCCAAAGTATTAACTGTAAAATCACGCCGTTTCAAATCTTCTGCCAAACTTGTACCCACCACTTTTGGTTTGCGAGAATTATCATCATATTTTTCTGTTCTTGCTCCTGCAAACTCCAGTTCAATTTTTTCTCCCAATTCCACCCCTTCTTGTTTTATTCCCAATTCATAATTTTGAATTCCAATTACGTATCTCGCTGTATCGAAGTCCGGAAACTCCACTAAACTACCAATCTCTTTTAACTCTTCATCAAGTTTTTTGGCAAATTCAAGACCACTCCCCACTACCACAAAATCTAAATCTTTTTTATCATCAATACCAAGCAGTTGATCACGCACAAAACCACCAACGACATAGATATCCATCGTGGTTGATTTTGAAACTTTATAAATTGTCTTTAATATCTTTTCTAACTCCATACAAATTTCATTCACCAAGTGATTAAGTGATCAGGTGATAAAGTGGTCAAGTGATTATTCAATAATCCTGACAACAATCTCCTGTCCTTCTTGCAAACCATTAGTAATTTCTATCAAACCATTATCACCACGTAGACCAGTATTTACTTTTATATCTTTCAATTCTTCATTTTCTAAAATTCGAACTGTTTTATTTCCTTGATCATCGGCCTTGATTGCCCGTGATGGTATATATAATACATTTTCTTTTTGTTCAGTATAAAACATCACATTGGCAGTCATACCATTCAAAATATTATTTGAACCATCATCATCAATTGATAATGTCACAGTATAATATACCACATCCTGAATAACTGTTTCACCAATTTCTATTTCTGTCACCACGCCTTTAAACTTAACATCATCACCAAAGGCATCTAGAGTAATTTGTGCTTCATTACCCAAAGCAATTTTTACAATATCAGTTTCTGGAATATCTACCTTTATTTCAAAATGGGGGCTAACTAATTTTACGACTGCATCTTGAGATGAAACATACTGACCCAATTTTGCATCTACCTTGCCAATTACACCATCAATTGGCGCGATAATCCTGGCTTTATTAAGATTGGCGACAGCTTGGGATAAACCAGCCTTAGTTTCATTTAAAGAAGCTTCATAACTAGCCACATCTTCTATTCTCGGTGGATTTTTTGCATCATTATAGCCAGATTGGGCTTGATCTAACAAAGCTTGATAAGATTGCATATCAGCTTCTTTCTTTTTTTGTAAATTGGCCAAATTAGCCACTGCTTTATCATAAGCAATTTTATAAGAGGTATAACTGTTTTTGGCAATATCAATCGCTTGTTTTTGATCAATCAAGCTGGAATATTTAGTATTCACTGCCGCAAAATCAGTTTGGATCTCGGTTTTTAAAACACCTAATTCGGTTTGGGTAAGATCACCAATTGACATCGTATTATCCAACACTTCAGTCACAGCAAACATTAATTCTTTGGCTGTAAGTAGAGCTTCCTCAGCTGAATCAACTGCCCAATCAATTTTTTCATGCTCAGACACAATTGATAAACCATTAATCTGTTGATCAGCATCCACTTTGGCAGACTTGGCAGCATAATATTTATTAGTGGCAATATTTAATTTTGAACTGTCTGAAGCAGACAAAACATCTTCAAAATCGTCATTAGCAAAAGTATTATCAATACCCAAAATATTGTCCGCCCCAGTCAAAGCCGTGGCCAAAGTATTTTGAATAGAATTGAGTAAAGCTAACATATCATCATAAGAATTTTCTACTATTTTACTATTACTTCCACCTTCATATAAATCCAAACTAACTTTGGCTGTATCTACCACGGCCTGAGCATTGGCTGTCTGATCATCATAACTAGCTTTAACTTGATTTAGAGCGGCTTCAGCCTGGTCTACTTTAGCTTTTAGAGTAATTAAATAATTATCAGTTTGACCAGATAATAATTTGTCCAAACTAGCCTGAGCTTTGGCTACACTAGCACTGGCTTGAGACACTCTGGCTCCCAATTCACTCAGATCCAAACTCATAACCACTTCCCCTTTTTTAACTTGATCACCAACTTGTTTATTAATCTGAGCCACTTTTCCCATACTTTCAAATCTCAATTCCAATTCATTGGCTGACTCAACATTACCAGTCGCGTCTACTGTCTGAGTTAGAGTTCCTTTTTCTACTTTGGCCATTTCATATTGGGGTTGGGTTTTACCACCAAACACCTTACTAAATACTAAACCAGCCAAAATTAGACCAATTACTAAAATAATATAAAAAGATTTTCTCTTATACCATTTTTTCTTTTTAATTTGTACAATTTCTTGATTCATAAATAAAAAATTAATAATAAATAATATTATTTTTTGCTAGCTTTGATATGTTTGGTAATATCTGACAAAAACTTTTCCATGATTTCCGCTGGCACCAAGACAATGGCTCCACCTTTGTCCATGACAAAAAACTTGTCACCTTTTTTTAATTCTAGAGACATACGTAGAGATTTTGGTATAACTAGTTGTCCCCTCTCACCAATACAAGTTGAACCATGAAAAGCTCCGAAAGAATCCTGTAATTTTTTTAAATTTTTCATAAAATAAATAAGTATGAATTATCATACTTATCATACCATAGCTAAAATACAATTACAAGCTGTGGACAAACTCCTTAAAAATTCTTCTAGAATCTCCCGTGGTAGTGACGCAAGCATAAATAATTTTGGCAAATGGCGTATGAATATGATGTCTATTGGCTAAATGCAACAAACATTGTACTGCCCCCACACCTTCCACTGTTTGGCCAACTTTTTTTATAGCTTGACTAGATTTGACACCTTTGCCAAGGTATTCGCCAAACAAACGATTACGACTATCTGGACATAAAGAAGTACCAATTAGATCACCTAACCCAGCCAATTCATAGGCCGTGTGTCTTTTTCCACCAGCGACTTTTATCAACTGGGAAATTTCTTCTAGAGCATAGGTAAGCAAAGCTGCTTTGGTATTTAAACTATAACCTAGACCATCACACATACCCATGGCAATGGCATAAACATTTTTAAATGAGCCACCAATTTCCACTCCAATTACATCACTGGTTGGGACCAATTTTATATAATTATTTTCTAAAACTGCTATAACTTTTTTTATGGCTTTATTATTTTTTGAAGCAATATTCATCGCTGTATATTGCTTACTTACCATTTGGATAGCAATTGATGGACCAGATATTGTGACAATATTTTTTCTCAAACTTGTTCTGACATGTTTGGCAATAATCTGACTCATTACTTGTAGAGACTGACAATCCAAACCTTTTGACACATCCACCAAAATCGCATCATTACTAATACTTCGCGCGGCAAAAGAAACGGTGTGTTCCAAAACTCCACTTGGTATAACAAAAAATACCACTTTTGCCTCAAATAAAGCTTCTTCTATTTTAAATTTAGGAATAATATTCTTAGACAATTTTACTCCAGGTAGATATTTTTTATTTTCACTATTTTTTTCAATTTGTTTTAATGGTTCATGCTCTCCTTCCCAATTCCAAATCCTAACTTCATGACCATTGGTAGCCAAAACCTGGGCCAAAGCTGTACCCATACTCCCTGCTCCCAAAATAGTGATGGTTTGTTTTTTCATAAATACGGATTACGGATAATCCTGATTTACGGATAAAGTTTTTTTAAAATCCGTTAATTAAGATTATTGGTAATTATAAAAATAATAAAATCATTAAACCTATAAAAATTCTATATATAACAAACGGTGTAAAACTATATTTTTGGATTAATTTCATAAGTCCCCAGATAGCCAAAAAACCACTAAACATAGCAGACAAAAAACCAATAAGCAAAATACTAAGACTAATATCACCTAAACCAATTTCCAAAAGATCTAATATTTGTTTTGCCCCAGCCAGAAATATTATTGGTACACTCATAAGAAAAGAAAATTCAGCTACGCTTTTCTTATCAAATTTTGAAAACAAACCAGCTGTCATAGTAATACCAGATCTAGAAGTACCAGGGATCAAAGCAATTGCCTGAGCAAAACCAATAAGTAAAGCATCTCTCCAACCAATGTTCTCAATTGATCTTTTGATCTTTTGATCTTTTGATCTTTCATACCTGTCCGCCACCCACAACACCACTCCCCAAAAAATCATAGTAAAAGCAATCAAACTCGCTGACCGTAAGTTTGTTTCTATCCAGCTGTTAAAAAATACACCCACTAACCCAGCCGGAATAATAGATAAAATAATTAACCAAGCTAATTTTCTATCACTTTTTAATTCGGCTTTGCGAGAAAAAAAGGCTTTGAACATTTGCAATAGTTTTATTCTAAAATAAATCACCACTGCCACCAAACTGCCTAAGTGTAGCATAGTATCAAAACCCAAACCCTGATCTGCCCAACCAAATAATTTTGGTAAAAAAATAAGATGCCCAGAAGATGACACTGGCAAAAATTCTGTCAGACCCTGTATAAACCCAAGTATAACTGCTTGAAACCAAGACATATTTTTTTATTCCCTGCCTGCGCAGGCAGGCTTACTCCTTATTCCTTAATCCTTAATCTTTTATAATTATACCAAATTTTTCGCTTATCCACAACAAAAAAACCCTTGTCAAAATCAAAAAAGTAGTGTACAATATTGCGCAACGACTTTTGGAAATGGAGGGGAAATCGCTCTTTAAGATCTTGGACGAAACAAAACAGTTTCTTCAGTATGGAGGAGCTGTGGTGTTGGTAATGTGGGTGTCATGGATTCTAAACCTTTACCTGGACAAGGAGTAAGACCGTGGCTGAATTCCTCCACCCATGGGGCACAATGATCGCTGGTGCCATCCTGGGGATTGTACTTATCATGTGGCTAGGAAAACAGATATCAGTCAAGGGGTTAGACCTAGATGACCCATTGTCTGAAAAATTCAGGCAGCCTCCATACAAACCACAACGCACAATCCCACCGCCACCACCCAGAAACGACGACTGGGTGTGAAGTCTTCGCCCCTTGACAAAAGGGGTAAAATCAAGTAAGGTGGTGTCCAGCCCGCACTCGGAGGTCCCGATGAGGATTCTCGTCCTCGGCTTGATCCTGATGGCCATGGGCCACAAGGAAGAAGCCAACGAGTCTGTCCCCAGTTACCTGCACCTCGCCAGCTTCTAGCGACGAGGACTGTTCATTCCTTCCATTCGTGCCAACATTCACTCCCCTGCGGGTGAACTAGGCCGGAAATCAGCGGTGCGTTCTGCATCCCAATTCCGAATGTTTGTAAATATTATAAATATTCGTAAATAAAAAAATCGCCAACTGGCGTTTTTTTGTTTATCAAAATCTAATATCTAATCCCTCTAACTGTCTAATCCCTCTGGCCACACATCTCCACAAAATACTCATGCACACTAGTATCATCGGCCAACTCGGGATGAAAAGTGGTTACCAAAACATTATCTTGTCTAACAGCCACAACTTCATTATTATTCTTGGCTAAAATCTGTACACCATCCCCCACTCTATTTATTTTTGGCGCGCGAATAAAAACTGCTGGAATATTTTTATTATTAAATTTAATTTGTGTTTCAAAACTATCTATTTGCCGACCATAAGCATTCCGACTAATTCCAATATCAATCAAATTTAAATTATT
>DOMK01000015.1:32480-36556 GCA_003510435.1 Candidatus Magasanikiibacteriota bacterium
ATAATTTCTTTGTCTAATTTATATAACTTAAGTAATTTACCAATGGTTGTACTTTCGCCACCTGGTAAAATTAAACCGTTTAGATTATTAAAATCATCCACAGTCTTAACTAATACTGGAACAAAATTATATTTCTTAGATAAATTTTCTAACACTAAAAAATGTTCCTCAACCGAACCTTGAATATCTAAAACGCCAATTTTTAACATAATAATACTAATCTACAAATAAATATGCTAATGCAACTAATAACTACAAATACAAAAATAATTAGTAGTCATTAGTTGTATTCGAATGTATTAGTATATTAGTATTACAAAAATGAAACTCATCTATTTTCAAACCTCTGTTCCAACTTATCAATTTCTAGACTTGGCATAGATTCACCCAAACCTTCGGAAACTTTAGCTAATACTTTTGAATCATTAAAATGAAGAGTCGCTTCAACAATTGCCCGCGCCCTCTTGGCAGGATCACTAGATTTAAAAATTCCACTACCAACAAATACTCCGTCTACACCCAATTGCATCATAAGAGCAGCATCAGCTGGCGTGGCGAGACCACCGGCTGCAAAATTAACGACTGGCAAACGGCCAAGTTTTCTCACTTCTTTTACCAAAGCTAGAGAAACTCTTTCTAATTTACAATATTTTTTTAAACCAGCTTCGTTCATTTTTTTCAAACTAGCAATTTCTTCTATTAGACTGCGCATGTGTTTCACTGCTTCAACTACATTGCCTGTACCAGCCTCGCCCTTGGTGCGAATCATAGCGGCGCCTTCTTCTATTCTACGTAAAGCTTCACCCAAATTCCGACAACCACAAACAAATGGCACTTTAAACTTGGTTTTGTCAATGTGATATTTATTATCCGCTGGAGTCAAAACTTCGGATTCATCAATATAATCTATTTCCAATGATTCCAAAATCTGCGCTTCCACAAAATGACCAATTCTCACTTTGGCCATAACAGGGATAGATACAGCTTTTTGAATGGCTTTAATTAATTTTGGATCAGTCATTCGCGCGACTCCACCTTGTGCCCGAATATCTGATGGCACGCGTTCTAGAGCCATCACAGCCACCGCTCCAGCCTCTTCGGCAATTTTGGCTTGCTCGGCTGTCACCACGTCCATAATTACCCCACCTTTTAGCATTTGGGCTAAGCCAGATTTAAGTTTTTGAGTATTTTTAATTTCTTTTGGCATATAATTTTATTTATCTAATAATGAGAATATGATAGCAGATTTATGAAAAAAAAGAAACCTCTTTTTGTAGAGGCTTCTATTTTATCTAGTAATTTTAAATTACTGCTTGTTTTAGAGCCTCTACTTTATCAGTCTTTTCCCATGGGAAGCTAGCTCGACCAAAATGGCCATAAGCCGCTGTCGCTCGATAGATTGGTTGTAATAAATTCAAATGCTCAATAATTTTACCTGGTCTAAAATCAAAAACTTGCTTGATTGCTTCAACTAATTTTTCATCACTAACTTTACCAGTGCCAAAAGTATTAATTAAAATACTTGTTGGTTCAGCCCGACCAATTACATATGCCACTTGCAATTCACACCTGTCAGCCAAACCAGAGGCAATTACATTTTTGGCTACATATCTGGCCATATAAGCACCAGACCGATCAACTTTGGATGGATCCTTGCCAGAAAAACAACCACCACCATGTCTACCCATACCACCATAAGTATCAACAATAATTTTTCTTCCAGTCAAACCAGTATCACCATGAGGTCCACCAACAACAAACTTACCAGTCATGTTAATAAAATATTCCGTCTTATCATCTATATACTTTTCACACACTGGCTTTATAACAGTTTCCAAAACATCGGCACGCAATTGTTCCAAAGTGACTTCTGGATTGTGTTGAGCCGCGATTACTACATTGCTAAGACGAACTGGCTTACCATCTTCATATTCAACTGCGACTTGAGATTTTCCATCTGGACGTAGATATTTCAAAGTGCCATTTTTTCTCACATCAGCCAATTGTTTGGCGAGCTTGTGTGCCAATACAATTGGCAATGGCATAAGTTCTTCAGTCTCATTGCAAGCATAACCAAACATCAGACCCTGGTCCCCAGCTCCCTGTTCTTCTACGGTCACTTTATTCACCCCTTGAGCAATATCTGGTGATTGTTCATGAATAGAAACCAAAATACCAGCGTGTTCTGAATCAATCCCATAATCTGGATCAGTATAACCAATGTCATGCAAAACTTCTCTTGTTAATTTTTGCACATCTACATAGCCAGTAGTAGTCACTTCACCACCCACAATTACTAAACCAGTGGTAGTAAAACACTCTACTGCCACATGAGACTTTGGATCTTGTTTAATTAAACTATCCAAAACTGCATCAGAAATTTGATCACAAATTTTATCTGGATGTCCCTCGGTCACTGACTCTGAAGTAAAAAGATATTTTTCCATACTTAAAAAAGCTTACAAGGCTGGCAAGGCTTATCAGGCTTACAAAGCTGACATACCTTACAGACTTCTATAAATTAAAAGACAACTTGTTAAAGTTGTTCAAGAAGATAGATTATCCGCCGGTGAGGCGGAAGGAAGTTGTTGAGCAGTAATTTTGTCATCGACCACTAACAAGATAAGACCGACCAACAACCAACACCATTTTCTTGAACAATTATATAATAATAAATAATGATTATTTTGTCAAATTCAAAATAATTTACCAACGCTATAAACTGCGCCAACAGCCAAAGCCATTAAAAGCATAGCCACCAAGAGCCAAGCATGGTGCAAAGAATATTTAGTGTTTTTTTTGTCTCCATTTTGTCTTGATTTCCAAAATAACAAAATTGTCATAAAAATTTCAATACTAATAAATATTCCGCCGATCAAATCCAAAACCAAAATAAACTTACGCAAGCCTAACAAGAAAAAAAATAATGGAATACCAACGGTAATTAAAACTGCTGACGCTTTTGGCCAATGATAATCCCAAGTTAGAGAACTTTGTAAAGCCAAACCACGCATTAAAAAACCAATAAACATAGCGAGAACAGCAAATACATTACCAAGAATAAAAATTGCTCCACCAATTTTTTGTCCCAAACCAATCGTGGCAATTTCCGTCGTATCGACTCCTGTCACACCTAAGGTAGTCAAAGCAAACAAAGCATAGGCCACGATTAAAATAAAACCAGCAATAATTATAACCTTTTTAAAATCTTTCTCCCGATTTTTCATTATAGAATGAGTTTCCAAAACTGCTGTACTGCCATTGAAAGCAAACAACAAAACTCCGTAAGGAAATAATAAATAAGCCAAATCCGTATAATTGAGATTAATTATTCTAATATGTGGAAAAGATAAAAAAGAAATAAAACTAATCACTAATAATATACCCAGGCCTAACACAAAATCTAATACTTTAATTTTTTTAATTCCCGAATATACAGCCATAGCCCCCACAACAAAAAATCCTAAGCTCCACGCAAATGACGAACCGCCAAATAAAGCTGATAGAGACTGACCAGAACCAATTATATAGACTGTAAGTACCCCCAAAGTGGCAGTATACATAACAGCGGTCATAATCACCTGTCCAAAACGACCAAGATATTTTCTTGATAAACCAGCAAATTGGAAATCACCATTGGTCCGCACCGCTATTTCACCAATCATAAGATTTAAGGCCATAGCCAAAAAACCAATCGCTATAATATATATTAATCCCACGAGTGAACCAACTTTGGCAATGGCATAAGGAATACCCAAAACACCAGCCCCGATTGTGCCAGCTACAATCATAGCGACTGACTGAAATAAAGTTAATTCTTTTTTAAAAATTCCTTTATGATGGACAATTGAAATGTCCTCATCCATTCTTTTGTATTTGTGAAAAAACATAGTTTAATAATCAAAAATCTAAAATCATAAATATTATAGCACAAAAAAATAAAAAAATCCTGCTTTAGGATTTTTGGTACACGCCGGGGGATTCGAACCCTCGACCCCCTCGGTGTAAACGAGGTGCTCTAACCAACTGAGCTAGGCGTGCTTTTTAGTGGAAATATTATATCCTATATGAAAAAA
>DOMK01000015.1:36767-40129 GCA_003510435.1 Candidatus Magasanikiibacteriota bacterium
CCTTTAAAATAATTAGAAGAATATCCACCAATCCGTAAAGGATTGCTATTGCTATCAATAGTTGCTGAGCCAGTTGAAGTGGCAACAAGATTACCATTTACAAACATTTTAAGATTAGTACCATCATAAGTAGAAGCTATATGGTACCAATTATTAATTAATAAACTATTTAAACCTGTAACAGCTAGGGCTGAACTAAAATATGGAGACTTGTTAGCAAAAGTATTATCACATACTACTCTTTTGTCACCATCACTCGACATGGACACAGCTAACCAACTTCTACTAGAACCTTTGACCGCCCAAGTATTACCAGTGGTAGTAGAAATATAAATCTGACCATCAGAAACCACAGCAGTTTGATTAACACCGTCGCTTGACATGTCAACAGCTGACCAATTTCTATTAGAATCTTTGGCCACCCAAGTATTACCAGTGGTAGTAGAAATATAAATCTGACCACCATAAACTACAGCAGTTTGGATTGTACCATCACCAGAGACAGCAACATCATACCAATTTCTATTAGAATCTTTGGCTGTCCAATTGTCACCATTATCAGTGGATACGTAAATTTTTCCTCCCGTATCCACAGCTGTAATTACACCACCACTATCTGATATAGCAATTCTGTCAGGAAGAACTGGAATATTAGTTTTTTGTACCCAAGTAGAACCACTGTTAAGAGAAACATATACCCCACCACTACTAATAGCCACTTGTTTTATTCCACTAGTTGACATATCTATATCTGCCATAGCATTTTGTGGACCAACAATTGACCAATTTAGACCACCATTAGTAGAAACATTAATTTGTCCACCACAACATTGTCCAACCGCAATTATTTGTCCATCATAAGATGAGGCCACAGTCCGCCAATAACCAGTAGATTTTAATGATGACCAAGAAATACCATTATCAGTTGAAAGATATACATGACCATTTCCACTATCACTGTCTACACCAAAAATTTTTTGTCCATCACCAGAAATATTAATATCATCCAAACTGCCATTGGGATAACTAGTAAGATCAGCCCAGACATTACCAGCACCAGTTAAAGTCATTTTTGGTTTATTGTTATACAAAGTTAACATATATCCAGTACTAAGTGACCCTTTAGTAATTAAAGTGGAAGATGAACCAAAACCAGTTAACGGTTTCACCCAGGCTGACATTGAAATAGTAGAAGTAATATTAGTACTGGTAGAGTGAGCAATATTTAGATAATCATCCACTCCATCAAAACTTAAACCTTGACCGATTTTGCCAATACTAGCTAATGGGCCATTTATTCTAGTAGCGTTGTTACTATTTCCACTTTTATCTGTGCTGGTAACTGCCGTGATTTCTTTACCATCAAAAGTCCACCAGCCGGCTAGACTTCTAGTCATGGAATAGGGGGAGATTTTATCAAGTGTAACTTTGCCAATATTGTACAATTTTTCTATTTCTTGAGTTGATAAAGCACGATTATATACTCGAACATCATCTAAATTACCATTAAAATAATTACTAACATAACCACCAATACTTAACGAACTAGTATTACTCCCAATACTAAAACTACCAGAATTAGTAGAGGTATTCAATACTCCATTAATATAAATACTACTAGTATTGCCATTATAAGTACCTACTATATGATACCAATTATTTACAGAGAGTGTAGTGGATGCAGTATAAGTTGGTCTAGCTATATAAATATAGTCAGTGCTTGCCACTGCTGTTTTAAAAGTACCACTAGCAGATATAGCTATATCTGTCCAACCACCAGAAATATCCATTTGTTGAGTCCAACTATTACCATAATCGCTAGAAAGATACAAAACGCCATTACTATCTCCAGCTGTTTGATATTTACCATTGCCTGATATGGCTATAGCAGTCCAATAATTACTAACACAATTTTTTGCAGTCCAAGTACTATAAAAACTAGAAACATAAATACAACCACCAGTCGTTTCTAAAGCTGTTTGATAATTTCCACTAATAGCTAAATCTTTCCATGCTTTTTGTCCAATACTTGTATGTACTCCCCAGTTAACTCCACTATCACCAGAAGTAAATATATAACCATATGTAGTTACATGTGTTTGATAATTTCCACCCTCACTTATAACACCCTTTAAACCACTACCACTAACATATTGACCAAGAGGATTATGGGTTGTCCACGTACTACCATAATCACTAGAAGTGTGGTAAAGAACAGGATTTTGTCTAATAGCCAGCTGATAATTTCCAGCATTAGCAGAAACTGCTATCGATGCCCAAGAAGTATTTGACCCTTTAGAAAGCCAATTGACACCATAGTCTGTAGAGACAGCTATATACCCGGAAGATTTTAATGCTGTTTGGTACTGTCCACTACCAGACATAGCTACATCCACCCAATTAGTAGTAGAAGTCCTGGCTGTCCAAGTATTACCATAATCATCAGAAGTGTAAATTCTACCATCAGCTGAATTTACCGTAGCTGTCTGATATTGACCGTTAGTTGATATTGCTATCTTGGACCAATATTTAGCTCCAGTACTTGTTCTTGCTGTCCAGCTATTACCATAATCAGTAGAAACATATATATAATCATTAGATACTGTAGTTGCTTGATATCTTCCATCACTAGACATGACCACATTATTCCAACTCCTTTGAGAATCTTTGTTTATCCAAGAATCGCCAACCATACCACTTAAAAATAATTGTGGTTTACCATTAGATAAAAATAGTCCATATCCACTATTATTAATAGTACCCTTTTCTACCAGTGCAACAGTACCACTCACACTAGTTGCCTTTACCCAGACAGATATAGAAATACTAGAAGTAACATTAGTACTAGTAGAATGAGCAACATTAAGAGAATCATTTATTCCATCAAAATATAACCCCTGACCGATCTTGCCAGTAGTTTTTAAAGGACTATCAACTAAAGTAGCATTGTTACTATTTCCACTTTTATCTGTACTAGTAGTATTATTTATTTCTACACCATCAAATGTCCACCAGCCAACCAGATTTGTTAACAAACTTCCATTACTACCAAATGATTGGCTGACAATAGTTCCTGAAAAAACTATTCCGTGCAGACCAAAGGAACCAACAAAAAAAGCAAAAACCAAAATTAACCTAAAAAACCATAGGTCAATATTATGGGAATTAATTTTACAATGAAAGACTTTTTTCATGCCCAGTTATTATACCAGAAATTAATTCTTTTTGTAAGACAAATTTTGGGGATAAAATGCCTCTAAGTGTGTACAAAAAAATCGCCCTTACTCGGCGATTTTTGTTTTTACCATTTCCCAATATTTATTATCACCCTGCTTATCCTTCATCCAATACCACCACTCTAC
>DOMK01000019.1 GCA_003510435.1 Candidatus Magasanikiibacteriota bacterium
AATATGATATTAAAGTTGCAATGGCAGCTCCACTTATCCCATAAATTGGTATAAGAACCAAATTCAATATGACATTAATAAGCATACTTAAAAAGGTGTTAAAAAAAATAATCTTAGTATGTTTTTCAATAATTAGATACATTGACACCAAATAACCAACTGCGCTGGCTACACCAGACCAGACATAAATACGTAACGGATTAACCGCTTCCAAATAATCTGGACCAAAAAGTACGCTAACAATTGTCTTAGCAAAAATAAAGATAAAGAAAGAAATAGACAAGGCTAAATAAAATATTAAAAGATATAATTTTTTATACCTGTTTTCATAAACTTGCTGATCATTTTTTTTAGCATTTATAATAGCTGGTATTACTGAACTAGATATTATACCAGGAATAAAAATCCAAAATTCTGATAACTTTACCGCCACTGAGTATTGACCAACTGCCTCATTATTCAACATATTTTTTAACATCACCTGATCAATTCTACTATATATAGCAAAAAAAAGTACAGAAAACATCAATGGCCAAGATTCTTTAAAAAGTTGTTTAGCTAAATTAAAATCAAAATGCCAGTCAAAAATCTTATGGTGATTCAATTTATAAGTAAACAATAGTCCAACTGCCAAAAATGCAGCATCAAAAACAAATAGATAAATAAAAAATTGTAAATCCAATTGCAAAAAAATAAACAAAAGCTTAAACAGCGAAGATACAAACAAAGAAATAATCTGCAAAATAACTATTTTTTTTGACAATACCATCGCTTGAAAATAACTATCAATTACATTAAATGACTGCAATATATAGGTGGTACTCATTACAATAATTAATATACTAGTAAAATAATCATGTTTCAAATAAAAAAATGTAATCAAAAAAATAATTACTATGGATAAAACTGCACCCAACATATTCAAAATAAAAGCCGTGCCTAAAAAATCATTTTTCTTCTCAGGAAATTTAACCAGATCTCTAGAAATGATATTACCTACACCAAAACCAGGAATAAAACCAAACAAACCAACAAAGCTGATAACATAATTAAAAACACCAAATTGATCTGGTCCGAGATAACGCGCAATCATAACACCAATAATAAAAGCAAAAACTAAATTTATCAATCGACCAAAAAATAACCAGCTAGTATTTTTAAAATATCTCTGAAAACCAGAATGATTCCAAATTTCCAAAATTCCTGCTTTAATTGTTATAAATTTAATTTCCATAGCTATTATTTACAAAAGCAAAACTTTCAACTTATTTTACCAATCCCTTGTCTTCTCAATCGTCTTAATTTTAACTTTTTGATATAGATTAGTGGCTTTTTCATCTACTTCTGGAGACAATAGACGCAATAACTCGTGTCCTAAGATACGATATTGTTTACCAATTTTATTAGCCCGAATCAAGCCTTTTTTCAAAAGCCTTTTCATGGTACTATTGCTAATTTTTAGTAACTTTTGGGTTTCTTCAGTTGTATAAACACCATTTGGTAAAATTTCTACCATAATCAATGAAATTTAGCTTAAACTAGCCAAAAAATAAAACACCTTAATTATAACATAAGGTGTCATTAGGTGTCAAAAGATGTCAAAAAGTTATCCACACCAGTAAAATTTAAGAGATTAAATAGATTTAAAGATTTAAAGATTTAAAAGATTGTTTAACACAATTCTTAAATTTTTTCAATTTTTAAATCTTTTAAATTAATTTTCTTTTAAATTATTAAATCTTTAAATTATCAATGTACCACTTATAAGTCGTGCTTATCCCCTCTTCCAAATCAATCTTGTGTTTCCAACCCAAATTATGCATTTTTGTCATATCTTGTAATTTTTGAGGTGTACCATCTGGTTTGGTTGTGTCCCAAACTATTTCACCTGTAAAACCAATGACTTTTTTGACCAATTCTGTTAATTCCTTAATAGTAATGTCTGTGCCAGTACCCAAGTTGGTAAATATATCCCCGACTTCATTTTGTCCCTTTGTCGGATTAAAATTATTCATGAGAAATAAACAGCCATCAGCCATATCATCCACATATAAAAACTCCCGACGTGGCGCCCCAGTTCCCCAAGCTACTACTTCTTTGGCATTATTTATTTTGGCTTCATGAAATTTTCTAATCAAAGCTGGTAAAACATGAGAATTTTTTAGATCAAAATTATCCCCTATTCCATATAGATTAGTTGGCATGACAGCAATAAAATTGGTGCCATATTGACGATTATAACTCTGGCACATTTTAATTCCAGAGATCTTTGCCAAAGCATATGGTTCATTAGTCGGTTCCAATAAACCGGTTAGTAAATATTCTTCTTTCATTGGTTGAGGACATTCCCGTGGATAAATGCATGAAGAACCAAGAAATAATAATTTCTTTACACCATTTAAATAGCTATTATGAATTATATTATTTTGAATTTGTAAATTCTGATAAATAAAATCTGCTGGATAATTATTATTAGCTAAAATCCCACCAACTTTGGCCGCTGCCAAAAATACATATTCCGGTTTTTCTAAAACAAAAAAATCAGCCACAGCTTGTTGATTGAGCAAGTCTAACTCGGCATGAGTCTTTAAAATTAAATTACCATAACCTTCAACTTGAAGTTTACGCACAATCGCTGAACCAACTAGGCCACGATGACCAGCAATGTAAATTTTAGCATTCTTATTCATATAGTATTGGATACGAAATACGAAATTTACGAAATTACGAACCAACTAAACTTTGTACTTTCGTATAGTTCATATTTCGCATCCCATTAATACTGATTTAAAATCCTGTTTATTTTAACACCATTATAAGTGAAAGAAGCAATAATTGCTAATTTTAAATTTAAAGCTGACGGATATTGTCTAACTTGATCTATGTTATTTACAGCAACAATATTACCTCTCTTTAATTCTAAAACTATTTTATCTTCAATCAAAAAATCCAAATAATATTTACCAATAATTTTACCATCAAATTTTAACGGAACATAAACTTGTTCTTCAAAATTCAGTCCTGTTTTTTGCAGAGCCATTCTTACTGCTTCTTGATAATATTTCTCTCTATGTCCACCACCCAACTGTCTAAAAACATCAAATAACACGCCGTTAATTTCATAACTCAATTCTGGATAAAGTAAATCATTTCTCCGAAGAATATATTGTTTCCCTCCTGGCGTCATATTTTTATATCAATTATCATCTTATTGTTTTTCGTAATTTCGTACCTTTCGTATTTCGTATCCCTATTCGACTTCGGCCTCACACATTATCTTGACCAATTCTTCAAATTTTACTTTTGGTTCCCAATTTAAAATATTTTTGGCTTTGCTAGCATCACCTTGTAAGAAATCTACTTCAGCGGGACGGAAATATCGTGGATCAATTTCTACCAACACTTTACCAGTTTTTTTATCAATCCCTTTTTCTTTTAATTCACTTCCCTGCCAGACTATTTCATAACCAAAATACTTAGCAGAGTGTTCCACAAACTCGCGTACACTGTGCGTTTCACCCGTGGCAATAACAAAATCATCTGGCTTATCTTGTTGCAACATCAGCCACATCGCTTCAACATAATCTTTAGCATAGCCCCAATCGCGTTTGGCATCTAGATTACCAAGATATAATTTTTCCTGCTTACCTGATTTAATTTTTGCCAAAGCATTAGTGATTTTCTTGGTTACAAAAGTGCCACCGCGTCGAGGTGATTCGTGATTAAACAAAATCCCATTGCAGATAAACATATCATAAGCCTCACGATAGTTAGTACAAATATCATGAGAAAAAACTTTAGCACAAGCATACGGACTGCGTGGATGAAAAGGCGTAGTTTCCTTTTGTGGCGTTTCCAAAACTTTTCCATACATTTCTGATGAACCAGCTTGATAAAATTTTACTTTTAGATCTTCATCTTTGATCGCATCAAGCAAACGCAATGTTCCCAAGCCGTCAGCGTTACAAGTGTAAAGTGGTAATTCAAAACTAACCTTTACATGACTTTGCGCGCCAAGATTGTAAATTTCCTGTGGTTCCACTTTTTCCAAAATGCGATTAAGATTACTACTATCTGTCAAATCACCATAATGCAATTTTAAACGTATTCCCTTATCATGCGGATCTTGGTAAATATGTTCAATTCTTTCAGTATTAAAACTACTAGACCGACGAATAATACCGTGGACTTCATAGCCTTTGTCCAACAAAAACTCAGCTAGATATGATCCGTCTTGACCGGTAATACCAGTGATAAGTGCTTTCTTCATAATATGTATTAGTTATAAAGTTAAAAGTTTTAAAGATTAATATAGATTTAAAAAATTTAAGAGATTTAAAGATTTAAAATTAACATCACTAACAATTTCTTAAATCTATTAAATTATTAAATCTTTAAATATTCTTACTTTTTGTAGTCTGATTTACTTAATAAAAATTTTCTAAAATTAGATAGGTGAGCTGAAATTGTCAAGATTTCCGTATTCAAAATATTAAAATCTTCTTTAGAAATATAATTATTATCTAACAAAATATATAATATTGATCTTACTTCACCAGCCGAACCTTTGGCAATATTAAGAAAATTAGCAAACTCTTTATTTGAACTACGCTCAAAACCTTCAGCAATATTTAACAATATAGAATAAGCCGCTCTTTTTAATTGGTCAACCAATGAAAAATCTCTTCTCAATTTATCATTTCGCACCAAAACATTGTATACTTTATTTACAAATTTTCTAGATTCTTGCCAAACCGGTACATCTTCAAATCTACTATAAATCATATTCAAAATCTTTAAATCTTTTAAATTTTAAATCTTTGAATTTATTTACTTCACCGTCGATGTCCCCATCACCGCCCCCACTACCTGTTTGCCTTGGTCATCAAACACAATCCCCTGGTCTAAAGCTTTTTGGATTGTGGTGATTGCTTCAGCTTTCTTACCCATTTCATTATAAATCAAAGCCAAACGCCACCAACTCTCGCCAATCAAAGGATCATTATCAATACTATCTTGAGCTAATTTTATGGCTTCATCTTTTTTACCCAATTGTAATTCCAAACCAGATAGCATGTATTGGATTTGCTGTCTTTTGGGTGATAATTTTAAAGCTTCAGACAATACCTGTTCCGCTTGCAAAAAATAAAGTGGATCTTGTTTTAAATTTACCCCCAAAAATGCTAACTGAGCTTGTTGAATATGAGCTCTAATATCCAAGGGATGCAACAAAATATTTTTTTGCATTTCACCATATGACAAATCAAATAAAGCCTTGGCTTTATCAATCTGCTTGTTTTGAATTAATTTGGTTATTCCCTGAGTAGCGGTCCTGACAAAATCATTCCGAATATCATCTATGTGAGGTGAGGGCACACTGGAAGCCAATTTAAACAACTCTGCCCCATCTTGATCCTGATAAAGTCCTCTGATCGCTAACAAAGTATTCTTATTCGCTCGTGCTGGATTGATATCAGTAGAATAAATAAATAATGACACTATACAAACCACAGTCACTATTGAGCCGATTGATAAGGATTTATTAATAATTTTTTTATCTAAAATCTGATTACTAACTACTGAAGTCTGACTACTAACAAAAGCCATAAAAAAGAAAAAATAAAGATATGATGTTGGATTTTCAAATACTGTCACTAAACTAATTAGATGAGCGACCAAAAAAGCTGAACCAAGACTAACCAAATGAGCGTCAACTTGTTTATGTTTAAAACCTTTCCACAAAGAAAAAATCGCTACCCCAAACATCCCAAAATAAGTAATAATTCCTACTCCACCTTGAACGGCCAGAGTGTTCATCACCACATTGTGGGCATTATCAAACCATGTTTCACCCCAACCACTTTCCAAAAATTCTGGTCGATAAAACTGATTAAAAGCATAAAAATAATTATTTGGTCCCCAACCAAAAACTGGTTTGTCTTTCCAAGCGTCAACAGCAATCCCCCAGGCCATATACCGTGGAGTTTTTGGATCTAGAGTAGTATTAGCCAAACGTCCAATTGCGGGAATACTTTTTACAAAATCTGTTTGTCTAAAAGCATAAAAAACACCCATCACAACAATAGCCAAAATAATTGCCCCGGCCATTATTTGCCGAATTTTTTTATGTTCTTTCAAAGAAATAATATATGAAATACAAAGTACACCTGCACCAGCTAATAATCCCAAAACTGTTCCTCTAGTTCCACCCCAAAAAATTCCAAAAAAACCAAACAATCCTCCAACTAGTGCATACCAAGCCCACCCTGAGCGAAGCCGAATGGGTTCTCTTATCCATAAATAATAACCAATAAACATCAAAAACAAACCATAACCACTAAAATATATAGGATTACCAAGAGTGGCTGATACTCTATCTCCACCACCATTCAAAAGCGCTTGTGTATTTATATACTGTTGCCAAAAACCAATGAACATAACCAAAAATCCTGCACCCAAAAATATGCGCAAAAACCATTTCCAATCCACTGCACTTTTGAAAACTGAAGATAAAACCAAATAATACAAAGCGAAATGAGTAATTGTAAACAGACCTAACATTCTTTCATGATTGTCCCAAAAACTCTTATACCAATCTACACCTACAAAGGTTGACAAAAGAAAACTAAAATAAAATAAACCAACGGCCATATTTACTGGTGTAAATTTTGGTTTGTATTCTTGCCAATTTATGGCTAATAACAAAATATAAGCGCCAAACATCAAAACTACCAATGATCTAATTAACAAAATCTTTGGCACAATAAAAGGAAAAATATAACTAGATGGAATTACAACCAGTGGTACAAAAAAAGTCGCATAAACCAAAATTTTTATAAAAATTTCCAGATGTTTCTTTTGCATAATAAAAAAAGCTTAAAATGCCAAAAAAGCTTAAAATGCTCAAAAGGCTAAATATTACACAATTATAACTACTTTTTGATTTTTTAGCAAGACAAAAAAACTCACTCTATATTTCCCCTCTCTTAGTAAGAGAGGGGGTTAGGGGGTGAGTTGGTATAAAAACAAAAAAACCCCAAGTTTATCTTGGGATTAAATTTGTTATGAATAATTAGGAATACAACTGATTATGATTGCCAATCACAACAAAAAATGCTTCTTCACCATCATCCGACAATTTAAAAACCATCCTCAAATCACCACTTATATTTATACTACGATAATTTTTATATTTTCCACTCAAACTATGATTGTTTAACTGTACTTGGTAAGGATCTAACAAAAAAATCTTTAACTTATTTTTTATTATATTTTGCTGTTTTTTATTCATTTTCTTCAATTGTTTTTCAAATTGTTTATGAAAATGAATTATCATAAAGAGGTAAAGAAAGAATCCAAATCAGCTTCATTAATTATTGGTTTAGAAAGATTTCTTTTGGCTTTTATATCTGGTTCTACTTTACCCAATAAATTTTCTAATTCTGGTGTCATCTGAGGAGCAGTAGAAAAAGTTAGAGCTTTATCACGTACGAACTGACGAAGATAAACATTCAAAACAGCACTAAGAGACAAACCAAAATCTTTGGCCAAACTCTGTGCTTTTATTTTTATATCTCTATCCACTTTCAAATTTACTACTGTTTTCATAAATATTGTTATATAAATAATATAACTATAGTATATACAACGGTTAATATTTTGTCAAGCTAAAAATGGATAAATATACTCATACATAAACATAGTTTAACAAAAATAACAGTCCAAATCACCTCATCCCGCCCCGCTACAAATAGGACAAGCGAAGCGATAGCGAGACTGCCATATTTGTTTGCGGGGTCAAGTTTGGCAGTGGATAAAAAACTCTTCACTCTCCCTCCCTTCGAAAAGGAAGGGTAGGGGTGGGTTCTCACCGTGGACAAACCATCTCACACAACCTATCCAACACTCCATTAACATTTTTAAACACCGCCTCATTTTGAATTCTTATCACTCTCATACCTAGTTGTTTCAAAATCCAGCTCCTCTCTCTATCATGTACACGTTGTGACTTGTGGATTGTACCATCAAGCTCAATTACTATTTTCAATTCATGACAATAAAAATCAACTATTACAAATCTTTTCCTATTATCAAATTGAAAATACAAAGGATGCTGGCGTAAAAATTTTAAATTATAAAATTGTTTATTTCTAACTTTTTGCCAAAATATTTCTTCGGCTTTAGTCTGTCTTTGTCTAAGATAGCGACTAGCTTCTACGGCAGATTGTTTTATTGTTTGTTTATACATGTGAATATTATATCACTAGCATCACCAGGTGATAACCCCCTCAAATCCCCCTCTCCACCACAGGCGGACAAGTGTGGAGGGGGAATTCACTCTCCCTCCCTTCGAAAAGGGAGGGCAGGGGTGGGTTCTCACCCAGCCATAACCCCCTCAATCCCCCTTGGCGAAGGGGGAAGGACGAAACAAAAACACTTCACTTTCCATCCCTCCGCAGAGGGAGGGTTAGGGTGGGTTCTCACCAAACCAAAACCCGCCCCGATTACTCGGGGCGGGTCTGGTTTTATAGATATCTTACAAGTACAAGACTTGTTTAATATTTATAATTATGTGTTTTCTGTAGCTAAGAATTTAGCAGAAGGTAATACTTCTACGAATTCATCACTAAGAGCACTGCTAGCAACATCGTCATCCCAATCAAGACCTGTCACTTTGAAAGCAACTTGTGCGCCGTCAGCTACGGTAGCCAAGTTGATAGACAAAGAGTAGACTTTTGAAGTACCAACTTCTAAGTCAGCGGTTCCAGTAGGATCAAATGTCCAAGCACCTGAGTCTAGGTCATCAACAGTAGTGGTAGCTAATACATCTCCATTAGATTTTAGCAAGCTAACCACAGAAGTGGTAGCAGCGCCATCAACTTCTATAGTTATACCAAGCAAGTTAACTGTACCACCATCAGCAGTCACAGTCATCTTGACCATTTCGTTATCACCTACACTCAATAAACCATTGGATGCAGCTTCAGCACCTTTAGCAAAAGCTAAAACTGGTCTAGAAGCATACATATAATATACCTCACTGATTACAGATTCAGCGATATCATCATCTACTTTTACAAGATCTTCACCTTGAGTAGCAGAAGCTTCATAACCTGACAATTTGAAAGTAGTAGTAGTACCAGAATCAACACCTTCATCTACTGAAACAGTGTTGAAATCAGCTGTAAATTCTACTTGTTTCTTGTCAGTCACTGCAATGTTCAAACCATTAAATTGAGCTTCACCATCTACAAAGTCTGAGACAGTGACGCCACCAACAGTCAAAGCAGTAACTGCTTCTGGGTTGGACAATACAACGTTCAAATCAGTAAGAGTATAAGTATCATAGTCAGCATCAAACTGCACTACAAAAACTTTTTTGGCTGCTGTTCCACTAAGAACAACGTCGCCATCTGGATTAGAAGAAGACAATGTTGGAGTCAAAGCACCATCTTGCACTGTAATAGTTTGACCAACTACAGCAGTGGTGTCAGTTGTCACTTCATTGGTTTCACCTCTCCATTGGACTGCCAAGGTAGTAGAGATAGTACCAGTTACGTTTGAATTGATAGTCGCATAAACGCTAACAGTTTTTGTCTGTTCTGCGCTTAATAGTTGACTAACATTGAATACGTCTGATCCATCTGGTTCGCTGACTACATCAGTATCTTCTGAAACAGAAAGATCTGTTAAATCAGTCAAACTCAAATTGTTACCAGCTACATTCAAAGCAACGGTATATTTCTTAACTTTTATAGCTTGTGAAACTGGGGCTTTTACCACATAAGAACCAATCTTATATTTTTCTGCGCCAGCTGTGATAGTCTTGTTAGTATACTTTGTATCTTTTGATAAAGAGAAAGTACCAGCAGACAAAGTCGCAGCTTTACCAGTTGCACCACCAGACACATCATAGGTTGTTCCTGAGCTGTACAAAGCATCACCATTCAAATCTTCTATTTCAAAACTTCCGTTATCAATAGAAGCGGTGTAAGTATTGTCAGCATCAGCAGTAAAGTTGACCTCTACTGTTAACTTTTGTGTACCTTTAACTTCAAATTCTTCATCACAAGTGATAGTGGCCAAATGGCTACCGTCAGTCATGACTACATCAGCATCAGCTTCTACAACATCAATTGGTCCACAAACAGTTTTACCGTCTAATTTGACAGTCAAAGCTTCTAATTCATCATCATCAACTGTACCTGAGCCTTGAGTCATAACAACGTCAAAACTAGTTACCACAACTGTTTCATCAGCTGCTTCTAACTCAGCTGCCAAGACAACGACATCGTCAGTGCCTGGAGCATAAGTTTTGCCAGCTGGGTTGTCTTTGTGTTCATCAAGAACCAAAGAACCACCACCAATAGTATGAGTCACGCCAGTAAATGTGGCACCAGTAACATTAACACTAAAGCCATTTTCTTTACCAACAGCATCAATGTCTGTGACTTCTTTCAATTGTAAACCAACAGTATCACCATTACCACCTTCTACATTGGCTTTAACTACAAATTCATAATCACTCTCGTCTTTTTCAAGAAGCATGTTTTCATCCAAATTGAATGTAACATAATCATTGGTAGCAGCATCTACTGGGCCAGCGATAACTTCATCATCATAATAAAGACTATAACCAGTCACTTCTGTTTCATCAGCAGTACCAGCTTGTTTGAACATGACTGTGGATAATTCCAAATCTTCATCAGCTGTGTTGTCAAGAGTAAATTCTCCAACAACAACATCTTCTTCGCCAATAGTCAAGTCAGCATCATCACCAGTATAAGCGAAAGTCAAAGTTGGAGCTGTAACATCAGACAAAGTCACCTTATTGCCAGAAATTGGGAAGCTAGCTGTCAAATCAGCAGTAGTTTCTACTGCGGTCACTTGCAAATAATTGCTATGGCCAGAATTATCATCAGTAGCATGCATGTCAGCTACGATGTCAATTTTTACTGATTCACCAGCTGGGACAGTGATTTTTGTACTTTCAGTAGAAAAATAAACTTCTGCTTCACCATCAGAATTCAAACTGCGTTTGCTTCCATGGATTACGCCGTCTATTTCTACATATACCTTGTCAAAATCATTTTTATCTCCCAAACCTTTTCTCTTAATAGTAAGACCAGTCACATCTACATCTTCATCACCAGCAGTTGCTAGCAATGTAACATATGTATAACCTTTAAGATTCATTGGGATTTCATTGGCATCTGGAGTGCTGGCACTCAAAGCAACTTTTAGATCGCCAGTGGCCACAGGTTCATCTGTACCAGGAGTAGCTGGCATACCTTCAAGTTGAGCTGGTTCTTCTACCAAAGAAGCTGCAGTCACAGTTTCGGTAGACATTTCTACACCAGCCAATAAAGCAGCGGTAACAGTGTGGACATCGCCTTTGGCAACACCCAATTCTCCGTCTACTTCATAAGCCATACCACCGTCAATGCTGTAAACTTTGCTAGTATCAGAAGTCTTAACCAACATACCATCATGAAGACCGGCAGTGGCTAATTCTGTACCATCTACAGCGTAGTTTGGCCAATATACATCAGCTACGTCGCGAACTAGAGAAGCCCAGCTAGCGCCATACAAAGCTGTAGCAACGGCTTCGCTACCAACTTTTGCTTTTGTATTACCTGGTTCAATTACATATACGCTTGGAGAGATTTCCACCTTTACCAAACGTGAACCTGGACGATAATTTACACCATAAGGTGCTGTCTTTGGAGCTGGATAAGCATCAACGCATGTACCAGCGATTTCTTGGACGCCAGAATAATCAGCGAACCAAGTATGATATACTTCACCATTTGGGAAGTACATTCTTTCCATGTCTGAATTCAATAAATATACAGCAGTGTTAGCAGGCACTTTAAATAAGTCACCGGCTTCTAAAGCTGGACAATCCACAGCAGTGGCTACAGCTGGCAATAAAGCAGCTACACCAACAGACCAAAGGATAGTCATTGTCACTACAGACAAGGTAAAGAGTTTTTTTGCAACTTTTACCATAAAAAATAAAGTTCTTACCTACCCTGCAGCGCCTTGAATTATTAATAATTCTATGGTCCACAGAATAAGCGAGTTTGTCTCTCATCTTAAAAAAATGAGAAACAGATTACACCTGAAGCATCCCTTGTGGAGACTCGACTTTTCAGCCAGGTGGTTCTCTCCTTAGTTAAACTAAGGAGATGGATGCCTTTCCTGGTCTTGCGATCAGGAATACTGTATGGCATCTGACCCCGATTCAATCGGGACCATAGCCACACACTAAAGGCATTAAATTAAGATTTGTTAAACTAAAGAACGATTTATTTAATTAATTATTACATCTTCTCTAAGCAAAATTTTTATTAATTTTTTAGGAGTAATCCGCGGTATTCTTGGTGTCATATCAGCAAGCGACAAATTGTCTTTTGTTTTTTCTTTCTATCGTAATAATATCAAAAACACTGTTATCCGATCGACTAGGCAAAGACTGCTTCAATGTTTCCATAGTTTCCAAATAGCCCTCTATAGCCTCCTTAGCCTTTTCTTTGGCGATCTCTATAGTTTTTCCATAAGTGATGCAACCTGGTAGGTCTGGAACAGTCACAGTAAATCCGCCTTGTTTTTCAATTTGTAAAATTATTGGATATTTCATATTTTTTTAATTAATTTTTTGTATACCAGGAACAACAACCGGCACTACCACACTACTTGTCACTGTAGTACTAGCCACAATTGAATTATTCAGTGTCTGGGCCAAATTATTCGCTACTACATTTTCCGTCACTTGTTTAACTGTTTGCTGTATTACGTCAATAGTCTTTTGGGCATCTTGACTAGCTTGATTCCCCTCTTTAACTTTTTGAATGGCTTCTAACAATTTGTCACTTCCAACTAATTCCTTAGCTGTCGCAATATTTTCTATTATATTTTGTCCAGTCACATTAACTTTTTTTACAGCTTCATCCACCATTTGTTGAACCGTGGCGGTACTGGTACTATTCAAACTTTGAACCACATTTGTATTATTAACAGCTTCACTAATAGTATTAGTCACATTACTAACTGTTCCACTAGCTGTCATTGTACTATTGGTTAGATTCAAATCTTGAGCAGTGCTACTAACAGTAGAAACGATATTTTCTAGATTATTAATTTGGTCAGTCACCAAATTTTTTACCGCTTCATTATCAACCAATTCTATTTTACCCTCTTCTTTTTTTTGTAAGATATTTTCTACCACGGCCAAAGCAGTATCAACTACTATTTTTTTGGCTTCATCCATCACGGCTGTTTGGGTAGTATCATCCATTTGCTGTTTGGCTTCTTCCAAATTTTGATTTATTTCTTTGGTCGCTTCACTAACTTTTTGAGTTTGAGCAATGGCATCAGCCGAAACCATATCTGTTTCTGTACTTTTCTTAACATCTTCTTTTGCCAAGTCTAATGATTTTTTCAAATATTCTACACCCACGGCCAATCTCTCGGTGGTATTATCTTGTTTTTTCTGAGCAACTTTTTTTACATCTTTAGCAATATCAGTTGCCACTTCTATATTATCTTTGGTCAAATTATTAACCGCGACTTTTACACCATAAACAATATCACCAGGCAAAGAATTTTGCGTTGCTCCCACAGTTGTAATCCAACCACTAGCCGTAATAGAAAAAATTAGCAAAAAGACTGCCAAAGGACGAACAACATTATAAGCCACTCTACCAGGAAGTAAAATCTGCACTGCCTGCCACATATTATTAACAGTAAAATGAAACTTCTCTTCTGCCTCTACAGTAGTATTACCAATCTGAGTCATCAGTCTTTCTTTATTTTGTACAACCCAAGACTGGTCAGGATTTATCCTGCCTTCTACTTCTTTCACAGCTTTCAATTGTTTGATCAGATCTTGTGACATGTTATTATTTATTATCTTCAGAAAACTCTTTTAACTTATTCATAGCGCGGTGTAAAATTACTCTTACCCCCACACTACTTCGTCCAGTAATTTCCGCGATCTCCCCAATGGAGAGTTCTTCTACATGTTTTAGAATTAAGACTTCTTGATAATCTTGTTTTAATTTTTTTATCAATTGCAACAATTTTTCAGCATCATGAATATTTTCCACTTCTTGCATTGGCTCTGTAGCCAAATTTTCTGCCTCTTCACCCAAGGCCACTTCTGGTGTCCTGGCTCTTTTCCGATAAAGATCAATAATATTATTTCTGGCAATTCGATAAACTAAACCACTAAAACTTACCAATTCTTTTTCTCTATTTTCCATTAGATAATTCCAAGTTTTCAAAAAAACATCACTGGTCAAATCTTCGGCTTCTTCTTTACTATTTATTTTAAAATAAATAAACCGATAAATCTTTTCCACATACAAATCATAAAGTTCACCAAAAGCTTGTTTGTTCTTTTGGGTTCTAACATCAAACAGTAATTTTCTTTCATTCATTTTACCTGTCATAATAGAAGACGCAGAAATTAAGAAAGTGTTACAGTATTATAATAAAAAGCTTTTTTTAATAATTTGTAGCTATGACCCAAAAACTCCTTATTATAGGAGGTGTCAGGATTTAACAAATTATGCGGATAATTATAGCATATATTAGCAAAAAATCAAGGACTTATCCCCAACCACACAAATCACATATCACAAATCACACAACACACATGGCGAACTTAGCTGGGGTTTTTTACACTATCATCTAAATAAATAGTTTTGTGTTTTTACAATTTTTATAAATCTGTAATATCCAAACTAGACCCTAGTACTTTATGACTTTTTCCGCCAGAGGTGGATCCATCCTTTGGCGGATACTTTATAACTTTATAGACTAAAATGTATATAATATTGTATACATTTTATAATAATTAGGCATTTTTTATGTAAAAATAAATAAGTTTATTTGTATATAATATTGTATACATCTATAGTATAAAACACCATTTTTTAGTAAAGACTTGACAAAAATATTGTTTTTTGATAAGATTTGTATAGATTAACATATACAAAAACAAAATATGATTGATCAACAACCAAATGCAATGAACAAAGAAATAATCCGTGTTTCTATTTCAGAAGCAGCGAGATTATTTGGTGTTAATCCTCAGACCATTAGACGAGCTATAAAATCACAAGAAGTGACTTATGTAGTCGTAGCCAATAGATACAAAATTAACTTTGAGAGTTTGGTAAAATGGTCACAAGACAAAACTACGGTAAAAAACAAATCTGATAAATTTGGTATTGGCCAGTATGTGGATAAGTGGAAAATACACAACACTCTATTCTCCCCTAGTTCCAAAAGCCTAAAAAACAAAGAAACTTCCAAGACTGAACAATCTCCTGAATAAGGAGATTTGTGTTATACAACAAAACAATAAAAATCTACAAAATTTAATTTTAAAATATTTATACTTTGGCAATTGATATCTGATATCTGCACTCTGTTTTCTAAAATTATTTCCTACCCCAGACGTCATATGATATAATACCTTTATCCTAAAGATACCAGTATCTTAATTTTCTATGCAATTCTTCACAGAACACTTCAATACTCACCATTTACTCCATCACCCACACAAATGGTTTTTGGCTTTGTTAGTTTCTCCCATTCACTTTGCCGAAATACACTATGAGAAAAAATACCATCTCAATTTTGTTCATGCTAAAAAACTCTTTGTCTTTGATATTACGCTACTTCTATTAGCAATTACTTTATTTATTAGCACAATCTTTTGGTTTACTTACGATCCCACCATTACCAAGCTAGTTTATCTTAATATAAAAACCACCAACTCTAGAGTCGCCAGTGGTAATTATGTGGAATACACTATTAATTATAAAAATGAAAATCCTTTACCACTTATTTCCCCTATCTTAGCAATCAACCTGCCTAATGGTTTTATTTTGGATCAAGCTATACCCGCTGACAAATTTCAAAACAATTTCTTTACCCTAGACAATATAATGCCAAAAACTACTGGTAGCGTCACAATCAAAGGCTGGATTTATGCCATTCCAGAACAAGATAATCACATTACTGCCACTCTAGCTTTCAAACAAAGTGGAAAAGAAAAATATGAAGAAAAATCAACTCTACTAATTAAGACATTACGTGGTTCAGTTTTAAATACCAAAATAGAATCCCAAAAAATTATTCTTCCCAATGACAACATACCAATAAAAATTATCATCAAAAATACGGGAGAAAAAACTCTAAATAATATTACCATACCTCTACCAAATTCTTCTGAAATTAAATTTGTTAGCAAAGACTTGGGTCAAACAAATATTACAATTAACGAACTCAAACCTAATGAGGAACAAGTTTTTTTCCTAAATCTTATTACCAACATATCAGATAATAACAAAAAAAATATAGACCTAAATTTAACTCCACAATTAGAAATAAACCGTACAAAAATCAACCAGACCACACTCACCTACAGATTGGACATTGCTCGCCCCAAAACCAATTCCACCGCTGTTTGGCAAAATAATATAGAAAAAGCCAAACCCAATGAAACTGTTCAATTAAAAATAAATCTAAAAAACACAGGTAATATAAATTTAATTAATCCAAAAATAGAACTACCGATTACTGGTTCCATTGTCAATGTTGAACAATTAAAAAACTTAAATAATGGTACTTATAAAAACCAAATATTTACTATTCCTCTTGATAATTTAGAAATTAATTCGACAAAAGAATTAATAATAAATATCCCTATTAATAACTTCCCTCAAGGTGGAAATGATCTTTTATTTTCACTTTCACCAAGATTAAATAGTAGTCTAAATAATATTACAAACAATTACAGCGAAATAATTGAATCACCAGCCATTAAAATTGGCACTAATCTCCTATTAAACCCAGAAATCAGATATTTTACCAACGAAGGTGATCAACTTGGTCGTGGACCTTTACCCCCCCAAGTTAATAAAGAAACCAAATATTGGGCAGTAATTAATCTAACCAATGGTACTAGTAAATTATCTAATGTAAATTTGTCTGTACAATTGCCAAATTATATTGTCTGGACTGGTAAAACTAGTGTCACCAATGGTAGTGATATAAGATATAACGCAAAAAACAACACGGCTTCTTGGGTCTCAAATTCATTATCAGCCCATGAAAACGCTGGCATCTATTTTGAACTGGCTCTAACCCCAACTACAGAAATGCGCGGTTCTTCACCAATTTTGGTGCAAAATATAGCTATTAATGGCCTAGATTCATATATAAATGAGACTGTGAGCCAAAAATATGGATCTTTAGATATAACCATACCAGATGACAAAATTGGTCAAACCAAAGGCATAAAAGTTGAATAAATTTAGCTAAAATAAGCTAAAAAACTGCCCCGAGTACTCGGGGCAGTTTTTGTTTACCCCACCCTCTTGACAAGAGCCATATATTATGATATAATTGGCTGTTATTTTAATAAATAAACAAACAATAAAACACACCATAAAACTTCATAATTGTTAAACGATTTTGTTATAAAATTAAGATAGTTAATATGCGTATAGCTGTTATAGGACAAAAAGGTATACCAGCCATTCACGGCGGTGTTGAACGTCATGTCCATGACCTAGCTTTACGTTTGGCAAAAAATAATCAGGAAGTAATCGTTTATGCCAGAAAATGGTATACAAAAAAAGACCAAGATTTTAGTTTTGCTGGTGTTTTAATAAAACATTTACCTTCTCTTCACACCAAACATTTTGATGCTATTAGCCATACCCTATTCAGTACTCTTCATGCTATGGTAAATAAAGTGGATGTAATTCATTATCATGGTATTGGACCTTCTTTATTAGCTTGGATACCAAGATTATTTTCCCGTCATATTTTAGTAATAAGTACTTTCCATTCTATTGACCGCTATGATCAAAAATGGAATGCTTTGGCAAAAATGATTTTGCGTTTGGCCGAAAGATGCGCTTGTACTTTTCCTCACAAAACTATTACTATTTCTAAAGAATTAAAAAAATACTGTTTGAATGAATTTTACAAAGAAACTACTTATATCCCAAATGGCATTGAATCATACAAAATCGATAATACAATTAATAAAATCGCTGAATTCGGTTTGAAAAAAAATGAATATCTGGTAATGGTATCTCGTCTTATTCCAACCAAAGGCGCTCATATTTTAATTGAAGCTTTTAATAATCTCAAAAAAAATCACTCTGATAATAACTTAGTTAAAAATTTAAAGTTAGCCATTGTTGGTGGTTCTGTTTATACCAATGACTATGTTAAATCTTTACATCAATTAGGTGCTTCTAATAACGATGTAATTTTTACTGATTTCAGATCAGATCAAACTCTACACCAATTGTATGCCCACTCCTTAGCCTTGGTTCACCCATCTTTTAATGAGGGTTTGCCTTTGACGGTATTAGAAGCCATGAGTTTTTCTAAACCAGTTTTGGCGACTAACATCGTAGAACACCAGGAATTAATCAATGACAAAAATTTCTTGTTTAAAGAAAATAATGTTTTGGATTTGGAAACAATGTTATGGAAATTTTTGAATATGACCAAAGAAGAACAAAGGCTGGCAGGAAAAATAAATAAGAAAAAAGTGGAAAAACAATATCATTGGGATAATATTGTTCCCCAGATTATAGAAATCTACGAAGAGGGTGAGAGAAAAAATGTTTTAATAACAGCAGAAGCGATTTCATAATACACACACAAATAAAAACCCCGCCTTTCGTGAATGGCGGGGTTTTTTATTTAAAAACCATTACTCAAAGTAATAATATCATCTTTGCCATCATAATCAATATCTCCGGCTATTACCTCTACCCCCGGTTTATCAAACGATGTGTAAGCTTGAAATTCTGATAATTGTTTACCCGTCTTATCAAATAAACGAACAGTTGGGGTATAGCCACTACCAGCCCCGACAATTACCTCACCTGTGCCATCACCATTAACATCACCCACAGCTACATTAAGACCAATCTTTGTTTGTTTGGAAAAAGCTAACCACTGATAAGCCATATTATAATTATAGTCAAAAATTGTGAGCAATGATTCACTGCTAGCTTTGGCAATTACTAAATCATTTTTTTGTGAACCTGTGATATGACCAACTGCCATAGAATAACCACCAGTATAATTTAAACCATATGGATACCAATCTTGTTTCATTTGTCTACCATGACGCGTGTATATCTTTATAGGTAAATTGTAACCCACACCTGGAGCCACATAAACTTCTAGCAATTTATCTTTGTTAAGATCGCCTATAGAAACTTTTAATTCACCCTTATACATCGCCCCATACGGATAAACTTTCATATACAATTGACCATCATCACGCCAAGCCATCACTTTATTTTTACTTATAACCAATAAATCACTCTTACCATTGCCATCCAAATCAACTTTGGCAATTTGATCTCCACCCTTATAAGCTTCATCAAAAGCAAAAAAACCATTGCGTACCCGATTGCCGTCCTTATCAAAAAATCGCACAAAACTTCCGTTGCGATATAAAACATTGTCTAACTTATTAAAAGTCTTTAATAATAATAAACCATCGCTTGAAGAAATACTAACTTCACTAATAATTGAGCCATCATTGATAGTCTTATCTTGAAGACCGTGAATTTTTTCATATTCACCACCCAAGGCCACTTTTTGTGTTTGTTCAGTTGAATTAACCAAGACTAAACCATTAGAAAAATCACGTTTCCACAAATCTTTTTTATAAGTCTTATAACCAGATTTAGAAATTGCCTGATTAGTTGGCTGACCAAGATTAATATCATACTCATCATACCACCACAATTGACTATGACCCTGATCACCATGATCAAAAGAATAATAACCATTTTCTAAAAGAGCACTGGATAATCCATAACGCATCGCTTTATAATTATTTTGATTTCCAGAATTATTCGTATTAGCGTTTATAATATTAGCTTTTGGTTCATTTTTCATACCCTGATTATAATCATAATTATCCATGACCTCAGTCCAAGAATAATTACCAAAACTTTCAATCATTTTACCATTCAATTCATTATTATAACCACGGGTATGGGCATTACCAACTATAATAATATTTTTACCAGCCAATTGCCGCGTATTATTATATAGCTCCTGCATGCCCTGTACCCAGTGTATATCGACGTCGCTATCTTGAGCGCCATCTTTATTAAAATCTACATCTACCCCAGAAAACCACGTAATATTATCCCAAGCATTGTCATAAAAAATTCCATTCCAAAGACCAGAAGACAAAATTTCCTTGGCAACAAATCTGGCCAAATAGTGATTAAATTTTTCGCCATTAATCATTGGACAAGTATCAGCAATATTAAGCATTCTGGTGCCGGGCCAAAAACTATAAATCGTGCCCGCGTGATTGGTAATATACCATTTGTCACCAATGCCAGTAGCTAATTTTCTTCGTAATTGACTGTCTGATTGGACAGCATTGGTCAAAATTTCTTGGGGAGTAATATAAGCCAAAATAATAACATCAGAATTTAATTTTCTTATTAATTCTATCTGACTCCGGCTCTTCACTTGTGTTTCCATATCCAAAACTACCAAATCCCATTTGGCCAATTGTTCCGCTTCGCTCTGAGTAAGACTCCATTTTTGAAAATAATTAGCTTTAAGAGGATAATTTGATTCTACTGCCTCTGCCTGATTTGTAAAATAAAAAAATAAGGAAAAAATTAAAATTCCTAAAACTAAACCACGATTTTTTATTAAGTATTTAAACATGCTTAATAATTTTTTCGTAAATATTTAATAAAGATTTTTGATAAACAGCAAAACTATTTTTCTTAATTGTTTCTTGTTTTAAAATTTCCCCATGTTTAATTAAATCAACATCAGTCTTTTTGTACCACAAAGAAATTGCTTCTGCCCAAGTTTGTGGTTCTTGACTATCAATTAATAATTCTTCGGGCAACAATTCTATTAAACCACCAATTTTACTTGCTAAAACTACTTTTCCCATAGCCTTGGCTTCTAATACCACCATAGGATAATTTTCATACCAAATAGACGGCACTACCACCAAACGAGCCTTGGTTATCAAATCAGTTAATTCCTGACCACTTTTAAAACCACAAAATTTTACATTTTTTAAATTATTTTCTTCAACATATTTTTTCAATTTCTCTTCAGCTGGACCAATACCAATAATATACAAAGGAATATTTGGGATTAGAGCCATAGCTTGGAGCAAAACATCTACACCTTTTTCTTTTGATAACCGACCAACAAAAGTAATATAATCCCCTGTTTGAATCTCAGTCTCACTAACCGACACTGGATTATTAATTACCACAACTTTCTTTTCATCCCAACCACATTTGACAAATTTATTTTTCAAAAACTCGCTTGGACTAATATACAAATCAATATAGCTAGAATATTTTTTAAACTTGCGCCAATAAGCCTCGATCGTGGCAATCAGACTATTGGCATAATCTTCCATACAATTATTAAACACGCAACGATAATAATTACACCCACAAATTTCATCAGCAATTTTGCCATGGTGAAATAGACTATAATTTGGGCTAATCATTTTATAATCATGCAAAGTCATGACACTCGGGATATTTTTCTCTTTTATTATGTCTAATAAAGAAAAAGATAACTGATGATAAATATTATGAAAATGGACTACGTCTGGTTCAAAATCATTTACCAATTGCGTAAAATTTTCTTTTGCCTTTTTATTATAAATCATTTTGCCAGCTGATTTTATTTTTTGCCAGCCCGTCATCTTGCGATAATCAATAAAATCAATAAAATATTTATTAGAAAAAATATTTTCTGGATGATTCATACCAAAAATTTCTACTATATGTCCAGCCTGCTCTAATAATTGTTTGGTTTCCAAAACCACCCTTTCAGCTCCGCCTCGCAAATACCAATATTTATTAACTAATAATATTTTCATACAACTAAATCATTTTAACTTAACGCCAGTAATCATATTTTTTAATATCCACAAACCCACTTTAACTGGATGTTTTTTCAAAGCTGTCCGTGCCGTACAAATCATCCAGACTGGTTGACCTTTGGTTTTTACATTGGTACGGGCTGTCTCAGCTTCATTTGATTGCCACAATTCTTCCCAAGTTTTATAGTCCTTTATATTCCCCATTTTAAAATTATGTACCACTGATGGATAAACATCACCTTTTGGATCCAAAAAGAAAAACCGACTACCTGGGTCATTACTCAAAATTTGTTTCTCTTTGGACACAAATTGATACAGACCATAAGCAAAATATGCCCGCACCCAACTCTTAGGTTTTAGACGGTGTAATTCTCGGTTGATTACATAGCCAACTTGATCTTTTAGACTAATTAAATCTGGATGATTATCCATTTTTTTACCCCCAAAATAAATATCCGAACTTTGAGCAAAAGTATAAGTAAATTGGATGCCTAATTTTCTTGATTCTTCATAAACTAATTTTAAATGCTTAAGATTTTCTGGCAAAATAGTAAAAGACAAACGTAAATTTGTCATGCCTAATTTTTGCAAACGTTTGACTGTATCCATGGCTTTGTCATAGCCACCAGGAATACCCCGAATTTTATCATGCATCTCACCTATACCATCAATAGAAATGGCTATGCCAATATCAGATTTGATTTTTAAAATTTCTTGCATCTTTTTTTCAATCAAGTCGGGCATAAAACCATTGGAAGAAATCACGATTCTGACTCTTGGACATTGCTTTTGCACAACCGAGACAATGGCTGGCAAATCCACATGCATAAAAGTCTCTCCACCAGATAAATTTACATCCAACAAAGTGGAAGGTAATTTGGTAAAGTCAGTGAGATTCAAATCTGATGCGTCTTTTATTTTCCAAATATCACACATCACACAGCGTGAATTACATTTGTAAGTCACAGCAATCACACAATCAATTGGTAAAGTAATTTTATTATTAGACATAAATATTATTTAAAAATATTTTTTATTTTAACAAAGATAAATAAATTTCTTCATATTTTTTTGTCATTTCAACTACAGAAAAATTTGTCAAAGCATAATCACGCCCAGCTTGAGCTAAATTATTAACTTCACTCAAATTATTAAAACACCAGACAAGTTTGGCTTGCAAAGCTTGGACATTACCGGGAGTAAATAATAACCCAGTTTTATTATTATCAATCAACTCAGGCAAGCCATCAACTTGAGAAGCAATTACCAATCGTCCGCTCGCCATAGCTTCCATCGCCACAATCCCTAGACCCTCCCATAAAGATGGCACTAATAAAATTTGATGACTCTTCATCACTTCCACTACTTCACTCGTGGCTGGCAACATTTTTACTCTTGATTCCAGATTTAATTCTAATATTTTATTTTTTATCTCTGTTTCCAATTCACCACTGCCCACAATTTCCAATTGCCAATCATAATCTTTTAGACCAGCTAAGGCTTGCAAAGCAACTGCATGACCTTTTTGTTTTGTTATACGACCTAATATTAAAAATTTTATTGTCTTATTCAATTCTATTTTTGGTATAGAAGAAAATTTTGTTAATTCGATACCATGACGAATCAAACTAATTGGTTTGGTTATTTTGTAATAACTTTCTAAATAATTTTTTACGGCTTGTGATGGACAAGTATAAAATTCAGAATAATTTTTTAGACATTTTTTGACCAAACCATGTAGCCATGATTCAGTCTGATTAATATTATGTTCAGTAGTAATAACCGGAATCTGCAAACGCTTGGCTGCTACCCGCCCCCAAAAATCACCCGTAAATAAATGGGTATGAACAATATCTGGTTGTAAAATTTTTAATTTGTTTTCTATGTCCTTAAATAAATGCCAACTAATTTTTCCACGCTTTGGCACAATCTCTACTTTTACATTAGGAAATTTAATTTCAACTTGCAAAGGATTTTCCTCTCGAGTAGTAATAATTGAAAATTTAAATTTAGCTGGATCAGAATTATTTATTAGATCAACTAAAAATCTCTCGGCTCCACCAAAAGGTAGAGCTGGGATAATATGAACAATGTGAATTGGTTTATTTGCCATATTTTTCTAATTCTTCACTATTTAATAATTTTATAGACACCGCTGTCAAAGCTAGTGGCAACCACATGACTGACCGAAAATATGAAGTATTGAACAATTGAAATACCACAGCCATCACTGCCATTGCCAAAATCAATTGATATAACAACACATCATCACCTCTGGCTTTGGTTAAATTTTTATACAGAGTGTAAATAAGCCAAACAATAAAACCCAAAAATAAACTGAGACCCACTATCCCCTGTTCCAAAACAATCTTTTGCAAAAAGCCGTGTGATTCCAAAGGGTCACCATAATCCCATAATAAGACTTGGGTATCATTGAAAATTTCCAAATACATGCCAGGACCATAACCAAAAATAGGTTGCTGAGCAAAATAAAACCAAGTCACCTGGGTTGCTTCCCAACGCGATGAAGTGGAACCACCCACAATCGGGGCATTGGCCAAAAAATTAAACATGTAAAAAACAATCGGCATAAATAATAATGACCATAGCCAATTATAATTAAATCTTTTCTGTTTGAGATACTCGAATACAGCGACGCGATAAAAATAAAACATCACTACTATACCAGCTAATAATGACAACCAAGCAGCGCGTGATAAAGTTAACAAAGCAATACTAAGAATAAATAATGTACCCCAAAAATACCATTGGGCTAATTTTGAATCTCTTTGTTTAAAATAAAAATATAAAAATATTGCGCCAGGAATAATCATTATCAATGGCTCGGCTAATAAATTATGATTTATGCCCAGAGGTGCCATGCCATTTATTACATAAGGCGAAACACGAAGCCAACTAGATGAAGCATTGACAAATAGTGAAGAAAAACCATACACAGCAATTACAATCCCCAACCAAAACCAAACTTTAAATAATTTAATTAAAATTTCTTTTTTATTGATAATGTAATAAGGTAAAAGGAAAAAAACTAAATAAGCAAATAACAAATTGCGTAGCCAAAAATAAAAACTGGTTATACTTTGGTGATCATAAGCAAAATAACTCATAACTAAACCCACAAACAAAAATATTCCATACCAAGCCGAACCAGGTGGTAATAATTTGTACTGAATTTTGTGACCAAACAAAAGCCAACCAAAAAACAAAGAAAAAACTACACTAACAAATAAAATCACGGCAAAAAAATCTCCAATCGGTGCATTAATTTTTAATAAAATTGGCAAATTCCGCGCCCATTCATATTGAGAAAAATTTATTTCCCAACCATTAAAAATGGATACTACTGCCAAAATATAAAATCCCATTTCTGGCCGAATGGCCAAATAAGACACTAGGACTAATACAACAGACAAAAACAACCCAAGCATAGCCAAGGAAGGAGAAAATATTTGCAAGACTGCCAAAAATAAACCGACCACTACAAATAAAAAAACTGCCCCACAAGTTAACTGGGTCTTTGGTTCACTAAGATCAAAATTTTCCAAAAAATTCGGCGCTTTAATTTTGGTCATATTTCAAATGTCATTCTGATCCGCCGAAGGCGGAAAAGTCGAAGATACCCGAAAGGTAAATCTTTCCTACAATTAACTTAGAAAAAACCTTATACCTAAAAATTATAACTCATTATATAAGCCAAAACATATACAAATTATACCGTAAAATAACAGAAAAAACAAGTGTAAATATACAGACCTAAAATTCGTAAAGACTGTTTAAGACGTACGATTTTTTGTTTTTATAAGCAACACTATCTCCCCTAACCCCTTTCCCTTCCACCAAAGGCGGACAGGTATAAAGGGAAAGGGGAATAAAAAAGCCCCTCCACTTTTTCCGCCAAAGGACTGATGAGCCTAGAGCTTATAAGGGGAGAGGTTGGCCTGCCTGCGCAGGCAAGGGTGAGGTTCTTGTATTTTGCTACGTGTATTTTGTATCGTGTTATATATACTCTGTTCACCCACCAAAATCTATTTTAGTAAGTAAACGAAGGGCAGGTACGTTGGGTTTCACACCAACGGCCTGCCATTTTTTCATCGTCCATCAGACATTTGACTGTCTGGAACGAAATCAATCTGAGCTTGCGCTCTTTTCTCGCCCCCCCCTGTTGGAAGCGAAAGGGTCCAATCATAGACCCGGCCAGTTATACCGACTGGCTAGTGGTGTTGAGAACGTTTCGTCCGAGGAGGCACAGGCGAACCCGACCGAACCGCCTTTTGAGAGCGGAACTACGGGCAGTCCACGAGGACGAAGTCGGCGTCGAAGTCATGCACCCCATCGGTGCTGTGCTTCGGTCCGAACTCCAGGACCACCTCGACCCCACCGATATCGGTGAAGGTCAGGTAGTCGCTCATCATGAGCCCGGCATCGGCGCCGAACCAGATGAGCTCCTGGCCCCCGCACTGGATCTCGACGGCGAGGTGGACGTAGGGGCTCGCACACACCTCGGTCTGGGGCACCGTGATGGTACCCCCGGTTCCAGCCGACGCCGGATCGTTCTGCTGAACCTGGCCACCGACCACGCGCTGCATGTAGAAGTGTGCTACCGGGTAGCACTGCGCGTAGTAGCTCGGAACCTTCCAGCCCGCGCCCCAGGTCGGGAACGTGGTCTGGATGTAGGCCTCGAGGACGTTGGCCGGGGGCAGAACGGCGGTGGCGGTCAGGGGCTTGGAGTTGAGCGTGTCGCACGCGTCGCCCAGGCCGTCGCCGTCGGTGTCGAGCTGGTTCAGGTTCGCGATCAGCGGGCAGTTGTCGACCGTGTCGAGCACGCCGTCGTCATCGTCGTCATCGTCGCAGGTGTCAGCGATGCCATCGTCATCCGTATCGATGGCGCAGTCGCTGTCGTTGCTGTCGCTGACGCCGTCGCCGTCGTTGTCGATGTTGTCTTGGCAGGAGAAGCACTCCGACGTGGGGCGACACGCACCCACGTCGAGATCGCAGACATGCCATCCGGGGATGGGCTGGGGGCAGTCCGCGGTCGTCTGGCACTCGACAGCGCAATACCCGTCACGATCGAAAGCGGGGCAAGCCCCACATTCACCGGACGGCAAGCAACCGCCGAGCAAGAACTGGTGAAGGTTGAACCACCACGTTTCCACCGCGGTGTAACCCGCGGGGATCACCGACGCACACTCGGCGTCGGTGGTACATGCGACGAGGTCGCACGTGTGGGTTGTGGATCCGCACGTTTCGAACTCGCCACAGTCCACGTTGGTCGTGCAGCAGCCCGCGACGTTCGTG
>DOMK01000003.1:0-17406 GCA_003510435.1 Candidatus Magasanikiibacteriota bacterium
GCAGAAAGTTTTTTGCGTGTGGCAAAACTAAGACCGTTATTATTTTTTATTTCTTCTAAAATTGATTGGTAATCGTTTACATCCACCGCTATTCCTACCCAGCCAATATTTTTGGCAGCGCTTCTAATCATACTAGGTCCACCAATATCAATATTTTCAATAACTTCTTCTTCAGAAACATCTGGTTTTTGAATGGTGGCGGAAAATGGATATAGATTAACTACTACCAAATCAATCCATTTTATATCATGTTCTTGCGCTACTTCAGCATGACTGTCACGTAAACCCAAGATTCCACCATGAACTAGGGGATGAAGAGTTTTTACTCGGCCATGCATCATTTCTGGGAAACCAGTAAATTCAGAAATTTCAATGGCCGGAATTTTATTTTCTAGCAATTTTTTATAAGTTCCGCCGGTAGAAATGATTTCTACACCCAGTTCACTTAGGCCTTTGGCAAATTCAATTAAACCTGTTTTGTCAGAGACAGAGATTAGGGCACGTTTGATTTGGGTGGTATTGTTGTTCATAGTTCTTTTGCATTTTTGGTTAAGTTATTTACAACTAAGTTAGCTTGGTTAAAGTTTTGTTTTTTTGTGAATTCAGTTGGTATGGCGATTGCGATTGCTCCGGCTTTTTTACCAGATTCAATCCCTAAAGCAGTATCTTCAAATATTAAAATCTCTTCAGGTCGACAATGAAGTTTTTTAATGGTTTTTGTATAAATTTCTGGATTTGGTTTAGGGTGTTTTACTGTAGTTCTGTCAATAGTGTATTTAAAATATTTTTTTATATTTAAGCCTTTTGTTCCCAAAACAATCTCAACTTCTTCTGGACCAGCAGAAGTGGCCAGGGCTATTTTGTATTTATTTTTTGATAGGTATTCAATAAAATCTATAATTCCTTTTCTAGTAATTTTTTTGATATTTTTTGTTACTAACTTAAAAAAGAATTTATGATTGTGTGCAATTAACTTTTTGATTACATCTGTCTCTGGTTGGAGATTATATTTGTAAAATAAATCATTGAATAAATAATCATCAGTACGGCCTACATATTTGGTTATCCAATCTTTTTTGGATAGTTTGATTTTTAATCCAGATTTTTTTAAAGTGTAAATGACTGATTCTAATTGTAGTTTTTCGTCATTAATTAATAAACCATTCATATCAAAAATAACTGCCTTAGCAGTATCCAAATAATGTTGGATTGTTTTGTTTTTAAAGTAGGACATTTTAAATATAAATTTTTTTATATTATAATCCATTATAAATATTCTTCGAAAGATCCTTCGTTAGCCGATGCGAATCGGCTTCCTCAGGATGAACGACGAATTGCATCAATAAAAGCTTCACCCTCCAATTTTTGGACTTTATTTTTTAAAGTGTCTGGAGTTTCGTTTGGGTCAATTGAACACTTTTTTTGTACAATAATTTTTCCACCATCAACTGACTCATCTACCAGGTGGATTGTACAGCCAGATTCAGTTTCATGAGCTTTTAAAACTTCTTCATGAACATTTAAATCCATACCGCCAGCAAATTTTGGCAAAAGGGAAGGGTGAACATTTAAAATTCTATCACGGAAAGCATTAATAAAAACAGGGGAGAGAATGCGCATCCAACCAATTAGTAATATTAAATCAGGATTAAATTTTTTAAGTTCTTCAACCAATCTGGTGTCATATTCTTCCCGGGTTTCGTCTTTTTTTAATATCAAACAATTTGTGCTTAAATTATGTTTTTTGGCACGTTCAAGAATATAGGCCTCGGGCTTATTACTAATTACAATTTCAATTTTAGCATCTAGTTCTTTAGCCTCAATCGCGTCAATTATTGCTTGTAGGTCTGTGCCTTTGGTTGAACCTAGAATTGCGAGTTTTTTCATATAGTGTTTATAGAACACAGATTAAACTGATTTAACAGATTTGAACAGATCAGTTTTTATCAGTTCTATCTGTTAGATCAGTGTTCTATCTAAGATTGTTCATTATGTTTATACGTTTTTGAATAAGTTCTGTTGTACCAATATCTTTTCTATGAAACAATGGTCCTTTGATTTTACTAATTTCAGACTCAGCAATTTGTTCAGCTTCAAAAATTGTGTTGCCAATACCAACCACGGCTATGGCACGAGAACCCATTTCGTATAATCCGCCTTCACGCTCATCAACAGAAGCAAAATATAATTGATTTTTGTTTATTACTTCAGAAATATCAATCTTTTGGTTTTTCACCGGATTATTTGGATAACCTTCTGGTACAGCATATTTACAAACTGTGGCTTGATTAGAGAATTTAGCATGATCTTGGTTTAAGTTTCCATTTATAATGGCCTGGCAAAGTTCTACAAAATCAGATTCTAAAATTGACAGTACATTCATTGCTTCAGGATCACCAAGACGAGCATTATATTCAATTAATTTAACACCATCTTTTGTCACCATAAAACCGCCATACAAAATACCAATATAACCTTCGCCGAATTCAGTACGTAATGCATCACAAGTATTTTGATTAATGCCCTGTGCTTGTTTAATATCATTTTCAGTTAAAAATGGTAATTTATGATCAGCGTCAGAATAAGTGCCCATACCACCGGTATTTGGACCCTCATCATTGTCATAGGCACGCTTATGGTCTTGAACAGCGGGCATGTGAGCTAAGTGAGTACCATCACAAAAACTCATTAAGGAAAACTCCTGGCCAATAAGTTTTTCTTCTATCACAAAATTACTTTTTGCATCTAATAATTCTTGGCAATATGTCAAGGCTTCTTCGTGAGAATGTAAATGGTCACCAGCCACTTTTACACCTTTACCACCCATAAGTCCATCAGCTTTAATTACATATAATTCGCCAAGTTCATCAAGAAATTCTTTAACACCAGTTAGTGAAGAAAAGTTTTTGTATTTAGGTGAACCAGGAATGTTATATTTAGTAGTTAAATCACGGGTAAAACTTTTACTAGTTTCTAATTGAGCTAATGACTGTTTTGGACCAATGCAAGGGATATTGTTTTTCCACAAAACATCAGCCACACCTACAGACAAAGGGGCTTCAGGACCAATAAAAACAAAATCAATAATATTTTTTTTGGCAAAATCTAAAATTGCTTTTGTGTCAGTCATTGAACCAACAATGTAGTCAGATGATAATTCTTTGATTCCTGGGTTATTACTAGATGCAAAACAAAACAAATTTGGATTTTGTGGTGAGCGTTTAAAAGCGCGAGCGATAGCATGTTCGCGGGCTCCAGAACCAATTACTAGTATTTTCATATCAACAATGTTTAGTTTGTTCCCTCATTTCTTCGTGTCTTTTCATTTTAGCTTCATCAACATCACCAGTTACATACCAACCATCTAGATAAGGCATAGAAGGTCTGTCAATATTGTGTTCACCACGTCTGGTGACAGCTTCTACCAGGTCTTCGATTTCTTGGTAAAGTAATATATCCACGCCAATATATTCGCGGATTTCCTCAACTGTTTTATTAGCAGCAATCAATTCTGTGCGAGTAGGAATGTCAATTCCATAAAAATCAGGATATTTTATTGGTGGACAAGGGGTAACAAAATAAACTTTTTTGGCACCAGATTCACGGACCATTTTCACTACTTCACGGCTAGTGGTACCACGTACTATTGAATCATCCAAGAGTAATACATTTTTGTCTTTAATTTCCACTTCCTGGGGTGATAGTTTTTGTAAGACAGATTTTTTTCTTTTTTCTTGCTGTGGCATCATGAAAGTGCGACCAACAAAGGGGTTTTTATAAATTCCTTCGGAATAACGTACGCCAATTTCATGAGCAAAAGAAAGAGCCGCTGTATTAGAAGAAAAAGGAATTGGGATTACAATATCTGGTTTGATATCAGGATATTTTTCCAGCCAACGTTTGGCCAGATTTTGTCCCATGCGTAATCGTGAACGATAAACCGAAACATTATTTAGCATTGAGTCTGGACGAGCCAAATAGACATATTCAAAAATATCCGGAGTGAAAATTTCATTGCGTAATTTTCGGCTGTACATTTCACCTTGCATGTTTATAAAAACTACCTCACCTGGTTGGACATTGCCTTGGAATTTAAATCCTAGAGGATAAAACATAGTATTTTCTGAAGCAAAGATATAATCGCGTGTGCCATTTTCATTTTGTCTTAAACCACAAACCAAAGGACGGATACCATGTGGGTCACGAAAAATCACCATACCTTTGCCGGCTATTACTCCACAAACAGAATAGGCGCCATGACAACGATTAAAAACAGATTCAATTGATTGACAAATGTTTTCAAAAAAGTCCTTGTCATTTTCATGTCTTTTTTGCATTTCTAGAGCAAAGACATTTAAAATTGTTTCTGAATCAGAAGTAGTATTAAAGTAGGCTCGATCTTTGGTTAGTAATTCCTCACGTAATTCAGTGTAATTAGTCAAATTACCATTGTGGGCCATGGCAATACCATAAGGAGAAAAAATCATTAGAGGTTGAGCATTTTCAACACTAGACTTTGAACCTGAAGTGGGGTACCGAACATGACCAATACCCATATTCCCTTGGAGTATATCAATATCTTCTTGGACAAAACTATCACGAACCAAACCAGCTCCACGTTTGATATGAAATTTTTCATTATACGTCAAAATACCACAAGCATCTTGGCCACGATGTTGTAAGTGAATCAAACCGTCATATAATTCTTGGGCAACAGGTTTGTGAGAAAAAATTCCTAGGATACCGCACATATTTTATTGTAATTCCGAACCCGACGAAGGAGGGGAAGAATCCCTTTTCATGATATGGTTCGTTGATTAAAAATTAAATACACAAGACACATATCACATATCACATAACAAATTGGTGACTGTTTTGTGGTGTGTGATTTGTGAGAGATTAATTAGTAATTATTTACAAAGGTCTACTGTCTTACTTGCTAAACCAGTATATGTTCTTGGAGTTAGTTTTAATAATTTTTGTTTTTCAATTTTAGGAATATTTAAAATTTTTACAAATTTATAAATACTTTCCAAAGTCATGTCTTGGCCACGAGTTAGTTCTTTTAATTGTTCATAAGCATCATTATAGCCACATTTACGCAAAATAGTTTGGATAGCTTCGGCCAAAACTTCTGGATTATCGTCCAGTTCTTTTTTTAATTGCATTTCATTTACAGTCAAACGTGATAAGCCATTTAGAACGTTTTTATTAGATAACAGACAGTGACCTAGAGCCACACCCTGATTTCGTAAGACTGTACTATCAGTCAAATCGCGTTGCATACGAGAGATTGGTAATTTTTGAGCTAAATGATTTAATAAAGCATTGGCTAATCCTAAATTACCTTCGGCATTTTCAAAATAAATCGGATTAATTTTATGAGGCATGGTAGAAGATCCAACTTCACCAGCTTTATTTTTTTGGACAAACACACCCCGGCTTATGTAAGACCAAGTATCTCGGCAAAAATCGATTAAAATGGTATTAACTCTGGCTAGATTTTGATAACTTTCAGCAATCGAATCATGGGGTTCAATCTGAATGGTTAATAAATTTGGTTCTAAACCTAGAGATTTAATAAATTTTGTGGAAAGTTTTAGCCAGTCAACTTTTGGATAAGCGATTTGGTGCGCGGCCCAAGTACCAGTCGCTCCGCCAAATTTTCCTAATAACTTGTGATTTTGTAATTGTTTGATTTGTCTATTAATTCTAGCGACAAACACGGCAATTTCTTTACCAACGGTCGTTGGTGTAGCTGGCTGACCATGGGTCATGGCTAACATGGCAGTGCTTTTGAATTTTTTTGCCATGGCAGTTAGTTCTTTTTTTATTTCTAATAAAGAAATTAAATAAACATTATTTAAACCATTTTGCCACATCAGAGAAAAGGCCAAATTATTTATATCTTCCGAAGTAATAGCAAAATGCAAAAATGGTAAATAAACTGTCAATTTTAAACTAACTAATTTGTTTTGCAAGTAATATTCAATGGCTTTGACATCATGTTTAGTCGTGGCTTCAATTTTTTTAATTTTTTTTGCTTCTATAATAGAAAACTTTTCATAAATTGCTCGTAATTTTTTTTGTAGAAGAGGGGAGAGTAGTTTTACTTCTTTTATACTTTTTTCTTCTGATAATAAAATTAAATACTCAACCTCAATCATGAGGCGATATTTCATCAGAGCCATTTCAGAAAAGAATATTGATAAGTCTTTTGTTTGTTCGGAATATCTGCCGTCCAGAGGTGAAATATTTGTTAGTTCGTTTTGCATATATTTTATAGAACACAAATTTGACAAATTGCCTCAAATTTTCGCAAATTATATTTGTGTGGATTTGTATTATTTGGGAAATTTGAGTTCTATTTAATTGTTTAAATCATTAATACGTTTTACAGCTAAGGCGGTGTTGTTAGGATCTAAAATTGTCATGACTGGTACATTACTTGGCATTTGCAAAGTAGAATGAATATTTATCATCATGTCTTCTTTATCTTTAAATGGCGGGCAGGCGATAACGGGTTTAGTAGAATTGCCAGCCACAAAACCAGACAAAGCATTGGATCTACCGGCAATCGTAATATATATTACTGATTCATCCTTATATTTTTCTAAAATAGCCAGAGCTTCTGGTGCTTGTTTATGAGCCGAGGCGACGTGTTCTTCGTGTATAATGTTGTATTCGTCCAGTTTGTCAGTAATTTTTTTGGCCCATTCTTGGTCTGAGGTAGAGCCCATGATGATGATTGCTTTCATAGTTTTTCGTCATTCCGAGCGATAGCGAGGAATCCCTTTTTAACGCACGGAAAATTAAATTATATTTGTGTTGTTTTTAATTAGTTTAATATAAGAAAGGGATCTCTCACCGTTTTATAAACGGTTCGAGATTTTTGGACAATCGTTCATTTATATCACCTTCCGGAAATTCAAACTTCAACCCTGTAATCATTTCATAAAGTTGAATATAGCGACGAGAGAGCTCAATTACCAAATCATCTGGGGCGGGTGGTAAAACTTTATCATTGTATGGATCACAATTTTTGGTGAACCATAGACGTAAAAATTCTTTATCAATATTTTCTGGCTCCTGATCATTAGAAAATTTGTCTGCGTAAGTCTGCGCAATCCAATAACGAGAAGAGTCTGGAGTATGAATTTCATCAATCAATAATATATTTCCATCAACATCTTTACCAAATTCATATTTAGTATCAACTAAAATTAAACTATTTTTTAGAGCAGTCTCCTGTCCAAATTTAAAAAGTTCCAAAGCTTTACTACTTACATAATCCCAATCAGCCTGACTCATTAATCCTTCAGACACAATTTCTGTCGGTGTAATAGAGCGGTCATGATCATCAGCTTTGGTGGTAGGAGTGACAATTGGCTCAGGAAATTTTTGATTTTTTTTCATTCCTTCGGGTAGAGTATTCCCACAAAATTCACGTATGCCTTTGTTGTAGTTTACCCAAGCTGAGGTGTCTGTTGTACCAGTAATATAGCCTCGCACGACAAATTCAACTGGAAAAACTTTACATTTTTTACCCACTGTCACATTAGGATCTGGAATTTCTAAAACATGATTAGGGACAATATGTTTGGTTTGTTCAAACCACCAGGCGCTAGTTTGATTTAGCACTTGGCCCTTGAAAGGAATAGAAGCTAAAATACGATCAAAGGCACTTTGTCTGTCGGTCGTAATTAATATCATTTTATCGCCCAAATCATAACTATCACGCACTTTACCGATTTTTTTATTTGGTAATGCTAAGTTTGTTTCTGTGAGACAGTTGGACAAGTTATTTTGAATTATTTTTTTATATTCCATAATAATTTTAGAATAGAACTCAAATTTCCAAAATTCCCTAAATAAACCAAAATAAATTTGCGAAAATTTGTGGTAATTCTGGTAATTTGTGTTCTATTATATATTGTAAATAAAACATTCCTGACTATATTGGTTAAATAGGATATGAGAATCCAAAATAAATTTTACTATTTCCTCTATATTACCACTTTCAACTGTAATTTGCCAAATAGTGCCTTTGTTGATATTTTTTATTTCATTTAGTCCAAAGTGGTGTTGTAATGTGTCAGTCTTACTTTGTCCAACAAAGTCATCTCGGTAACGAACTAAGAGCATGGCTGTTTTTTCTTTATCAATATCTGTGAGGTCTGTAACCATTTCTTTGTTTGAGTTAAATAATTCACCAGATTTAATTATTTTATTGATTAATTCGTCTTTATCAGTGGAATCATTTTTTAAATCAGTGAAATCAATGTTCCAATGAGTAAATTTCTTTATCCTGGCATAAATACCCAAGTTTTTTAAAGTATTTTCTACTGTGACGGCTTCGTTATCAGTAATAATTAAATCAACTAACATTTCATGTCCCACTGATTTGTATTCTTTTGGTTCGTATTTTGTTGGTTTGAAAGATAAGTAAGATAAGTCAATTTGTCTATTTTCAGCAATATAATCACGCATGGAAGTAAAAATTGGTTGGCCGTTGTCTGTTCGTTCGGGATGAGGCATCATGGCCATAATATTTCCACCAGGATTACAAACTGCCGCTAGACTTTCTACCGAACCATTTGGGTTAGTGGGAAATTCATTGTTTTGATTTCCATTTTCATCGCAGTATCTAAAGATATCCAAATTGTTAGCTTTCATTTCATCTAATAATCCTTCTGGGATAATAAATCTACCTTCGCCATGGGCAATGGGAATATGAATAAATTCACCAGTTTTCAAATTTTTTGTAAAAGCACAAGCTTCACTCGGGGCAGTTAATTGTACATTTACCCAAGTATTATAAAACCCTGTGCCTAAGACTTTACCATTTTGGACACGCTTATTAACGGCTAGGGCCATGCCGACTTGATTATCAATTAGACCTGGGGCTAAACCAGTCTCTACTAAAACCTGTGCGCCATTACAAATTCCCAAAACTGGTTTGCCTTTTTCCGCTTCAGTTTTTATATGGGGCATGATTGGATCAAGAGCAGAAATAATTCCTGAACGAGAACGATCTTCATAAGAAAAACCGCCAACAATAAAATAGCCATCAAACTCTTTTAATTTGCTATAATCTTCATTCCACAAAAATTCTACTGGTTCCATACCAGCAAGTTTAATCGCGCGAATTGATTCTGATTCACAGTTGGAGCCGGGGAATTGTATGATTGCTATTCGCATAAATTAAATAAATAGAACACAAATCTGACAAATTACCTCAAATTTTCGCAAATAATATTTGTGTAAATTTGTCTAATTTGGGCAATTTGAGTTCTATTAAATTTATCTTAAATCCAAAGATTCACCTTTAAAAATAATATTTTTTGGTTCAATAATCACTTGACGTTCGCCAGCTTTAACATAACCAGCATCAAGACCAACAAAACCAGTTTGTTTAATTGCTTCCAAAGTTTTGTCTACATCAGCTTGAGAGACAAAAATTGCATAGTCTTGCCCCATGTTATATGTTTCATAAATTTGATAGTCAGATAGTTCAGCATATTGTTGAATAATGCTAAATACTTCTTGTGGTTCAAATATTTTTTCAATATTGTAAGTGAAATTTCCACGAGCGCGCATAATTTTTCGTAAACCATGGCCAGTAATATTGGAAACATAATGAATATTTACACCTGCAGAAAATATGTTTTGTAAGAGTTTGGCATAGATATTTGTTTTGTTTAAAACCGCTTCGCCATAATAAACTCCACTTGGTAATTTAGTGGCATATTTTTCTGGTAATTTTTCCGCAACTGCTCTAGCTAGAGAAAGTCCATTGGCGTTAATACCAGTGCTTTTTAACAAAATTATTCTGTCGCCATCTTGCAATTTTGTATCAGAAATTAAATTATTTTTATCTTCAATAATACCAACAGCTGAACCGCCAAGATCAATACAATTTTCATCAACTATTTTTGTCAAAGTTGGGCTTTCACCACCGCCCCAGCTAACACCTGCCGTATCACAACCATTTTTCCAACCCCCAATTAAATCTTTCAGACGTTCTGTATTTTGAAACCAATCATTGGAACCTACAGCCCAATAAGCATGACAAGTTAGAGGTTTAGCGCCTACAGTAATTAAATCATTAATAATAGTAGCTACGGTTTCATGACCAATGATTTCATAATAAGTCTTGCCAGTAATTTTCTGCATATTATCCGCCACTAAATTTTTTGTACCCAAACCCTCAATCGTGGTAGCCATATAAACACCACCTTGCTCCCAAACATAGGCTGATTCGCCTCGACTGTCGGTTAATTCAGTAAAATTATGTTGTAATAAATTTTTACCAGTGGCAGCGGCACTAACTTGAGCCAATTTTTTTATTGGATCTTTTAAATCATAGTTGTCGCCGACTTGAGAATAGGTGATTGGCATAATGTAAGTTATAAAGTTTGTAAAGTTATAAAGTAAAAAGTTTTTATAATTTTTCTCTTAAACCATTTATCCATCCTTCCTTTGCTTTTAAAAGATTTAAATCGACAACATTGTTTATTTTTAAATTTTTATCACTTGTCGTTTTGCCAATATTAAATAGTTCAACATTATATTTTTCAAAAATTGATTTTATGCTGTCTACTTTATGACTTTCTACTTCGATTACGAAGCCACCAGTTTCTGAAAATAAAATTTTATCAGTACGTAATTGACTTTCAATTTGAACGGAAAATCCAATCTCTTTGCCAAAACTCATTTCCGCCAAAGTGATAGCAACGCCACCATCAGAAATATCATGGGCAGACAGGATTAATTCGTTATCTATTGCTTCGTGTAAGCCCCAAATTTGGCGCTGTACTGTGTTTAAATCTGGTTTTGGTATATTGGCACCAAGTTCTTCAAATAGATCATAATAGACGCTTCCACCACATTCATCTTTACGATCACCAATCATAAATAAAGTAGAATCAGTTTGTTTAAAACTCATGGTAATAGCTTTGTCAACGTCATTGAGTTTGCCAGCGCAAGCAATAATGGCACTCGGAGCAATTGGTTTACCTTTGGATTCATTGTACAAGGAAACATTACCCGAAACTACAGGAACAGGGGAGTCGTGATGATTAAATAAATGAACACCTTTGCACGCTTCGGCCACACCCCGGACACCTTCGGCAAATTCCCACATTTGTTCAAGTTTTTCTGGATTGCCAAAACACAAACAATCAGTAATACATTCGGGAGTGGCACCAACTGCTGACACATTCCGCATTGATTCTACTACAGCATTCACTGCTCCCCAATATGGAGAAATTTTTCCATAACGGGGATTTTGATCTGCTTTTAAAGCCACGCCTGTTTTTCTAATTTCCTCGGGATACTTGGTATCTTTGAATGGTTGCATTACCCCAGCATCAGCTTGTCCTGCTTCAATAACAGTAATGCCCTGGACTTGTTTGTCATATTGTTCATAAACTGGTAAACGGCAAGCCACATTTTCATGGCTCAAAATTTTTAATAATATTTCATTATAATCGGTTGGTTCTGGTAAGTTTGATTCAGTAAAATTTCTAATTGGTTCTTGATATGGTCTGTCATAAAGCAAACCGCTGGTCACGTCCGAGGCCTTGGCATTAATAATTTCTTCCCCATTGGCACTTACTACATACATTCCATCATTACGAATTTTGCCAATCACACTAGCACGTGCGCCAGCTGAAACTTTTGGTAAGGCAAAAGTTTTATTATAATGTTCAACAATGAGTGGAGTAACATCAGGATGGGCTACCCACATAAATCTTTCCTGTGTTTCAGCACAGAGAATTATGTAAGCTGGTAAACTATCCATTCCTTTATGCACCAAATCAATATTTACTTCTGCACCATAACCAGAGGCGTCGGCCAATTCTACACTAGCACAAGCTATACCGCCCGCACCCAAATCTTTAAAACCAACTTTGTCTAATAATTTTTTTTCTTTTAAAATTTCAAATAGTTTGTAAGTAGATTTTAATAAATGACGTTTTAAAAATGCATTTGGTTCTTGGACTGCACCTTTATTCATTTCTTTGTCTTCTTCTTTCATTTCCAAACTAGCAAAACTAGCGCCACCAAAACCAGAATTATCTGTAGGTTTGCCAATTAAAATTAAATCATAACCATCGGCGTCTTTGGGGGCGCGTGAATGAATTATTTCATCTTCTTTTAAAACACCAATTGTCACAACATTAACTAAACAATTATCATTGTAAGATTCATCATAATAAATATCACCAGCAATTACTGGCACGCCAATTGGGTTGCCATAACCAGCAATGCCCGACACTACACCTTCATTAATCCATCGGGTTTTATTATTTTTAATTTCACCAAAGCGTAGGGGATCGGCCGAAGCAATTACTTTGGCACCCATGCAACAAACATCACGCACATTGCCACCAATGCCAGTGGCTGCGCCTTCGTACGGCACAATTTGTGAAGGGTGATTGTGTGATTCGTGAGAAATTACCAAACCATATTTATCACCATTATTATCGCGTGCAATTTCAATAATCCCCGCATCTTCACATGGTCCCAAAATTACATTTGGCCCGCTCGTGACAAATTGTTTTAAATGATTACGACTGGATTTGTAAGAACTGTGTTCTGAACCTTGGATAGACCATAAGACACATTCGGCCATTGAAGGAGGACGTTTAAGAATTTCATTTTGGATTTTTAAAATTTCTTCACACGTCAAACTAATCTTGTGTTTAGCAAGAGTTTCCTTTATTTGCGATTCAGACATTGCGGAAAAGTTGATTGTGTTGGTGGTGAAAAGCATTTTATTTTTTATTACGTTCGTTTGTTTGAAGAAATGAGGCTTTCTAAATATTTTTTTAGTTGGTCTGCGACGTATTGGTTTAGCCGGTAGTTTTCAATGATACTGTCTTTAAGTATGTGCATCAGTTCAGGAAAATCTTCTCTTAATTTTTCAAATTTTAATCTATTTCTTTTATTTTCTTTAGGGTTATTAAATATGTGTATATATAGTCCAAGGAATATATTATCAAAGTCATTTGCTAATTTTTGGTATATGTCGTTGTAGATATCAAAATTAATAGGTTTTTCTGTGTAATCAACAGCTCCGGAAAAATCAATTAATGAAACCTTTAGTGTTTTAGGATCAATTGTTATATTGTCTGTATGAAAATCACCCTGTTTAATATTGAGATGGTGAAGTTTGGCTATTTGTTCGGCAATATTTTTAAGGATTATTTTTAATTGTTCAATTGAGTATTGTTCTATGCTTGATCCTAATGTTTTACCTTCACTCATTACAACCATTCTGTCCTTTCTTTCTTCTGCAAATGGTATTTCAACGTTAACACCACCTGCTTGGGCTTTTTTTAGTATGGCTACTTCTTCTTCTGTTGTATTTCCATCAAAATAACGATCCTTTGTTTTTACGAATATATCCCCGCTGTCAGTTTTTGCTTTCCTGGCACGCTGAGTACGTCCGTCAGGTCTATGTAACTGTTCAAATGACAGTGTTTCACTTTTTATTTGTGGTTTTTCGTATGGTTGTCTCTCTGACATATTAGTTATATTATCAGTTTAAATATGTTAGACCAGTTTAATTAGTGTTCTATCTGGTCATTCTATAAATAGAACACAAATTTAACAGATGGAACAGATCTGAACGGATTTTATTTTATTATCTCAAAATTGTTTGGCTTCTCTTAGGTCCAATGGAAACAATTGTGGCTTTAACACCAACTTTGTTTTCAATAAATTCAATATATTTTTTCATGTTTTCTGGCAAAGCATTATAGCCATTTTTTACTAATTCTGTAATTTGTTCATCATTCATATCACTCCAACCAGGCAAGATTTCATAAATTGGTTTAGCAATTCTTAATTTTGTTAAACTGGCGGGCATTTCTTCTACTCGTTCGCCATTAATATCATAAGCCACACAGACTTTAATTTCTGGAAAGCCAGCTAAAATATCCAATTTCATAATTGCTAAGTCTGTCACGCCACTAACGCGTACAGCTTGGCGGATTTGAACAAGATCAATCCAACCCACGCGACGAGGTCGTCCAGTAGTGGTACCATATTCATTACCCTTATCGCGTAAGGCTTTAGCTTCAGCTTCTGGTAATTCTGTAACAAACGGACTGTTTCCTACACGACTAACATAGGCTTTAGTAATGCCGACCACTCTGGAAATACAATTAAACCCCACACCAGTGCCAACACTGGCATAGCCAGCGACATTATTAGTACTTGTACCATGAGGATACATGCCATGATCAGGATCAAGGGACATGCCTTGGGCACCTTCTAATAAGATTTTTTTATTTTGTTTGAAAGCCTGGAATAGTTCTACTTCTGTATCAGTTATATATTTTGCTAATTGTTTGCCATATTCAAGATATTCGGAAAAAATATTTTCTAGAGTATTATCAAATGAATTATTAAAAACTTTTTCAATAATATCTTTATTAAAATTGTATGACTTCACTAATTTTTCTTTAAATAATTTTGGTTCTAATAAATCTCCAACGCGAATACCATGACGATAAACTTTATCAGCACAAACTGGAGCAATGCCACGTTTAGTACTACCAGCGGCTAATTGTCCTTGATGGCTACTTATAGCTTCGTCCATAGCAATATGATAGGGCATAATCACATGGGCGCGCTGACTAACTTTTAAATTTGGTTCAATATCACGTTTTTGTAATTCAGAAATTTCTTCTAACAAAACTTTTGGATCTACAACTACACCATTGCCAATGATAGAAACTGCTTTTGGATACAAAACACCCGAGGGTATCAGGTGTAATTTATAAACTTCATCTCCGACCACGAGGGTGTGGCCGGCATTATTTCCGCCTTGAAAACGAACCACATAGTCAGATTGTTGTGCAAAAAAATCAGTTATTTTTCCTTTACCTTCGTCGCCCCATTGAGTGCCTACGATTACTGTAATTTGGTTATTCATAAGATATGTTGATTATTATAGAACACAAATTTAACAAATTACTTCAAATTTTCTCAAATATATTTGTGTGAATTTGTCTGATTTGTATAATTTGAGTTCTATTTTTATTTTAATTTACGTTCTGTAAGTAATATTGTATTCCACAACAATCTCGCTACCGTAATCGGTCCCACACCACCAGGAGTAGGGGTCACATAACTAGCTTTTTTTAATACTTCTTCCACATTGACATCACCAGACATTTTTCCTTTCAAAAAACTTACTCCAGTATCAATTACAATCGCATTCTTTTTTACCATATTACCGCGTAAAATATTTTTTACTCCTACACCAGTAATAATCACATCACTCATTAAACATTTCTTTTTTACATCTTTGGTTTTACTATTGCATGTCATAACACTGGCGCGCTCATTGGCCATCATAATTGCCAAGGGTTTGCCCACCAGGGCCCCCATGCCAATAATCGTGACATTTTTACCTACCAAATCAAATTTTAAATCATGAATAATACTCATTACTGCTCCCGGAGTGGGTGGTACCATATAATTCGTTTTCATTACTAATTTTCCCAAATTAGAATCAGTCAAACAATCTACGTCTAGCTCTGGCTTAATAGCATTTAAAATATTAGTAGTATAAAGATGTTCGGGTAAAGGTAATTGAACAATAATGCCAGTAAGTTTTTTATCGCTCTGAATTTTTTTAATTTTTTTAATTAATTCAAATTCCGTAATATTTCCTGGTAATTCATAGAGTTTAAAATCCATATCAACACTAATCGCCGCTTGGCCCTTTTTTCTTACATAGGTCTGTGAGGGTAGATCACCACCAACCAAAACCACTGCCAATTTGGGTGTGTGGCCTTTCTTTTTTAACACGGCTACGTGTTTGGCAGTTTTTTGTTCAATTTTTTTGGCAATTAGTTTACCATCTATTAGTTTACCCATAAAAGCATTATTAGAGAAAAGACTTAAATATTTTATCACAATACTGTAAAAAAACAAAATCCCCAGAGTGGGGAATTTTGTTGATATTTTAATATGTCTTATTTGGTATATAATCCCTTTAAATTTAACTCATTTTTTGTAATCATAATTTCAGTTAAATTTACATTTGGGATGGAATAAATAATGCTGTCAGGATTGATATTAACAGATTTTAAAATTTTATCTAAGATACTTTTAGTCACTGGAAAACCTTTAAATTTTACTCTGTCAATATTTATTTTTATTTGTCCATTACTTATAGTAGGAGATATTTCTAATATAATATTTCCGCTTATTGGTTTTTCAATTTGGCCGACAATTTCTATAAAGTGATTATTAAGAGTAATACTGTCTATAACCATATTGCCAGTGATATTATTATATTTAGAAATTTCTGTGTTTATGTGAGCTAAAACTACTTTTGTTAGTTCTTCCTGAGTAAAAGAAAAATCAAGATCTTTTTGACCGTCATGTCTTCCAGTTACAACTCGTTCAATATCTTTAATTCTATGTTGAGTTTCTACTATATTTAATTCTATTGGTTTTGGTTCTTCAATTTTTATTTCTGGTTTTGGTTCTGGTTTTTTAAATAGATCTACAACCTTATTCCAAAGACTTTTTTTAACAGGCTGTTCAAGTTGTTCAGTTTTAGCAGTATTATCTTTTTTAAACCAGTTGGACCAAAAAGCTGCATTGGCGCTGGTAGTTGTTATAGTTATACCTAGGACTAGAATTAATAGAAACAGGGTTATTTTTTTCATATTTTTATTAAAGTTTAAAAATTATTTTTTAAAAAATTTTAATTTTATTATAATCCAAAAAAATTCCCAAATATCTTTTTTGCTTAATTTTGATTTTCCTTCTTCGCGATCTATAAAAGTGACAGGAATTTCTTTTATAATAAAGCCTAATTTTTGTGTTTTGTATAATAGCTCTTCTTGAAATGCATAGCCATTGCTTTTTATTTTGTCTAATTCTATTTTTTCCAAGACTTGACGTCTGAAACAACGAAAACCAGCGGTCACATCTTTGGCTTGTAAACCTAGCAGAAGACGAGAAAACCACATTGCGCCATTACTCATAAATTTTCTTAACCAGCCCCAGCCAATAATTTTTCCGCCAGTTATTTTTCTTGAACCGATTACTAAGTCGGCATTGTCTGTAGCTTGTAAAATTTTTGGTATGTCATCGGGATCATGGGAAAAATCAGCATCCATTTCAAAAATATAATCAGCCTGTTGTTTGATGGCTTCTTTGAAACCAGCAATATAGGCTGAGCCGAGACCAAGTTTTCCAGAACGGTTGATTAAATGTATAGGTAAATTTAATTTTTCCACTATTTTCCCTGTACCATCTGGTGAATTATCGTCCACAACCATAATTTCTAATCCGGGTATATTTAATCCAAAAATTTTATTGACCAGTTTGGCAATATTTTTGGCTTCATTGTAGGTGGGAATGACTATA
>DOMK01000003.1:17513-17786 GCA_003510435.1 Candidatus Magasanikiibacteriota bacterium
CATTGTAGGTGGGAATGACTATAATTGTTTTAGGCATTTAGTTCAATTATTTTTTTATTGGAATTCCACTTTAAACATTGATTTTCTATCGGGCAAACTTTATCGTTAGGGTAAACTTTGATTTTATTTTTTTCTATATTAAATAGGCTATATAACAAATCTGGCAGAATAAAACCTGTCACCGGTGTGTTGTTGTATATTATCAGGTCTTTTTGTTTATTAATTTTTGACTCAACGTCTTGTAAGGCAATAATAAATTTTTTATTTTCTTCA
>DOMK01000005.1:0-10825 GCA_003510435.1 Candidatus Magasanikiibacteriota bacterium
CGCATCCTGGGGGTGGAGAAGCTCCCAAGGGTTAGGCTGTTCGCCTATTAAAGCGGTACGCGAGCTGGGTTCAGAACGTCGGGTGACAGTTCGGTCTCCTATCTACTGTGGTCGTTGAATATTGAAGGAGCTCATCCCTAGTACGAGAGGACCGGGATGAACGAACCTCTGGTGTACCGGTTGTCCTGCCAAGGGCATCGCCGGGTAGCTAGGTTCGGCATAGATAAGCGCTGAAAGCATCTAAGCGCGAAGCTATTCCTAAGATTAATATTCGTTATCAGATTCCTTCGAGACGAGGAGGTTGATAGGCACTAGGTGAAATACTCGCAAGAGTTTGAGCCGAAGTGTACTAATAAATCGAGCGTACTATGGAAACACAAAGCTGTGCTTTGAATAAATTTAGAAAGCTTTATTGAAAATTTAAAAAAGATCCAATCTTGGTGATTTTTGCGCTGGGGGTACACCTGTTCCCATATCGAACACAGAAGTTAAGCCCAGTTGCGCCGATGGTAGTCGCAAGGCAAGAGTAGGTAGTCGCCAAGATTGGGTCTTTTTTATTTTGTAAAAAATTAGATGGGCAAAACAATTTTATTGTCAAGGGTCTGAAGATTGACCAAAAAGTGGATAAAATTTATTATATAGTTGTGGTTCTTTACAACTCAAGGAGGGCTACCATGAATGAACAAATGGACAGCAAGACGAGGAGGATTGGTGTGGAAACTTTTGTCTTCAGGATAATCATTGTTATTATCTTAGAAATGGTTCTGCTACATTTTGGCAATGTGTCAATCGCAGTTCATCTAATTGTCACTTCCATTACATTGTTCACTTCATCGGTAGTGGCTTGCGTGGTATTTATGCCGGAAGATAGGTTTGATAAACAAACACCGGTTAAACGCCCGCGTGCTAGAAAAAGGAGGAGGACATTGTCCGAGGGCAAATGAATTATTTGTAGCACTAATTACGAATGATTTAACCTCGGGACAGGTTTAGTCCGTCCCAACAAAAAGTAATTCTCTAAGTTAGAGAATATGTAAGATGTGTGACCTAGATAAGGGTCTTTTTTATTTGGAAGAATTTTAAAAAGAGCTTAGTTAGCTCTTTTTTTGTATTGGTTTGGATTGTTGCCAAATTATTTCAAATTGTTGTTTCATCATTTCCGCCATTTCTGGGCTTTCAATTAAAAAACCATAATTTTCTTTTTGCGAAGAAATAAAACGCACGGTGTTGGCATAAATAGTGTAGCCTAAAGAAAAATTAATATTTTTGGGTGCAATACGGATTTCGCGTTTTTGTTCAAGATCATTTTTAAAAAAATCGTATTTTGTTTTAGCCCCTGCTTGTATTTGTGGCCAAATAACTTTAATTTTTATATTTCTTTCAGCGCGTTTTTTGTGGAATTCTTGATAAAATTCGCTCCCCAGTAATTTAATAATTTTTTCTACTGGCCAAAGTACATAGGCTGTAATATCACGATATAACAACATATCTTTCATCATGTGTTGTAATTCTTCACGTCCTTCAAATAATTGTAAGCGTGGTTTGGTAATGTTATTTTTTGTGTAATAAATACTTTTTAGTTCTTGTAAAGCATTTTTAGCTGTTAAAATATTTTTTTGTTTTTCTTCGATTAAAAGTTCAATAATTTCCGGCTTTTGTACGGCAAAAATTTTAATGTTATTTTTTTGTGTTTCAACTAATAAGCCAGTCTTAATTAAATTTTCTAGAATATCATAAATGGCTGTGCGTTTTATTTCAGCTTTTTGAGCGAGGGCAGTAGCGCCAGTTGGCCCAGTTTCTAAGGCAACTAAAAAAATTTCTTTTTCCAAAGGTTGTAAATTAAACAAGTCTAGAATTTTATTTATTTGCATATTGTTGTGGTTTTGTCACGACAGTATATACAATACTCTGGTTTGGATGTAATGTCAAGATAGTTAATTAATTTTTTAATTTTAAAAATATATGGCAATTCATATTTTCAAAAAACATTTTAAAAAAATGTTTAATAAAAAAATTTTGGTATTAGTGACAATTGTGAGTTTTTCAGTAGTTATTTTAAGTGGTTGCACGTTTAATTCAAATGTTGACTTGCCAGTAGTTGTTCAGCCCGTGACACAGACTGTAAAAACTGCCTATGTGCCACTTACAGCGAATCTGCCTCTTTTTGTAGCATTAGAGCAGGGATTTTTTAAACAAAATGGTCTTAATGTTGAAGCGTCTGAAGCTGTGTCTCCAAATGATATTGTGGCTGCTTTGGTATCCGGCAAAATTGACTTTGCCCCGGTTCTCGCTTATCCAATTATTTTTCCATCTGCCATTCAATACCCAGACACTTTTAAACTATTTTCTTCTAGTGAAGAGACAGAGTCAAATTACACCGCTAATATTATTACAAAAAAAGATTCTCAGATTAATTCCTATGAAGATTTGCGCGGTAAAAAAATTGGTGTTTATGGTGGCTTGGTACAAGTAAATTTTCTTAAAGCTATACTTATAGGTATGAAAATAAATGTGGATGAAGTTGAAATAGTTGAAATTAACCCTAAATTACAAATTCAAGGACTTTTGGCTGGTGAATATGATGCTTTGTCAACAACAGAACCAACATCCAATATTGTCCTTCTTAGTGGACAGGCAAAATTGGTTTCAGATAATCCTCGTGTTAGATATATCATGTCACCATTTCCTTCTACAGCAGCCGGGCTTTCTGCAAAGTTTATCAATGAAAATAAAGTGGCATCTCGGGCAGTGGTGCAGTCACTAAATCAAGCGATTGATTTTATAAATAGTAATCCAGCTGAGGCAAAAAAAGCCATGTTGAAATATACACCAATACCGGCTGAATCAGCTGACAAAGTATTGGCGAATTTAAAATTATTTCATTTTATGAAATTGGGTGAGGAAGATCGCACCCAAGTACAAAAGTTTGCTGACTTTTTATATGATAATAAATTGTTAAAATCAAAGATAGAAATTAATTTACTGTTTGGTGATGGATTGCTTTAATTATAATCATGTCAACTATTGCTGTTACAAATCTTACTAAAATATACTCTGGCCAAAATGCTGTGGAGCATGTGGTTTTTGATAATTTTTCTTTAGAAATTCAGCAAAATAAAATTTTAGCCGTGGTAGGGGCAAATGGCTGTGGAAAAACTACTTTACTTAATTGTCTGGCAGGTTTAATAAAATTTGAGAATGGTAATATCAGAATTGATGGAAAAGACTGCCAACGGAGTAATGTCGGTTTTGTTTTCCAGAATTATCGTGAATCACTACTGCCTTGGTTAAAAAATATTGATAATATTGTCTGTATTCTTGAAAGGTCACACTATTCCTTGAATCAAAAACGTGATTATGTCAAATGTTGGGCCAGTGCCAGAAATATTATATTGCCATGGGATGCATATCCATATCAGTGCAGTGGTGGACAACAACAGCTTTTGGTACTTGTGCGCGAATTTATTAATCAGCCAAGGTTACTTTTGCTGGATGAACCTTTCGGAGCACTGGATTATGAAAAACGACTGGCTTGGAGACAACAACTGGAAGTATTGTGGGATAAGAGTTCCACTACTGTTGTGATAGTTTCACACGATTTAGAAGAAGCCATATATTTGGCGGATGAGGTAATAGTACTTGGTGGGCACCCAACAAAAATTATTGGTCGTCATAAAATTGATATTCCTAGGCCCCGCATGCCCACATTACTGCAAGATGAAAAATTTTCTAGATTATACCGAGCTGTCCTTCAATCATTTTTGCAGACAATTACAATAGTATGAAGTCAAATATACTAGGAATTTTGATTATATTAGTAATTTGGGAATTGTTGTCATTATCCGTTAACAGGTTATTTTTGCCATCTCCTCTGGAGGTTGTAAATAATTTATATGAATTATCTCAAAAGTCAGGGTTGTATGTTGATATTTGGGCTACATTTAAACGGACCATTATTGGGTTATTACTTGGTACAGTAGTTGGTGTTTCATTGGGGACGTTAATGGGTTCTTGTCGTCCGCTTTATAAGACATTACGTTTGCCAATGGATTTTATACGTTCAATTCCCCCTACGGCATTATTTCCTTTGTTTATTGTGTTGTTTGGACTGGGCGATACAGTCAAGATTTTTGTTGCATCTTGGGCATCATGTTTGATTGTTCTTGTTAATACGCTTTATGGTTTTCAAAGTATTTCTAATACGCGTTTGCTTGTGGGTAAATTAAAGAACTTTTCATTTTTTAAGACTGTTCGCTTGATAATTTTACCATCTATCCTTCCATTCGTTACTGCTGGCATTCGAGTTAGTTTATCTTTTGCCTTGATTGTAGAGTTGGTAGCTGAAATGTTTTTAGGGTCAAATAATGGTCTGGGTCATAGAATTTTTGCCGCTTCAAGTGTTTTGGCGATGGAAGAAGTGTATGTCGGAATTTTATTAATCGGAATTTTAGGATATGTTTTGAATAGTTTTTTATTATTAATAGAGCATAAATTTATTCATTGGTCGGGGAAAATTTGATATATATAAAACAAAAAAACGCCGTGAGGTGTTTTTTTGTTTTGGAAATAATTATTTGATTATTTTTTTACTTTAGCATATACAAACCATCCAACACCCCACAAAACAAACGGTACACTCAACCATTGCCCTGTCGTCAATCCAAAATAAGTTGAAAATTCTTTAACAAATTCAATCATGAATCTGGAAGTGAAGTAGAGGAGAAGAAAAAGGTGCGTGATAAAGAGTGGGGGTAACTTATTTTGGTATTTTTTGTAAATAGTAAACAGTAAATAGTAAACAGTAATTGCGATTATAGCTTCATAAATTTGTGAGGGATGACGAAGAATGGGATTAGACTCATAATTTGGGAAATACACTCCCCAGGGCAAGTTTGTGGCCTTACCAACGATTTCTGAATTGAAAAAATTTCCGATTCTTATAAATGAAGCTAATAATGGAATGGGAATTATAACAAAATCTAAAATATTTTTCCAATCAATTTTTTTTGATTTTATAAATAGAAAAAAAGTTATTAATAAACCTATTGTCATGCCATGACTAGAAAGCCCTCCATGATTAATCATAATCATTTCTAGGGGGTGAGAAAAGTAATATAGAGGTTCATAAAATAATATTTCTCCCAGACGCGCGCCAATTAGTCCACCAATAATTAACCAAGTACATAAATCAAAAGCCAAGTTAGTTGAAAGTTTATTTTGTTTAAATAATTTTGTAATTAACCAAACTGATAAACCTACGCCGATGGCTAAAAAAAGGCCATACCAGCGGATGTTGATTATTCCCCAATTAAATAGTATAGGATTTATATTGTTTGTGAACATATTAGATGATAGAAGTAGAAAGTAAAAAGTAAAAAGTAGAAAGGTTGTGAATTGTACTTTATACTTTTACCTTTATACTTTTTACTCCAATAACAACAACGCCATCATCACCACTACTCCCAAAATAGAAATAAGAAGTTGAAGAGCAGATTTTTTGGCATTGGTTTCTTTGTGAAGCTCTGGCACTAAGTCTGATCCAGCAATATAAATAAAACTGCCAGCAGCAAATGGAATTAAAAAAGTTGTAATATGAGGAATAAATCCACTAACTAAAATGGCAATAATTGCCCCAAGAACAGCTGTTAGTCCGGTAATAAAATTTAAAATTAAGGCTTTTTTTCTAGAATATCCACCATGTAAAAGAATCCCAAAATCACCAATTTCTTGGGGAATTTCGTGTAGAATTACAGCAAAAGTAGTGGCTAGACCAAGGGGAATACTAACTAAATAACTACCCCCAATAATGAGACCATCAATAAAATTATGAACAGTATCGCCAATTAAATTCATCTTGGCAAAAGGAGCAACCGAAACATGATGGTGATGTTCTTCCAAACACTCATGTGAATGAGTGTGATGACAGTGGTGCCAATGAATAATTTTTTCCATGACAAAAGAAAGGCCAATGCCGAGTAAAATATAAATTGAAATTTGCAAAGTAAATCCAGTTTCTTCTACTGCTTCGGGTAAAAGATGGATGAAAGCATCGGCGAGTAAGGCTCCGGCTGAAAAACTTACCAAATAAATTAAAATTTTTCTTAAACGATCTTCTTTTATAGAGATTGAAGCTAAACCAATAAGCGAAATCAAACTTACGACAATTACACTTAAGATAGAATAAATTATTGCTTGCATACTAAATACATTTGTGGCAAATGCCAGTAAAAATTAATAAATGATTTAAATTAGTAAATTTTTTTGTTTGTTTAATTTTTGGTTCAGTACAATTTATACACTCTGTTTCTAAACATTCGGTACAGACAATATGATGATGGTGATGTTCATTATTATTCTTTTCGTAAAATTGTTCATTTTTGATATTGATAGCAGGGCGAATCAATTTTAGCGTTTCTAGTAGTTCCAAATTTCTATAGATACTCACCCGATCAATTTTTGGTAGTTTTTTTATTATTTGTTTGGCACAAAAAATACCATCTAGTTTTTCAATTTGATCACAGATAGTTTTTCTTACTGGTGTTAGTTTATAACCAGCTTGTTTGAGACTTTCTAAATTGGACATAAAATAATAATTGCAATTCAGTTGCAATTATATAATAACTTAAAAAGTTTGTCAAGAGGATATCTATTTATATTTTATCTTGGCGTAAAAAAGATAAAAAATTAAAATGATATTTAGACTGTAATTTAAATAAAGAGGAAAATGAAAAATATTAGTAATTATGTCTTTGGATATGACATAGAAAAAAGAAAGAATTTCACCTACAAACCAAATGATTAAAAACAACATTGACAGACCTTTTGTATCCTTGGTTTTCCAAGTATGAATTACTTGAGGTAGTGCACAAATACTAAACAGAGCTCCGCCAATCCAACCGATTATTTCATTCAAATTATAAAATGTCATAAATAGTAGATAGTATAAAGTAAAAAGTATAAAGTATTTGTTATAAACTTTCTACTTTCAACTGTATTGGACAATGATCCGATCCCATCACAGAATCCAAAATTTCTGCTTTGAGAATATTGTTTTGGAGTTTTTTTGAAGTAACAAAATAATCAATGCGCCAACCAATATTTCTTCGTCTGGCACCAAAGCGATATGTCCACCAAGAGTATTGGATTTTTTTGGGATTGAGATGGCGGAAAGTATCAATCATTTCAGTCTTGAGAAATTTGTCAAAACTGGTGCGTTCTTCAATGGTAAAGCCAGCATTTTGTTTGTTTTCTTTAGGATTAGCTAGATCAATTTCAGTGTGAGCGACATTAAAATCGCCAGTAAATATTACTGGTTTAACTTGCTCTAATTTTTTAATGTGAGAAAAAATTTTATTATTAAATTCAATTTTAAAATCTAATCTAGATAAATCACGACGAGTATTAGGGAAGTAAGAGTTTATAAAATAGAATTTTTTAAATTCAATGGTTTGGACTCTGCCCTCTGGATCTCCGTCCAAGGCGGATCCGTCTGGGTCGGAAAATTTATTATGATTAGTACCATTTACCACAGATAAAACAGGATTTGTTTTTAAAAATTTTTCATTAATTAAAATCGCAGTGCCAGCATAACCTGGTCGTTCGGCAGAATGCCAGTATTCAACATAGTTTGGAAAATCTAATTCAGCTTTACCACGGTCTTTTTCAGCAATCTTTACTTCCTGTAGACCAATAATATCAGGCTGGTATTTTTTTAGAACATCAAGAAAACCGTTTCTAAGACAGGCGCGAATACCGTTGACGTTCCAACTCATTAGAGTGATCATAAATCACGAGTCACGTAACACATATTACGTAACATATTAAATAATAGTTTATTATAATTACTATAATATTAACACAAATAAGATGTTTTATCCATATAAAATTGTTATGTGTTATGTGGTTTGTGTCACGTGATATTTGTCCACAGTTCGACCCCCTTGCCAAATCTTTCTTAAATTGGTATATTCATTCATAATTATTCTTGAATAAAAAAATATGACAGAAAAAACTTATGAAGAAGTAAAAGAGTCAGTTTTGGCTCACATGCAAAATTTGTTTGAAGAAATGGAAGAAGATATGGCCATGTCTCATCAGGAAAAATATGCTTTGTTAGAAGATATGTTTGAAAATGCTTCTGATGCTGATGAGTTACGCGTTGCCTTTGAACAGTGGTATGTTGATCATGCCGAAGATTTGGGTCTAGAACATGATGCTGATGAGCTGTGGGATCAGGCTTTGGGTGGAGAAATAAATTATGATAATTATAATAGTGATGATGAAGAAATCATCGAACCAGTTGAAACTGGATTAGAGGAAAAAGAGGATGATATGGAGGAAGACAAGGAAGATTACTAGAATTTATAAATTTTAAAACCACCCGTTGACCGGGTGGTTTTTGTTTGCTAAACTAGAGGTGTTAATTTGTAATTAAGTAATTTTGAGCGAAGTGACCCAAACGACCGTAGGGAGTCGAAGGGGAACGACGTTGAAAGTTCCTCTTCTTTTTTATATAAAAAACAATGGGATCCTTCGACTTCACTCATTCGCCTATCGGCGAATTTGTTTCGCTCAGGATGACGAAGTAATATGTCAAAATTAAGAGCTAAAGCTTTAATCGCCCAAGGTGGTGGGCCAACAGCCGTGATAAATCAGAGTTTAGTGAGTATTATTATTGAGTTGAAAAAATATCCAGAAATTGAAAAGATTTATGGTTCTAGGCATGGTGTCTCAGGGATTAAAAAAGAAGATTTTTTGGATTTAACTGATGTGTCTTTAGAAAATTTGGAATTAGTGGCTAATACCCCTAGTTCAGCTTTGGGTTCTACTCGTGATAAGCCAGATAGCACATATTGTGCACAAATGTTTGTGGCCATGCAAAAATATAATATTGGTTATTTCTTTTTGATCGGTGGTAATGATGGGGCAAGTGTGTGTGATATTGTTAATCAGGAAGCTAAAAAAGTTGGTTATGAACTCAGAGTAATTCACGTGCCAAAAACCATTGATAATGATTTGTTAGTAAATGATCATACACCCGGTTTTGGTTCAGCGGCCAAATTTGTAGCCCAGGCATTCATGGGAGTAAATTTTGACAATGCGTCTTTGCCTGGTGTGTATATTGGCGTAGTAATGGGGCGACATGCAGGATTTTTAACCGCCTCATCAATTTTGGCCAAACAAACTGAAAGTGATGGTCCGCATTTGATTTATACTCCAGAAAAAGTTTTCAATGTACATCATTTTGTTCGCGATGTAAAAGAAATTTATGAAAAATATGGTCGGTGTGTGGTCGCTGTTTCTGAAGGGATTGTCAATGAAGAAGGTGTACCAATTGCCACAAAACTAGCTAAACAAGTGGAACATGATGCTCATGGTAATGTGCAATTATCTGGTACAGGAATTTTGGGAGATCTTTTGGCTGACACAGTAAAAAGTTTAACAGGAATTTCTCGAGTGCGGGTAGATACATTTGGTTATTTACAAAGATCATTTGTGGGTTGTGTGAGTGAAGTGGATGCCAAAGAAGCTAGAGAAGTTGGTTATCAAGCGGTTAAATATGCTTTATCTGGTGATGTGGATGGATCAGTGGTTATAAAACGCACAGGAGATTATGAAATAAATTATGAATTAGTAGATTTATCACAAGTGGCTCATAAAACTAAATCAATGCCAGAGGAATTTTTTATTAGCGACAGTATGGTGAGTGAAGCATTTATAAATTATGTGAAGCCGTTGGCGGGGGAACTACCAAGAGTGGGGAAGTTGGAAGTAATTAAAGTAAAGTGATAAAGTAATTTACAACAGAAAAAACAGAAAATAACAGAGGCAAACAGAGAATATGTTAGATGTATCAAAATATGATCAATATACAAATAAAATAATTAGGTCAGCAATTGAGGTTCACAAAGAACTTGGTTGTGGTTTTTTGGAACCAGTTTATCAAAAAGCTTTAGAAAAAGAATTTTTTTTACAAAATGTTCCCGCTTTATCACAGTCGCCGGTAGATGTATTTTATAAAGGTGAAAAGTTGGCTGTGTATGTACCTGACTTTATAGTTTGGGATATCATCGTGGAGATTAAGGCTCTAGAAGTTGTAAATTATGAACAAGTGCAAATGCAGATTATTAATTATTTGGTTGCAACTAAAAAACCGGTAGGGCTTTTATTAAATTTTGGAAAGTCAAAGTTAGAAATAAAAAGATATATTTTACCAAAAAAATTTCAAAATTAATTCTGTTGTTTTCTGTTGATTCTGTTATTTCCGTTGTTATAAATTCACAATTATTAAATATAATTCTAATTTAAATATTATGAGTAAATACAAAGAATTTGGTTTTTCAAACACTAGAGAAATGTATAGCAAAGCCGTGTCAGGTGGGTATGCAATTCCAGGTTATAATTTTAATAACATGGAACAATTGCAAGCGATTATTGGAGCTTGTCTAGAGACTCAGTCGCCAGTAATTTTACAAGTTTCCAGTGGAGCGAGAAAATATGCTGATCAAACCATGCTTCAATATATGGGCAAGGGCGCAGTAGAAATGATGAAACGTATGGCCAAAGATTTGGGTTTAAAAGAAATTCCAATTGCTCTACATCTTGATCATGGTGATACTTATGAATTGTGTGTATCATGTATTGAATCAGGTTTTTCTAGTGTCATGATTGATGGTTCACATTTATCTTATGATGAAAATGTGGCTTTAACAAAAAAAGTAGTAGAGTACGCACATCAATATGATGTCACAGTTGAAGGAGAACTTGGTGTATTGGCTGGAGTAGAAGACGATGTGTCAGCCGAGTCTAGTAATTATACCAAGCC
>DOMK01000005.1:10971-44430 GCA_003510435.1 Candidatus Magasanikiibacteriota bacterium
GTTGGGACTTCTCATGGTGCTTTCAAATTTAAACCAGGACAAAAACCAGAAATTCGTTTGGATATTTTGCATGAAATTGAAACAAGATTACCAGGTTTCCCAATTGTTTTACATGGTTCCTCATCTATTCCTCAAGACTATGTAGAAATGATTAATAATTATGGTGGTGACATGAAAGCAGCGATTGGTATTCCAGAACATCAACTTCGTGAAGCAGCCAAATCAGCCGTGTGTAAAATAAATATTGATTCTGATGGACGGTTAGTAATGACTGGTGTAATTAGAAAAGTATTAACAGAAAAGCCAGCAGAATTTGATCCGCGTAAATATCTTGGCCCAGCTAGAGAGGCTTTGAAAGAGATGTATAAGAGAAAGAATGTTGAGGTCTTAGGTTGTAATGATAAATGTTAGTAATTAGGTTTTAGGTTATAGGTGTTAGGTTTTATTTTACATAATAATTTTAAATTTTGATATATGGAGGGTAAAATTATTTCATACAAAGATTTGATCGTATGGCAGAAATCTATGGATTTGGTTGTGATGATATACCAGGCTACAGAAAATTTTCCAAAGTCAGAATTGTATGGTTTGGTGTCACAAATTAGAAGGTCATCAATATCAATACCATCTAACATTGCAGAAGGTAAAATGAGAGGGACAAGAAAGGATTATTGTCATTTTGTAAGAATGGCTTTTGGTTCAGGGGCAGAATTGGAAACACAACTAGAAATAAGTAGAAGATTGAAATTTGTTAATGAAAATGAATTTTTGGAAATAAAAAATTTGTTGGAGGAAATTATGAAAATGCTTAATGTAATGATAAGGAAATTAGGTGAACCTATTACCTAAAACCTATAAACTAATAACTATGACAACAAAAGCACAAGAACTTTATGCCAAAAGTGAAGGCATTGTAAATATATCATGGCAAGATGTAGAAAAAGATGTTTTGAAAATAATTCACCAGATGCAGTCAGAAGATTTTGATCCTGATGTGATTATTTCTATTGCTCGATCCGGTCTTATTCCAGCCTCTATGATTGCCTATGCTCTTGGTAATAAAGAGTTATATGTAGTAAAAGTAGATTTTTCCAAAACGCAAAAATCTGGCAAGGATCAAGAATTGAATGATCGCCCGACTATTACTCAAGAATTAACCAAAGATATTCACGGTTTAAAAGTTTTGGTAGTAGATGAGATGGTAGTATCTGGTTCTACTCTTAAATTAATGGATATGTATATGCATATCAAAAATCCAGCTGAGGTAAAATATGCTGTATTATATAAACAACCATGGTCAGAATTCACACCAAATTATTTTGGTCGAGAAGTAAAAGAATGGCCTTTGTATCCGTGGAAAGAGTTGAAAAATAATGTGTTGGATCCGAGATGTCCGGGTGGGGTTTGTAGTAAATAATAGAATATGAAGTGATGGGATACGAAATACGAAATTTACAAACGTACGAAAGTGTTGATTGTTTCGTAATTTCGTACTTTTCGTATTTCGTATCCTAAAATATTATGTTAATAAAAAAGTTTAAAGATCAACAAGAAATTATTGCTGGTGATAACTGTATATTGCGAGAATTTTTAAATGTTAATCATGGTGATAAAGTTGGATGTCGGTATAGTTTAGCTTATGCCAAAGTTCCAGTTGGTTCTACCACTTGGAAACATGCCATGAAAACTACAGAGGTTTATTTTATTATCAAAGGCAAAGGCAGAATGTATATTAATGATGAGGTGGAAGAAGTAGGTATTTATGATACAGTTTATATTCCACCAAATGCTGTGCAATATATTGAAAATATTGGCGAGGAAGAGTTAGAATTTATTTGTATTGTTGATCCAGCTTGGAGAAAAGAAGATGAAATAGTGCTGTAAGCATTGATTTAGACAGAGTAAAAATGGATTTAAACTGATAATAAAATATTAAAAAAAATCATGAGTGAATCGTGGTTTTTTCTTTTCCTCTTTGGTTTGTACATGGTGTATAAATACTTATCCACAATAATTGTTATTAAAAAATTGACCCCACAAACAAAAAGACAGACTCGCTTTTGCTTCGTCTGTTCTTTTTGTAAGTGGGGCAGGCAGTCTTTTAAATTGTGTCTGTGGATAACCTGTCAGGAATTAATTGACAATTTATTATAACTATATTATGCTGTATATAGCATAATTATTTCTTATTCCTTATTCCTTATTCCTTGCAAAATTGACAGATATGGATATTAATCTTTTAAAAAAGCTTGGTTTTAGTGATAAATCAGCCAAATTGTACCTGATTTTATTGGGTTTGGGCCCAAGTTCAGTCCGAAAATTGGCCGAAAGTACAGGTTTAAATCGGGGGACAATTTATGAGATCTTAAAGGATTTACAAGATAGACAAATCGTGAGATATTATAAAGAAGATACTAAGCAATTATTTGTGGCTGAAGATCCTGATAAATTACGGGATTTGTTGTTTCGTCAGGAAAAAGAATTAAAAGAAGTGGAAAGTAATCTAAGTAAGTTATTACCAGAGCTTCAAGCTTTGTACAATCCAGGTGGACAGAGGCCGATAGCCAAGTATTATACTCATGATGAAATCAGATTAATTTTGGAAGATGTTTTGTTAACTTGTGAAAATGTAGTTGATAGTGAATATCTAGTTTACTCTACCGAAGGCTTGCGTGAAGAATTGTATAATGATTTTCCGACTTTTTCTGATGTCAGGATTGCCAAAGGAATTAAAGTAAGAGTAATTGCGATTGGTAAGGGTGGAGAGTTGCGTGGTTTAGATGAACGTAAATGGCTGGACGGGAAAAATCAAACCCCGACGTATATAATAATATACTCTGGCAAGACAGCTTATATTTCTCTTGATGCCAAAAAAGAATTAGTTGGCGTGGTAATAGAAAATGATGGAATTTATCAAACCCAGAAAATGATTTTTAATAATTTGTGGAACAGGTTGTAGTTCTGAGTTTGGAATATTATATTAGAAATAATTTTTCAGTTTAAATCTGTTAATAATCAGTTTCAATCAATGTTTTATGTTTATTATTGATTTTGACAATACACTTTTTAATACCACTGGTCCGAATGGGTCGCGTGAGTTGTGTTTGAAAAATTTAGCTGAGATTGGAGTTAATGAAAAAGTTTATCAAGAGAGCTATAATATTGCGAGAAATACTTTTGAGGGTTTGGCTTCATATAATTATGAACGGCATGCAGAAGCGATATCACAGTTTGGATTTGATAAAGAAAAAGTTTTACAAATTTTAAATAAAACAGCTGAGCCAGAAGTTTTACAGTCTTTGTTATTGTCAGGAGCAATTGATTTGTTAGAAAATTTAAAAAAAACTGATCAACCAGTAGTCTTATTAAGTCTAGGTGACCCGGAGTATCAGTATTTAAAATTTAGAGGGACAGGTATTGAAAAATATTTTGATCGGGTGTTTATGACTAATAAGCCAAAGAAAGAAATAATGGAAGAAATTTTTTCTTTTGTAAGTGATAAAAAATATTGGTTTATTAATGATAGAATAGATGAGACATTAGAATTAAAAAAAATATACCCAGAATTAAAAATAATTTTGAAAGTGGGGCCACATTATCCAATAGAGGATTATCAGGCAACAAGTTTGCCATATTTCAAAACTCTGACAGAAATTAAAGATTATATTTTGAATCAGTAATTATCTATTTTAGAATAATAAATTTTTTAAAAGTACAGTGTAGGAAAGATTCACCCTTCGGGTATCTTCGATCTCCCCGCTTCATCGGTGGGTCGAAATGAACAAATTAATAAATTATGAATAATGTTGGCATTGTAATTTTAGCCGCCGGAAAAGGAAAAAGAATGCAAAGTGACTTGCCAAAAGTTTTGCATGAATTGAATAATAAGCCACTTATAGAATATGTTGTATCTCTGGTAGAGAAATTAAATATCAGACCAGTGGTGGTAGTAAGTGAAGATGGTTTAGTGAAAAAGTATTTAGTCGATAGAGCGGATTATGCGATTCAATCTGAACGATTGGGAACTGGGCATGCAGTAATGCAAGCTGAAGATTTATTAAAAAATAAATTTGGGAAAGTGGTAGTGCTTTATGGTGATATGCCATTTTTAAAACCAGAATCAGTAAGCAATTTAGTTGATGTCCATGAAAAACAAAATAATAAAATAACTTTGATGACAACAAGAGTACCAAATTTTGAAAATAATTATAAAGAATTTTATGATTTTGGTCGAATTGTTAGAAATAGTGTTGGTATTGTTAATAAGATTGTAGAAAAAAAAGATGCTAGTGCAGAAGAATTAGAAATTAGAGAATTGAATACAGGTTATTTTTGTTTTGAATCTGACTGGCTGTGGAATAATTTAAAAAAGTTAAAAAATAATAATCAGGCCGGGGAATATTATCTAACTGATTTAGTCGGATTAGCCATTGAGAATGGTGATAGAGTTGGGTCAATAGAAATTTTATCAGAGGAAGCGATTGGAATTAATACTAAAGAACATTTAGAAAAATTAGAAAATTAAAATTATATGACAAAAACTATTCAAGCTCTTACGATTGATACTGCCAAGAATGAATGGCACGGACAAAAGGGATTTTTTAAACGAGAAGTCTCCATGCCAGTTTTAGATGAATTGAATAATAAAAAAGATGTTGTCAGTGTGATTGTAAAAGTACTTTATGCTGGTGTTTGTGGTTCGGATCGTGGAATGTGGCACAGGCAAGCGTTTACAGACATGTTTCACAATTCATTAGAAAAAGAAGAAAAAAAGCTGAGAATTGTTGGACATGAATTTGTTGGTGAAGTTGTTGAGGCTGGCTCGTTGGTAGAAAGTTTGTATGGGGTAAAAGCTGGCGACAAAGTATCTGGTGATTCCCATATTACTTGTGGTAAATGCTTCCAATGTCGGATGGGTGAACAAGAAGTATGCCAAGACCAGTCCATTATGGGTATTAGTATTGATGGTGTTTTTGCTGAATATGTAAAAATACCTGCCAAAAATTTATGGGTAGTGGATTTTGATCGGGTTCGTCCGGAAGTATGTGCGATGTATGATCCGTTTGGCAACGCGGTTCAATCATTAACTCGGGTAGATGTGCGGGGGGCACGAGTGGCAATTTTTGGTTGTGGTCAAATTGGTTTATTTTCCGTATTGTTAGCGCGTCAGTTTGGCGCTGCCAAAGTAATTGCGATTGATATTAATGAGGATAATGTAAAAATGGCGCTTGAACTCGGGGCTCATGAAGGTATTGTTATCAAACCAGCGCAAAAGGAACATCCGTATGATTATGATAAAGAGGCAATTAATGAAATTATGAAATTAACTTATGGTAAAGGGGTGGATGTGAGTATGGAAATGGCTGGATTTAATTCTTCGGTAAACAATTGTCTTGAAGCCACTCGGTTTGGCGGGCAAGTAATTTTGTTTGGAATTAAAGATGGTGATTTTATGATTCCAAAATTTTCTAAAATGGTGATGAAAGGTATTACTTTGCATAATATTATTGGCAGGCAAATATTTAAAACTTGGCAAATAGCCCAACGAGTGCTGTCGGACAAAACCAATGGTGTCCAAGATAAGATGTGGAATACTATAATGCGCGGAGGAGATGGTCCAGTTATTAATTTTTCTGAATTTAGTCATGAAATCATGGAAGAAAAGATGAAGAAATATCCTAAATTAATTTTTGATATGCAAAAATAATATGTTTAACAAAATGAAAAATTATTTAACAGATCAACTATTGGAAATACAATCTGCTGGTCTTTCTAAAGACGAACGTTTTTTGCAGGGAAAACAGGGAGTAATGATTTCTGTAAAAGGCCAAGAGGTTTTAAATTTTTGTGCGAATAATTATTTAGGTCTTGCCAATCATCCCGAAGTTATAAAAACTGCCCATGAGACACTAGACAAATGGGGTTATGGTATGAGTTCTGTACGATTTATTTGTGGGACTCAGGAACAGCATAAAGAATTAGAAACTAAGATTAGTAATTTTCTTGGCACCGAGGATACAATTTTATATTCTTCTTGTTTTGATGCCAATGGCGGTTTGTTTGAGACTTTATTAACTGATGCGGATGTGATTATTTCTGATCAGTTGAATCATGCTTCTATTATTGATGGGGTACGTTTGTGCAAAGCCGAGCGTCATCGTTATGCCCATAGTAATATGGAAGAATTGGAAAATATTTTAAAACAAACTCAAGAGAAAAGATTTAGAATGATTGCGACTGACGGCGTATTTAGTATGGATGGCGACACAGCTAAGCTAAAAGAAATTTGTGATTTGGCAGATAAATATGATGCCTTGGTAATGGTGGATGATTCTCATGCTACTGGATTTGTGGGTGAAAATGGCCATGGGACAGCTGAGTATTGTGGAGTAGAGGGAAGAGTTGATATAATCACTTCTACCCTGGGTAAGGCCTTGGGTGGAGCCACAGGTGGGTTTACTTCTGGTAGAAAAGCCATTATAGATTATTTGCGCCAAAAATCTCGACCATATTTGTTTTCCAATACCTTGGCACCAATAATGGTGGGGACTTCAATCAAGATTTTGGGTTTACTTTCCACCACAAAAGATAATCTAAATAAATTGCGGGACAATACAAAATATTTTAGAGAAAAAATGACTAAGGCAGGATTTGAACTTCATGGTACAGATCATCCGATTGCTCCGGTAATGCTCTATGATGCGAAAATTGCTAAAGAAATGTCCAATAAATTATTAGAGGAAGGAATTTATGTAATTGGTTTTAGTTATCCAGTCGTGCCAGAAGGTCAAGCCAGAATTCGGGTGCAGATTTCAGCCGGGCATTCTTTGGAACAGATTGATAAGTGTGTTGAGGCGTTTGTAAAGGTGGGGAGAGAAATGGAAATAATTAATTCCGAAGGAGTGTAACGACTGAGGAATCCCTTTTCAAGACACGACAGGTGTATTAAAAATAGTTTTGTAAATTCACCTAATAAAATTTTAAAATAAAAAATAATATTAATTTATAAATTTTTGAGGTAGAGAATTAATTAATTCACAGAAAAGGGATTCCTCACCCTTCTGGATTCGGAATTATGCAAGAAAATAATAAAAAATTAATGCATGGTTATGATGTAGTATTACAAGCTTGTCATGATGCTGATGTACAGTCCATGTTTGGTTATCCAATTACCCCGACCTGTGAGATTTTATCTGGTTGGATGGCTAGTGGAAAGAAGTGTTTGCAAACTGAAGATGAAATCGCGGCTGGCTTTGCTGTGTGTGGAGCAGTTTTGGCTGGTGAAAAATCTTTTACTGCTTCATCTGGTCCAGGACATATATTACTTCAAGATAGTTTTTCTATGGCCGAGGCTATGAGATTGCCGGCAGTATTAATTATTGGCCAACGCGGTGGTCCTAGCTCTGGGACAGTGATTTATTCGCAACAGGAAGTTATTCTCGCCTGTTTTGGTGGTAATGGTGAAGGCTTACGTTTAGTTTATTCTCCATCCAGTCTAGATGAATTGTATTTATTAACTCGACAAGCTTTTAATGATGCTTGGCAGTATCGTTTTCCAGCCGTAGTTTTGACTGATGGTTATATGTTAAAAACTCGCCAAGCAGTTGATCTAAGTGTTTATAAAGATTTGGAAAATATACCAGCCCACACATTAGTACAAGAAGGTAAAATTGTTCATTGGCCAAATATTTATACTTTGGAAGAAGAATTGAATGATGAACTTAGTCGAGCCAAAGAAGATTTTGATAAAGTTGGTGAAGAAATTGCTAAGGCAGAAATATATAATACAGACGAGGCTGAATATTTAATTATTGCGCATGGTATTGTTGGGTCAGTGGCAAAAATGGCGGTTGATCAGTTGCGTGAACAAAATATTAAAGTCGGTTTATTCAGACCAGTTACACTTCGTCCATTTCCCAAAAAACAATTAGATAATTTGTTTGTAAAAAATAATGTAAAAAAGATTGTTGTAGTAGAATCCAGCTTTGGTCAGTTGGCGCGTTTGGTACGTGATCACTTGGCGCCAGAAATTGATGTTAGTTTTGAATATTTACAAAAGCCAGGGTTGGGAATTGAGGTGGAGGAGGTCATTGAAGCCGTAGGGTATATGACATAGGACATAAGAATTTTTTTCTTAGGTCTTAAGTCTTAGGTCTTAAGTCTGTATTATGCAAGAAAATTTAGCAAAATTTTGTCCGGGGTGTGGTTATCCAATTACGCTCATGATGATGAATAAAACTTTGGAAAAACTTGGTTTACAAAAACAAGCCGTTTTGGGTTTGGATATTGGTTGTGCTTTACTCGCTTGGAATTATTTACCCATTAATACTTTCCAGACTCATCATGGACGGGTAGTCCCAACAATGATGGGGTTTAAACGTGCACGAAATAATTCAGTTTGTTTTGCTCTCGTGGGCGATGGTGGAGCTTATGCGATTGGTTTACAATCACTAATTCACGCGGCCAAACGCGATGAACCAATTACTGTAATTGTCACAAATAATACTGTTTATGGTATGACTGGTGGGCAAACAGCCCCAACGACTTTACATGGACAAATTACACCGACTAGCCCAGAGGGAAATATTGAAGAACCATTTTTTGGTCCGGAGTTATTAAAAGACATAGTCAAACCAGGAGCATTTTTAGCGCGGACAGCAGTCAATGAAGTAAAGCAATTGCAAGACTATTTAGAAAAAGCCATTCAAACTCAACAAGCGGGACATTTTTCTTTAGTAGAAGTTTTGAGTTTTTGTCCCACGAATTGGAAGACAGTGGGAGTGGATACTATAAATAAACTTAATGGATTAAAAGAGACTTTTAAGTTGGGCGAGATTGAATTTTAAATATATGAAAAAACAAAAAGTACCTTGGGTGGGGGCAATTTTATATAATGATCAGGGTGAGGTTTGTTTTGTTCAAAAGAATAGTAATTTGAAAGGTTCTTATTCTGTTTTAGATTTGTTGCATTTAAAAGATCATTCAGCAGATAAGGAAAGTTGGTCGTTTCCCGGTGGTATGTTTATTGATGGTAATATAGAAATTGGTAATGGTGATGAACCTATTGATAATGATGAACCTATTGATATAGAGGTAGCAGAGAAACAGGCTTTAGATGAAGTCCTAGAAGAGACTGGTTTAGAAGTTGATAAACTAGAATTGTTGCTGGATGGTAATAACATTTTTGATAATGAACAAAAACCACGTAGAGGGGTTTTATTTGTGGGCAATGTTTCTGGTCGTCCTAAATTAAGACCAGAAGATGTAGGTGAAATCCATGATGCTAAATGGTTTAAACTTTCGGAAATTGATCAGTCTTTAATCAAACCAAAATTTAAAGAATTATTAGATAGAGTAAGAGAAAGAATAGAGAAACGTCTGGCTGAAATTCATGTAGGTGAAGGTAGACATTTGTAATTTAATTATTTTATGATTTTAAAAATTTTACTCGCTGGCGATGGTGGTCAAGGTATACAACTTATTTCTGATTTATTAACCCAAGCGAGTTTTGCTAATGGATTTTTCGTTTCCCAGATTCCTAATTATGGTTTGGAACAGCGTGGTGGGGTATCACTATCCTTTTTAATTATTAGTGATAAAGAAATTTCATATCCAAAATTTACTAAGCCAGATATTTTGTTAGTAATGTCAGAACAGGCAAGGAAGCGAATGGACAGATATCAGAATGCAGATATCAGAATGCAGATTGATGATTATTTTGAAAAATTGGAAGATCAAAAAATTGAAAAATCAAGTTATAACATTTTCTTTTTAGGATTGATTGCAAAATTATTGGAAGAAAAAAATATTTTGCAGACAGAACAAGTGTATGGTTTGTTAGAAAAAAAATTAAGCAAGAAACCAAATTGGGAGGGGAATAAAAATGCATTTAAATTAGGAATAGCAGATTAATTTTGTAACATTATCTCTATTTATTTCAATATTATTAATAATTATAAATAAGATAGAGATAAATGGAGATAATAAATAAACTAATTTTTAACCATTTTAGAGTTAACGCATAGGTAAGAAGTGTAGGAAAGGGATTCCTCGTTCACTGCGTTCACTCGGAATTAATTTTTATGTGTGGAATAGTCGGATACATTGGAAATAAACAGGCGTTGCCAATTTTGATTGGTGGTTTGCGTCGGCTAGAATATCGGGGTTATGATTCAGCAGGAGTGGCCATAATCAAAATACAAGATACAGATAGCAAGATACAAATGATTGAAAGTGTGAAAGCTGTTGGAAAGATTGATATGCTTGCTGATAAAGTCAAGGACAAGAAGCTTGATGGTACTGTTGGTATTGCCCACACTCGTTGGGCTACTCATGGCGGGGTGATAGAGCAAAATGCTCATCCTCATTTTGGTTGTGATGGAAAATTGGTCATTGTTCATAATGGGATTATAGAAAATTATCGGGAGCTAAAAGAAAAGATGAAGGATCATAAATTTGTTTCTGAAACTGATACTGAAGTTTTGGCACATTTGATAGAATCACATTATGACGGTGATTTAAAATTAGCCGTGGAAACAGCTTTATCACATGTGCGTGGTACTTATGGTTTGGTTGTAATGCATGCCGATCACCCAGAAGAATTGATTGCTGCCCGTTTAGGTAGTCCATTGGTAATCGGTATGGGAGAAAATGAACATTATATTGCGAGTGATGCGACACCGATGTTAGCTTATACCAAAAAGGTAATGTTTTTGGAAGATGGAGAAATTGCGGAAATAAAAAAAGATGGGGTAAAAATTTATAATTTGAAAGATGAATTGATTACTAAACATATAGAAGAAATTGAATGGAATGATGAACAAGCGCAAAAGCAGGGTTATGAAAACTTTATGTTAAAAGAAATTCATGATCAGCCGACAGTATTTGAAGATGCGATTCGCGGTCGGGTAAATCTAGAAGAGGGCACCGCTCATCTTGGTGGTTTGAACATGACTGATGATGAAATGCGCAGTATTGAACGGATTGTTTTAATAGCTTGCGGGACAGCGAGTTATGCTGCCATGGTTGGTAAATATGCTTTTGAACGTTTGGCTGGGATTCCTACGGAGGTTGATTATGCGTCAGAATTCCGTTATCGTGATCCGATTATTACTGACAAAACTTTGGTGTTTGCGATTTCTCAATCTGGTGAAACGGCTGATACTTTAGCAGCAGTTAGAGAAGCAAAAAGAAAAGGCGCGTTTGTTCGCGGGATTGTTAATGTGGTCGGTTCCACGATTGCGCGTGAAACTGATGGTGGAACATATATTCATGCTGGGCCAGAATTGGCCGTGGCTTCAACCAAAGCTTATACCAACATGGTGGCAATTATGATTTTGTATGCGATTCAGTTTGGTCGTCTCAAACGGGTAACATTGGCTACTGGACAAAGATTAATTACAGCCTTGTTAGAAATTCCAGAAAAAATGAATAAGGTTTTGGAACAGAATGATAAAATTAAAGATTTGGCTCAAAAATATAAAGATTGTAAGGATATGATGTTTTTGGGTCGGGGCATAAATTATCCAGTCGCTCTAGAAGGTTCTCTAAAATTAAAAGAAATTTCTTATATTCATGCCGAAGCTTACCCAGGTGGAGAAATGAAACATGGTCCAATTGCTTTGTTATCTCCAGAATTTCCGACTTTTGCCATTATGGTTAAGGATCAGCTCTATGAAAAAATGCGCAGTAATATTGAAGAAGTAAAAGCCCGCAAGTCGCCAATTATTTTACTTGCTACCGAAGGTGATAATTGTGCAAAAGAATTAGCCGAAGACGTTATTTATGTGCCAGATACTATGGAATTATTAGAGCCATTATTAAACACTCTTCCTTTACAATTGTTTGCTTATCATACGGCGGTAATGTTGGGGAGAGATGTGGATCGTCCGAGGAACCTTGCTAAGTCTGTAACTGTTGAATAAGCATTGACCCGCCTGCCATGTGTTGTGAGGCATCGCGGGCAGGTTTAAACAGATTATTATGGATTTAAACAGAATATTAGAATTAAATTAAGTCAATTTATAATTCAGTCTAAATCATTTTATGTCTCAGTCTAAATCAATGCTTAAAGCGATTATATATGACATGGACGGTTTACTAGTAGATAGCATGATTCACTGGTTGGATTTTGATCGAGAAAATTTTGGCAAATATGGTGTAGAATTAACCCCAGAAATAGTGCGTCAGCTAACCGGAGGTAGTGGTAAAGAAAATGCCAAATGGATAAGAGAAAATCTGATACCAAGTTATACTGAAGAAGACTACTTGTCTATTAGAAATGAGTGGATGATCAATGTATATACGGAATTAACTAAGTTAATGCCTGGGGTTGAAAAGTTAATCAAATATGGAAAGAAAAAAGGTTTGAAACAAGCGATTGCCTCTGGTGCTCCAATGTCAGTTATAAAAATAGTAGTAGAGAGATTTGATTTTGAAGATCATATTGATGAATTTATCTCGGCTGATCATGTGGAACATGTAGGTAAGCCTAATCCAGCAATTTTTTTACATACGGCCGAAAAGTTAGGCGTGAAACCAGAAGAGTGTCTCGTGTTTGAAGATGCAGAAAATGGTGTCGTGGCAGCCAAACGGGCAGGTATGAAATGTATTGCTGTACCAGATCCACGTTGGAGTTTTGGAGATTTTTCACAAGCGGATTTGATTGTGGATTCTTTAGAAGACAAAAGGATTTTAGATTTCATTGGTCAATAATTTTATCATTTATCATTTATTTTAATTATTTATTATAGATGATAAGTGATAAATGATAATTAAAAAATATGCGAAATAAAATTAAGAAGATTGTTATAGTTGGTGGTGGCAATGGCTCGGCTATTTCCATCAACGCGGTAAAAAATTTTGGTGATAAAGTAAAAATATCAGCGATAGTATCTACTAGTGATTCCAATGGTTCGTCTGGACAGCTAAGGAAAGAGTTTAAAACTTTACCACCAGGTGATGTGATGCGGGCAGTCCTTGCTATGTCGCCATATGATTATGATGTTTTGAAAAAAATATTTTATCGTAATCGTTTTGAAAATTGTGGCAAATTGGATAAGCATGATTTGGGAAATTTGTTTTTGGTCTGGGCAGAAAAATATGCCAAAGATTATATGTCAGCTGTACGCGCTTTGGAACAAGCGGTGGGTGCTATCGGCCATGTTTATCCCAATAGTTTGCAACAATCAGATTTGGTAGCCGAATTAGTTAATGGAAAAACTATAAAAACTGAAGGCAAAATTGATCGGCCAGATGAAAGTAATTTTTCAAGAATAAAAAAGCTTTGGTTAGAACCTAAAGTCAAAGCCAGTGATGGAGCTATAAAAGAAATAAAAGAGGCTGATTATATTATTATGGGTCCAGGCAGTCTTTATACAAGCATTGTGGCGGCTATTTTGCCAACTGGAATAAAAGAAGCTATTAAAAAATCAAAAGCCAAACTAATTTATGTGTGTGGCAATGCTTACGAAAAAATTGGCGAAAAAGGCCCAGGTAAGTTGAGTGAATTTGTAAAAGAACTACAAACTTATTTGCCACGAAAAATTGATTTGATAATTTTTGATAACGCTAAACTTGATAAAAAACAAAGCCAATATTATAAAGAGAAAAAATGGAATTTAATTGTTAATGATAGACATAATATCCCAGAGTATAATGTGATTGCAGGTAATTTTGAAAGAACATCTGGTGGTTTATGTCCAGCTAAATTAGGTAAAATTTTAAATAAAATTATATGGAAGTAAAAAAAGAAATTAAAAATGATTCATATTCTATAAAAATTAGTTTAGAAGAAGATGGTAAAGTAATGGGCTGGGCGTATTTGTATGTTATTTTTCAGGATAGGCATAAAGAGCCTTACGGACTCATGGAAAATGTTTATATAGAGCCAGACTATCGCAGTCGTGGTTTGGGTAAAGAATTAGTTAAATTACTGGTAGAAGAAGCTAAAGAACGGGGTTGTTATAAATTGATTGGTACGAGTAAAATGTCTAAACCCGAGGTTCATGCTTTTTATGAAAAGTATGGATTTGAGAAAATGGGCTTTGAATTTAGAATGGATTTATTAAAAGATACTAAAATACTTACTAAAGACTAAATTATGTATACTACTGAACAATATTTTAAAATTCAGGAGGCAATAAAATTTTTGTATAAATCTTTTGAAAATGTAAATGATGATTCAAAACCAGAGTTGGTTCATTCTTTACATACTGGTTTTCGTCTTATGGATTATGGTTATGAAGTTGATTTAGTAATTGCCGGGTTTTTGCATGACGTAGTCGAAGAAGGCGGAGATTTGCAAAAAATAAAAGATTTATTTGGGGAAAAAGTATTTGAAATCGTAGGTGCCAGTTCTAAGAATGCCTCTCTTGGTGATTGGCCAGAACAATATGTGGAATTAATTTCTAGAGCCGCTACTAGTGGAGAAGACACTCTGATTGTAAAAGCAGTGGATATATTGGATAATTTTTATTATATGTTTGATACTGATGATGAAGTCGGAAAGAAAAAAGTTATATTTTTGGCTGAACAACTTTTCAAATATACCAACTCAGAAGATAAAGTGTTTGGTGATTTGAGAAAAATATATAATGAGAAGATGAAAAGTGTTTAGTGTATGGTTCAAAAAATATTAGATCTTCACATCCATTCCAAATACTCCCGCGCGTGCAGTAAGGATTTGGATTTGCCAAACATTGCGCGAGCCTGTGTTATTCGCGGGATTGATATTGTGGCGACTGGGGATTTTACTCATCCGAAGTGGTTTGAACATATTAAAGAAAATTTGATAGAAGAAAATGACGGCATTTACAAACTCAGAACTCAGAACTCAGAACTCAGAACCAAATTTATTTTGGGTACAGAGTTATCTTGTATAAAAAAACACAAAGATCAGACTCGGCGGGTTCATGTTTGTGTATTTGCGCCGAGTGTTGAAGTGGTAGAAAAGTTTAATAATAAACTAGAAACCATGGGTTTTAATTTGAAATCTGATGGCCGACCGATTTTAGGTTTAACCGTAAAACAATTGTTAGAAATAATGCTAGAAGTAGATGAAAGAATGATAATGATTCCGGCGCATGCTTGGACGCCGTGGTTTGGAATTTTTGGTTCCAAGGGTGGTTATAATAATTTAGAAGAAGCGTTTGAAGAATTAACCCCAAATATTTTTGCCATTGAAACAGGATTATCTAGTGATCCACTTATGAACTGGCGTTTATCAGCGCTAGATAATATTGCTCTAATATCTAATTCTGATGCTCATAGTACAGCCAAACTTGGTCGGGAGGCTAATGTATTAGAGTTTGAAAGTGAAAAAAATATTAATTATGATAATATTTTTAATATAATAAAGCAATCAAGTAATATTCTGGTTGATTCTGGTAATTTTGGTAATTTGAGTTCTATAAATAATAGAACACAAATTTCTCAAATTCCCAAAATTTACCAAAATTTACCAGGAAAATTTTTATACACTATAGAATTTTTTCCTGAAGAAGGTAAATATCATTATGATGGCCATAGAGATTGTCAGTTTGTGTGTTCGCCAGAAGAAACCAAAAAGTTAAAAGGGATTTGTCCGAAATGTAAAAAAGCTTTAGTAATTGGTGTGGAAAATCGCGTACATGAATTGGCTGATCGTACTGATGATGAGGCTCTTCGACTCGCTTCGCTCACTCAGAGTAGACGTGTACCATACAAAAGTTTAGTACCTTTGCCAGAAATTATTGCTGACACTTATGAGTGTGGCGTGAGTACCAAGAGGGTAAAAGAAGAATATGACAATTTAATAAAAAAATTAGGCAATGAGTTTCATATTTTATTAAATTCTAGTTTGGAAGAAATTACTAAAGCCAGTAACAAAGATATTTCCGAAGCAATTAATCGAGTCAGAACTGGTAAAATTTATGTTCGTCCAGGTTATGATGGTGAATTTGGGATTGTAAAAGTATTTGGTGATAAAGAAAATAGAGGTGGTTTGAAACAAATTGGTTTGGATTTGGAATAATTGTCACCCTGAACTAGTTTCAGGGTCTTTTATAAAATTATATTTGTTTAGGATGTTTATTTATTGGAAAGATCCTGAAATAAATTCAGGATGACAAAAAACCCGCCTAATTGGCGGGTTTTTAAAATAGAAAAGAATTATTTTTTCTTCTTAGCTACTTTTTTCTTCTTAGCTGCTGGTTTTTTCTTAGCAACTTTTTTAGCAACTTTCTTCTTAGCTACTTTCTTTACTGCTTTTTTAGCAACTTTCTTCTTAGCTAATTTTTTCTTTGGGGCTGCTTTTTTAACAGCGCGTTTTTTTGCTGGCATAGTGTGCACCTCCTCTCATTTTTTGGATAAAGCACGTTTTTATTTTTTTGATGTAACCATGGTATACACCAAACGGGTTACAACGTGCGAAGATTTTTTACATGACAAGCATGTATGTAAAAAACTTTTTATAAAATTTTAAAATAAAATTTTACACCGACCTTTCTTTATGTATATAGTATAAATCGTTTTGTGTCTTTTGGAAATAGTTTGGCAAGCAAAACTGTGCATAACTTTGCAACACCAATCTTAACACTAATCAACACTAATATTTTTTTTAAATATATTTTTAAAATAAAATTACACTAATGTGTAATTTTATAAAATATTTTTGATTTATTTTTTTATATTCCTAAATCTTTTTTGGAAATAATATCGAAAGAACAATTGATGCTACTAGGGCTAACATAATTATTCCAAATGAAATTAAAGAAGAAATGTGTATGCCAATGATTCCTGAGAGCATTTTTAAACCAATGAAAAATAAAATAAATGATAACCCTTTTTGTAAATGATGAAATTTGTGTAGAACACTTTCAATTAAGAAGAATAAGGCTCGCAAACCCATAATAGCAAAGATATTGGAAGTAAAGACAATAAATAAATTTTGGGAAATGGCAAAAACCGCGGGGATAGAATCAACGGCAAAAATAATGTCAGTAAATTCTACCATAATTACAATCATGAAAAGGGAAGTAAAACAAAATTTTCCATTTTCTTTAAAAAAGAATTTTCCATTATGGTGACTGTCGGTAAAAGGAAGAATTTTGTGAGCGAATTTTATAACCTTATTATGTTTAAAATCAATGTGCTCTTCTTTTTTATCGCGGAGTAGCTTAATTGCCGTATAAATTAAAAGTGCGCCAAAGATGTATAGGACCCAATAAAATTGGTGGATAATAAATGCCCCGGCTGAAATGAAGATCCCGCGGAAAATAATTGCCCCCAAAATTCCCCAGAATAAAGCGCGGTGGTGATATTTTTCTTCCAATTTGAAATAACTAAAAATTAACATGATAACAAACAAATTATCAACTGATAACATCTTTTCGGTCACATACGCACTCAAGAATTCTGCGGCCAATTCTTTACTCATGAAGAAAAAAATGAGTCCTCCAAATATTAAAGAAATAAAAATCCAAAAAAGAGATTGATACAGAGCGGGTTTGAATTCTATTTTATGACTTTTTCGATTAAAATAACCCAGGTCGGCAATTAGAAAGCCAACGATAACAAGGCTGAATATTATAATTAAATATGATTGAGCGGACATAATATATAAATTAGAGATATTAAAATTGATGACTTGTCCGGCGTAGTCCGCCAGCTGGCGGACGAAGACGGATTAAAAAAATAAAAACCAGTAATACCGGTTTTAATTAACACTGCTTCTTAGTTATGAAGTGCTCATATGTTATGAGACCTGTCACTTCACGACTCCACAGTATTCAAGGTAATTATATTATAGAGTATTGTTGGGTGTTTAGTCAATGGCAATTACTTTTTAATATTGTTTCAGTATCCACCAATTTTCCCCAGACACCACCTTCTGCTTCAATCATTCTTTCACAAGCTTTTCTTAATGAAGCATCCGGAGACGAGATGGCATCTTTTACATAATAACAATAAAATCCTAAATCGGTTGCCTCTCTTAAAGTAGTGTGAACACAAACATCGGCTGTCACTCCGCACAAAATTAAATGAGTAATATTTTGCTTTTTTAATATTGATTTTAAACTAGTAGTTGCAAAAGCACCATAACTTGATTTATCTAAAACTTTTTCTCCCTTAATGGGTTTTAATAAATCAATAATATCTTGACCATGTTCTCCACAAATTAACAATCGTCCCATTGGCCCTTTAGAGCCAATTTGTGCTCCCGCCGTTTTACTTCGTTCTAATCTAAATTTATCACAGTCGGACAAGTCTCGTTTATAGCCTTCTCTGGTATGGATTATAAATAATTTATTTTTTCTAGCGAAATCCAATAATTTTTTAGCTTTTGGTAAAATTGGTTTTACCCAATTAATATTTCCAGAAAATTTATAAGCATAGCCATCTTTTTCACAAAAGTCTCGCTGAAAATCAATTAGCAATAGAGCGGTATTTTTTCTAGATATAATCATAGTTGTTAATATAAAAGTAATAAGCCAATTATATTTTATCACATAATCTTAATTACTGTAAGGATAACATGTTCCTTCAGTAATTATAACTATAGATAATTATTAAAGGGACACGGCGACAACGATCCGGCGGAAGGACTCCGAAGTATTAACTTCAGAGTGTGCCAGGATATGTTGTTGTCGCTGTGTAAAAGAACGGTTTGACCACAAACTAACTAAGCGCAGGTCAGTAATAATAACCTGCTCCGTGCATTGCGTCACCAGGAAAGGCTGATGGCGTAGTTATAAAGGTCAACGACGAATTTCTGTTTTCAACCCCAAACACTTCCTGCCTGCTCCTGTAGGGATACACCAATAAATTTGGAGCGAGTGGGAAAGGGAATTCCTTTCCGTTCAAAGTCTTTGCCCATTCGGGATGGAGAGCTAAAATGAGCATAAGTTCAGGTCCTAGACTCTGAATTGATTTTGGCAATCTCCAAACTTCTGCCGCAGAATATCCACGAAGAGTTCGGCCTAATTCAACTACTGCCCATCGCAGGGAACGTTGAACAGGTTGTTTTATATATTGGAAACTTTGCGCGAACTCTGTAGCAAAACTTCTTGAAAAAGCATGAGAGAGTTGCCATGTTTCAACCTTGCCGGGGAAGACATCATCCAAAACTACCTTCCCCCAATCCATAGCGAGGTTGACATCTGGTTCATCTAACACAATGGTGCGGGCACAAAGCCTACCATTTGTGTTAATTTCCATATACCCGGGGGGAGGTTCTCCTAGCCCTTCAATAGAAACAGAAAGCCAATCTTCATGCCAGAACCTCTCGTTGAAGTTTTTGATTTTTTTGACCTGAGCCTCGGGTTCTGTGAACAGTTTATTAGTGTCCCACATGGAGATTTCCTTTCGCTCCCCGAGTGATGACCGATCGTTTTACGCGGATCGGTCGTACGCGTTATGCTACCCAAGCAATTCTTCCACCTCCTCTAAAATTTGAGAGATTGTGACATCTCTTGTGGGAAGCCAGTTGTCCGAGAGTAACTGATCCCCTACTTCCTCAGGAATTCCCAGCAATTGGATGAGCTCCTCCGGCAAGACACCCGACTGGAGCAGCGCCATGACCAGTCCGTTCTTGCTCACTTGACCTCGCATTTCTCCCTTATCTTTGAGTGCTTTCGGAACGGAGACGTCGCTGGGCATGAACGAAAGGATGTAGCTCTCGAGTGCCTGATTCATTGGAACCTCCTTGATTGTAAGGAACATTGTTGTCACCTTGACAACATGATATGATATCATATTGTTGATAATAGGTCAATAATTCTGGATTGAAATTATACATAAATTTAGCTAAAATATGCCTATTTTGTACTATGTTGCCCGAAATATTGACAACAGCTGTTTTATGTGTTATAATGTATTTAGATCTCAAGAATTTAACGCAATGGTTTTGTCCTGTGGGGACAAACTTATATTAGCCAGGCATTTTAATGCCTGGGAAAACGCATTTTATATTTACATAGTCCCGTAGGGACGGCATAAAATATTATATTCTGTCGTCCCTACGGGACTACGATATTGTTAATTAATTTTACAGGCACTAAAGTGCCTGCCTAATATCTTTCACCCCTACGGGGTTTAGTAATGTGTTGTGTTAAAAAATTAAGTCTGTTTTATGTATTTTGAAAAAAACCTCCAACAATTAGGTCTAACTGAAAAAGAAGCCAAAGTTTATTTGGCTAATTTGGAATTAGGTATAGACAGTGTACAAAATATCGCCAAAAAAGCAGGTGTAAAACGAGCCACTACTTATGTAATTATTGAAGAATTAAAAATGAAAGGTCTAATCTTTGAAAAACCAACTTCCAAAGGTAAACTCTATATTGCCGAAAATCCAGAAAAATTAAAAAACATTTTAAAGGAAAGAGAGAAAATTTTAAGTGAGACAATTCCTTTTCTACGAGCCATTTACAATTCTGAAAAAGGTAAACCACAAATACAGGTATATGAAGGATTAGAAGCTATGAAGCATGTTTATTTAGATACTATTTGGAAAAGTAAGACAGAAATATTATTTTTTTCTTCAATCAAAAAAATTTATGAAAAAATGCCAGAATTACTTGAAGAATGGTTAAAAGGAATTAAAGACAGTAAAATAACCAATCAGATAACTAGGGAATTTATCAATCCTGATGTAGAAGATATAAAATACGGAAAAAGACTAGTTAAAATTAGCAGAACACAACAAGTACGGGTTTTACCTAAAAATTTTCCTCTGCGTTTTGTGGGTAGCGACTGCGTAATTTTTGAAGATAAGTTTATGATTATTTCCTATGAGCAAAAATTATTTACTACTGTTATCCAAAGTCAAACAATTGCTGATAGTATGAGAGCATTATATGAATTTGCTTGGCAATTTGCTACCCCAATAGAAAAATTCCATTAATTATATATTTGTTTACAAAAATAAAATTATCCTTTTTATAAGGATAATTTTATTTAGTTTGTTTACAGGACGTAACGAAGTGTAGCTCTAGTGCTCCCGGCCCCGACGTAAAGTCGGAACAAGCAGGAATTTCCGTCCAAGACGGATGAGCCTTGGACTCAGAACCTGTATATATAAACTGTGTCCTCGGTGCGAATCGAACGCGCATCGTCTCCTTCGGAGGGAGATATTCTATCCATTGAAATACGAGGACTTTTTTCTTGGTAGATAAGTAGCCATTGTCCGCCAGAGGACGGATCCGCCTTTGGCGGAAACTACGGGGGCATTTCTTGTATAAATTTAACTTAATATAACAAAATTTTAGTTATAAATCAAGTTTAGATACAAGGCTTGATTTTTTTGGGTATTTTGCTATAATATGCCGTAAATGGGCATGTAGCTTCCACCTTCGTCCTCTTTCGCTAAAGCTACAGAGGACTTCGGCGGACAAGCAGTTTCCAACTTCGCTGAAATAAGTTCAACGAATTTTGGTAAATTAAAATAATTACTTTGCTTATTTAAAAACGGGCATGTAGCTCAGTTGGTTAGAGCGCCACCCTTATAAGGTGGATGTCGACGGTTCGAGTCCATCCATGCCCACAAATATGGTCCCAATACCAAAAATTATTGTTTCCGCAGAACAGACAAATACACGTCTGGATATTTTTTTATCCGAAGAATTAAAAATGACCCGTTCCCAAGCCCACAAATTGATTGAGAATGACTTAGTTTTGGTAAATGATAAATTGCCAAAAAAAGCGGGGGACAGAGTAAAAACTGATGATGAAATTTTTGTAAAAGAACCAGTGGTCTCAGCTTTTGATGTTGATAAACAAAAGAAGAAAGAAAATTTAAAATTTAAAATTGATGTTATTGTTGAAACTGATGATTATGTGGTAATAAATAAACCGGCTGGCTTACTAGTTCATCCGACTGAGGCGAATGAACCCCATACTTTGACTGCTTGGCTAAAAGAAAAATATCCAGAAATAATAAATGTGGGCGATTCTAAAGATCGTCCGGGTATAGTTCATCGTTTGGACAAAGAAGCTTCTGGACTCTTGGTAGTAGCCAAGACACAGAAGATGTTTAAACATCTCAAAAAACAATTTCAAGCGCGAGAAATGGAAAAAGAGTATTTGGTTTTGGTTTATGGTCAGGTAGAAGCTGATCATGATGTGATTGATTTTGAAATTGATCGAGGCAAAGATGGTCGGATGGTATCCAGACCAAAGACAGACAGATTAAAATTAAGAAATGTTAGTAAATTTCAACCTGGTAAGGAAGCGATTTCAGAATTTTGGATAGAAAATAAATTGGCTCGATTTACTTTATTGCGTGTTCGGATTCACACTGGCCGAACTCACCAGATCCGCGTGCATATGCTTGCTTACAACCATCCAGTCGTAGGGGACGAAATATATTATAATAAGAATTTGTTTAAAAAAGGTGATAAACATCTGATGAGATTATTTTTGCATTCTACAAAATTATGTTTTGTGGATTTGAAAAAAGAGAAGCAGTGTTTCGAAGCTAAATTGCCAGATGAATTGAAAAAATATCTTGATATTTTGAATTAATTTTTTGTATAATTCCGTTTATTTCTGTTAGTTCTGTTTTTTCTGTTGTAAAATAAAACAACAGAGGAAACAAAAGTGAACGGAGAATAACAGATAGCTATGATATATTTGGTTGGTGGTCCACCTCGATGTGGTAAGACAACTTTGGCCAAGCAAATGTCTAAAAAGTTTAGACTCCCTTGGATATCTACTGATACTTTGGAAAATGTGGCTGGCGCTTATTGGACCAAAGAAGAATTAATAAAAAATCGCCCATACTCAGAATTACGCCGAAGAGATGGTGATAAAAGTAATGATACTTTTTACGAGAAATATTCCGCCAAAAAAATTATTAGTGTTTTAAAAGGACAATCATTGCCAATTTTTAAAGCGATTGAAATGGTGGCAGTTTGTGAAATCACTGATGGTAACGACTATATTATTGAGGGTTATCATATAACACCAGATACTGCTAATAGATTGGTAAAAAAATATGGTGAGGAAAAAGTAAAAGTTATATTTCTTACCAAACAAAACGCAGTTAAATTTGCTCGTGATGTCAAAAAAAGTTCTACTCCCAATGATTGGCTCTTAGTTTTAACTAAGAAAAAAGAAACTTTTTTGAAAGTTGGGAAAATGATAGCTGAATATAGTAAATATTTTGAGATTGAAGCCAAAAAGTATGGTTTTAAAGTGTTTAATATGGATAATAATTTTTTCAAACAAATTAGTAAGGCAATTGATTATTTAAAATAATATGGGTTTACTCGTTGTCATATCGTCACCCTCTGGCGGGGGAAAGGATTCAGTAATAAATGAATTGCTTAAGCAGATTCCAAATTCAGCACGTTTAATAACGACTACTTCCAGAGAACCACGTCCAGGTAATCAAAATGGGGTAGATTATTTTTTTGTCAGTCAGGAAGATTTTGCCAATAAAATTAAAAATAATGAAATGGTAGAATATAATAATTATGTTGGTAATTATTATGGGGTGGAAAAAGCAAAATTAAAAGAAGCTTTGAGTAATAATGATGTAGTCTTTACGCAGATAGAGGTGAATGGCAAACATAGTTTGGATAAACTTGGTATTAAACATTTGGCCATATTTTTATTACCAGATAGTTTAGAAATTTTAGCTGATAGAATTAGACGACGTAAAGGGATATCTGAAGAAAAGATAAAAGAGCGTTTGGAAACAGCTAAACAAGAGATTGAAAAATCAACTGATTATGAATATCGGTTGGTTAATAAAGATGGTAGTTTTGCTGAAACTGTGGCTAAAATAAGCGAAATTATACAGACTAAGCTTACAAAGTAATTGCTCTTGACAGATTGTAATTTTTATAGTAAAATATCGCCACCTTAATGATTTGTTAATGTTGGGTACTCCTTTATTGTGAGGACAAGGAACCATCCTATCTCAACCTCTTACTAAATATATTTATATGTCAGAAGATATTCGTCTTGGCCTAAAAACAGGCATGATTGTAAAAGTTCACCAAAAAATTAAAGAAACCAATGCTAAAGGTGAAGAAAAAGAACGTATTCAAATTTTTGAAGGAATTATAATTGGTAATAAACATGGCAAAGAAGCTGGTGCGACTGTCACAGTGCGAAAGATTTCCAATGGTGTGGGTGTAGAAAAGATTTTTCCGATTCATTCCCCAGTGGTAGTCAAAATTGAATTGGTTCGGGAAATGAAAGTAAGAAGTGCCAAAGCTGCCTACCTTCGAACTTCAAAAAAGAAATTAAAAGAAGTTAAAAAAGACGCTAGTGGAAAAATTAAAGTTGAAAAAGTAGAGAATATTGCCGCGAAAGTAGACACGGATAATACGGAAGTATTGGAGAACACGGAGAATGTGGATGAAAAAGTTGAAGAAGTGAAGGAATAAGGAACATTGATTTCACCCGCCTGCTATCGCTAGCATTGCGGGCAGGCTGATTATTTAAGGATTACACAGATTTTAAAACCGTCTTAATGGCGGTTTTTTTAATTCTCATTTAATAAAGTGGTTTATGGGATTGTAGAATCACTTTTGGTGTTTTTGAATAATTATTTTATTATTGTTTGATTTATTTTATTTTTGTGGTAGTATTTAGTATATAATATGGAGAGGTGGCTGAGCTGGTTTAAGGCACCGGTTTCGAAAACCGACGTACTCGAAAGGGTACCGCGGGTTCAAATCCCGCCCTCTCCGCAAATATTTTGATAAATTTTATGACAGTATCTGCAAAAAAATTTGATTGGGATAATGTTGGTCTTGATTTTGGTAATTGGGATGAAGAAAAAATATGGGCATTGGATTTACCAATTGTTGAAATTGATATTAATGAATTGTTATGGCATTTTGATGCGCCTTGGTGGCCAAACGATAAAGGAGAACGTTGGACAATAACGCCTTGGGATGTTATAAATCAATTTGGGGAAAGTAAGAATGAACAAACTAAAATGGAAAAAGCAGATTTTAATTATCCAATTGATATTTTAAAAAATAAAGGCAAATGGTTTGTTTTGGATGGTTTACATCGTCTGGTAAAATTATACAAACATGGACATAAAAAAGTTAAAGTAAGAATTTTTCCTAGAGAAAGATTGCCAGAAATTCATGTGGATGACCCTATAGAATTACCAAATTATTAAAATTTGTGCTATAATATTATTATCTAATTTATTTAATAATTTCTATATGGGCAAAGGAAATAATTCAAAAAGAAAAGAAGTTAAAAAAGCACCTAAAAATAAGAAGAAATAGTTCAAAAATCTCCCTTAAATGGGGGATTTTTTTATAGCAATATGGTTGACTTTGCCTCAGTTGTCAGGTAGTATGTACATATATGAATATAAGATCAGCCACCTTTGTAAAAGGAGTAATAGGGACAGATGATATTTTTGATGGTGTGAGACCACAAATTGTTTTTATTGGTAGGTCCAATGTAGGAAAATCTAGTGTGATTAATTCTTTGGTTAATCAAAAGAATTTGGCCAGAACTAGTTCTTTTCCTGGGCGGACGCAAGAGATAAATGTGTTTTTAATAAATAAAGCGTTTTATCTAATTGATTTGCCAGGCTATGGCTTTGCCAAAGTGCCAGAAAAAGTTCGAGAAAAAATTCAAAAAATGATTAATTGGTTTTTGTTCAATTCTGAATATAATTTTAAGAAAGTTATTTTAATAATAGATGCTAAAATTGGTCCAACTGAAGATGATATGGAAATGCTCTATGGTTTGGAAAAAGAAGTTAAAGATATTGTTATTGTGGCCAATAAGATAGACAAAGTTAAAGTTACTGAATATGATAAACAAATGGAAAAAATAAAAAATGCTTTTAATATTCATAAAGTTATTCCTTATTCAGCCGAGAAGAAAATTGGTGTCGGTGAGCTGACTGAGGAATTGTTAAACTAATGTTTTATTCAGTCTATATCTTAGAGTGTTCTGACAAAACCCTTTATACTGGTTCAACTTGTGATCTGGAGAAAAGGGTATATTCACACAATCACACTAAGGCGGGAGCCAAGTATACTCGGGGACGAAGGCCAGTAAAATTAGTTTACTTTGAAAGATTTAAATCCTTGGCCAAAGCGCGAAAAAGAGAAGCGGAAATAAAAAGATTAAAGCTTTTGGAAAAAAGGGAATTAATAAAAACAGCGAGTTGAGAGTATATATATTTTGTGGATATTTTAGTCTTCACTATTTCTCTAATAAAGTGTATAATAATTGTGTTTTTAATTTAATAATTAATATATTTATATAAAATATATGAACATAAAAAAACTATCAGTGGTTGTTCTCGTCATTGCCATGGTTGCCATGTTTGGTACTATGTTGTTGGCTAGTACAGCTAAGGCAGCCGTAAATGTGCCACAAATTAGTCGGGATTTAGACGTGGGTTTTACTGGGGATGATGTTAAAGGTTTGCAAAAATTTTTAAATAGCAATGGGTATACAGTTGTGGCTACGGGACCTGGTTCTTTGGGAAATGAAACCACTATGTTTGGTAATGCGACCAAAGCGGCTTTGGTCAAATTTCAATCTGCCAATGGATTAGTGGCTACAGGAATTTTAAAAAGTGATACTAGGGCTTTATTGGCAAAATTATTAGCTCCAGTCACAGTTACCACAAACGCTAGTACTCCTAGTACAGTTACCCCAAGTTCTGTTAGTACCCTAACCAGTGAAGTTCAAGCTCTCAAAACACTAGTGGCAACTTTACAAACACAGATAAAAGCTTTACAAACTAAACAAACTCAATTAGAAGCTTTGGTTGGCAAAGATAATTCTGGTTCTTCGTCGTCATCAGGTAGTTCTTCAAATTCTTCGGCTATTTTAATATCTTCAATCAAGGTTAATGCTCTTGGTGATGAGGGTGGTATTGATGAAGGAGATACGATCGTAGTAACTTTTAATAAAGTAATTAATTCCGAATCAATTAATGAAGATTTATCAGCTGGTAGTTATGTAAAGAATGTTGATTCTGATGAAGTCGGTGGTGTTTCAGTTGATGAAGACGGTATCCTTACTATTACTGATATTGCTTCATTTGATGTGGGTGATATTGATGATAGTACAGATTTTACAGTAAAATTATCTTTAAATACGACAGGCAAAATTTTGACTATTACTCTCTCTGGTGGTAGTCAAATGGATATTGATGAAAGTTTTGGCACTGCCAAACAAATTGGTGGTCAGGTTGATGATGAAGAAGGAGATATTACGATGAAGTCTGCTTCGATTAGTAAACCGACCGGAAGTTTTGGTGAAAGTGTAGATGAAGATGAGGATCCGCCAACCATTTCTTCTATCAAAGTTTCTGATGGAGGAGACGAAGCCGGTATAAATAAGGGTGATAAGATTGTAATCACTTTTAATGAAGCCATTGATCCGGAATCAATTAATTCTGATTTGGAAAAGGGGAGTTATGTTGATGTTGATTCAGACGAAATTGGTGGGGTGATAGTGGATGAAGATGGTATCCTTACTATTACTGATATTGCTTCATTTGATGTGGGTGATATTGATGGCAGTACAGAATTTGAAGCTCAAGTTGCCCTCAACTCTACTGGAAAAATTTTAACTATTACCTTGACCAATGGTGAAGAGATGACTACAGATGAAGATTTTGGTGATGCCAAACAAATTGGTGGTACAATTATAGATGAAAATGAAAATGAAATGGATGATGATTCTAGTATTAGTGATCCAAGTGGTACTTTTGGGAGCTAATGTTTGTAAATATTAATAATTTAAACACTCAGTTTTTGATAAGAAACTGGGTGTTTTTTATTTATAATTTTTATGTTATAATAATACCACTATGACAGAAGAAATCATTGAAGCTCAACCGAATTTATATTCGGCCAAAGAAATAAAAAAAGTTTTACAAACCTCAGAAATCGCTCTGTGGCTCGAAGGCTATGACGATATTTTTTCGGATTTTGATCCGAGCCCATATTCTCAGCGTGCTTTGTCTGATGATTTTTTGTTGGAAGCCATGAAGGCTTCGCGTGATCGAGGCAAAGATAGTTGTGAATTAAAGTTTTTATTAGCTCCAGAAGCGAGAAGCCATGCTCATGAAACAGTAATAAAAAAACGTCTGCATGATTATTTTATAAAACAGCATCATATTTTGGAGAAAGAACGAAAAGATATAGTAAAGAAGGGTTTTTGGTTGATTACTAGCGGAATTTTCTTTATGTTGCTCGGTTCTTTTATTTCGGCTTTTTATTTAGGTAAACATTTCATCTTCAATTTTTTAGTCGTTCTTATAGAGCCCGCGGGGTGGTTTTTATTTTGGGAAGGTTTGAATCATACTATTTATGAGTCAAAGAAAAACAAACCCAATCTTACTTTTTATCAAAAAATGGCTAAAAGTAAAATTACTTTTTTATCTTATTAATATCCTTTTTGTTTGTTAGATGTGATTTTATAATTAGCAAATTATTATTTTTGTTTTATGCTTGGTAAATATTGCATCCACAATGGTAAAGTCATCTTGACTGATAAGGCCAAAATTAGTATAGATGATATTGAATTTACCTATGGTTTTGGAGTTTATGAAAATCTTAAAGTTCGTAATAGTAGAGTGTATTTTTTAATAGAACATGTAGAAAGATTGTTTTTTTCTGCTGAGAAAATCGGTTTGAAACATAATTTTAAACCAGATGAAACAGAAGAATGGATTTTACTTTTGACCAAGAAAAATAAAATTGAATCAGCCAATATCAAGGTATTATTAATTGGGGGAAACGAACCAAATTTGTATATCCAGAATTTAGCGCCAAAATTTTTGGACAGAAAATATTACAAACAAGGTGTCAAAGTCGTGACTTATAATTACGAAAGATTTTTACCCCAAGCCAAGACTTTGAATATGTTGCCAAGTTATTTAATTTATCGGAAGGCGGTAGAAGCTCATGCCCATGATACTTTGTTAGTAGACAAAAAAGGCTATATTACCGAAGGGACTAGAGCAAATTTTTTCACTATCAAAGGCAATATATTATATTCAGCCCCAGTGGACAAAGTTTTGGATGGTGTGACCCGTCGGACTGTAATTGATTGTGCTCTAAAAAATGGTTATAAATTAGCAGAGCAAGATATTAGTCTAGATAAAGTATTAAAATACGATGGGGCTTTTTTGACTCACACCTCGGGTAAGATTGTGCCAATCAAGCAGATAGATGATAAAAGTTTTCCCGAGATTTGTGGTGGTCTCAAAAATTTAATTAGTTTGTATAATAATTATTTAGACAAATTATATGGTAAAAATATCTAAATTATTTTTTGTAGTTTTATTTGTAGTAATATTATCTGGTTGTAGTGCCGACCAAGCTAAACCAAGTGATTTTTGGTTTGAATATAAGTGGACTGGGCCACAAGTGCCAGCGCCAGAACATTTTGAATATATAATAGCAGTGAGAGAAGACGGCAAAGGTAGTTTATCTTATTATCCAGATTATATGATAGAAACTGCCAAAGTTGATCAAATTTGGAAAAAAGAATTTGTGATTAATGAAGAAGAAATGAATGGTTTGTATAAAATTATGAAAAGCACAAATATTTTTAAACCAGAAAACATGGAAGAAGAGTCAGTAAATTTTCGTGATGGTTATGGTACACTGTGGGCACACAGTGATGACACTAGTTATTTTGTAAAAATTCATAATGATTCCGAACCAATTTTGCTTGATTTGGAAAGGGAAGTAAAAAATGTAGTCCCAGATATTATTTGGCAAGAGATGGAGAATGAACATCAAAAAAGATTAAATAGTAATCCTGATTTTTTGGATTATGAATTGCCAGAATTGCAATATTAATATGAAAAAAATAAATTATAGAAAATTAGCAATATCTTTAATTATTCCCCAGTTGGCTGGGTTCCTGGGTTCAATTGCTAATATTACTAGTCTAGATACTTGGTACAAAGGTTTAATAAAACCAGTTTTTAACCCACCAGGTTGGATTTTTGGTCCAGTTTGGACATTGTTATTTGTTTTAATGGGTGTAGCTTTGTATCTGGTCTGGGATAACAAGGGAATATTTAATAAATACAAGGTTGATTTTGTAATAAAAATATTTTCATTACAGATTATTCTAAACATAGTTTGGTCATGGCTATTTTTTGGTGCCATGTCACCATTGTTAGCTTTATTGGAAATAATTGTTTTGTGGGTAGCGATTTTGTGGAATATGGTGGTATTTTATAGACTAAACAAAACTGCCGGTTATTTGCTTTTGCCCTATTTATTGTGGGTAAGCTTTGCTTCAGTGTTAAACTTTAGTTTGTGGTGGCTAAATTGATGGTTTTTAGCGTTTAATAACTAGGACTTGACATAAAGAGCCTTTTGTTATATAATTTCGCCACTATTAATATTACAAAAATATGCCAAGACAATGTCAAATGACCGGTAAAAAAGCCATGACTGGATGTAATGTAAGTCATAGCAAACGCGCTACCAAACGTAGATTTGAACCAAATTTACAAGAAAAGCGTTTATTAAATCCAGCCACAGGTAAAACTATGAAAGTTCGTCTTTCAACCACAGCTTTGAAAACTTTAAACAAATGGCAAAAGGAAGGTAGACAATATGATTTGCGTAAATTGATTGCGAAGGAATAACGAATAAGGAATAAAGAATAAAGCCCCGAAAAAACGGGGTTTTTGATTTGCTTTTTATCTAGTTTTTGGTTAATATAATGGAGCTATGATTAAAATAAAAATAGAAAAATTAGTCTTCGGTGGCCAAGGTCTCGGACATTTATCTGATGGTAGGGTTTGTTTTGTTTGGAATGCTTTGCCAGGGGAAGAAGTAGAAATAGAACTAACTAGAAACAAAAAAGATTATTGTGAAGGTATAGCTAAAAAGATAATAACATCATCACCTTACAGGATTGAACCTAGAGATAGTCATTTTTTGTCTTGTAGTCCATGGCAGATTTTAGATCCAATAGAAGAAGACAGATGGAAAGTAGAAATGGGTAAGGAAACTTATAAAAAATTGGCGGATTTGGATTGGAATTTGGAAATAATTAATGACGAAAAAATCTTTGGCTATCGCAACAAAATGGAATTTAGTTTTGCCCAGCATCAAAGAGATGGATCAATATCCCTGGGATTTTTTAATCGTGGTGCTAAAGACAGATATGCTATAGATAAATGTGAATTGGCTGATCCGTTAATAAACGAAACAGCTTTGAATGTTTTGGCTTGGATAAATAAGAATAAAATTACTTTGCGTTCTCTAAAGGCTATGATAGTGAGAAGTAATTCTCAGGGGCAGGTAATTGTTGCATTATTTATAAAAGACAAAATGAAATTTACTAATTATCCAGAATTAAGTAATTCATTTGTGGGTTTTCAATTATATTATTCTACGCACAAATCTCCAGCTTCAGTGCCGACAGCTTTGCTCTATAGTGTTGGTCTAGATTATTTAATTACAGAATTAAACGGCATAAACCCCAACACCAATTTATGTGTCAGTAAATTGAATAAAGTTAACAGCCAGAAAAATATTTTAGATTTAGACAAAAAACCTAATGATATTGGTGTGGGGGTGAAATTAAAATTTGGTTTATTAAGTTTTTTCCAAATTCACTTGTCAGTTTTTCAAATGGCGCTTGCTGATATTGGAAAATTTTTAGACAAAGAAAAATCTGTCGTGGATTTTTATTCTGGTGTGGGAGCGATTGCTTTGCCTTTGCATGATAAATACAAAGATGCTATTTTGGTAGAGAGTAATGAGGAGGCAGTGGAATATGCCAAAGAAAATATAAAAATAAATAAAATTAATAATTGTGAGGCTGTGTTGTCACCATCAGAAAAAATAGTGGACTTGATTACGAAAGATAAAATAATTATTTTTGATCCACCCCGAGCTGGTTTGCATGAAGATATTATTAAGCAAGTTTTGAATACCTTGCCCGAGCGGATTATTTATTTGTCTTGCAATCTGGCTACTCAGGCGCGGGATATAAAGATGCTTGGTGAAAAATATCAAGTTAAGTTTTTAAAATTATATAACTTCTTTCCGCGCACGCCCCATGTGGAGGGATTGTGTGTGTTGGAATTAAAATAAATAAATATAAAAAATAAAACTGTCCGATATTGGGCAGTTTTTTGTTTGGGTATTGTGTGTTACACGTCGTTAAGTGACCAGAGCGAAATGCAGTACATGGCTTGAGTTCAGAATTTTGCCGTTTTTCATTACTTAATTGAATGTAGAATTGTTTGTTCCATTTTTTTAGGTTCATCCGTGCCTATCCTGTAGATTTTACCATTTTTCAGTATTATTTCAACTGCCTCAAAACCAGAAACATTGTAGATGCACATCTTTGGCCATAACCAGCCTCTTATTCCCCAGCCATAATACCAATGATTCTTTACGGTTTTAGCGGACAGTACATCATTAAGAAAAAATTTTTTTTGATAAATGCCATAGCCGAATTTGATTCGTAAATATTTTTCATCAATAACTACTTGAAGTGACACAAAGGAAGCAAGAATAAAAATGATTAATGTCATTATGGCGGTCACGGCAAGGTTTGTGCCGGAATCGTAAGACGGTGGTTCTGCCCGAGCCGTAATATGGGCCCACCCGAAAAGTACCAATACGACCAGCGTAACGGCGAGTATCAGGTAGCCAATTTGGGTGTGTTTGTAGTTCATTTTGAGATTTTTCGTTGTCTCGTTCTATTTTTTAAATATCTTTCTATCGCCTCTTTTGAGGTCAGCCAATTCCGGCCTTCTTTATATGCCTCTATTTTTCCCAGTCTCGCCAGCAGGTTCAGGTATTTCGCTGAGAAAGTAGTTGCTTTTGATATTTCTGTCAGTGGAATAAATTTTTCCTGTTTTGTAGTCGCAGGAGTTAATGTTTTTAGATAAATATCAAGAGAACGCGCTATTGATTGTGCGACAAATTTTACTAGCGGTTCATACTCGCCTTTATCCGCCTTATCCAAAACATCATAATATTTCTTTCGGTCGGTTTTCATAATGACTACAAGCGGGTACCCAGCTTGCATCAAAAATAAATTCATCGTCAAGCGTGCTGTTCGACCGTTGCCGTCAAAAAATGGATGAATGTGGACCAATTTATGATGTAGCTGGGCGGAAAGTTCAATAATACTCAACTTGTTTTTTTGCGAATTTAGCCAAACAATTAGAGCTCTCATTAAATTAGGTACTTGAAGTGCATCGGGAGGAGTATGGTCGGCACCGCCAATAATAATATTGGCATTTCTGTATCGGCCGGCCCATTCCTTGTCGGTTTCTTGTAAAATAATTTGATGTAAATTTTTTATAAGCATTTCAGAAACGGTGTGCTTTTTATCTTTGTCTATCAGGTCATACAGATATTCCAGTGCGGCGTGGTGATCTTTTGCCTCCAAATGATCTTTTAAAGGTTTTCCTTTTACTGTAAGACCTTCATTTATAACCAAAAAAGTCTCTTTTAAAGTTAAAGAGTTGCCTTCAAT
>DOMK01000017.1:0-6808 GCA_003510435.1 Candidatus Magasanikiibacteriota bacterium
AATTTTTCTTGTAAAAAATAATTTGATAATAAGAAAACCAAAATCGTAATTATTCCACCCAAAAAAGGATTGATATGACTCGCTTCGCCTTTCTTGACCGCAATAAACATAAACCACAAACCAAACCCAAAACCAAAACCAGACACGACTGCCCACAACCAATCTAAACCATGAAGTAAACTAGCCCCAAATGGTGCAGCCAAAAAAACTGCCAACATAAAAATCGTGGAATAAAAAGCATATACAATCGGCTTGCCTACAGATTTGGTCAGAATAAATTTGTCCAAGACCAAAACCAGCCCTGATAAGAAATAACCGATAATTGCGATCCAGAACCAATTCATATTATGAATAGTGAATTATGAATTAAGAATTATGAATTATGAATAATGAGAACGAGATGACTTTATGAGACCATAAGTAGCCATAAACACACAAAATACACATAACAAAATACAAACTATTTTTCCAATCCAATCTTTTTTTCTAAATTATCAATCGTTGACCAAAGCATACGCGATATTTCCTCAATCATTTCTATTGTTTTATCATATTCAAATTTTGTAATCCACTTTCTTGATACAGCGAAAAATAATATATATTTACATTCTTGAGATGAGCCATAAGAAATCTCGTAAAAATTTAATTTTACTTTATCTCTTCTTCGAGCGTATCCTTCAACATAATTTAACATTATGGATATCACCGCTCTTGTCAATTGACTAATAATACCAAAACGTTCATCCTTAGGAAATTTTTTTACCAAATCGTACACCAACGAAATAAATTCATGAATTTTTATTTTTAATTTGTAATGAAACTTTCCCTCCATATTTCACTTGTATATTGTTATGTGTATGTTGTATATTGATAAGTGTATATTGTATTTTGTCAAAGCAAATGCATATCCTCTATCTCACTTCTCTTACCGCGCAAAACTACTTCTGCTATATGATAAGCGCCATTACGTGGGGCATCCAAGAACCCATCCATCGCTGCCTCAGCGAGCCAACCAGATTGTAGCCAATCTTCTAGCCATTCATTGGTATAGCGCGGATCCTGAGCATCAACTCCAGCACCAATAGAAGTTAGCCAAGCGCGATTGAACATTTCTTGTGCGCCAATTGGTGGAGCCATGATAATCGGAATTCCCAGACCACAATAAAATGATAATTCACTCGGCTTGGTCCACAAAATATCTGTTGTGAGTAATAACTGATTAAACTTGGCAAAATAATCCATTTTATTATCAGTATATAATATATTTACTTGGTGTGGACTTTTTTTATTCAAGCCTAAATGTCTAACATGATCTTGATAATAAAGATACACATCATTTTTTATACCCGCGACTAAATTCAAAACAATTTCTCCTTTATCAATTTTCTTGGCCAAACTTTTTAAAATTGTTACGCCAATTTCTTTTTGTGCTCCCGCTCCACCGACCGCAAAAGTAATAGTAAGTGGATGATGAATTGGGCAATTGTGTAGACAAAATTCTTCGCCAATAAAGTCCTTGGTAGTCTTGTGATATTTTTCTCGATACCGATGCTCTGGGTCAAGATTTATTATCCTCTGCCCAATGCTTTGTTTAAGAATTTTTAAATCATCACCAATATTTTCTTTTGGCAAAGGAAAACCAGTAATAAAAATATTATTTTCTCTTATCCCATATTCTACCAAGCGCTCTTTTACTCTGCGATTGGGAGCCAGATATTTTATCCGACTCTTGTGGGGATATAATGGCGCCCACGCCCGACTAATATCAGTATCTGTACATACGGCATAAATTTCGCCTTTGTAACCGTGTTCCTCGGCAAAAAACGCACAAGTAAAAAAAGTCGCTATCAAAGGCAGAGGATTTTTATTCAATTTATTTATCAAATCTTTTCCCCAACCACCCTCTATCCATTTATAAATTTGATTTAATTGCAAAGTTGATTTTGATAAATCTCTTTGGGGATAAAATGGTTCAATCCGTTGAAAATAATCCATCAACGCAAAAATCCATTCACCAATAAGGGGAATGTTTTTTAAGCGAGAAATTTTTTCATACAATTTTCTACTCCCCTCCCACATGTTTTGGTCTTTCTTGGGGATACCAGCATAGCGATTGGCATTGATAATCACGCCATCTCCACCCATAGACTCGGGCGTAGTCGCAAAATCCCGCAAAGGATAAGCAGCGCGCTGATGACCATAGCCCATATCCACTGCGACTATGTAAGCTTTTTTATAAATATTCTGTTCAGACATAAATATAATTTACCTAAATAGACTTTTTTAGAATTACTAATTACAAATTAAAAAAACATTCTTATTTTAAAATTTAATTAATTATACCATAAAATACATATGAATTACAAAAAATGCAAAATAAATTATGAATTAGATTCAAGAATTTAAAGCAATGGTTTTGTCCCGTAGGGACAAACTTATATTAGCCAGGCATTTTAATGCCTGGAAAAACGCATTTGATATTTATCTAGTCCCGTAGGGACGGCAAAAAAATATTGTATTCTGTCGTCCCTACGGGACTACGATATCGTTGATTAATTTTACAGGCACTAAAGTGCCTGCCTAATATCTTTCACCCCTACGGGGTTTAGCGATGTGTTGCATTAAAAAATTGAATCCAAGTTATTATATATTTTCCCTAGGCTCTTCACAAAACCAATCTTTTCTGCTACAATTTTTCTATCCCAACCAAACCCTGAGGGGGTTTCATGGATCTGAGATTGGTGCGATTGTTCCTGGCCATGGTACTGTTCGTGATGGCTTGTGGCCACGAGTCGACGCCCAACGTCAACACGGAGGATAAGCGGGTGGAGGCCTGCTACGTCCTGATGGACACCGGTCTCTCCCTCGAGTTCCTTAAGTTCAAGATCGAGGGAATCGAAGGCTACTACGTCTGGTCTATCAATCAGACGACGGCCGAAGAGGAGTTCATCGCCCACAATACCAACTACGTCCTCGCAGAGGACGAAGAGGTATTCTGGGACTTCACCGAGATTGGGACAGACCAGGTCCGAACCCCAATCGTCGTACCTCTCTGCGAGTACGTCCCGACGGAAGGCTCAACGGTCGAAATCCGAGCCGTCACGTCCCGGACCTTCACGCCGTAGACGTCCTACCCCCTCAATCCAGGCCGAATCCCCTTTTGCAGGCCTGGGTAGTGCGCCCCCTTCCTTTTGGGCGCTTGAGAACTGTTCCACACATTGGTGTGGCCCCTCTGTTCTTAGAGGGGTAAAGGTTTGGGGGGAAAAAAAGAAAAACATCTGCGTCCCACATTTTGATTTTAATTATATTAAAATCAGAACAAGGAGAATCCGCAGATGTTTTTTGTTTGGAAGCTATTATTTATTATCTAGACAAAACAATTTCTGAACTATTTTCATTTTCACAAGCTCTAATAAATACCGCGCCTGATTCAGTTTTTTCCAAAGTATAACCAGTGAGATCAGAACTAGCCCAATCATATTCTCCAGTCGGACTAAATGGAATGGCTGATAAATATCCGTCTGTGACCAACTGAGATAGATCAACACAAGCACCGTCAGCATCTACATCAGTGGTACAATAAGAATTTTGATCGTCACAACCACTACCCACAGCCGAAGCTGTGATCATATAGTTTGTGCTGGTTGACAATACAGCAATATCTGACAACAGATAACCACCATTATCCACTTGTTGAAGTTTAATAGCATTCAAAATTTGACTAGCTTGTTGCCAGCGAACACTATCACGAGAATCTTGAAAACGTTGGAGTGGATTTAAAGCTACAAATATAACACTGGCAATAATTGCCATGATAGCAATAACAATCAGGAGCTCTATTAGAGTAAAACCTTTTTTATTCATATAAAATTAAAATTATCTGGCAACAGAAATACCAGCTGGTGTATGTTCTGGTAGACAAGCGCCAACAGTTAGGGTACCATTGCTGTTTTTATTTAAATAATACATCGTCTTGTCTGCTGTGCCACCATTAGGATCCATAGGAACTGATGCCAAATAACCATCTGTTACCAATTCTGTCAAATCTACACAGGCTGATTGAGTAGAAGATACAGCTGTACAACCACTATTACATCCTGATGTGTCTGTTCCAATTATATAATATAAATCCTCTGTGGTAGTAACAATCGAATCTAGATAAGCACCTTTTAAATCTACTTGATTAATTTTGACAGCACTTAATATACCAGTGACATCGCCCCAACGACGAGAATCACGTGAGTCTTGAAATCTGGTTAATGGGTCCAAAGCCACAAAAACCACGCCAGCAATGATGGCAATGATCGCAATTACGATCAAAAGCTCAATCAATGTAAAACCTTTTTTATTCATAGGTTTTATTATTAAATATTAATAACAATTGAACAAATGTTGTTGTTAATTGCTAGTTTTAAATTAATTAAAATTTTGGATCAGTTCTGTCCCAATGTTTCTCGGCTTTACCCAGAGCCAAACCAATCGCTTCAATATAAAATAAAGGTAATTTTTCTTTGGTCAATCTAGCTTTTCCCGCTTCAACTGGTATTCCCAATGATTTGGAAAAATATTCTGGTAATCCTAATAATAAACTAGACCCACCCACCAAGACAACTTTGGCCACCATAGCCCCGGTTTCATTTTTGTAATTTTCCAAACTTTCTTTTATTGATTTTATTATCTCGTCTAATTCGGCTTGCAAACTATTTACAACTTTTTTACTCTTACTTTTCAAACCAGACTTTATTTTTTCTTCTTCAGCTTTTTTTAGATCAATATCTAGAGCTTCGGCTATGACTTTATTAAAAATATCACCGGCTTTGTTTATAACATATTCATAATGCAAACCAAATTGATCAAAAATTGCCACATAGGTAGTGTTTGCCCCCATATCCAAAAGCATCACTGGTTCTTTTGGTAAATTATCAAATAAATTTCTAAAAGTAGCCAGAATTTCGATATCAAAATTAGCCACGTCCAATTTTATACTCTTAAAAAATTCACGCCATTCATTTAAAACCACCTGACTAGTAGCTGCAATCAATATTTCAGTCTTTTCTTTATCCTCATTTAAAATCTTTACTGAATAAACCAAATCCTTACCTGTAATAGGAATATTTTCTTCCAATTCTTTTTCAATCGCTATTTGTCTTTCTTTGTGATCTTTGGCTGTGATATAAAAATGATGCAAAAAAGTCTGGCTTTCTGATAAGCCAAAGCACAATTCACCTTTTTTGATTGCTTTTGGCTTGGCGATTTTAAATACTTCTTGTACAGCTAAAGCTAATTTTTCTTTATTAACTATTTTACCATTCTTTACTACGCCATTTTCTAATTCCACCCTACCCAGACTAAGTAATTTAGTTTGTCCCCAAGACTGACTAACTAGAGCCACTTCAATTGTATTGTCGGCAATATCCAAACCAATATATTTTTTGCAAAACAAACACATAATTTGCTAAACAATTAATTTTCTTGTTCCTGCCAAGAAGTAGTTGAAACCATTCCATTATTTACACTGGCCAAAATTTGTAATTTTTTTGTAAAATTATCTATTGTACCAGAAACAGTTAGAACACGATTATTTCCATTTGAGAATACTGATATTATACACGATCCACCCATTAAATTCAAAGTTCCTCCCGGCCAATTAGCATTTAACTGCAATTGACGCAAAGATTCTTCAGCACAACCATTAACAAAAGATAGTGATTCTTGACCCTTCTGAGATGTATAACCCATGTCCATTTCACCCAAACCAAGCATCGAGGCACTAAACGCCATTAACAAAGCTGTCGCACTAACAATAATAACAGTGAGTAGTGCTACCATACCCCTGTTGTCTAATTTATAATTTATAATTTTTAATTTATAATTTTTCATAACTTATTCTCTTACACTTACAGCGGTATGTAAAGTTTGACTAGATTGAAAATTGATATCGGTGGAAGAAACATAACCAACAGTCAAATCCACGCCAATATTTTCTCTAGTACTGCTAGCAGAAAAATTTGTAAAAATCAGATTATTAATTTGCACCCGCTCCGTAGTAATAGTGGTGGTAGCATTATTACCTTCTTTTATCTGCAATTGTCCATCATCAGCTGACAGATTTATTATTGTCGGATTGAGAGTACTACTACTCATAGCCAGAGATAAAACCCCTGGATCAATTCCAAAAACCGACGCACTAATATTCACACCACTAGCCGACTGAATCTTTTGCGTAATAATATTTAGAGCCACCCGCGCATTTGCCTGGGTTTCTTCTTGGACATAAGTTTTATTTCTAGCATTGGAAATATTCATACTAAAACTAACAAAAGTCGCGATCACACCACCAATAATGGCGACGTAGATGATTGTTTCGACCAATGTGAAGCCTTTGGAGCGATCCGAATGACCCGAATCCACATCCAAATTACCCGAATGAACACCAGAATGATCCAAATGTGATTTATTTCTATTAGAATTAACAAAACCCGAGTATCTACTATTCAGCACCCTTGTTGGCTTTAAATATGTATTTCTAAAATTAATTATCATATCCAATTCTAAATTAACTGATTGTAAATATCTCTGCATTTGGACGTAATCTTCTTTGGTAACAAATTTTTTAGATTTAAAATCTATAATTATTTTCTCTTCAATTAAAAAATCAACAATATTACCCTTTGGAGATTCACTAACAAAATCTTTCAACTTATATTCACGTTTATAATTTATTTTATTTTTGATTAATAATTTTTCAAATTCATCCGCATATTGAATTTCTCTACAAAACCTACCTAATTTTCTATGAACTTTAAAA
>DOMK01000017.1:7039-11931 GCA_003510435.1 Candidatus Magasanikiibacteriota bacterium
ATTCGGATGTCATTCGGAGATTAGGATCGCTTATTTATAATTCACAGTCACATCTTGCAACACCGGACTAGTAGCCCCATCACCAGACAAATCAACTCTATACTGTACCCACTGTTTCCAATTTAAATCTGTCGGCAATAATACCGCCATTGGATCAGTATAATATGTATCCACTCCACCAGCTCCATACCAATCTCCCCACGTTCCTGGTGACCCACTAGCATCGGGCGCGACTCTTACTTGCATTTTTATATCACAACCACTACAACTATTTAAATCCTCATTCCAACTCAATATTTGTACTGGTGATCCATCAGCTGACGGACTCATATTATAAGCTGAGGAAACCAAATAACCAAATGTCGCATAACCAGTATTTCCAGTTATTTCTCCCCAACCAACACGCACATTATCCAATTGAACCAATTGTGTGCCATTACTCTCCAAAAAAGCTCTAAACATTATACTACCAGTTGAAGTGCTAAAATAATTAATATTAGTATTCACAACTGTGGCAATATTATAATCACTAACCCCACTAACCGTTGACCAACCAGCCCCATCCCAATACTGCCAGGTAGAGCCATCATCGTCTGATAATTGATAATATATTTCTCCACCATTCTTTGTGGCAATCTCTGAAAAAGAGGACCAAGACGAAAGTGAAGAAGTTGAAACTACTTGAGATAAAACTGGATTTACTGTTGGTAAATTAATATCATAAGAAGCACTGGAATTCCAAACACATCCAGCCTGACCAGTTGGCCCTTGACAATCAGTTTGAACACTATAAGTATTACAAGCTGTAGCAATGCCAGAACAAGAATTATTTTTTGTCCAAGTTAACAAAACATTATCCATACCAAGAGTATATGATTGTAGTGGACCAGTATTTTTATAATCCACTACCCCACGAACTTTTAAGTAATATGTTCCTGGACCAGTAATTTTACTCGTTGCATTTATATTTGTTTCACTAATCCAGGTAGTGGTAGCCGTTTGAGTGGCCGAAACCCAAACTGGCGTACCATAAGAACTTGGAACTGTATCCACATATACAAAAAATTTTATGCTATCGGCTGGACCAGTATACTGACTAACAATGTGATCAAAACTTATAGTGGCTGAACTTATTGCACTATTAACTATAAATGGTTGTCGTAAATAATATGCATATATCACACCTCTGGTACTGGGAAATACACCTCGATAATAACCAGTTGGATTACCACCTATAGATTGCCGTGAATATGTCGCTCCACTATCAGAACCAAAAAGCCAAGATCCCAAAGAAGTGTTGAAACTAGAATTTACTGTAGAACTAGAAATACCGCCAACCCAAAGACAACTACCTTGTTCTGAACAAGTCAGTGAAGTGCTATAAGTATCACAAGCTGTAGCTACACCGGAACAAAAACCATCATCACCACCCTGATCTTTTAATTGTGCTGTGCCAGAAACAAATTCAATCTTAGTATCATCATAAGAATAATCAATGCTACTATCAAAAGTAGAATCTTGGGCCTGAGCACAACCAATCTCAATTTTGTCCAATTGAACTAACTGTAAACCATCACTTTCCAAAAAGGCTTTAAACATTATATTGGCAGTAGAAGTGGAAAAAAAAGATAAATTTGTGTTTATTACAGATGAGATATTGTAATTACCAATCCCAGTAGCCACTGACCAATCAACTCCATCCCAATATTGCCATGTGGAACCTTCATCGTCAGATAATTGATAATATATTTCTCCACCATTTTTGGTAGCAATCTCAGAAAAAGAAGACCAAGTATTAATATTATCAACTGTGTGCGACGCAATTGGGTTAATAGATGGTCTATCACTTGGGTAAGTGGCAGTGTTTGCCCAATAGCATCCATCTTGACCAGTTGACCCTTGACAATCAGTTTGAATACTATAAGTATTACAAGTAGTAGCTATACCAGAACAAATATTCCCTGGCATAGTCCAATTCAATAAAACATTATCAAGACCAAGAGTATATGACTGAGTATCCCCAGTATTTTGGTAATCTACAACACCACGAACTTTTAAATAATAAGTTCCTGGACCAACAATTTTATTAGTTACATCTATGTTTGTGACACTAGTCCAAGTAGTTGTACCAGTCTGATTATCTGAAGTCCAAACCGGTGTACCATAAGAACCTGATGTCGGATCAACATAAACATAAAATTTAATACTATCAGCTGGACCAGTATACTGACTAACAATGTGATCAAAACTTATAGTGGCTGAACTTATTGCACTATTAACTATAAATGGTTGTCGTAAATAATATGCATATATCACACCTCTGGTACTGGGAAATACACCTCGATAATAACCAGTTGGATTACCACCTGTAGATTGCCGTGAATATGTCGCTCCACTATCAGAACCTATGAGCCAAGAAGCAGGCCATAAATTAAAATTGGAATTAACTGTAGAACTAGAAATACCACCACCCCAAAAACAACCATCTTGTGTCTGACAAGAAACTTGGCCAGAAAAAGTATTGCACGCTGTAGCTGTACCAGAACAAAAACCACCACCCTGATCAACCAATTGTACCAAACTGCTCGTGACAATTATTTTCTCAAGATCATAATTAAAATCAGTAGAAGTGTTAAAATCCCAAACTTTTATACCACAAGCACTGCTCGTGGTATTTTTTAATTGAACAATTCCTATCTGGCTAAAATCAATATTATTATCATCACTATCATATTTTGTAATATCAGACCAAATAGATTGACTATTTCCTCCGCTCCAATCAGTCTGAATCCAGTTGAGAGAATCCCAATTGGTTAAGTAAGTTACTTGTTTTACAGTATTAGTGGTGTTGCGAACAGGCCAATCTATTTGTGAAGTAATCTTTTTTGTCTGGATATCAGTATAAAATCCTGGACAAGTATCAATATTGTTACTAACATCGCGACACACTGGCTCAATCACAATCGTTCGTGTGTAATCACCAAGTTGAGCAGTCGTATTTTCACCAGAAAAAATCCATTGACCAGAAGATGTGGTAATCGAGGAAGTAGTAAAAATTAATTCATTCCAAGCCCGATCCCTAATCGTTCGTATTGCTTCCATACCTTCACCTACCAAAGCCTGAGCTTCAGTTTGTTCTCCGCCCACGTCCATAGACACAAAACCACCGGTTGACAAAGACACCATAGTCGCACTAATCAAAGCAAATATAGCCAAGGCCACAATTACTTCTAATAAACTTTGTCCTTTATTATTTATCATAATTATCTACCAGTTGTAATTATAGCCCCTTCTCCCCCACACGCTTGAGCATTAATCTTGCCAATATCATCGCGGTTAATAACATAAAAAGTTTTTTCTGGAGAACCTAAACTAGGATCTTGAGGAATTGGATTTAATTTACCGCCTAAGGTACTTGAAAGATCAAGACAAGTTGATTGAAGATTAAAAGTAGAACTAGTAAAAATTGAATTTCCTTCAAGGAATACTCTGCTCAATTGGGGAGAAAATTGAGAATTTTCTGTTTCAAAATAAGTTTTATATTGAAAATATTGCTTACTAAACAAATTTTCTAAAGAAAAAGATGGATTAAAATTTCCAATATTATCTTGATTTTCAAAATAAGTTGAAGCCGTATCATCTGGACCAATAAAATCTGGATTATCTGCGCAATTTGATTCAGAACAAGCACGAGCCTGCATTTTTATACGAGCCACTCCACGCCGATATTGATCAGCCACTTCACTAGCGCTAATTGCTCGATTATAAATCAATGTTTCATCCAACATCCCATCAAAATGATACGTTGCACTATGATTAATAACAACTGGCACACCATTAGCAATTACTTTGTTGTTTGTTACTTCTTGATTAATTTTATTGCCATTCAAATATAGGGTAGTAGTCGCCTTACTTCCATTCCAACTCTTTGTAGCTACTGCATGATACCATTGTCCAGTTGCTAGACCAGACATACCTGATGGAAAAGTTAGTACGGTTACTCTACAACCTGATGTAACAGTACCACTACATTTAGATGGGTCAGCTGGCTCATTTCTCGTCATTATTGTAAATTTGTTATTAAAAATTGCTAAATAAGCACCGGAGCCAGGTACACCACCTCTAAAATTAGAAATAATAAAAGCAGCCGAAGGATAACTATCTAATTTAAACCAAACTAAAAAAGAAAAATTACCATCTTGCATAAAATTTTGCATGCTTGGGGTGGTCGCTGGTATAGTAAGATAAGGGAGATTATTAGTTGCAGGTAAAAAATTAATTGCTCGCCCATTTTTTCCACTAGAAAAACTAATTGAATTCTTATTTGACATAACTGGATTGTTCCCTAGACCACTCTTATCTGTTATTGTATTACTATTGATTTCTCCATTTTCAAAACCTAACCAAGTTATCAGTCCATCTGTGCTAACAGTATTATTTGGCAACCAACCAAAATTAAGCCAAAAAGTACTATCACTACCCCCATCTTTGATTGAAGATAAATAACTACCAGAAGTACCAGCAGACAAACCTAAATAATTATAAATTGAATTGTATTCCGTATTTAAGTAATCACCAGAATCAAAAGCCGTTTGTCCACTATCTTCAAAAGAGACAGACCCAGTTTGACTTTCTCCCTCGCCTCCACAATCAACATTACATCCAGAAGTAGCTGTACCAATCATTTTCCAATTTTCATCCAAACCAGTTGGCACTAACCCTTTATTTTCTATCTGATACATACGAACTGCGCCAACTATGGATTCCAAATCCACAGCTCGACGAGAATTGCGCGCATCTCGAAAACGTTCCAAAGGATTTATAGTCACAAAAACCACCACCGCCACTATAGCTATAATAGCGATAACAATTAAAAGTTCAATTAATGTGAA
>DOMK01000017.1:12131-19610 GCA_003510435.1 Candidatus Magasanikiibacteriota bacterium
AATTTAAAATTTGTCTATTATTCTTCAATCTTACCCAAACTATTTATGCTAATAGTTGATGTGTCAGTCACATCATGTATCAAATTAAAACTCCCAACATTACTTGGTTTTCCCAGACCACTAGAAAAATTTATATCAATATTATTATCAATAATCATCATATCTATGTTATGAATAGTGACAACTTTGTCTAAGTTATAAACACGATCATAACCTGTATTTCTAGTTATGTAAGAATTACCCTGATACAAAATATAAAAATTGGGACTTTCTACTACATTCAAAAAAACTCCATGGGAAAAATTATTATAACCACTTAGAGAATTTTCCCTAGCCGAACGCAAATTTTGCACTAACTGGGCGCTGGTTTCACTTAATTGCGCTTTGATTTGTAAAGAACCATAAATCGGGACAGAAGCTGATAATAATGCAATCATTATTCCAATTACAATTAATAATTCAACTAAAGTGAAACCACTCGAGCACTTGAGCACCTTAACACTTGCCTTCGTCCCGAGCTCAGGCCGAGAGGAGCATCCAAACTTCAAATAATCACACTTTTTTGGGTGCTGGTGTGCTGGTGTGCTGGTGTGTCCATGTGAATTCATAATCATTGATGAATATTGCCTGTAATATTGTAAATCGGAGTAATAATTGATAAAGCTAAAAATCCTACTACAAGCCCAATTATTAAAAGCAAAATTGGTTCAATCGCGGTAGATAAATTTTTTGTAGAGTTGTCTACTTCAACCTCATAAAATTCTGCCAAATAAATTAATGTTCCTTCCAAATTACCAGACTGTTCCCCTACCAACACCATCCGACTAACCATCTTGGGAAATAATTTTTTATAATTTTCCATACTAGCGGACAAATGACTCCCTTTACTTACCCGTTCACCAATTTCTAATAATGCTTTTTGGTAATAATAATTACTAACTGTTTGGGATGTGATTTGCAAAGCTTCATCAATATTTAAACCACTTTTTAACAAAGTACCCAAAGTCCGTGAAAACCTAGCCAAATTAGTATTAATCACAATCTTTTTTACAATTGGTATTTTTAACAATAGCCAATTGGTGACTGGTCGAGAAAAATTAGCCTTTAACAAAGCCAAAAGCACAGCCACACCCAAAATAATCCCAACAAATAATCCAAATGTATTATTGGCCACAAAATGTGAAAAAGAAATCAAAGCCCGAGTAGTAAATGGCAATTCGGTTTTTAATCCTTCAAATAATGGCGTAATTTTTGGTAAAATTAAAAAAGACATACCCATACCCAAAATAAAAGCGGCGATCAAAACTACAATTGGGTAAAGCATAGCACCTTTTATTTTTGAACTCAATTCTTTTTCTTTTTGTAATTGATCGGCCAAGTGCTGAAGATTTTCTGACAAAGTGCCAGAATTTTCACCGGCATAAACTGCACTAATAAATATTCCTGAAAAAACTTTTGGAAACCGTCCAAAAGAATCAGCCAAAGAATTACCAGCTTCAACAGATTTATTTACTGCCGTAATAATTTTTTTCATTCTGCCCCGGGCAGTTTCTTGAATAATATCCAGAGATTCAGTAATGGTTAAACCAGACTGTTGCATAACTGCCAAATACTTTGCCAAAAGAGCTCTGTCTCCCAAACCAGTACCACCAATACTAAGGTCTATGTTTAAAAAATCTTTTTTTGTTTTTTCTTCTTTTAGCATATTAATCATTAAAAATTAACCCAGCACCAACTAGTGGTGCTGGATGAAATTATTCTCTAGTTACTCTTAGGACTTCTTCTAAAGTAGTGACTCCATTTAATACTTTATCAATTCCATCTTCAAGCATGGTCACCATACCCTGAGCTTTGGCTGTTTCCATAATCTGCTGACTAGAGGCATGCTGTAAAACAAGATTTTTTATTTCTTCACTCATTTCCAAAATTTCAAACACCCCAACTCGGCCTTTATAACCAGTATGATTGCACACATCACAGCCAGCTCCTTTATATAATCTTAATTTTTCTAATTTTTTACCAGCTTTTTTTGTAAATATACTTTTAATGTGTGAATCTGAATCTAAAGATTTTTTTTCGATTTCGCTCATTTCATAAGAAGTCCGACAACGAGAACAAATCTTTCTTACCAATCTTTGTGCTATGGCCACGTTTACTGTAGAGGCAACTAAAAATGGCTCAATATCCATATCGAGCAAACGAGGCAAGGTGGTGGCCGCATCATTGGTGTGTAGAGTAGATAAAACAAGGTGTCCAGTTAGGGCAGAATTGACAGCAATGTCCGCGGTTTCTTGATCACGAATTTCCCCTACCATGATTACATTTGGATCTTGGCGCACAATGGAACGCAATCCATTGGCAAAAGTTAGATTAGTTTTTACATTCACTTGAATCTGGGTAATACCTTCCATATCATATTCAACTGGATCTTCAATCGTAGCAATATTAACATCACGCCGATTTAATAATTTTAAAATCGCATACAAAGTAGTCGTCTTACCAGAACCTGTTGGACCAGTCACCAAAAACATGCCATGGGGATGTTTGATAGCTTTTTGGACTTTTTTCATTTCACTGTTTGCCAACCCTAGATCTGATAAACCAAAAGATCGGCTGCGGGCCGACAAAATACGCATTACGACATTTTCACCCAGAGTAGTTGGTACTACTGACACCCGGACATCCACAGTTTCTGATTCGGATTTAAAACGCAATTTTCCATCTTGAGCAGCCCGATGTTCATCAGTCCGCATTTTTGATAAAATTTTTATTCTGGTCAAAACCACTTCAGAAAATTCCTTTGGCACTTCTAACACATCATGCATAATACCATCAATTCTAAAACGAACCATTAGTTTTTCATTGTATGGTTCGATATGAATATCTGATGCCCGATTTTGGTGTCCATACTTAAGCAAAGTATCCACCATTGATACCACCACATCATCGCTCTTTTCTTTGTTTAAACCAAATTTTTGTAAATCAACCAAAATTTTATTAAATTCATCTTTCAAACCCAATTTATAATTACTCATGGCTTCTTCAAAATCCTGTTGCGTCATAAATAAAGGTTCAATGTTATTTCCTAACAATTTTTCTAAAACATGGATAGTATCTAAATCAGCTGGATTTAACATGGCCACTTTTATTCCTTTGTCATCGGCCAAAAAAGCTATCACTCCTTTGGAGCGAGCAATTAATTCTGGTACTTTTTGTAATAAATCTTGATCAATTTTTTCTCGGCTTAAATTGACATAGACAGTGTCATAATATTCTGCCAAAGCTTGACCAAGAATATCCTTGGTAATAAAATCACCTTCAACCAAATATTCTGCCAGACCCATACCAGTTTCTTGCATCCCCTGTTCTACTTCTTTTATATCTTTTTCTGATAAATAAGTTTCGCCTACGAGTATTTTTTTGATTTTTTCATCGGTTAATTTTTCTACCATATATAAATAATACAAAAAATTAAGTTTTGACAAACTTTCCTACAATATTATACCATAATCAGTAAAATATGAACACTTCCCCTAGACAAACACTTGTGCTATAATATCAATGTTTATTAAATTTCAAAAAAATATGAAAAATTGGGTATTTGAAAAAATTACTGACGAAGTAAAACACTTTATGGATTCGATTGGCGACGGAGTAATAATTTTGGACAAAAATGGTGATATTTTAAATTATAACAAAGCCCTCAGTAATATCCTAGGTTACAACAAAAGTACCAATCTAACTGGTTTGTCAGTCTTATCACTATTGTGCCCTACTGACAGGTATGGCACACCGATAACTAAAAATAAATCGGCCCTGTTTGAATCTATTAACAAAGGCAAAAAAATTATTAATGCCACCAGACAATTTGTCAAAAAAGACGGTTCTTTTATCTGGGCTACTATTACCACTACTCCACTAAACTATGATGGTAAAAACATTGATGGCGCTATAATCACGATTAGAGATATTACGAAACAAAAACAACAAGAAGAATATCGAGCTGATTTTGCTCATATTGCGAGCCACAGCCTACGCACTCCACTTGGTAATGTCATGTGGGCGATTGAATATTTAATCAGTGCGAATTCAGAACCCTTAAGTGATAAACAAAAAGGCTATCTCAACGACTGTTATGAAACTTTAAAAAACATGAATCGTCTGGTTAATGATTTACTTAGTATTTCGAATCTTCCCTACAAAAAAATTCGGCCTAATCGGGAAAAAATTGATTTATTAAAAATTTACAGCAAAGTTCACAATGATTTACAATACTATGCTAAGGCTCATAATGTTGAGTTGGTCATGGAATATAAAGACAAACAATGCTTGATAAAAGCTGACAAAAGTCATGTTAGAAACATTTTACAAAATATAATAGAAAATTCTATCCGCTATTCTTTTGATAAAACTAATATAAAAATTAATTTCAAAAAAGAAGGTAAAAATATTATCTTTTCTTGCACCAACCAAGGCATTGGTATTCCGGAGAGTAAAAAGAAATTTATCTTTTCCAAATTTTTCCGCGCTGGCAATGCGGTAAACAAAGAAGGTGATGGCACTGGTCTCGGCCTTTATATTACCCAGGGCTTGGTAAATTTGAACAAAGGTAAAATTTGGTTTGAATCTGAAGAAAACAAAGAAACAACTTTTTTTATAAAATTCAAATCATTGTAAAATAACTTTCCTTATATGAAAACCAAGAAAAAAATTCTAATAGTTGAAGATGATCAATTCACTATTAAACTATATACCCGTTTGTTAACCGATGTTGGCTATCAAATTATCAGTACTCCAGCTGCCAGCGAAGCCCTCTCTTTGGCTAAACTAGAAAAACCAGACCTAATTATTGTCGATCTCATGCTATTGGATGGTAATGGGTTTGATGTAATCAAACAAGTCCGTAAAGATAAGACTTTAGGTAAGGTACCAATCATCACTCTTTCTAATCTGGGTCAAGAAACTGACATCAATGAAGCCATAAAAAAAGGTAGTAATAAATACTTTGTTAAAAGTAATACCAGATTTGAAGAAGTAGTTGAGGCAGTAAAAAAATTAATCTAGATTCAACACCATTAATTCATATCTATGGTGCCAAATAAAATAATCTCTACTTAGTAGGGATTATTTTTTGTATAAATAATATTTATGCAAAACTTATTTATTATTTTATATAACTATAAAATACCATTATAAACAACAGAACAGAGAATCCAGCCGATGACAAACAAAACACACAATATTCTTTTATCTTAAAAATCTGTATTCCAGTCAAAAAAGCTGAGTACAAAACTCCCAAACCAGTAATTAATAATAAAATTTCTATTGGCAAAAAATTATAATAAAATAAAATTGCTAAACTAAAAACTCCTAGATAATATAACAAACCCCAAACTTCATTTTTTACTCCCAAAAACTTGTTCCACTCACTTTGCAAGACTGCATTACAATTGCCATTTATTGGACAAACTAAGTGCTTACCTTCTTTGTTTTTATTTATCAAATAAATTGTGTCCATTATACCAAGAATACAAATAACCACAAATCCAAGATATAAAATCATAAATTAATATTATTGAATAAAATATGTGATATTATAACACTATAAATTTTTTCTACCAAATATAATAAAAAAAACACCCAACCATAAAATTGCATGTAATACTTGCAGGGGCGGCAGGAATCGAACCCACGCCATCTCTTTTGGAGAGAGACATACTACCATTATACTACGCCCCCATTTCGATGATTATTATATTGTATTTACCAAAATAAATCAAGGGTAATTAAAAAAATACCGCTCCAAGTACTCGGAGCGGTATTTTAATTTATTTTATTTTGTTTCTTTGTGAGTCACATGCTTTTTGCAATGACGACAATACTTTTCTAATTCTAATCTATCTTTCAAAGTCTTTTTATTCTTATGAGAAAAATAATTAGTATATTTACATACTGTACATTGCAATTTTATCATGTTATCGCGTTCTTTTGATGGCATAATATTAGGTTTAATTTTTAGCCTGCCTGCGCAGGCAGGTTATTAGATTATTTGAATGGCTAAATAATACTATATTTATTCTATTTTGTCAAGAAAACCCCTATTTTAGACTTTTTGAGCCGTTGTCGGGAATCGAACCCGAGACCTCCCCGAGTACTCGGGGTGCTCTAACAAAACTGTATTTATTCTGAGCCGTTGTCGGGAATTGAACCCGAGACCTACGCCTTACCATGGCGTTGCTCTACCATCTGAGCTACAACGGCACACAAACAAGTGGAAAAATTATACTATATTAAGAAAAAACTGTCAATAAAAGCCCCTCCCATTTTTCCGCCAAAGGACGGATGAGTCTCAGTCTCATAAGGGGAGGGGTTGGGGTGGGGTTCCTACTCACTTTCTACTACTTCTGACAATTAATACAATAAACTGTCCCCCGCCCAGCCACTCTTAAACTCTTCAAGATTGAACCACATTTTTTGCACTTTTCTCCTGCTCGGCCATAGACTTTTAAATATTTAACAAAATTACCTTTATTACCATCACTATCACGAAAATGATTAAAAGTCGTCCCCCGTTTCTCAATCGCCTGCTTAATTATTTTTTCAATTGCCTTATAAAGTTCCTTAACTTGAATACTTGTTAACTTGTTAACCCGAGTACTTGGTTTAACCCCGGCTATAAAACACGACTCATCGGCATAAATATTTCCTACTCCAGCAATTAATTTTTGATTTAGCAAAACTGCCTTGATACTTGTTTTTCTATTTTGCAAAGCTTGTTTAAAATTGGCCAAAGTAAAATTTGTCTGCAACGGCTCAATACCATATTTAGCTTTTTCTATTTGTAATTCTTTTTCATTTACAATTTTTAAATAACCAAATCTCCGCATGTCATTGAAATACAATTTACCACCATCTGCAAATTCAAAAGTCGCGCGGGTGAATTTGTCTGGCAAATTCACAGGCATCTGATTATCAGAATGCCCTCCGCCAATCATTTGGCGGCCGCGCTCGTAAATAAGTTGGCCAGTCATTTTGAGATGAACCAATAAATATATATTTTTAGACAATACAAAAATTATCAATTTACCAATCCGATCAATTTCTACAAATTCTTTATTTTTTAAAGATTTAACAAAATCAGGATGATTCATATTCATCCTGGCTTTTTGCGTAACTATCACATTCTTGATTTTCTTATGCAAAATCTTTTTTCGCAAATCTTGTCTAATTGTTTCTACTTCTGGTAGTTCCGGCATATTCAATCACAATCCTGAGGAGTCCGCCGTAGTCCGTCAGCTGACGGACGAAGGTGGACGACGTGAGGATCCCTTGCTTAATAAATAACCAACTAAATTGTATCATTGATTATTTATATATTCAACTACGCTACGTCATAAACAAAAAACTAACTTTTTTTAGTTAGTTTTATCGGCCGTAGCTTTTTAGCGAAGGCCGAGTGGGCAGAGAAGGATTCGAACC
>DOMK01000017.1:19735-20079 GCA_003510435.1 Candidatus Magasanikiibacteriota bacterium
GACCGCTCGGGAATCTGCCCATTAACTTTTGTTTATCAATTTTTTAAAAGCTTCACCACCTTTATATGATTTTATTTGCATTTCTCTTTTAAAAGCTTCACTCTTACTATTCAAATCTTCTGTGTATATTATTTGCCACGGTCTATAAGGTTTTGTAGATTTTACACAACCTTTATTATGTCTTTCCAACCGTACATCTAAATCTTCACAATGACCAATATAGTATCTGGTTTGTTTTAAACTTTTTAATATATAAACCTTATGCATAAGAGCCAACAGATTTATCCCGCCTCTGGACGGGATCCCTGCCTTTCAGGCGGGACAGTCTGTCCCCTTTGACCGCT
>DOMK01000017.1:20189-39360 GCA_003510435.1 Candidatus Magasanikiibacteriota bacterium
GACCGCTCGGGAATCTGCCCATTTGAGTAGAAAGTAAAAAGTTTATAAAGTCATAAAGTTCTATGTTTAGAAACTTTAAAACTACCCAAGAGCCGAGAACAGGATTCGAACCCGCGACCCGCTGTTTACAAAACAGCTGCTCTACCAACTGAGCTATCTCGGCATTAAACTACACTACCATATTATCAATCTTATCCTTTAATAAAGGTAATTTTTGATTTTCTGGATTGACCATGCGCAGTTTTTGATATGATTCTTCTGCTATTTTTTGGTTCCCACATAATACACTAATCTCCACCATCCTGTCAAGGTACTTTGGATTTTGTGGTTCCAATTCTAATGCTTGAGACATGGCTTCAATGGCTGGTTCATACTTGTTTATACTACTCAACAAATCTGCAATTTTGGCAAATCTTACTGGATTGTTATCATCAATCAGTAATGTTCTTTCATAATATTCTACAGCCTTTTCTATATTATTTTTACTTTCTTCTATCTCACCCATTTTTACCAATGTACGCAAATCAGTTCCATCCATTTGTAAAATAAATTGAAAAGTTTCAATTGACTCTTCCATCTGACCTTGTTCAAAATAAACATTACCCAAACCATAATAAGCATCAATACTCTTTGGATCAATTCTAATCGCTGCAATAAATTTTTTTTCGGCTGTTTCCAAATCTTTTTGACTGAGTGAATATTCCCCATCTTGGATCAAATCTTTCAAATCCTGTTCTTTGGTTATCTTCTGTTCTGGAGTCTCTGGCACTTCTGGTTTATGTCTAATTAATAAACGTTCAATTTCACCCACATACTTTCGAAATGCCAATTGAATTTCTTTTAATTTTTGCACTACTGGTTGAAAAAGAATTTTTCTTTTCTCATTCAATTCATCCGCCTTTTGTGCAGTGCGTTTTTTATAAATTTCATCTTTTTTCTTTTCCATTTTTACTTCTGGAATAGAATTAACATCTAGCAAAGTAAGTTGGGGAAACTTTTTAACAATAATAAATATGATCACAGCCAGTGACAAAACTATCAAAATAAATGGGGTGATACTGTACATATTATTTAAAATCTAAAATCCTAAATAAAAAAATATAAATTATGACACCTTCTCTGCTTCTTTTATCAAACTTATAAAAGTCTCAAACTTGGTTGAAGCATTACCTGGCAATACCCCATCAATCATTTCTTGTGCCAACAATGATACCACATTTTTTTCATTTGCGCTACCACCATAGACCACTGGTATGGCTTTGTCTGTATATTGCTTTAATTCATTTTTTATCCAACCATGGACATCATCCGCTTCTTCGGCACTGCAAGCTTCACCTACCCCAGCTTTGGAAATGGCCCACACTGGTTCATAAGCTACTACTATTTCTTTATTTGCTAAATCCAAATTTTCAAATGCTCGCATTAATTGTTTTTTCAAACGATACTCACGTTTACCCTCATCTTTATCTTCTTTAGTCTCACCCACACAAACCACAGGAATTAAATCTGCCTCCAAACAAGCCTCAATCTTCTTTCGGACATCTTCATCAGTTTCCCCAAAAACATGTCGTCTTTCTGAATGACCTACCAGGGCATATTTACAGCCGACGTCTTTATACATTTGGGCTGATATTTCTCCAGTGTAAGCGCCTTTTGGATTCCAATTAACATTCTGAGCACCGACTTTTAATTCTGTCTGATTCAAAACCATAGTCATCTCCCGTAAAGCCAAAGCCGAGGGAAACAAAGCCAATTCAATTTTATTAAAATCAATTTTTTCCAGGAGCAATGCGTTGGCCAAAATATTTGACTCATCAAAGTCCAGGTACATTTTCCAGTTGGCGAAGATATAGGTTTTCATATTTAAAGCTTACAAGGCTTACAATGCTTACTACAGGCTTAAAAGGCTTTTTTGTAAGCCTTGCTAGCCTTGTCAGCTTTGTTAACCTTAATTTTTATTAATTCTAAAACTTAATTTCTTGTTTTTCAACGTTTCCAATTATAGCCACGCGAATCTTCTTCCAATTATACACTTGTTTAGCTAGAGCTTGAACTTGATCTTTAGTCACTTTTTCAATTTCTTTTAATTTTTCTTCTGGGGTTTTTATTTTATCAGCAAACAATGCTTGTGAAGCATAAAAACTGGCCTGAGTACTAGAATCTTCCAAAGACAATGTTAAACCACCACGAATATGGGTTTTGGCATCGGCCAATTCTCTGATAGTTGGGCCAAATTTAATTAATTTTTCCATTTCTGCTTTTACGACGGCAATGGCTTTATTAATGTTTTTTGCTTCTAAGCCAATTCGCACAAATTGATAGCCAGTATCGCGATAACTTTCTGCTCCGCTCCGTACCATATAAGCCAATCCTCTACGTTCGCGAATCTGGATAAACAATCTAGAACTCATAGAACCACCGAAAATTGTATTCATTACCCCAGAAATCGGATTTCTTTTGTCACCATATTTAAATCCAGGGAAACCAAGCATCAACTGTACCTGATCTGTGTCCTTTTTCTGAACATTTATTTTCTCTGAACCAAATTTGTACTCTTTAAAATCTTTACTAACTTTTCCTTTATTTGTTTCTGAACCAAAATAGTGTTCAATTACTTTTTTTGTCTTGTCATTTATATTTCCTGACACCACCACATTCATATTTTGGGGTTGATAATGTTTTTTTCTATAAGCCAAGACTTCATCCTGTTTGTAGTTTAAAACATACTTTTCACTACCAGCAATATCGCGTCCCAATGGACAACCAGCAAACATCAGATCTTCATAAATATTCTCAATATTCATGATTGGATTGTCTTTGTACATTCTGATTTCTTCTACTATCGGACCTTTTTCCCTTTCCATTTCTTTTGGATCAAATTTGGAATTAAACAACATGTCCGACAAAATATCCACCGCTGTTTCCGTATACTCAGCATCTACTTTTATAAAATAACCAGTGTATTCTTTGCCAGTAAAGGCATTATATTCTGCCCCCAGTCTATCTATTTCACGAGTTAAGACTAATGTATTTGGTCGTTTCTTTGTACCTTTAAACATTAGATGTTCTATATAGTGCGACACACCAGCCAATTTTTCTGGTTCATAGCGCGACCCAACTGGGTACATAACCAAAACAGTCACAGACTTGGTATCTTTGAGTGGCACTAAAATTATATTCGCTTTATTTTTTAATTGATATTTTTCGTATGACATAATTAAAAATTTTTATTCATTATCTGCATTAACACCTAGAAAGTGATCAATATCGATTTTTAAATGATCTAAATCATCTATCAATTCTATTACTGCTTCTGCAATTTGAATTCTATCTTCATATATAGTATCCAATTGTTTTGGGGTAAATCTAATACCATTAACAGGATCATCCATAAACTCTGGCGTTTCAATAATTCTTAAAGCATGTCGTGTACCTTCAAAAAGCATCTTTCTAATAAATTTAGTATTAAAACCATATTTTTTATCCTGTAAAAAAGCTATATTAGCCTCTGCCCTATTAGCATAAAATTCTAAATTTCTTTCTCCGGACACTTCTGCTAATACACCTGGAGAATTCTGTTCAAACCAAGGCTGTGGCCCTTGCGGTACTGTATCACAACGTTTACCATACGAAGGTTCTTTATCTCCATTTCCTGCCATTCTTTCCAAATCTTCTGGTGAGGGCTGTGTTGGGTCTACACCTCTTCCATTGCCACTTAAGTTTTCTAAAGCTTTTGGACCACGCTGTTCAACAACAGGTAATGCGGTTTGGGGAACAAAATAACCTTCATCAACCGGTTTACCTGAAAACAAATCATCATGTTCCAAGTTAGGTATATATCCTGGCTTGTTTTCATCGTCCATACAATTTAATTAAAATTAATTATTTTTCTTTTCTCAAATTTTCTAAAGCACCATAGGCCACATACAAATCAACCAAAATACCTTCACACAATAATCTCTCTTTAGCTGGTACATGTTTCAAAATAGGATCATCTTTTGGTGATTTAACTTGCCTAGATTTACCCTCTTGTTTATTCCAGCCAGAAAAATTATCAGTGCATTCCTTCATTATCAAACGCAACGCTACTGGACAATCAACAGTTTCTAAACCTAGGGTTTTGATTTTATGACCAAATATTTTTTTAAATTTAAGTTCCAATTCTCTAATATACGCTTCCATATCTTTAATTCTCTCTGTTTGAGTAGTTGGTCTGGTCTTGGCATCTCTCTGTGGTTTAGAAAAATCTGACTGTGAATCTGAAACACTATCTTCTAAACAACGACAACTTGCTAAACTTTCTGCTGACATATTTTATTTTTGTATTAAAATTAAAAATTATTACATTTTTTAACTATTTTTTTCCCTAATAATTTCACTCAAAAAAATATAAGCTGTATTTAATTCATCAATTAGATCATCAAAACTTGTGTCATTTTCATCTAACCCTTGAATATCTTTCCTAACAAATTTTTTACGCACAAAATCTGACACAGTCCATTCTCTTGATTTTATCATTAGGCCAAACTTTTCTCTAAAAATTTGTTCCAATCTTTTTACTTCTTTTTTTGCCATTTCCAACTCTGTTTCAGATCCACCTTCTTTTTCCCCTGTTTCTTTTCTTACACATTCTTTGGTTGATCCACCAGACCACCTCCAAGCAGCATCTGAAAAAACATCATCTGCTGGCAAAGCACGTTTATGATATCCCCCTCTAACTTTTTCCTCACTCATAATGACTTAAAAATTAAACTTACTAATTAAATAATTTTTCAATTCACTAATTTCAATTCTTTCTTGTTGCATTGTGTCACGATCTCTCACTGTCACCTTCTTGTCCTCTAGACTATCAAAATCTACTGTCACACAAAAAGGTGTACCAATTTCATCTTGCCGGCGATAACGTTTTCCAATCGATTGAGTTTCATCATAATCAACCAGAAAGTTCTTGCGTAAAGTCTGGGCCAAATCTCTAGCCACACTAGATAATTCTTCTTTTTTTGACAAAGGCAATATGGCCACCTGTACTGGAGCCAAGTGTTTGGGAAATTTCATCACCACTCTTGCTTCAGTTTCACCTTCATCAGCGGTTGGAGCCTGTTCTTCATTATATGCCTCTAGTAAACAAACCAACAACATACGATCAATCCCAAAAGTTGGCTCTATCACATGAGGTAAAAACTTTTCATTAGTAATTGGGTCAGTATAATGGAGATCTTGTCCACTAACTTTTTCATGACGAGACAAATCAAAATCTGTGCGATAAGCAATACCGTGCAATTCTTTTACCCCAAAAGGATATTTGTATTCTATATCCATTGTTCGTTTGGAATAATGCGCGCGTTCACCATCAGGAATCTCATGCCAGACGAGATTATCCATATTGATTTGCATAATATCTTGCCACCAACGTTTAATTTCATCCAACCACATGGCAAAAATCTTTTCCCAATCTTTTGGATCAATAAAATATTCAAATTCACCAATTTCAAATTCACGCGTACGAAAAATAAAATTGCCTGGAGTAATTTCATTCCTAAAACACTTACCAATTTGAGCAATCCCAAAAGGCAAACGGCGACGAGTAGTATTCAAAACATTTTTGAAATTTACAAACATACCACCAGCGGTTTCAGGGCGCAAATAGGCTGTGGTGGTAGAATCCTCTGTTATGCCAATAAAGGTCTTAAACATCAAATTAAAGGCCTTAGGCTCGGTCAAATGACCATCGCAATCAGGACAAGTAATATCAGTTAGATCCATTTCATTTGGTTCTTTGTCATATTGTGGTTCAATACCCTTGGCTTCCAACAAATGATCAATTCTGAATCGATGGTGGCATTTTTTACATTCTACTAATAAGTCAGAAAAATTTTGCAAATGTCCACTCGCTTCCCAAACTCTTGGGTTCATAATAATAGCACTGTCTAACGGCACCATATCCTCGCGTTCCTGAACAAAAAATTTCCACCACGCTTTTTTAATATTTTGTTTCAACTGATGACCCAAAGGACCATAATCCCAAGAATTGGCTAAACCACCATAAATCTCACTGCCTGGGAATATAAAGCCTCTACGCTTGCACAAAGAAATTACTTTTTCCATTTTATCATTTTTTTCATTCATATTTTTTCCTGTCATTCCGAACCTGAGCGAAGCGAATGGTGAGGTCGAAGATACCCGAAGGGTGAATCCCTTTTCAAGTCTCAAAAAACTCCCATCATTGACGCTTGTTCAGATTTAGAAATATTATTATATAATAAATAGATTATACCACTGTTTATTGAATAAAAAAAGACCAAAAAACATGGTCTCGGGTCCGCCTAGGGCGGAGGTTCCACCCGAGTTCTCTGACTGGATGCCAAAGCTCTCTTGTGAACCACGCGGAAGATTTATCTCCTTTACGTGGTGAATTGTTTACCAGCTCCACGGTCGCCAAACCGCTTCATGGCTAGTAAATAAATTATGCCAGAATTATGATTTTTTGTCAATAAAACTAATAAGAACCAAAACCCCCGCCTTTCAAATCACTCAGAGCAAATCCGCTTCTGGTTTTATGTTTTATTAAACCAACTTTGGACCACGCCTCGTTTAATTTCCTAGTGACACTTGCAGGAGCAATAGACACAGTACCTTTCTGTAAAAAAGTTACAATTTCATCTCTTTTCTTAGCTAATATCCTTTTACCATCTCCAATAAACATAAACATTTCATCCCTTCCCGTGTTAGGTTTTCTTAAATATAAAATTCTATTCTTAACACCCTCAACACGACTTATACTCCAAAGATTACCCAAAGAATCAACCAAGATATCTTCTGGAACAGGATACATACTATCATCAAGATCTAAAACTTCTTCTCCATAATATTCCCATCTGATTTCTGGATGTCTCTCTCTTAATAGACCAAGGCTATTTTCATTTTCTACCATATAAAATAATTTATTTACTCTCAATAATTAAGGTCACTGGTCCATCATTTACAAGACCTACCTCCATACAGGCTCCAAATTGACCAGTTTGTATTTTTATATTTTTCTCTTTTAATTTAGCCACAAAATATTCATACAATTTATTGGCTTCTTCTGGCGAAGCCGCCTCTGTAAATCCAGGACGATTTCCACTCTGACAATCACCATACAAAGTAAATTGTGACACGACTAAAATTTCGCCACCAACTTCCACAATATCTTTATTTATCTTTCCATTTTCGTCTTCAAACACGCGCAATTTTATAATCTTTTCTACTAACCAATCAGCATCTTTTCCTTCATCACTCTTCCCTACTCCAAGTAAAATTAAGAAACCATGAGAAATTTCTCCAACAGTTTCATTGTTAACTCTTACGTTAGAACTTTTTACTCGTTGTAATACAACCCGCATAAAACTTTATTCCCTGCCTGCGCAGGCAGGCTTACTCCTTACTCCTTTATATTGTATTTACTTCTGTCTCCTTTTCCTCTCCAATCATTCTTATTTTATCATTATATTCTTTTACCACTTCTTCTAGACTATCTTGCAATTTAAACTTTTCATCTTCAGAAATCTCTTTATTTTTTTCCATAGCCTGAACATTTTCTCTCACTTCTTCTCTTATTTTACGAACTGACACTCTTGCTTCTTCTAATTTTTTGTGTAAAACTTTTATCAATTCCTGGCGACGTTCTTGGGTTAATTCTGGCAAATTAATCCGAACTAGTCGGCCATCATTAATTGGGTTCATACCCAAATCAGAACTACGAATCGCAGTTTCAATGGCTTGCACCAAACCCTTATCCCATGGTTCAATCGCAATTGTTTTGGCATCCTGCACAGTAATAGAAGCGACCGCTTTCATTGGTTGTCTAGTGCCATAAGCTTCTACTGAAACATCTTCCACAATCGCCGGTGTAGCTCGACCAGTGCGCAAACCAGTAATTTCATGTTTAAGATGATCAATGGCTTTATTAAAATTCTCCTTATGTTCTTCAACTATACTCATATTTTTTTTACAATCCCGAGGAGGAACGACGAGGGATCCCTTTCCTATGAATGAATGGCAAAATAACATTCAAATCATTGTACCAATCACTCGCCAAGTCTTTCCATTCTGGATTAATTAATTTAATTAATTCTTGTTTCTTTTGTCTGTTATAACTTTTTATCTGTGTTTCTCTTTGTAAGGCTTCCGTCCTTGTCTTGTAGATTTCGTAATATACCAATCTATTGCAATTATATTTTTTAGTAAATCCTTCTATTATTTTGTTTTTATGTTCATAAACTCTACTTACTATATTATCTGTTTGTCCTGTATACAATGTTCCTGATTTACTTGCCATTATGTAGATATAGTATTCATTAACATTGGTTGGAATTTTATTCAACATAAAGTGTGTTGAAAAGGGATCCCTCACCCCTTCGGGGATTCGGGATTACAAAAAAATTATTTTTTCGGCGGAATAGTAAAACCTAGATAAATCCAATCTGGATGATCAGGATGAACACGCAAAATTGATGGGATTTGTGCCGAAGGCAATTTCTTGGTTATCCAATTTTGCCCACCATCCATACTTTTATAAAAAGTAGAGCGTTCATTAATCGTGGCCGTATAATAAATTTCTTTAGTATTCTTTGGATTCACCGCAAAACCATATATATCCGCACTACCTGGTGGGGTCAAAAGACTTATTTCTTGCCAAGAATCACCGGCTGTATCAGAGACAAGTACTCCATAAGTTGATACCCAATAAATAAGATTTGGATTATTAATATCAATCACATGACGACGATATTCTTTTGATCCAGAAAAACTTTTCATTTTACTAGCCAAGCTAGTCCAATTTTCGCCACCATCATTGGAACGATACAAACCATTGGATTTGGAAATAATATAAATCAAATTATCATCCTTTGGATGAGTGATAATATTAACCAGTCTAATTTTAAATCTATTTACTACGCTCCAACTGTCACTACCATCAAAACTACGCAATAAATCACCATTAGTTTCAATCACAAAAACTTTGTATGGTGCTACATGACTAAAAGCAATCGCGGCAATCATAGTATCAGACCGAGATTCTCGATATACTTCTTGCCAAGTCCGACTACAGTCATCTGTTCGATAAATTTTAGTACCATTGGAAGCGTAAATAATACATTTATCTTGAGGATGGACGGCAATTGCATAGACAAAACCAGAAGACAAAGCGCCTTCTGCTCTTTGCCAAGTCTTACCATCATCATAGGTATAAAACATGCCATTTTCTCTTGTGGCCATATACATGGCTTTATTATCATTTGGATCTTCCACTATTCTATAAACACTAGAATTGGCAATGCTTTTTACGCCATCCAAAGTAGGCCAGGCAGAGATTTGTGTCCAGGTATCGCCCCGGTTATTGGATATAAACATACCCGCTGGACCAGAAGTGGTACTCTTGCTAGAAAAAGATACACAACCAGCCCCCATGAACGTGAGTGTAATCAATGCTATGCTTAATAGAAATATTTTACGCATATAAATTAAATTATTATTTATAATATAAATTAAGGAATTTGTAATAATATATTCTCCACCAATAATCTAGGATGAATATTTTGGCCCAACATTTGTTTAGCATCTTCAATTTTTTTATACAAATCAATCGCATTTTTATTGTCCAATTCAATTTTTAAATTATGTAATGAATAATCTTTCAAAATACTATCTCGCACCAACCACTGCCAAATATTCAACACATCAAACAAAGTCGTCCGAGTAGCAATGTGATCAGTTTTGTCACCAAATAATTCTTCTACAGTTTTAATTTTTTCATGAAAATTCTTTTTGAATAAAGAACTAAATCGACTCACTTCTTGTTTGTACCATTCATAAGATTCATTATCACTCGCCCATTCACAGGCTCTACCTGGTAAACCAAAAGAAAATTGGGCTAGCTCATTGGCATTACTTGTACCATTTTTTTCTAAATGTTTTTTTATTAAATCCTTGGCTACTGGATAAAAATATATATTTTGACAACGAGACTGAATTGTTTCTGGTAGACTCTTTTCATCTGTGGTTATCAAAAATAAAACAGTTTTTTCGCTTGGCTCTTCTAATGTTTTCAATAAAGCATTACAAGCTTCACTGTTCATTTTTTCTGCGCCATTTATAACAGCCACTTTGTAACCACCATAGTATGACCGTCGAGCCAATTGTTCCCGTAAAGTTCTAATCTGAGAAACAGAAATATCTTTTTTAGTTTTTTCAGTCTTTTCATCAAATACCTGATCAACCAAAATAAAATCTAGATTGATTGCTAATTTAGCAAATGGTGTACCAATCAACTGAGCAGAAATATACTCAGCCACAGTCTTTTTACCCACATTTTCTGGACCAACAAAACAATAAGCATGATTTATGTGTCCGCTATCAATTACTTTAACAAAAAAATCTAGGATTTTGGCATGCCCAATTATTTCCATATATCCTTAGAATACCATATTTTAAAAGAATATTCAATTGATAGTATTGTCCACTTTTATCCACCGATCAGCTTCTTTTTTATATTGTCTATTTTTATTCTTGGCTACCTTTTTTATTATTTCGCTCTCCAGATCAACATTTAGTATCTCTGCTAGACTCAATAAATAAATTGCCACGTCAGCCAATTCCTCTCCTACACTATCAGATCTTTTTTGATATGCTATACAGGCTTCGGTCAACTCTTCTTGCAAAGAACAAAATTCCCGATAAATATCAGTCGTATTAAAACCTTTATCAAGTTTATTTTGAAAAATTTGTTTTTGGTAATCTTTTAGATCTATCATAATTTAATTGTTTAATAATGTATCTAAAGTTTCTTTGGTACATGTTTCCCAAGAAAATTCCTTTACTCTTTCCAAACCTCGTTCAATGTTTTTTGTTCTATATTCTTTGTCTTGAATTAATTTCAAAATACCATTCGCAATCTCCTCTGTATTGTCTGGGTCAACATAAAAACAAGCATCATTACCTACTTCTTCCAAACTAGAACCTCTAGAAGCTAAGACAGGCGTACCACAAGAAAAAGCTTCTAAAACAGGAATACCAAATCCTTCATAAAGACTAGGGAAAACAAACACCTCTGCCCCACTCATCAAATCTGGTAAATCATCATTGGGAACCCAGCCTGGCGTAATAATATCATTTTTAAATTTAGAATTATCAATTGTTTCTTTCACTTTTTCATAACCATAGCCAGGCTGTCCAACCAACACCAATTGAAGATTGAAGATTAAAGATTGAAGATTATTACTTTTGATCAAATTAAAAGCTTGGATAATTTTCACTGTGTTCTTTTTTTCTTCAAGTCGGCCAATGGACAATAAGTATGGTTTTGTAATTTGATATCTTTCTAAAACTTCATCAATCTTCATCCTTAAATCTTCAATCTTAAATTTTTTGTCATACCCATGAGCAACCACAACTATTTTATCACATTCTGCATTCTGCATTCTGCATTCTGAAATTAATTCTTTTTTAGTAAATCTAGACGGGGTTATTACACACCAAAGATGTTTAACCGCGAATTTAGCCGACCACAACGTATACCATTTTTCAAACCAATTATAACTATTGGGAAACTTTATGGCGGCAATATCATGGACTGTCATGACTGTTTTATTGGGATGGATAATCGGAAAAACATGCGCGGGAATAAAAAGCACGTCTGGTGGATTAATTAGCATTTCAAAACTTAATCTCACTTGTGTCCACAACCTACCCGGAAACCAATTTAAAACTTTTTCTGTCCAGCCATTTGGTAATTTTGCCAATTCCCCTTGCAATGGTTTATTTGTATATAAAACAACCCGAATATCTTCGGGTGTTATTTTTTTAAATTCTTGAATTAAATTATAAGCATACCAACCAACGCCAGTTTTCTTTTCTTCATTGGCCCGTGATGCGTCAATACCTATAATCATAACGATGCTAATATACTAATTTATACAAATTATACTAATGCTATACAAATACGACTTTGATTCAAAATTAGTATAACATTCGTATCATTAGTGCAATTCGTATATTTAGTATCTTTTATTTAGTAGACAAAATAGATCGCTTATAACTATCAAGATTTTCCAAAGCCACACCAGTTCCTTTGGCTACACAAAGTAATGGTTCATCGGCTACATAGCAAGGTACACCAATGGCTTGAGAAACCAGTTCATCCAAATTTCTTAACAGAGCCGAACCACCAGACATAATAATTCCTTTTTCCATAACATCAGCAGATAATTCTGGTGGGGTGTTATGTAAAACTTCTTTGGTCGCTTCTACCAAACCTTGTAAATCATTTTTCAAGGCTTCAGTTGTGTCATCAGAAGTCACAAGAAGAGCTCTTGGTAATCCAGAAATCATATCACGACCCTTCACTTCCATACTAAGTGGCTTATCCATAAACATAGCAGAACCAATATCAATTTTAATTTTTTCCGCACTTCTCTCTCCAATCGCTAAACCATATTTACGACGAATAAATTCGGCAATGGATGCATCAAATCTATTTCCTCCAATTCTGACTGAACCACAAGAAACTATTCCACCAAGAGAAATCACCGCAATTTCGGCTGTGCCTCCACCGATATCCATAATCATGTGTCCTGAGGCACTTCCAATCGGAATATCAGCCCCAATGGCTGCTACAATCGGCTCTTTTATAATATAAGCACTCCGTGCGCCCGCTGCCATCGCCGCATCCACTACGGCTCTTCTTTCGGTTGATGTAATTCCGGCTGGCACAGCAATCATTACTTCGGGACGAAACAATCTTACCCCACCAAGCGCTTTATTTATAAAATAACGCAACATAGCTTCGGTAGTATGATAATTAGCAATTACACCATCCTTCAATGGACGCTCGGCAATAATAGTATCTGGTGTACGTCCGATCATATCTTTTGCTTCTACCCCAACCGCCAAAACTTTTCCATCTTCTCTAGAAATAGCCACCACCGATGGTTCATTAATCACAATACCCCGTTTTGGCACATGTACCAAAATATTTGTGGTTCCTAGATCAATTGCTACTTTCTTTATTAACATAGATTCATTTAAACAAATAAACACTTAAACATATAAACACTAAAACATTACCTCAAACTGTCTATCTAACTGCAAATCACCAACATACCTATACGTCTGGTCTCCCCACTCTCCATCAGCTTCAGCTGGTTTGGCCGACACTATATTTTTACCAAAATTTTGGTCTAAAGTCAACTTGTTATTTAAAGTCCCTAATTGCTTTTGAACAAATAAAGTATACACATTATCCTTAATCACACTTTCGGGTAGATAATAAGTAAATTTCAAACTCTTGGTTTGCCCTGGTTCAATGGCTATAAACGCCCCAAACCATTGTTTCCCTAGTTCTTCACCTTTATCCACTTCACCTTTTTCTTTAGTTCTGTCCCACTTCATTACACCATCAGCAGAAATTAATTCACTTCCAACCGGTACAAAGATTCTAGTATAAGTCCGATAACGAGTAGTTCGCCAATCAAAAATACCCGTGTGATTATATAACATTTCTGCTGTGGCCACCAATTTTCCAGTCTCATCTTTTTTTACAGAATATTTTAACTCTCTATTTATAGAATAGTCAGTCTTCAAAGCGGCCAAATTGGCATCCACCCAAAGCAGATAATCACCGGCCACAGATTTTACTTCGCCAGACCAACCTTTTTCTTTTATAATTTTTTCCAAATCTGGTTCTAAAGAATAAACCATAACATGCCTTTGTTCAGCAATTTCATTAAACATTTTCAAATAACCATTCAAATCAAAAATAAAGTCAGTTTTAACTTTGTTCATTACTACAGACATTAAATCTCCAACAATATCTTTTCGATTTTTTTTATCAATCCCTTTGTTAGCAAATTCATATTCCACTTCGTATTCCAATTTTTCCGTTACAATTTTAGCAGTAAATTCTACTCCATCCACACTCACAGGCCCAATTTTTTCCAAGAGTCTTTCCAAAACCACTGGTGTAACAGCAATTACAGCATCAATATTATTTGCTTCCACTCCATTTTCACCTTTGTACAAAGTCAGCATCTGTTTGGCACTCTCAGAAAAATCTGGCGACCAATTGGCATCACGAAAATACCAACGATCTACGCCCAAATGTTTACTAAGTGGATCGGGTGGAACAATTTTAAAATCCTCTGGAGTATATCTATCCAAATTTTCTGTGCCATCCAACTTTACAATATTAACACTACCTTTATCAATTTTTACAATTGCATACACCCCAATAAAACCACCACTTGGTCTAAGCTCAGTATTATTTTCAAAAATAAATAAATAAGTCATTGGTTTGGAAAAACCCAAAAGCCGAGGCGCTAGTTGTATGAGATCTTTGTTTTCATCCCCGACTTGTTTTTTCACTTGATCCTGAACAAAAGTAGATTGAAAAATCTTTTCAATAGAAAGCGTTTTAAAACTTTTGTAAGCCAAAAAGCCTAAGCCCACTAACACGACTAAAAATATTAAACAAAATTTTGAGCAGAATAATTTACGAATCATAGTTTTCTAATTATACCATTATTTGCGTCAACTTCCACTATGTCACCATCTTTTAATGCATCTGTAGCAATTTTAGTCCCAATTATACAAGGTTTATTAAGTTCTCTGGAAATAATAGCAGCGTGACATGTGACTCCTCCTTCATTCGTAACGATAGCCAAGGCTTTCTTGATTATTGACATTAAATCTGGTGTTGTCATTCTTGTAACCAATATTTCTCCTTCTTCAAATTGTTGATTCAAAACATGAGGTTCAACCAATCGCACACGACCACACGCTATCCCTTTACAAGCCACAACACCCCTTATTTCTCCACCTGAAGTCTTTTTCATTATTTTATCTTTTAACATAGACACTTCATCACCATACAAAAAACAAACTTCACCACTCTCTCCATATACCAATGACGGTAACGCAACATCATCAACAATTTTTTTATTTAATAAAATATTTTCAATTTCACCTTTAGATAAAAAAAATACTTTTTCTCCTAATCCTGATACACTTTCTATTTTCTTAAAAAAATTATCTGAATATTTATACCAACTATCATCATAAACAACCTTGCGTCTGTCCCGAAATTCAGCCCATTCAATCAACTTATTAATATACAAATTATATTTATCTGGAAAATAACTTATACTACTATCACTCATGTTTTTTGTCTTTCCAAAAAATTCACTCTCCACATTAAAACTAACCTGTTCCATTAACTTGCTTTTTGCATTTGGATCATTATTAAAATCATCCAAAATCATTTTTTCACATCCTTCGACAATTAACAAAAGAATATAAAGATTCGGACCAAAATCAGTCCACACTCGACAAAAATCTTCAAAAACTAATTGTAAATCATTTTCAGCAAAACTGTCAGTATTAAATAATTTCAAACTAAATTTTTTTATTACTTCTGTTTTTTCTTTAAAATCTTTTAAACAATTATCTAAAAAACTTATGTCAACTAAAATTCTTTTTTTAATTTCAGCAACTATATTATTTCTCAAATCATTATTAATATAATGATCAGATATTATTCCTTTTTCAGTAATATTGGAAAAATAAATATATAATTTGGAATAATCACCTTCAAAACCATTGTTTATTAGCCAATCCAAAGTACCACGAAAAGCCAATTCCCCTCGCAATGGTGGTTGTCTTCTCCCTACATATTTTTCCCAATTATACTTTAACAAATCCTCCATATTATTTACGTTTTTTTATAGAAACATTAAACCCAAGATATTTTCCAAGCATAAGATGTGTGACAGCATCAATCGCGGGGATTGCGGAAATAAATATCATTGACACTGGCAATAATGCCCACTGCAAAATCATAAAAATATATTTATGTCGTGGATGAGATTCTGGTCTACGAGGCAAGAGTGGAATACTCAGGATGGCTGACAAAAACAAACCAATCATCGAAAGCATCATGAGTGTCTCCAAAATATGAGGAGCATTAAAAAACAAAGCACTTTGTCGAACTGACTCTGGCGCGACCCACATAGGCAAACGACCAAGTAGAGTAATAATAATCGCCACAAGTGCCCAAGACCACTTCCCTTCCCATTCAACAAATATCCATTTAAACTTTTTCCACCAAGGAATTAGATTGCCTTTCTTTTTGAATTGCCATAATAAATATGGAATATGCTCTACACCCCAGGCCCAACGTCGTTGTTGTTTATAAAGATTTTTCAAACTCTGCCACCAAGAATCATCGCGCACTGTATCCATGGATACAGGAATATACATTGGTGTCACTTCATATTTACCATTATACGCAATTAAACATTGATAAAAAATCCGAGAATCTTCGCTCACAATTTTTTTGTCATGATAGCCGGCATCCACAATCGCACGAAAACTCATAGAGTGAGAAGAAAAAGTGACCAAAGCATCTTGCCTGGCCAAAGAAGTCAATGTCCAAAACGTGGTACCAAACGCCATAATCCGGAGCATTGCAGGAGAATCCCACATATTATTGTTGTACAAAGCAATCGGCTGAAAAGAAGAATGGGTAGGATTGGGGTGAGTACAATATAGATAAGTCAGATAAGAAAAATATTGTGGATGACAAATCGTATCTATATCAAAAATTGTGGCAATCACATTATCATAATTCCAACCCTTATTATCAATATATTTTTTCATCTCCCGTTCAGCATAATTTAGATTGGAGCCTTTGCCCGGAATTTCATCAAGTAAATTGGTTGGATGCATCACACCCACAATATCACCAAAACAATGACCAAATGTTTGCTTAATATTTTGCAAAATCAATTCATAATTTTCTTTCTGCCGTTCTTCACCCGCAATCACAATCACAAATTTATCTTTGTCATAAGCTGATTCGCACACACTCTCTATCGCCGACTTTACTACATCCCAAGTTTCATTGTACAAAGTAAGAAACACCACATGACGTTTGTCAGAAAAATTATTTACTTCACTAGACAATTTTTCTTTCCAATTTATTTGTCTAGTTGTCCGAAATCGACTCCAAGATAAAATAAGATAAAAAGCAAAATTAATTACTTTCAATACCCAATAAATATCAAATACAATAATAAAATAAATCATCCAAAGTGGACGAAAAAAAGCCAAAGAAAAACTCAAAACCAAAGTCAGCCAGACTGATGCGCCCGGTAAAATTTCGTATAGACGATAACGTTGGTAATCGGATAACATAATGATTTGGGCATTAGGTTAAGGTAAAGATGCCGGACAGATTATTCTGGCTTCCTAGCCCTTGCCCTATTACCTCTCTATTGAAAAATTATTAAAAGTTTTTTTATTCACACCCTGCCACTCTTCATCTACTTGTATTACTCTGGCATGTCGGGGTCCTATTTTACACCATTCTAACAACTTTTTCAATGTCTCTTCTTCGGCCTCAGCTACGACTTCAACTGTCCCATCTGACATATTTTTTACATAGCCAACCAAGCCTAACTCATTAGCCTTTTTTACTGTAATTTCACGAAAGCCAACGTCGTGAACATGTCCGTGGATTTTGAGGTGGAGTTGGTTCATAAAATTTTATCAAATTTCTCTTTACCAATTTTTTCTAACTTTTTTAGATTTTCAACCCCTTGGTCATGAAACCAAACATAATCTTTTCTTTTAGCTTCAGTATGATACAACCCATTACAAATTACTATCATATTGGCCGATCGGCATCTAACCAAATAATACAAAATATCTTTTTCAATCTTATTTAGAGGTAATATCTCTTGAAACTTCTTTGCATAGACTTTTACTGCTTCTTGCCAATCGTTTTGCAACATGCAAAGCTGAGCAATCGCTATGGCTAATTCAAAAATTATACAACCATATGACGCATCACCAAAATCAATTATTCCAGACAAATGGCCATCATGCATGAGTAAATTATGAGCAGCGATATCGCCATGGATAAAACTCGTTTGCATTACTGAAAAATTTACTGCGACTTTTCTCTCCCATTCTTCATAAATCGTGCCAATCAATTTTTTATCTACTTTCTTATCTTTATCTAAATAAACCAAATATTTTTTACCCTCAGAAAAAGTCTGCAAATTCCAATAATGTTCCCTTTTCTCAAAATTATTATTCTTCAGATCAAAAAAACATTTTACCATCTTGGCCGAGGCTGATGCCACTTCTTCTAAAAAAGAAATTGAAACCTGTTCTGCATAAACATTAACCCCTTCAAGATAAGACATTACAAAAGTAGGCTTGCTTAAAAAAATAACCAGATTGGTATTGGCTATTGTCTTTATTATTTTTGGAACAGGCAATCCAGAATCAAACGCCTTTTGCATCAAAGAAATTTCTAATTCAATATCTTTAACTTTCGCTGTCTCTGATTCACAAATTTTAATTACATATTTATTGGTAGATGTTTCAACTAATATATTGGTATTCTCAATCCCAACTTCAAAAATAGAAAAATTAATTGGCTCACCTAAATCATAATTATTCATTATTGTTTTTATTTGTTCTAATGTGTAATTTTGACGCATAAAATTATTTTTCCCTAACAATGTAATATTTTACATATCTACTTCACTAAGATAAATTTAATACCCCAATAAAAATAAACTCCTTGGACACGGTTATAAATTTAAGATTAAAATTTCTCATACACCAGCCCCAACGGGGCGAATGCTATTAGCCAGACACTTTAGTGCCTGGATGGATCAACGAAACAAACCCAAGTCCCAGCGGGACGACTGAAATATATTATAATAAATATTTTGGATCATAACTAATTCCATTTTTGGCAAGAAAATTTTTATATTCCTCCAAAAAATCAATCTGTCTGTGATGTTCTTTTTGATTTCTAATATATCTGACCAAGATAGGCATCTGTGACTGACTAACCGTAAAAACTCCATAACCAGTCTGCCAGGCAAACATATTCATCTCTTTGAATTTTTCTCTAAGCCATTTTGACGAACCGCCTTTTATGAGTTGGACGGCTTTAGAAATTGGTATATCGGTTTTTAAGACTAGCAAAATATGTATATGATCTCTTGTTCCATTTATTTGTTTTACTAAAAAATTATTTGTTTTGGCAATGCCGGCTATGTAGGAGTGTAAATCATTTTCAATATCAGGAATAATGGTTTAATAGACAATAATAGGT
>DOMK01000007.1:0-9411 GCA_003510435.1 Candidatus Magasanikiibacteriota bacterium
AACCAAGGTAATCAAGACTTCACTGCTATTAAGATGGGTGATGTGAATGGGAGTTGGACGAATCCTACTTAGGGAGTTGGACGGAATGGTGGGAAGATGATATAATTTATTAAACTAATAATATAAATTATTAATTATATAAAATATGAAGAATAAAATTCGTATGTGGTTTAGTTGGCCAACTGGATATTTTTTGGTTGGTTTAGTAATTACATTGGCTTTTGTTTTGGCTCCAACAGCCAAAGTTTTGGCTAATGGTATAATTACTTTTACCAATCAAACGGGAAATTATGGTGATACTCTCAATGTACCTCTAACCGCGAGTAATTATTCTAGCTTAGTTGGAGGAATGGATTTTAATTTTTCTTATAATACTGACCTAATTTCTTATGTTGGATACTCTAATGGGGCTTTAACAGGTAGTGGTTCTTTAACTACATCTTCAATATCCAATGTGTTTACAATAAATTGGCATTCAGGATCCTTAAGTTTAAGTGATACTACCACATTGTTAACTCTAGATTTTACAGTGGCAACAACAACAGTTGATACTAGTGCATCATTGACTTTTGGTGGAACACAAGAAGTTTCTGATCCGCCTGCGGAAAATGTACTTGATACCACTTATATTAATGGTACTCTCACTCTTAACCCACTTTCTGCCCCAACAGCTACTAGCACTATTACTTTTGAGAACGTCTCGGCTTCATCCATAACTGTAAATTGGACAGAAGTTGGAGATGCTACGAGTTATGATTTGTATTATGGAAATGATGTATTAGTCACTACTACAGGTGCTACAACATATAATGATACTGGGCTTGATTCAAATACTACTTATACATATTATGTAATTGCTAGCAACGATGCTGGTGATGGCCCAGCTTCTTCGGATTTTTCTACTACGACTTTGGTGTCTATACCAGACACACCATCTGTTCCAACTTTTTCTAATGTAGCTTCGACTGCTCTTACAGTAAATTGGGATGCTGTTTCCGGAGCAACTTATTATGTACTTTATCAAGATGACGTCTCTGTGGTAACTACTTCAGTGACCTCTTCGAATCGTAGTGGTTTGTCAGCCAGCACCACTTATGTTTATACATTGAAAGCTGGTAATGCTGGTGGTCTATCAGCTACTTCGGATTCTGCCACTACTACTACTTTGCCAGGTGCGCCAGATGCTCCATCTGTCCCCACGATTACCAATGTCGTTTCCTCCTCATTGACTGTAAGTTGGTCAGATGTTGCCAATGCACTTAATTATAGACTATATGAAAATGGTAGTCTGGTTACGACTACAGTTGCTACCACTTCCAATCGTACTAGCTTAACTCCAAGTACATCTTATACATATTATGTTTTAGCTGGTAATGCTGGTGGTTGGTCTGCTTCTTCTACAGCGGTTTCCACTACTACGTTACCTCTTCCACCATCAGCACCGTCTGCACCTACTTTTACCAATGTAGCCTCCTCATCTTTGATTGTTAGTTGGACTGCTGTTTCTGGGGTAACATATTATGAACTTTATGAAGATGATATATTGGTTGATACCACTGTTGCTACTACTTCTCAGCGATCTTCTTTAGCTAGTGATACTTTATTTTCTTATTATGTGATTGCTGGCAATAGTGGCGGAGAATCGGCTTCTTCTAGTGTGGCTACTGTTTCTACTTTACCTCTTCCACCAGATGCTCCGGCTGTTCCAGATATTACTGATTTAGCTTCTTCTTCGTTGACTGTGAGTTGGACAGATGTTGATGGTGCGACTAGTTATAAATTGTATGAAAATGATGTTTTAGTTGATACTACCGTTGTCACTACTTCTGATCGTAGTAGTTTAACTCCAAACACATCTTATACATATTATGTCTTGGCTGGTAATACTGGTGGTTGGTCAGCTTCTTCTTCTGAAGCTGTGACTACTACCCCAGCGACTTTGCCAACATCACCAACAGTTTCTTTGTTAACTGCCACTACTCTCACTTTAACTTGGGGGGCTAATGGTAACTCTGGAACTACAGTTTATGAAGTGTCTTCACCAGACAATAGTTTTGTGTCTGTCACTACGACTGCTGTTTTCAAAGCTTTATCTGGTTTAACACCTAATTCTGAATATACATTTACAGTCAAGGCTTATGATATTGGTTTGGATGATTATAACGAAGGTACAGACGCTGACACTACCTCTACGCCAGCGGCTCTACCCACTTCACCGACTGTGTCTCTTTTATCTACCTCAACCCTAACTATTTCTTGGGGAGCTAATAGTAATCCTAGTACTACAATTTATCAAGTGTCTGGTAATAATAGTTTTACCTCAGTCACTACAACCTCTAGTACCAAATCTTTGGCTGGTTTGACACCAAATCTTTCTTATACATTTACAGTCAAAGCTTATAGTACTGGATTAAGTGCTTATAATGCTGGTACAGCTGCCTCTGCTACCACTACTATTCCAGTGAATGTCACTTTGCCAGTCGCTTCTTTGGTTAATACTTCTACTCTAACATTATCTTGGACTGATAGTATTAATAGTTCTACGCCAGTCTATCAAATTTCTGGTGATAATGATTTTACTTCTGTCACCACTACTGATTTGACTGAAGATTTAACTGGTTTAATACGTAATACTGAATATACTTTCACTATAAAAGTACAAAAGCCAAATACTACTTGGACTACTGGTACAGATATCACAACTACTACCTTGGATTTACCGCCAGGTGTCACTGTCAGTGAATCAGATTTGGCTGTTACTGAAGGTGGAACGACTGATACTTACACTGTAGTTTTGGATGGACAGCCAACTGCTGATGTAGTTATTACCATTACAGTATCTGGAGACAAGATTGCCCTATCCACTAATACTCTCACTTTTACGAGTGAAAATTACAGAGATCCCCAGACTATTACTGTGACAGCTGATAATGATGCTGTTGTAGAAGGTGCTCACTCTGATACTATTACCCATTCTGCTTCTAGTTCTGATGAAAATTATGAAGGTATAGAAATCGCTGATGTAGCAGTCACAATTACTGATAATGATTCTCGTGGCGGTGGTGGCGGTGGTGGCGGTGATACAACTCCACCTACCAATACTTCTATTAAAATTAATGGTAATGTCGCCTCTACCAATAATGTTAATGTTCAATTGACTTTGGGTGCAAGTGGAGCGACTCTAATGACTCTTTCCAATAGTTCTGATTTTAGTAATGCAGTTTGGGAAAGTTATGTCACGAGCAAGAATTGGACATTAACCTCAGGGGCTGGGATTAAAACAGTTTATGTCAAGTTTAGAGACAATGAAGGCAATTCTGCTACCGTAGTTTCTGATTCGATTGAACTTTTATCCAATTATACTGACACGACTTTACCACCAACAACGCCAACAGTTATTACACCAGAAAATGAACACTGTCCTTTATCAATGGAACAAGCTTATAAATATTCTGGTTCACAAGCTGTCTATTACATCACGACCGATTGTACCAAGCGTGCCTTTGGTAAAGCCAATGTTTTCTTTACTTACTTTACCTCATGGAATGATGTTGAACTCACGACTGGAGATAAATTAAATTCTATTCCTAATGATGGTCTTGGCTTTATGCCTTGGGGTCCAAATTATGATCCAAAGTATGGCGCTCTAGTAAAGACAGTCACTGATCCAAAAGTTTATCTACTCTTGGGTACAGAAAAATATTGGATTAATTCTGAAAATGTCTTTAATAAACTTAATTATCAATGGGATTGGATTGAAGATGTTGATCAGAGATTACTAAATAAATATACTGTCGGATCAGAAATCACTTATACTGACCATCATCCAAATTATACCATTGTTAAATATAATAATGATTCTAAGGTATATAGGCTAGAACCCGCCTCCGCTAACCTGCCTGCGCAGGCAGGAGCTATGGCGGGCAAGCAAGTTAAACGTTGGATACCAGATGAAACTGTTTTCAATTCTCTAAACTTCCGCTGGGACAGAATTGTGACAATTTCTGATATTGAAGTTTATGAGACTGGGGACAACCTAGGACAGACAATTAAATATAATTTTACTCAGTTGTTGTCGCTTGGTTCCACTGGTGAAGAAGTTAGACAATTACAATTACGTTTGCAAGAATTGGGTTATCTAGATAAAACCATTACGCCTACTAGTTATTTTGGCCCAGCCACTAAACAAGCAGTAGTTTCACTTCAGCAAGAATACAATTTATTACCAGCTGAAGGCTTTACTGGACCAAAGACAAGGGCAGTGCTAAATGGAGATTAGTTTTTAGGTGTCCCGCCTGCAATCCCGATTTTATCGGGACTTGCACTGCGGGCAGGTAGACAATTAGTTAAAAAATAAAAACAGTCCTGTAAAGGGGCTGTTTTTGGTATAATACAGATTAATAAATAACATGCTATATCTGCCTCACGAATTATGAATTAGACTTGTTAATTTTATGGCTTTTTTGTATAATAACATTACTTACAAATTTATTTCGAATCCCCAAAGGGGGTGAGAAATCCCTTGTTTTGGGAATATACAATTACTAACAAAAAACAATTTTAATTTTTAATAATACCCTTGAAAAGGGATCCCTCGTCGCCCTTCGGGCTCGCTCGGGATGACAGAAAAAATATGACAAAAATCGCAATCAATGGTTTTGGCCGAATTGGTCGGCAAGTTTTCAAAGTCGCTTTGGCCAAGAAAAATGTTCAGGTGGTGGGTATAAATGATTTGACTGATACAAAGACTTTGGCTCATTTATTAAAGCATGATACAGCTTATGGCAACTACGATAAAAAAGTTAGTTTTGATGAGAAAAATATAATTGTTAATGGCAAAAAATATTCTGTATTTGCTGAAAAAGATCCAGCTGTGTTGCCTTGGAAAAAATTAAAAGTAGATGTGGTTTTGGAATGTACTGGTAGATTTCGTGATAAAGAAACTGCTGGTCTGCATGTAAAAGCTGGCGCCAAAAAAGTAATTATTTCTGCGCCTGCCAAAGGGTCTGATGTACCAACCTATGTGCGTGGTATCAATTGTGGTAAAGTGCATTTGGAAAAAGCCAAAGTAATTAATAATGCTTCTTGTACGACCAATTGTATTGCCCCAGTTATGGCAGTATTAGACGAAACTTTTGGGATTGAAAAAGCCCTCATGAGTACAGTCCATGGTTATACTTCTGATCAAAATTTACAAGATGGTCCACACAAAGATTTACGCCGAGCCAGGGCAGCAGCCGAAAATATTGTGCCAACCAGTACTGGAGCGGCCAAAGCCGTGGGACAGGTAATTAGTAATTTGGTGGGAATTTTTGATGGCGTGGCTTTTCGCGTGCCAGTGCCAACTTGTTCGTTGTCAGATATTACCGTAGTATTGAAAAAGAGTGTGACAAAAGAACAAATTAACAACGCCTTAATTAAAGCGTCCAAGACTTCACGCTTTAAAAATGTTTTGGCTGTGACTGAAGAAGAATTAGTGTCGGCTGATTTTGTGGGTAATACTTATTCTTCCATTGTAGATTTGAAATTGACCAATGTGGCGGGTGGTAATTTGGTAAAAGTGGTCGCTTGGTATGATAATGAAGTGGGGTATTCACATCGGTTGGTGGAGATGGCGGAGTTGTTTGCTTAAGACACAGATGACGCGGATAGCTATGCGGATGACACGAATCATGCGGATGTGGTTGAAGATTAAAAATAAGATTGAGATAAAATTGAGATAATATTAATATGGGTGAATATAGTGGTTTAGTACAATATAAATATCGTTTGGAAGGTAAGGAAGGATTTTTGGCTAAATGTCAGGCAGAGGGGATCAAGTTTTCTAATCCAAAACCGTTTACTTATATTTATTATAAAATGCCCATTGATACGGGGAGTTATACTGTTTTGAGATTTAAAACAACAGAAGAAAAAAATAGTGTAGACATGAAAATTAGAAATGATCAAACTGGTGAATGGGAACATTATGAATCTGAAATTAGTAACTCTGAAGAAATGCAGAAAATATTGGAAAATATAGGTTGCAAACCAATAGTGACATTCAATAAACAGCGTTATACTTACAAACAAGATGACTTTAGGTTTGATTTGGATGATAATGATAAATTAGGTCCTTTGCTTGAGGTAAAGTTTAAAATGGAAAAAATGGACTTTGTTTTAGAACTGTTAAAAAAATGTGGCTTAGAAGATAGTAACAAAGATACACGTAGTATTTTAGAAATTTATTTAGAAGAGCATAAGTAGTTGGTATTTACCCCGTAGGGGTTAGAGATATTAGGCAGGCAGTTTACTGCCTGCTGTGAGAAACACAATGTTTTAGTCCTGTAGGGACGACATAAAAAGGTTAGCTATAATTTATGGTCAATACCTACACCAATTTGTTTGTCCACGTGGTTTTTAGTGTAAAGGAAAGAAGGCCATTGTTAAATAAAGAATTAAGAAATGAATTATTCCCCTATATTATCGGGATAGCCAAGGCAAAAAATTTTCAAATACCAATAATAAACGGTGTTGATGACCATGTTCATATATTAATGTTATTAAAACCAGATTTGTCAGTATCTCAAGCGGTTCAGTTTATTAAAGGTGGTTCGTCAAAATGGATACATGGGAGGTTTAATGATTTAAAAATATTTACCTGGCAAGAAGGTTATGGAGCATTTAGTGTAAGCACCTCGCAAATAGACAGAGTTAAAAAATATATTTTAAACCAGTCAATACACCATCAAAAAATAGATTTTAAACAAGAATATAGAAAATTATTGGAAATAAATAATATAGAATTTACTGAGAAATATTTGTTTTAATTATGCCGTCCCTATGGGACTAATGTAATCTATGACATTTTAACAGGCACTAAACTGCCTGCCTAACATAAGTTTGTCCCTACGGGACAAGTGTAGATATTTTAAAGACAATTAATTTATTTTTATGAAAATACGTTCAATCAAACAACTAAAAAATTTAAAAAACAAACGCGTGTTGTTGCGGGTGGACTTTAATGTACCAATAAAAAATAACAAAGTAGCGGATAATAAAAGAATCCTAGTGTCCATGCCAACAATTGAATATTTACTCAAGCAAAAAGCGAAAGTGATTATTGTGACGCATCTTGGTCGGCCAGAAGGATATAATGGTAAAGCCAAAAGTGGTTATGACAAGAAATTTGATTTAAGTCCAGTTGTGAAAAAAATTAGTGAATTGTTAAAGAAAAAAATTATTTTTGTGGGGGATAAGAAGATTGGAAGACCAGAAGATCAAAAGATCTATTTTGATAGCGCTAAAAAAATAATTGATAAAATGAAAGCCGGAGAAATTGTGATGCTTGAAAATATGAGATTTTTCCCAGAGGAAGCGAAAGATATTACAGAATTAAGTAAGAAATTAGCTAGCCTAGGTGATATATATGTCTTGGATGGTTTTGCTGTTGCTCATCGAGCTGCAGCTTCGGTTTCTGGGGTAGCAAAATATTTGCCAAGTTACGCTGGATTATTGTTAGAAAAAGAAATTACTGGTCTGAGTAAAGCAATGGACAAGCCAAAAAAACCATTTGTTTTGATTTTAGGTGGAGTAAAAATGGAAACAAAAATTCCGGTCATAAAAAATTTATTACCAAAGTGTAATTATGCTTTGATTGGTGCGGGAATTATTAATACTTATCTGTGGGCCAAGGGGTATAAAGTGGGGGATTCTGTAGTTGATAAAGATTTTAAAAAAGAAATTTTGAAATATTGCAATTCTAAAAAAGTGATAAAGCCCGTTGATGTGGTAGTGGGTACAATGGATGGTAAAACCTATCGTCATGTAATGATTAATAAAAAACCAAATCAAATTTGTAAAACCGGTGAATCAATTTTGGACTGTGGCCCAGGGACGATTCAGCTTTATGCCAAATATATTAAAAAAGCTGAGACACTAGTTTGGAATGGTCCCATGGGTTTGTTTCAAACCAAGCCTTATGAGATTGGTTCATTTTCGATTGCACGTTTAGTAGCTAGTCGTGCCAAAGGTAAAGCTTTTGGGGTGATTGGTGGCGGTGAGACTCTACAGGCCATGGAACTAGTGGGTATGACAGAATATGTTGACTTGGTTTCGACTGGTGGTGGAGCCATGTTAGAATTTTTATCAGGTAAAAAATTGCCAGGGGTGGTGGCGGTATCGGTGGGTAAGAAATAATTTATGCAACAAGCGATCTACAAAGTACCAAACGGGAAATTATTAAAAATATTTCTTGAACAAGAAACAGGAAAAATAACCACAGTAAAAATTACTGGTGATTTTTTTATTTATCCGGAAGAAAAAATTGTTTTGTTAGAACAAGCTTTGTTGGGTGAAGATTTGTCTGAGGAAAAGATAGCAGAAAAATTAAAATCTGTGGTAGAAAAAGAAAATTTGGAATTATTTGGGGTAGATTGTGAAAGTATTGCTAAGGTGGTTATTATGGCTAGTGGTTCGTAATCCCGACCCCGCATGCGGGGGAGGGATCCCTTTCTAACCCATTAAACAGTGAATTAAAATTAGTTTTATTTAAAAAATATTAATCCCGATGAAAAGGGGTCCCTCACCCCTGCGGGGGATTCGGGACTGTGATTGTATATGCAATTTCGCTTACTACAAACCAATTATCATACCGCGGCATTCAATATGGCTTTGGATGAAGTTTTGGTTAATAAAATCGCCAAGGGTGAATCATTGCCATGTTTACGTTTTTATGGTTGGCAACCGGCTGCTGTTTCTATTGGTTATTTTCAATCTTTATTGGCAGAAGTAGATACCAAACGTTGTGAAGAATTAGGTATTGATATTGTGCGTCGTCAAACCGGTGGTGGCGCGGTTTTTCATGATGATGAAGTGACCTATAGCATGCACATTCCTCTTAGTTTAAATTTGGTACCAGTTAAGATTTTAGAATCTTATCAACGGATTTGCCAAGGAATTATAAAAGGATTGGCCCCACTTGGGATTGAAGCGCAATTTGTACCGTTGAATGATATTATTGCAAGTGGTAAAAAAATTTCTGGTAATGCCCAAACTCGTAAACAGGGTATGATATTACAGCACGGAACGATTTTGACTGGCGTGGATGTGGACAAAATGTTTGAGATTTTAAAAGTACCCGATGAAAAACTAAAAGGTAAGCTAATTTCCGATGTAAAAGAGCGAGTGACCTCTGTAAAACAATTAACTGGACAGGGCTTTACATTTCAAAATATTGTTGATACATTAATTACAGGATTTAAACAGGAATTTAGTGAAGTAGAGTTTATTGATAGTGCATTGAGCGAGGAAGAAATAGTCCAGACAGAGGAGTTGGCGGTGAAAAAGTATGGAAGTAAGGAATGGAACTATCAACGATAAAAAATACTAATATACTAACAATACGAATTATACGAATGCTATACGAATATA
>DOMK01000007.1:9538-10739 GCA_003510435.1 Candidatus Magasanikiibacteriota bacterium
GCATTAGTATAATTCGTAAATTCGTATATTAGTATTATAATTTGTATATGTTATTAAAAACAGCTCTAAACGAAGCCCATCGTAAATTGGGTGCTAGGATGGTAGATTTTGGTGGTTGGGATATGCCTGTGGTCTATACCAATCAAATTGAAGAACATCATGCCGTACGTCAAAAGGCAGGAATATTTGATGTCTCCCATATGGGAGAACTGATGGTGACTGGTCCAGATGCTTTAGCCTATTTACAAAAATTGGTTTCACGCGATGTGGCCAAATTGAACCCTGGTCAAGTAGGTTTGTGCGTACTTTGTAATGAAACTGGTGGAATAATAGATGACCTGACAGTTTACAAATTTTCTGATCAGAAATTTATGCCAGTTATCAACGCTGGTACCACGCCAGGTGATTATGCTTGGTTTATGGAACATGTGGGCAATTTTGATGTTAAAGTAGAAAACATTAGTGATAATATTACCAAGCTGGATCTACAAGGCCCAAATGCAGAAAAGATTTTACAAAAATTAACGAGTGATGATTTAAAAGAAATTAAACGTTATTATTTTAAGGAAATTACCGTGGATGGAGTTTTTATGATAGTGTCGCGTTCTGGTTATACTGGTGAAGATGGGTTTGAATTATATTTGGACGTGAAATATTCTGAACAGATTTGGAATAAGTTGTTGGAAGTAGGAAACCCAGATGGTTTGTTACCCTGTGGTTTAGGTTCACGTGATACTTTGCGTACCGAATGTGGCATGATGCTCTATGGCCATGATATTGATACTGAACATACGCCCATTGAAGCAGTCTATTCTTGGGCAGTGTCATTGGACAAGGATTTTATTGGTAGAGATACTTTGGTTAAACAAAAAGAACAGGGTTTAGCCAGAAAAATGGTTGGTTTTGAAATGATTGACAGGGGTATTGCTCGTCAGCATTATCCAATATACTATCAGGATAGAGAAGTCGGAGAAGTAACGAGTGGCGTGCCTTCACCAACTCTAAATAAAAATATTGGTTTGGGTTATGTAGAATTTGCTATTCGTGAACCAGGCACAGAAATAGAAATTAAAGTACGGGATAATTTTGTAAAAGCAAAAATTGTTAAATTACCTTTTTATAAAAAATACTAATATACGAATTTACGAATAATACTAATGCTATACAAATGTGTGTTGCCGAAGTATATTCGTATAGCATT
>DOMK01000007.1:10862-26611 GCA_003510435.1 Candidatus Magasanikiibacteriota bacterium
ATTCGTATTGTTAGTATATTGGTATCTATAATTAATAAATATAATTAACATAAAAATATATGAGTGAACATAATATCAAAGACGGATTATTTTACAACAAAGATCACGAATGGGTAAAAGTAGAAGGAGATACTGCCACTGTGGGTATTTCTGATCATGCCCAAAATTTATTAACTGATGTGGTGTTTGTAGAATTGCCAAAAGTAGGTAAAGTAGTGAAACAATTTGAGACTGGCTGTGTAGTAGAATCAGTAAAATCTGTGTCTGATGTTTATTCACCAGTGTCTGGTACAGTTTCAGAAGTAAATTCTGCTTTGGAATCGTCACCTCAATCAGTAAATCAAGATCCTTATGGTGCAGGCTGGATGTACAAATTAAGCGGAGTTAATGCTGAGGAAACAAAAAATTTAATGACACCAGAAGCTTATAAAACTTTCTTAGACAACGAAGCTCATTCTTAATTTTTTTTAACATGCCATATATTCCCCATACACTGCAGGAGACAGAAGAAATGTTAAAGACCATTGGCGTTGGTAAAATTGAAGATCTTTTTTCTGCAGTCCCCCAAAGTGTTTTTAACAAGAATCAGTTTAATCTTCCAGTGGGATTAACTGAACAAAAGACTAAAGAAGAATTAACCAAAATTGCTAATAAAAATAAAAATCCCCAAATCTCTTTTTTGGGTGGTGGATTTTATAATCATTATATTCCTGCTCATGTGACACACTTGGCAAGTCGGAGTGAATTTTATACAGCTTATACTCCATATCAACCAGAAATTAGTCAGGGGATTTTGCAATCAATTTTTGAATATCAAACTATGATTACCAGGCTAACCGGAATGTCGGCGACCAATGCCTCGATGTATGATGGTTCTACTGCCAGTGCTGAGACTTGTTTTATGGCCGCCGAGATTACTGGCAAGAAAAAGATTTTAGTAGCACGAAGTGTCAATCCTCAATATCGGGGAGTAATGCAAACTTATTGCACAGCCAAAGGTTTGGAATTAGTGGAAGTGTCATTTGATTTAACTAGTGGAAAAATTGATCAAACAAAATTAACTGAAATGCTAAATGATGATGTGGCAGGTTTATTTGTGCAAAGTCCGAATTTTTTTGGTGTGGTAGAAGATTTAAAAGATTTGAGTGCGAAATTACATGAAAAGAAAATGATTGTGGTGCAAATTATTACTGAAGCACTATCACTCGGTTTGTTAACTACTCCCAAGGATAATGGCGTGGATATTGTGGTGGGTGAAGGGCAAAGTTTTGGCTTGCCAGTTTCGGCTGGCGGTCCAGGGTTTGGGTTTTTGGCTACTACCGAACAATACATGCGCCGTTTGCCAGGCAGAATTGTGGGAGAGAGTGAAGATGTGGATGGCAAGAAGGCCTATGTGTTAACTTTACAAGCGCGTGAACAACATATTAGGCGCGAAAAAGCGAGTTCAAATATTTGTTCCAACCAGGCCTGGTGTGCTCTGACTGGGGTGATTTATTTGGCTAGTTTGGGACAGAAGTTGCGCGATTTGGCCTTGCTCAATCATCAAAACGCTTTGTATTTTCAAAAGGATTTGACCAAGAAAAATTTGAACAGAGTTTTTAATGCGCCATTTTTTAATGAATTTGTGGTTAATGTTAATAATTTACCGCAGGTTTTGGAAATTTTGCGAGCCAAGGGAATTAATGCTGGTTTGGATCTGGGTCGAGTTTATTCAGAAATGGAAAATAAATTATTAGTTTGTGTAACAGAAATGATCTCGAAGGAAAATATGCAAACTTATCTTGATTCTTTATAATTTTTTGTTTTTGAAGATGTCTATTTCAAGAATCTAATACAACAATTGTCCCGTAGGGACAAACTTATGTTAGGCAGGCAGTTTACTGCCTGCAGATAAATTACATAATTATAGTCCCGTAGGGACGGCATAATATGTTAGGAATATGTCGTCCCTATGGGACTCGTCAATTTTTGATTAATTGTACAGGCACTAAAGTGCCTGCCTAATATATATCACCCCTACGGGGTTCAGCTACTATTTGTTAACTAGTATTTTATGAAAACAATTTTTGAAAAATCAGTTGTGGGTAGAGTAGGTGTACAATTAAACACTGCTCTTAATCAAGATGTTGAATTAAGTGGAGCGCAAGTACGTGGTAAATTAAATTTGCCTGAAGTATCAGAACTTGATGTCGTGCGCCATTATACTGCTTTATCCAAAATGGCGTTTGGTGTGGACCAAGGTTTTTATCCATTGGGGTCTTGCACTATGAAATATAATCCGAAAATTAATGAAGATATGTGTTCCTTAGCCGGTTTTACAGATTTTCATCCTTGGGAGAACCCAGAATTTTCACAAGGTACTTTGGAAGTAATATATCGGGTACAAGAATATTTAAAAGCCGTAACGGGTTTTACGGGTACAACTTTGCAACCAGCGGCTGGAGCGCATGGTGAGCTTACTGCTGTAATGATGATTAAAGCCTATCACTTAGATCGTGGAGATGTTAAGAGAAATATAATTTTAATTCCTGATTCAGCTCACGGAACAAATCCAGCCACTGCCAATATGTGTGGCATGCAAACTTTGGGCGTGCCCTCGGATGAACATGGCTATGTGGATTTAAATAAATTAGATGAAGTATTGAACGACGAAGTGGCAGGGCTTATGTTAACCATTCCAAACACTGTAGGACTTTTTGATAAAAATATTTTAGCCATTGCGGAAAAATTACATGCCAAAGGGGCTTTGCTCTACATGGATGGTGCCAATCTTAATGCTCTCTTGGGTTTAGTAAAGCCAGCTGATATGGGAGTGGACTTAATGCATATTAATTTGCATAAAACTTTTGCTACGCCACATGGTGGTGGTGGCCCAGGTGGTGGTTTTGTAGGTTGTGTGGCAGGACTTGAACCATATTTACCAGCAGAAAATGTAGTTAAAGATGGTGAGAATTATAAACTAGTATCAGACGCGCCAAAAAGCATTGGCCGAGTGCGAGCATTTTATAGTAATTTTGGTGTAATAGTCCGCGCTTTTACATATATGCTTCGTTTGGGCAAGGGTGGCACAGAAAAAGTTGGCCGTTATGCCGTGTTAAATGCCAATTATATTAAAGCACGTTTGAAAGATTATTATCATTTACCATTTTCTGTGCACTGTATGCATGAAGTAGTATTTAATGATGAAGCGCAAGCTGAAAATCATGTAAGCACTATGGACATTGCCAAACGCTTATTGGATTTTGGCTATCACCCACCCACAATTTATTTTCCTTTAATTGTCCATGGAGCCTTGATGATTGAACCAACCGAGACTGAAAGCAAAGAAACTTTGGATGAGTTTTGTGAAGTAATGATAAAGATTGCCAATGAAGCCAAAACAAATCCCGAAATTTTACAAACAGCACCACATTCAACAGTTGTGCGTCGCATTGACGCTGTCAAAGCGGCTCGCCAGCCGGTAATTGCTTGTGGAGTGAGTTGTTTGAAAGATTAGTCAAACAAAAAATAATTTATGACTGATTGGAACAGTATTAGAAAACAATTTCCAGCATTGAAAAAATTTACTTATCTAAATTCTGCTTCTGAGTCCCCAATTTCAATAAAAGCGGCCGAGGAAGGTAAAAAATACTATGATACTGTTTTATATGGAAATGTTGATTGGGATGAATGGTGCAAGAAAATTGACAAAGTAAGAGAAAAAGTCGCTAAATTGATTAATGCAGACAAAGAAGAAATTGCTTTTATACCCAATACTTCTTTTGGCATGAATTTTGTTGCCCAAATGTTACGAGGAAAAGGGGAAGTGGTGACCATGGATGATGAATTTACAACGACTACTTTGCCTTGGGTTAATCAGAGTTTTAAATTAAATTTTGTTAAACCAAAAAATTTAATTTATTCAATTGAAGAAATTGATAAACTGGTTAACCGTAAGACCAAGATTTTGGTTACTAGTCACATCCAATCATTTACTGGTTTTAAACAGGATTTGGTAAAATTGGGGAATTATTGTAGGTCAAAAAAATTAACCTTTGTTGTAAATGCTACACAGTCTATTGGGGTCACGCCGATTGATGTAAAAAAATCGAGGATTGATTTTTTGGTGTTTAGTAGTGTTAAATGGTTAAATACTTCTGAGGGGCTAGGAGCGATTTACATAAATAAAAAGTGGTTTAATAAAATTAAGTGGCCGATGGTTGGTTGGATGAGTATAGAAAGTGTGCGCGGTTATGATAATAAAAATTTGAATTTAAAGAAGAACGTTTCAGTTTTGGAATTGGGGGCAATGAATTTGCACAGTATTTTTGTGATGGGGAAAGCTATTGAATTAAATACCAGTATTGGTATCAAAAATATAGAGAAACGACTTCAAGAATTGACTGGATACTTGATTGATAAGTTAAAGAAGTTGAATGTACAAATTTTGTCTTCGCTTGAAGAAAAATATCGGTCGTCAGTTGTTGTGGTTAAGTTAAAAAATTCTGAAAGAATTATTAAGGAACTGGCAAAGAAAGGCATTGTTGTTTCTTTAAGATTAAGCAGGATTAGAATTTCATTAAATATTTTTAATAATAAAAAAGATATTGATAGATTAGTTATTGAATTGAATAATATGAAAGAAAAAGGAATATTTTAATAAATCAAAAGTTAAGTATGCCTCGTAAGATTCAGTTCGTCTATCTAAAAAATACTAAAGCGATCAGCCTCTCTGGGAGCATTGGGGGTGTGTTAAACATAATTGAGTTGTTTTAAGGATTGGTTGAGTGGAATTTTGGTGGTGTTGATATAATCACAAAATTAATTTTAAAAAATATGAAGATAGGAATCATTATTTATTCAAACGAGACTGAAATTGTCTGGAACGCTTTTCGATTGGCAAATTTTTCGTTAAAGGCAGGCGACCTGGTAAAAATATTTTTATTGTCAAAGGGAGTTGAATATGAAAAGCTTGATAGTGAGAAGTTTAACATCAAAGATCAGGCAAAATCTTTTTTAGACAATGGCGGTAAAATTTTTGCTTGTGGTACTTGTTTAAAAAGTCGTGAATTGGACGGTTCAGAGATGTGTCCTTTGTCAACTATGAATGATTTATATGAAATAGTAAAAGCCAGCGATAAAATTATTTCATTTTAATATACAACCAAGATAATGCATAGTAATAAATATGAGGAAAAAGATCCAATTCGTTTATTTAAAAAATACTAAAGCAATCAGCCTCTCTGGGAGAGGTTGTTCGTTTAATTGTGCCCATTGCAATAAACACTATCTAGAACAGATGGAGGGTTTGGATTGTCCCTTGCCTGCCAATATCCGTAGTTTGCTAATTAGTGGGGGATTAAAAGCCAATGGCAAGTCTTTTATTTTAGACAAGAAAAAAGAATTATTGACGTTGAAAAAAAATGGCAAATTAAAATTTAATTCGCATGTGGGTTTTGTGGATGAAGAAGACATTGCGCAAATTGCCGAAATTGTGGATTATGTGAGTTTTGATTTTGTGTCCGATAAAGCGGTGATAAAAAAAGTTTATAAAGTAGATAAAGATATAGCTGAATATATAAAAACCTATAAATTATTAGCCAAGAAAATAAAAGTGTATCCACATATTACCGTTGGCATAGATGAAGGCCAGATTCATTGGGAATTTGAGGCTATAGATATTTTGTATCAGCTCGGAGCAGACAGGTTAGTTTTAAATATTTTAATTCCTACTCCTGGAACAGACTTTGCCAAAGTTCTGCCACCAAATTTGAATGATGTGAAAAAAGTGTTTGAATATGCGCGGAAAGTTTTTAAAAAAGAATTATTAATTTTAGGTTGTATGCGTCCGGGTGGAGCTTACAGAAATGCAGTGGATGTTTTGGCAGTAGAAGCAGGGTTTGATCGCATTGTGCAACCCACACCTAAAGCGCGAGGGTTGGCAAAGGAAATGGGTTTGGAAATTGAGGAGTTGAATGAGTGTTGTGTGATTGATTAACACGGATTATACGGAAAAAAGGAGTACACGGAAAGAGTTTACAAGTATATTTATTATGAACAAAATTAGAGTATCACTGGGCTCGGCGGCGATATTGGGACTTAGAGAATTAAAAATGACCGCTCTGTCCCAAACAATTTATCTCATGAACTCGGGCGGTTGTGAATTCAACTGTAGTTTTTGTGCACAAGCCAAGTGCGCGACTTCGGAACAGGATAAATTATCGCGCGTGAGTTGGCCAGAGTATGATTTAGATATTGTTTTGCAAGCTTTAAAAGAAAAGCAAAATAATTATAAAAGAATTTGTTTCCAAGTAGTAAATAGTCCAAGAATATTTAAGACTTTGGCCGAGACAACAAAAAAAATTAGAGAGTCGACTCCGCACTCACAGATTGCTATTACTATTCGTACTTACAAACCAGAGGATATAGAAGCAGTGTTTAATGCAGGAGCAGACGAAGTTGGACTTAGTATTGATGCTGTCAACGAAGAACAGTTTGCAAAAATAAAGGGTGGAAATTTAAAAATTTACCAAGATTTTATTTTACATACAGCGGACAAATATCCTGGCAAGATCGCTACTCATCTTATTGTTGGCATGGGAGAAACAGAAAAAGAAATGGTGGATATGATTCAAGAATTGCATGAACATGAAGTTATTATTGCTCTGTTTGCTTTTACACCAGTTAAGGGTGCTAAACTGGAATTTAAACAAGAGCCAAATATTTCTAGTTATCGCCGGATTCAAGTAGCTTTGTATTTAGTTCGTAATAATTTAGACAAAAGTTTTGTTTACAATGATAATGGACAAATAACAAATTTTGGTTATAATAAAGAAGAACTAGTAAATATTTTAAAAGATTCTAATGTTTTTGAAACCTCGGGGTGTAAAGATTGCAATCGTCCGTATTATAATGAACGAGTGGGTGATAAGGATTTGTACAATTATCCGTGTAAAGTTGCAGACGACAAATTTGTACAAATTTTGGAGAGTATTTATGAGTTTTGAAGCTAGAATATAGAATGTAGAATATAGAATTTTTTTATTTAATATCTATAACCTAAAACCTAACAACTATGTTTAATTTTGACGCAATAATAATAGGCGGAGGGCCAGCTGGTAGCAAGTGTGCTTTGGAATTGGCCAAGGTTGGTAAAAAAGTTGCTCTAATAGAAAAAGACGCGATTGGTGGAGTTTGTTTGAACCGTGGTTGTATCCCTTCCAAGTCTTATTTGTATTTTGTAGAACTATTAGAAAATATTAAAAAAGCCAAACGTCATGGTATAAATGTGGCAGAGCCAGAAATAATTTGGGAAGAAGTAAAAAAGCGCAAAGATATGAATGTTAGAATGTTGGGCTTGGGATTGAAAAAAACTTTGGAAACAGCAGGTGTAGAAATAATTACTGGCATGGGTAATTTAATTAGTGTGCATGAAGTAGAAATTAAATCAGCCACTGAGACCAAAATCTTATCTGCTCAAAATATTATCTTGGCCATGGGTACTGAGTCGTTATTTATTCCTATTATGCCCAAAGGTGAAAATGTTATTTCTAGTACCGAGATTTTGGATTTAGCTAATATTCCCAAGAGTTTGGTAATTATTGGAGGTGGGGTGACAGGTGTGGAAATGGCCTCGGTCTTTTCTGTTCTTGGTACGGAAGTGACAATTATAGAAAAATTAGCTTCACTTTTACCAGCTCAAGATAAAGAAATTACTGCCCAACTTAAAAAGAGTCTAGAAAAAAAAGGTTGTAAAATATTTTTAAGTACAGAAGTTTTGTCATGTAAAGATAAGGACAATCAAGCCGAGGTAATATATAAAAATGGGGAAGAACAGCAAACCATTTTAGTTGATAAGGCCTTGGTAGTGATTGGTAGAAAAAACAATCTTGATTTAACAAAGTTGGCAGAATTGGGAATTGAGAATGATGGACCAAGAATTAACTTGAATGAAAATTTACAGACCACGCAAAATAATATTTATGTAATTGGTGATTTGGCGGGAAGAAATTTAACTGCTTATGGTGGCGAGCGAGAAGGTGAATGTGTGGCCAAACATATTTTAGGAAAACTTAAGCAAATTAATTATACACAAATTCCTAGTACAGTTTTTTCTCATCCCGAAGTAGGACAAATTGGTATGACTGAAGAAGAAGCAGTTAAACAAGGTATAGAATATGAAGTGAGGAAAAGTGATTATGCAGCCAATGGCAAAGCCATTATCATGAGCGAGCGCGAGGGTATGGTAAAAATAATTATTAATAAACAAAATCAGAAAATTTTGGGTGTGCATATTATTGGCTATGGCGCGACCGATTTAATTCATCAAGCTATTATCCCAGTTAATCAAGGTTTAACAGTTGAAGAATGGCTAGAAATGATTTGGTCACATCCGGTTTTGTCGGAAGTAATAAAATCGGCTTTAGAAAGTATTAGTTAAAATTGTTGATAAATGTTGTTGACAAGTAAAAAAAGTGGTATAATAGTATTTGTTAAAATTCACCTAATAAAATAACAAAATATTAAATTAGCAAATAAATTATTTTGGGTAAGTGTTTGTGATTAGACATTGAAAATTTTATTAGATATTAGAAATTAGGTAAATTAGAAATTAATAATATTTTACAGACAAAATAAATTTTCAATAAAAAATAAAATTAATTTAAAAAATAATATTAGCAATTAATAAAAATATATGCCTGTCAAAAAGAAAATGGTGTCTCCGCCAAAAATGGAGCAGAAATTGGCGTCTGTGACAAAGCCAGAAAAAACTTGTTGTGGTTTTCATGGTGATTGCTACGACTTTGGTAAAAAATTAATGTTCACTTTGCTTGGGATTTTATTGGCGTACGCGATTGTATTTATGGGAACATTGATTCGGAATAATTTACAAAAATATAATTACATTGGTCAGGCCGATAAAATGGAACGAACAATCATGGTTGAAGGTATAGGCAAGGTGACTGCCAAGCCAGATATTGCTATGATTAGTATGGGTATGACGGCTAGTGGTACGACAGTGGTAGTGGCTCAAGAAAAAAATACTGCAGTAATGAATAATTTAATTGCTAAAGTAAAAGCCTTGGGAATTGTTGAAGATGATATTCAGACAGCCAATTATAATATTTATCCTCAATACGATTATACAGAAAAAGACGGTAGCGTTCTGAAGGGTTATGAAGTCCAACAGACTGTGAGTGTAAAAATTCGTGATTTAGCCAAATCTAGTCAAGTTTTGGCATTGGCCGGAGAAGTGGGAGCCAATAATGTGAGTGGTTTGCAGTTTACTATTGATGACAATGAAGTTTATAAAGCTGAAGCTAGAGTCAAAGCTCTGAAACAGGTGGCAGAAAAAGCCAAGGCTCTATCCCAATCTTTGGGAGTGAATTTGGTTGGTATAGTTTCTTACAATGAGTATAGTGGTGACGCTAATTATCCAATGTATAAATACGCTGAATCAGCTCTAGGTATGGGTGGGGCTACCCCAGCTCCAGATATTCAATCTGGCAGTACAGATGTAATATTAAATGTGAATGTGACGTTTGAGATTAGGTAAATAGTAGATTAGGTTGTAGGTTTTAGGTGATAGATAAAAATGATTTTAAAGGCAGTCCTGTAAAAGGGGCTGTTTTTTATACACTGATTATACTGATTTGTCTTGGATTACACAGATTAAAAAAATTCAAACAAAAATAAAATGTATGGATTGAAATTTAAGTGGATTTTTTTGTATTTTGTTATGTGTATGTTGTATTTTGGTTATTGGTGTGGATAAATAAAATGTAGTAAAAACATTAAAAATGGTATAATAAGATTGTAAAATTTAATAAATTTCCTATGTCCTTCACTCTCAAAGGCAAGATTTATCATATTGCTAAAGAATATTTATTTATTAGTTTAGCTGTATTATTTGTTGGTGCTATTGGCTTGTTATTACCCCAATTGTATGGAAACAAATTAGAACAAGCTAAGACTACTGGTCTACCTAATGGAGAGGTGGCTTATCCTTTTGAATTTTATTCTATAGATCCAGGTAGTTTTAGTTCCTCATCAGTTTTGGTTTATCTAGAGCCGGTAATTGAAAGTGAGGCCGCTACTGGTACTTATACATTGTATGATGGCGGAAATTTTGTAGAATCTGTTTCAACAGCCGTTGATATATCTGGTGATTTAGGAAAACCAACTGGCACAGTGTGGTCTGTAAATTTTAATACTGTCATTGTCACTGCTACGCAACAAATTGATGTAAATATTGGAGAAGTTTATCTACTAACTAGTTCAACTATTTATTCTGGCTCTGAAGGTGCTCTTCTTTTGGCTGGTGATAGTACGGCCCCAGTTTTATCTAGTTTATCAGTTACACCTGCCACCGATGGCACTGGTGATGTAGTAGTTAATTTTACAGTAGATGATGCTGACCAAGATGATGTGACAGTTTCTATTTGGTATGAAGAATGTCCGGGTGAGTGTACTTTTGATGATGATGGCGGTGTGACTGAATTTGGAGCTATGATTAATACCACCGCAGTTGAATCTTTGTATGGGGTTATTTCTCCTGACTATGATCCTGCTCAAACTCCAGAAAAAGCCGAACAACTCCCGCTTATCACGACGGCTTCTGGAGCTAATGTTGTCACTTCTACTTGGTTTTCTTTATCAGATTTACCCATTGGAGATGGTATTTATCGGATATATTTGACAGCCTATGATCACAACGGAAGTTTACCTACAGAAAATGCCGAAGTAGTTTCTACGACTGTGGTGATTGATAATGTTGATCCCACTGTTCCAGGTGATTTATCTGTTAATACTGTTGACACTAATTCCATAACTTTAAATTTACCTAGCACTACTTCAACTGACTCTAATTTTCTTGATTATACAATATCTTATTCCACCTCTTCTCCAATTACTGGTGATATTGAATGGATGTCAGACAATGATCCAAATTTAGCTGACAGTAATTTTAATGGTGCTACTACCACTGTGGTTACTGGTTTATCAGCCAGTACCACTTATTATTTTCAATTATTTGCTTGGGATACCTATGATAATAGTACGTCATCGCTTGAAATTAGTAGTACAACTTTGGTAGATGGAGGTGAAGGAGAACCACCAGCTGGTTATGATCTTCCTACTGTTTCTACTGATGCCAAAACCAAGTTACTTTGGGTTAATGATGTATACTATTATGCTTTTTCTAGTTCTACCGGCAGTGATTATAATGTTTATCTTACTACTTCTACCAATGGTGGGGCTGGTACTTGGAGCGAGCCTCAATTAATTTTTGCCAGTGTAAAACCCACAGTTGGTGGTCCACAAATTGATAATGGTTTATTTGCCTTTGAATATAATTCATTTGGTAACTATTTTGGTGTTGTTGCTTTTGCTTCTTCTACATTCGGTGCAGGTGGTACCTATGAAGTGTGGTTTGCGTCTTCAACAGATGCTTTATCTTGGTCTGCTACTAGTACTGTGGCCAGTGGTTTGCCCAGTTCGGATGCTGAAAGACAAATTTATATGGATTTTTCTAGTCAAGAAGAATTTGTTGGTGTTATTGTAAAATCAACCTTTGGGGCTAATTATAAAGTTTATTATTCTACGAGCACAGGTTCGTCTTGGGACAATAGCGGAGCTTTGACATTTGAAACAGATACTTATCCCGTATCACTTGGTTTTGGTATATCCGGCATTGGTGTCTCTCGTCAATTTCATACAGCCTATTATGGCACCAGTGGTAATTTTGACATTATTTATGCTTCTTCTACTGATAACGTTGGTACAAGTTGGACCACCACCACAGTTGCTAGTAACGTTTCTATTAATTTGCCTGGTATTGGAGATGTTCGTTTTTCATATCTAAATAGTTTTACTTTGGATGATAATGGTTTACCGGGTTTAATATATTATGACATTACTACCAGTACCGTTGATTATCACACAACTTCTAGTTTGATTTATGTTAAGAGGGGTAGTAATGGTGTCTGGACACCTGAGACGATAGCTGATGATGTAAGTATTACTCTTGTTAGCCATTATTATTTTGAACCAGCCAACTTGACTTTTTACGACACTGACAAACCGATTATTTTTACGAGTGAGAGTAATTTATATCCAACGGCTATTGTTAACACCAGTTCGCAGTGGAGTGGTATTTTTGAAGGTGGATCTGCCATGGGGGATTTTACAGAATTGTCTTCAGCTTATGATACTACTAATGAACTTTGGGCGGGATCATATGTTACGGCCGATGGTCAATTATATTTTGTGACGAGTAGTTTGGCTTTGTCGGTGGCGCCACCAGGTGGTGGAGAAAATTCTGTCTGTCTAAATGGCGTTTGTAGTTATAATACAATTACCTCTGCTTTTACTGCTGCTACTAGCGGCGACACAGTTACTGTCAGTTCCACCTATGTTTCTAGCACAGAGTCATTTCCTTTAACCCTTCCTGCCGGAGTAACACTAGATTGCCAAAATAGTGGGGCAGTAATTCAATACAGTACCACTTCCACGATTACTTTAGGCGCAAGTTCTACAATTAGAAATTGTAGTTTTAGAGATGTTGGCATTTATGTAAATGGACAAGGTGTTGAAGTAACTAGTAGTACTTTTACATTGTATAATTCTACTTCTATTAATGGAGGTATGGGGAGTTTGCTTGGCGTTGGTGTCGGTAATATGATATTTTCTAGTAATACTGTTGATGTTTACCTCACAACAGACACCAGTGGTTTGATGCATGTAAGTGGTGACAATAACACCGTTTCAAATAATACGATTATTTATCGTAGTACTCCCGTGGATGATTTTTATGCAACTTTTTACGTTCAGAGCGGTGTGAATGTCATGCTTAATAATAATTATATAGAATTTTCAACTGGTTTTCCTAGTAGTAGTGTGGGAGCCACTGGTATATTTGTCACTTCTTTTAATGATGATATTGGTGTGACAATAAAAAATAATACTATAGATTTGGGTGATTGTGATCCAAATGGCACAGGTTGTGGCGGCATTGACGTAGGTAATAGTGGCAGTTCAACCACCACTTTGTACAGTGTCACCTCTACTTATAATTTTATTAAGAGCAGCAGATTAACTAATAATAGTGGCAATGTTACTGGTTTGAATCTTTCCAATAGCTCCTCTTCTTCTGTTCATGTTTATGAAGATTACAATGCTTATTACAATTTAGATATTAATGTTGATGATCAATATCCTCAGGGTGAAGTTGTTGATTTAACTCAAGGTGGACACAGTTTGTCCGATGTCAATCCTTATTATCAAGCCAATGGAGTTGATTTGGTACCATTTAGTCCTTATTTAGATATAAATGGTGATATTGATATTGGTACTTTTTCTGGGGTGCGCACTTCTACTATTCACATAGATGATGATGGAGTAATAGATTATGGCGTAGTAGATGCTACTTCAACAAGTATTATTACCAATTTAAGAAGCTGGGATACAGTGCTTATTGCCACTGGCACTTATGCTGGTTTTACAGTTAATTCTTCTTCATTACTATCAGAAAATTTAACCATTACTGGCGCCGGAGCAGAAACCATAATTGACGCTAACAGTAGTGGCAATGGCATAAATTTAGTGGGGATAAATTCTTCTACCATTCAAAATTTGGTGGTGGAAAATGCAGTGACAGGTAGTAATTCTTATGCAATGAATTATCATTATTTTACTTATGGTGGCGTTGACTATTGGCAAGTGGACCTTGATGCACCAACATCAGGCTTGTTTGCATTTTATGGTGATGGTATTGATATGGGCAACCCGACTGAGTTAACTTGGGCTGTACCTGGCTTGGAGGCAGATTTGACTAGTTATGTGGGCAATCCTCGGCAAGACTGGAATTTAGGGCTGGCGGACCTTGGTGGTATTTATGGTCCGGCTTATTTTAGAGCCGATATTTTTCCCGACCAAGCAACCGCTAATACTTATTTAGGTAATTTGGGTGCACCACCGCTTGCAGTTTGGGTGACGAGCACTTTTACCGTTGATGGCAATGGAGATTATTCTTTTAATGCATCTTCTTTAGCTGAAGCTGGAATTAGTGTTAGTAGTACTTCAGATACACCTACTATTATAAAAACTTCGATTATAGATAAAAATTTTACTGCCACTCAGCATCCTTATGATTATGCTTCCAGTTCTTATAATTATGGAGGGTCAGTGCAAGGTGCAGTATTTTATTGGTGGGGTGGAGGAGATTGGGATGGTGTTAGTACCAATAATCAGGATATTTCTACTCACATGAATGATGCTAATCCGGGTAATTGGCATTTAGCCTTGATAAGCACTAGTTCTTATTATCTCACTTATTACATAAATGAAAGTGCTGGTTACAATACTTTGGAAGAAGAACAGGCGGTTTGGGCAAGTATGGGTTATAATCTTGATTATTTTGCCACTTCTACTTTTACTTGGAGTGAAGAAAATCAAGAATATACTTATCATGCACCACCAGCAGGGGAGTTTGACACGCCAGTGGCTACTACTAGTTATCAAGCAGATCAAGCTACGCCAGCCATTAATGTCACACTAAATAAATATGCTGGTATAAAATTGGATTCGTCCTCGAATAATATAATTAATGTTACATCTACTGGAAATACATATGGAATTTGGTTTAGTGGAACATCAGATTTAAATTACATGCTAAATTCTGTTGTGACTAGTTCGGTAGAATATGATGTGTATAGTGACGCAAATAAAGATGAAGCTTCTGGTAATATTGTTTATGATTCTGTGCTTACTACTAGTTCTATTTTTGTCACTGGTACAGTGCCATTTTTATGGGGGTATAGTGCTGATGTTCATGTTATTAATGATCTTGATGAAGATCTGGCAGGTGTAGAATTAATTTTTACTAATGATGGTACGAGTAAGAGCCGTACTACTGGAGCCAATGGTTATATTTCTGAAGAACAAGATCCTGCCTATATACCAATTGGCAAAAAAACTTCCACCACTACTTATGATTGGAGTAGTGTGACTATTGAAGCGACAGCTACTTCTACTTATTTAGCCACTTCTACAATTGTATCTTACAATGAACCAAATCAAATATTTACTTTAGTGATGACAGAAAGTGGGGGAGACTCTGCTCCTAATCCTCCTACCAACCCCAATAATATTGTTGCCACTTCCAGTATAGAATTTTCTTGGACAGATGGTTCTGGTAATGAAGACGGTTTTATAGTAGATAAATCAACTGATGGGGTAAGTTTTGTTAATGTCACTACTACTATTGCCAATGTTACAAGTACTATTGTTTTTGATTTGTCTCCTAATGGCCATTATTGGTTGAGAGTAGGAGCCTTTAATACTTCTGGCACTTCTGCTTATGTCACCTCTACTGATGATTACACCAACCCCGTCACCCCTGGCATTCCAGACATTTCCAATGTCTCTACTTCATCAGTGACTGCTACTTGGTCTGATAATTTAAATGCTAGTGGAACAGTATATTATATAAATTACACTGGTGGTTTTGTTACCTCTACTGTCACAACTACCAATATCACTGGTCTAACACCAAGTAATGAATATACTTTTGTGGTTCGGGCGCAATATTTAAGCAGTTCCACTTTATATACAGAATATTCTGCTTCTAGTACCACTAGTACTCTGTTATCCTCCGACACCCTCACCGTCACCGGCACCGTCTCCTACTACGACGGACTAAAAAATGTCACCAACGCCACGGTCTTACTCCTAGACTCTGCTAGTACCACGATTGCTGTCACTACCACTGA
>DOMK01000018.1 GCA_003510435.1 Candidatus Magasanikiibacteriota bacterium
GTGAAGTCTTGATTACCTTGGTTAGTCGATGGGTTATTAAGGAATCTAGCGGTAGAGACGGTACGGTAATAATTAGAATCACTGACCGTGGTAGTGGGTGTGGTGTCTGAAGAATAGAATTGCCAGACTCCAGAAATAGGTGAGGTTTCTATACCGACGATAAACCTGCCAATCTTGGTTTGATCCATACTACTGATTCCACCCGACCAATTGACATCGGCGGCGATCTTTTTGTAGACAGAGCTAAATGTTTCTAAGCCAACGAGATGTCTACCAATCTTAGTTTGGTCCATACTAGAGACACCGCGCGTACTAGTAGAAGGAAGGGTAGAGGTAGATATCTTTATATAGTAGTCTTGACTACTCGTTACATTGTTAAAGGTATATAGTCCATTAGAGTCAGTGGTAGTGACAGCAATCGTAGTACTAGCAGAGTCTAGGAGTAAGACGGTGGCGTTGGTGACATTTTTTAGTCCGTCGTAGTAGGAGACGGTGCCGGTGACGGTGAGGGTGTCGGATTCACTAACAGCCAAATCCAGACTCGTAGTCACAAACACCATTGTATTACTAGCAGAAGGAAAAACTGTAGCCACAATATTAGTTGTGTCATCATACACTGTGGATACTTTTGCATTCTGTCCAATCGCTTGGTCGCCACCAATATCTGTAACTTCCGTAAATGTATATGGTGAACTCGTACTATAAGCAAAACTGCCTAGATTGGAAGTCCCAGTATAAACTGTATAAGGAGCACTATTAAAAAACTGTAAATCAAACTTACCTACTTGTTGCCCCACACCCAAATTACTAGTGCTCCAAGAACCATTAGCATTGTGATATAGAAATTTAGCAACGCTACTAGTTACATAAACAAACCCAGCGTTGCCATTGCTATCAACTGCAAAACTATTATTCCATATACCTCCATCCAAACCAGTTACCAAAGTTGTAGTACCAAAATCTACATGATTAGTGGTGGTTATAAAAATAAAGTCTGTCGTAGTAGCCGTAGTACCATAGACAGCTTGTACAATCACCGAACCACTACCAGAGTAATAAGCATTAATTCCACTCACAAAACCACCCACAATTGGATCCACTGGTATTGTACTGGTGTTAATTGTCTGCCAATTATCCGTTGAATATAAATAGCTAATAAAATCATAAGCAACTACCCCAAAATTAGTACCGGAAGCAAAACTCATGCCATTAATAATATTGCCGTAAGTTCCCACTAATCCAGTATCCACTTGGCCCCAAGCCACACCATTAGTAGAAGTGGCCACAATTATGTGCCCTGTACTAGAAGAAATAGCTGAAAAAGCTAGATAGCCGGCAGTTGAATTGTATTCCGCACCAAACGTAGCAATTGCCTGATCCATTTCAAAGACCGGCATTTCAGAAAAAATAATCTGTGGTTCACTCCAGGTACCAGCGACACCATTGGTAGAAGTAGTTAAATAGAGATTAAAACTACTGGTGACAGTGGTACTAGTAAAAAATAAATAATATAGATTATTCACACGTAATAATTTTGTGTTTGATATATCGCCAGGGATAGTAGGGAGATTGCCATCAAATGATGTACCCCCCGTCAAAGTAGTACTACTCGCTGTCTCAGAATTTGCCCCTTCACCATTTTCATTATAGCCCGCCACTTCATAATACCAAGTGGTGCTAGTATCAAGATCAGTATGATAATAATACGCATATGAAGTAGTAGTCAAACGATCGCCTTCATAAAACAACCCAGCCGAATCTGTAGTGGTAGCATAAATAATATAATAATCAGTATTTACCACATCATTCCAACTCAAATCAATTTGACTAGACGAAGTAGGCGTGGCCACTAAATTTTCTGGAGCCCCAGGTACACCTGGCAATAATGGTCCAAAATCAGTCAAGTGTTCTACTTGTACGGTGACAGTATTATTAACAGTATCGACTGTGCCAGCCACACTTTCCCACTGGCCAGTCGCATCACTAAAATAGCCAAAAGCTAAATTTGCTTCAGCAAAACCAATTGGTAAATTACTTTCATTATATTTATAAGTAATTTCTACCGGGCTATTCAAACTGGTAATAGAAGATCCATCACTATCAGTGGCATTAATGCTAATTGGCACAATTGGGGTGGCATTGGAGGTACCAACTGACAAACCTGTTCGATTTATTTTCAAATTAACTGCATTACCACTCGTACCCAAAGCATTAGCTGGAATATTAATAATTGCATCATTAGTCACAATTTGACCGCCATTGGTATCAATAATAGTAAAGAATTTACCCGCGTCAGCATTACACCCAGGCATAGCAGTTAATTCAATTGGAGCATCAACACTACTATCACTTACTGTTACATTTTGACCCTGGCTACGATAATAACAAGGACTATTTCCTACTACGCGCCAATCACCAGCTGTTACATTAATATTATAATTACCACTCGCATCAACCGGAGAGCCTTTTCGTACTTCTCTGCCATTCACCATTTTACCTACCTCCACCCAACCTTCAATCAAAGTTTCATGTGAAGTATTGGTTAATTCACCACTAATAGTATAAGGAGCCGATACTAGGGTAAAATTCTGTTCTTCATCGTTAGTTGTTAAACTAATTTCCACTTCACCTTCATTAGCAATATAATCATTATATTCTACACCAGAAAGATAGAAACGATTTCCAGGTATTACCATAGAATATTCACCATTACTATCAGTTTGTGTAGAATAAAAACCTGGACCAGCGCGTCTGGCTAACCAAACAGTAGCATTATCCACTGGACTACTATCTAAAGTTACTGTCCCACTAACTGTCACCCAAGTAATTTCGGCTGTTGCATTATAAATTAAATTGGTAGTTTCACCTCCAGTGACTACCACATCTTGTCCTTCTACAATTGGACCAGATGGTGAACCAATATCTAGCCGATAGTTGCCAGCTGGCAAATTGATACTAGTCTTTTTACTGGTACCATCAGTTGACCAAGAACCAGAATGTGAACCACGTTGGGTGGTTGGATTAAAAATACCAATAAATAATTTATCCAATTGTGAAGCATTTTGTAATTCAACTTCCAGAGTACCACTTTCACCCAAAGCCCAATCCACTCCACTAGCACTTTCATCCAAAACTACTACTTGAAAATCCAATCTACCAGTATCCCTAGACCAGCCTCCCACTTCATAAGTACCATTACCATTTACATAAATAGAATAAGCACCATCATCAGCTGTTTCTGCGCCACCACCGTTACCATTAGTATTAGCAAACATTTTTACACCGGCCACAGCCGTATCTGTACCTTGGTCATACACTTCATTATCATTATTATCATAATAAACTCTACCACTAATTACTTTAAACCCGCTAGCATCCACGACAAAAGTAACTTCAGCGTTTTCTCCTTCACCTACAACCGTTGTGGTTGGGGTAAGATTGGCAAATCCAGGGACAAAAGCATCTACAGTATAAACACCGGCCCCAACATAGAGTGTGGTGGTACCATTAGCATTGGTCACGCCATTAGCATTGCCACCACTACCGTGAGCAAACACACCAGCTCCATTTATTTCATTTCCTTCACTATCAATTACAGTTGCAAGGATATAATTTTCTGGAGCAGCCAAATAAATAGTCGTCGTTGCTCCTTCGGCTCCCACTGACACAATTTGTTTTTCAGTCTTGCCACCATGACGTTCTACATTCACTTCTACTGGCCCTTGAGGTACTTTAAATAAATAATTACTACCACTATTTGGATTACAAGTTTGATCTTGTGACCGGCCCATAAAATCACCACTCCCGACTTGCTGAACCGAAACACACGCATCATTTACCACGCTATTATCTGCTGAATTTCTTAATAACACAGTCAAATTATTTTCTGCCAAAACATAGGAATAGTCTCCTGCTTCCACTGTGGAAGTACCAATATAAACAGCGGGGATATTTGGTGGCCAATATTTCTTTCCACCAACATAAAGTGTTCCTCCTTCAATTCCCGGCTTCCAGGTTTCTCCTTGTTTAACATTAATCCGGGCAAACCCTTGGCCACTACCATTTGTTCCTGGAGTGTTATAACTAGTATTGGTAAATACCGGTGAATAGCCTTCATAATTATCACTATAAGCATTAACATTTATCATCCCTTGTTCAGCACTGTAATCTGCAGGCAAATTATCTAAAGAAAAAGTCAAAGTAGCGTCTGGCACACCAAAAGCTAAAGTACCAGTAGCGGTAGAACCACCCAATGCTCTAATCATCTTACGATTTGGTGGTAAATAGTTTTGCATGAATTCCATCAATACACTTTTATCTGTAGATACTGAATTAATCCAAACATTATAATTGCAATCTAATAAATTTTCAAATCTAGCCGAAGATGAAGCATTCAAATATCTATCACCAACATAAAACTGTTTATCTGGACAATCCATACCAATCTTCATCAATGCAGCTTCATCGGGAGCTAACAAACTTCTTACTCCATTTTCTTCTTTATATACTTCCACTACTACCGTATTATCACCACCAATATGAATAGTATCTACAGGTGGTGGACCAGAATAATCATCAGGATTAAATCCACCAAAAGAACCGTCAATCAATCCTCCATTGGAAACGGCCGTATAGACAAAAAGTCCACGATAAACACCTTTGGCTACTGGATTTATAATCCCTTCAATCGTAGCTGTTATTGCGTCTCCTGGAGATGTACTGACATTGCTTACTCCTAAAATTACCCGATTCATACCATTGGCTGTAGAAGTAGCCACTGCATTTGTCAATACTTGAGCTGGAGTACTACTGTTATTTATATTTATAGTATCAGATAAATAAGCACCGCTAATATCAAAACCTTCTGGAAATACCAATACTACTTTACCATCTACAGGAATACTGGATGTAGCAGTAAAACTAAAAGTATATTCCGCAATAGTATTAGTAGCATAAGAACTCGCTGTAATATTAGAATTGTAATCAGACACAATCCTGTCACCCAACTGAACCAAACCAAAAGTGGTAGTCGCATTTACTTTTTCAGTCAAAGCTCCAAACGGCTCCATTTCATTTGTTGGCGTACCAGCCTTTACCCTCATTAAAATATTGTCATAAGGATTGGCCTCACCAAAACCTCCACGAGGATAAGGATTACTAATACCAGCAATAGTTGCAGTAAATTCTGTTCCCGCTGGGATAGTTTCATCTACATAACCAAACAACGAATCACCTTCACCTTGATTACCATACATTTGTAAATCATTAACACCAGTTCCACCATCAAAAGGGTTATAATTTTGGTAAAGAGTAATATTAGTACTAGTTGATAAAAAGACACTATCTTGTAAATGATAATTATCAGCTTGATCTAAAAATGGCCAACGAAATTGTACCACATCACCCGCTACCAAATCTTCACTAGTAGTCACATTGAAAGTCCAAGATGCATTTTCAGCCCCAAATAAATTGGTGTTTGCTGGCATAACAATACTAAGATTGCCTCCAGCTGATGGTGGTTCTTCTTCACTAGGCATTGGCAAAGACGAACTGCTAAAATATAATTGATTACCTATTACATAAGTAATGGCTGCGGTTTCAGTACTAGTTACATAAGCAAAAGATGGCTTATAAAATACACTTACTGCTGTACTAGTAACTGTTTCATAACTAAATTCGGTGCTGGTATTTACTGCCATTTTTAATATACCACCATCACCAGCATAAACAACCACTGGTTTATTGGTCGCAAAATAATTAAGATCTCTAATATATAAATCTCCATCGCCACTAACATCCCAATAATTATCATTTCCCAAGGTACTGGTTGTCCACACTCCATTACTAGCTTTATGGGCATAGTGCATAGAGGTAGTAACATAGAAATTTGGGTCATCATCAACAAAACCCAGTATTCTTCCATAAACAAATCCTGGCAAACCATTACCATCAACTGTCATTTGAGTAAGTCTACCAACAGTTTCAACATCATTGGCCAAATCACCCACTACTGTAGAAGTAGTCCAAGTTGTACCATTATTTGTAGAAGAAGCATACATAATACCAGCGTCAGTTGCCACATCATTGGTACTAGTGGAATAATAAAAACCAGCATGTAAAACATGATTATCGGCTGTACCAGAAATACCCACATCCAAAAAATCCAAATAATAACTTACTGGTAGCAAACTATCACCGCCACAAAAATTACCAGTACAAAAATCTGTCGTAGACCAACTACTACCCCCATTACTAGATAAATAAACATTTCCTCCCCCACTTACCCAGCTACCTACCACATAATTAGTCCCTGGTAAAAATTTGAAAGATACAGTTGGTCCCCAAATTCCGCCTGGATCAGTGGTTGTTACTGGACTTGACCAAGATACAGCATTGGATGAAGTGGTAAAGACTATTCGGCTAGTACTAGAAGTAAAAGCAAAAATACCAAAATAATTGCCCGCAGTATTATATTGAATATCCACTGAACGACCTTGACTAAGTGGCGCTAAATCAGAAAATATACCACTCCCTGGTTCACTCCAAGTGCCATCTAATCCACTGGTAGAAGTAGTTAAATAAACTTCATAAATACCTTCAACAGTTGTGCTGGTAAAAAATAAGTAATAAATATTATTGGCTCTAATCAGTTTGGTAATTGCGTCGCTAGGAACAGTAGGGAGGTCATAACCAGCTGGGGGTTCTCCTTCACCAGTATAATCCATTAACAAAGTAAATGTCTGATAATTAGAATATGACAAATCAACTTCAGTAGAAGTGGCAGAATAACCAGTTATTGCTTCAGCAAAAATTGTATAGGGATTATAACTGCTAGTAGTTGTAGCATCACTTCCATCAGTTGAACTGGTAATATCAAAAAGAGTCAATCCATTATAATCTGTATAACCATCAACACCTGTAACAGGGATTTCTGTACTCCATAAATGATTATCTGTAAAAGTAATTGGCACACCCTCCACTGCACCATTGGTACTAGTCACAAAAACTCTAGCTTGTACTAAATTGAGAACTGAACCAACCCCTACCGAAGAAGAAGTAATCTGATAATCTACATTGAAAAAATTATTATCACTGGTAGCGTCTGAATAAACATCATAGTTCAAAGAATCACTAATAATTGAACTGGACACTATATTTTCATTCGACGTACCACTAAACCACACGCCATAGGTATTACCAGTAGAAGTAACATTAGAGATGGTGTTGTTGGAAGAATTTGTAAATTTAATTCCTGAAAAATATTGTGTATTCCCAGCCCCCATTACTGGGTCACCACCAACTGGGGTACTAGTTGTATTATTAATAAAAGCTCCATAATTACCATCAACATAATCCCAAGCATCAATCCAAATAGGAGTAAAAGCGCCACCACATAATTCCGAACTAGTGGCTGCTATATTATCTGCAACATAAACAGTAATGAACGAACCATCACCAGTATCGACTAAGGCTATATTCCAGCCACTAATTCCAGAAGGATCATAAGTTATAGCACTAAATGGAGTTCCAGCTGTAACAAAATCAAAACCAACACCACCTTCTCCACAGACATCACCATTGGCAACCAAAATAGTCCCTTCCATTTCATATCCGGTAAATTCTCGTGGAGTAATAGTACGTTCCAGCAAAGTACTAGACGCATTTTGCACCACTAAATTTTGAATGGTAGAGGTATTTATTCCATTCAAATCAATACTACTGGCATTTGTACTAACATTTATAATTGTGTCTGCGCCAGCGCCTGTAATAGTTAAATTACCGGTTAACAATGTGGTAGTATTTATTGTAAAACTATTATAAGTACCAGCTGCCAAATTTGCTGTGTCATTATCTCTTAGACTAGCAATAACATCTGTAGAAGTAGCATGAACAGACGAATAATCTACAGTGCCATCATCATCGATATATGTGGTAGAAATGTGTGTTCCAGAATAAGCGCCAATATCAGTGTCGCCATTAACATCTAAATATGCAGAAAATGGTGCCAATTCTAAATCATTAGTTGTATCAACATCAGCTCTTTTAAAATCAGGATCAGTGGTCACATCGTACCCACCAGTTGAGGAAACAATATTATTTGTATAATCACCCCATGAAAAATAACCCTCTGTCAGGCCATAAGAACCATTATAATCATGATAATACGATGTAATGTAAGTATTATCATTTTTAAAAATAAAAGTATTATATTTATTAGTAGGAACACCAGCCCCAGAATAAAAAACATTATAAGTAGAAGTGACAGCCAAATCACCAGTATCTGCCCCACCACCATTGCCTACGCCAAGCGCATAACAATAATTAAGACCCTCCCCAACACCCACACAACCACCTAGATCAAAAGTATTATGATCCACCGTCATGGAACCATAAGACCACATATAGATAAAACTAAAACCAGAGGTTGTACTCATGGTTGCAGGTGCTTGAAAATAGTTACCTTGTATTAAAGTACTAGTTGATTGTACCCAAATAGTACTTATTAAAGGTTCAGTCCAAGTCGCTAGATAGTTGAAAGTATTGGAAACAATCTCGGCACCAGACGCATGAACACCAAGTAATCTGTTTATAAAACCACTATTACTATTTGTATAATAAATATTTACTGTGTTACTAACAATAGCCACATTACCACTCGGTGCGTCAACCAAAATACTTCTAGTTCCACCAAGACTAGAAACTGGATAAGTATAATTGATAATATTATTCTGTAAAACCGCCGTAGATACCAACTTAAACGCCACATTATTAAAGGTACAATTTTGAATAATACCAGCCCTTAGGCTAATAGTTGAGGAAGTATCTGTATCAGTACCAATTATTGCTCCCTCTTCGCACTGCAGAGTTAGATTATAACTACCAAGATCCAGATTAAATACTTCTGAACTAGACACATAGGTCGCACCCACGGTAATTGTATCGCCAAAGGTAGAACTGGCAAAAGCATCGGCAATTGTGTCATAAGTACAAGAATCATTAAGACAAACTGGACTATCTCCAAAAAAACTTAAAGTAGAGGTACTGACCATAGATGACGGGCTACTTTCACCACTATCATTAACTGCTGAAACTTTATAATAATATTCTGTTGCAGTAGCCAAACCAGTATCACTATAACTAGTTAAAACCGTAGTTGTAACCGTGGTAGTGACAAAAAATTCACTAGTGGTAGCACTGTACAGAACATAACTAGTGGCACTGGTTACTGCATCCCAAGATAAATTGATTTGTGAAGCTGAAACTGGGGCAACACTTAAATTTTCTGGGGCAGAAGGTGCTGAAAGTGGAACATCCAAACCATAATCTACATCGAGTCCAGAATCATTATATGGCACACTGCTTACTGCCACAGAAGGAATAACTATTGGATTATCATTATAATCATACAAAGTGACAGAGCTTATAACAAAAGAACTGGTAGCAAAATCATAATAGTTATCAAATTCAATTGTAGCCTGAGAATTATTTGTTTTGTCAACGTTAATAGTATAATGGCTACTATCTATTGTCTGCTCACCAATCTCAAAACTATACCCGGCATCCAAAGAACTTTGGGAAATAGAACTGGTAGAAAAAATGATAATCATTTCATCACTTGTACCAGTATCATTAACGTCTACAAAAGCAATTCTAACAGGAGAAGAATCACTATACGAAACTGTCACATAAACACTGTTCTCAATACCGGCTGTGGTTAGAGCTTCTCCACTTACACCATCACCAGATATCAAACCATCTCCAAAATAAATAGATTTGTTATATAAAGATATATCAGTAATAACTGACAAACACCCATTATTTTGATCATTTTGATTTTGACACCATGTTGGTATACTAACACTAGTAATATGTTCACCCAAATCATAACCAACAATACCAACAACACTAGCGGTGACTGTGTCATTGGCTGTGGTAGTAGAAAAATAACCATTTTCAAACCAGATTGAAGCGCCATTCACATTAGACCCACCACTATAAGCATTATCTAAACAAAAACCATCTCCGCAACTACTACTACCTAATCCTAGATCCACTACCGCTTCAGCCCCAGAATGAATAGTTGAACTCACCAACAAATCAACTCCTCCAATATTAACACTAATTGTTTGGGTGGAAGTGACCACAGGATTATCAAATACAACATACCAAGCTTGATTAGCGGACATACCTAAATTAATAGAAGCATCACCAGCGGTTGAAGTCGTCTCTGAAAATCCATCACCATCCAATACATAGACACCAGTAGCGCCACTTGCATCAGGAGTATCTAAAACCACTATGATAGTACCCGGTGTGCTTTCTCCAGGATTTAGTGAATATAATTCAAAAGCATAAGCAGGAACTCCACCAGGCAAAGGAACGGCTTTTACTAATTCTGTTTTATCACCATACAATTGTGGTAACAAAATTACGGCTACCACCAAAACAAAAATCACAGTCAATTTTTTAAAATAGCCAAAAAAAATTTCTTTTTGAGAAGACATAATAAAATATTATAAATTACATTGGCATTATACCATTTTCTGCTAATCTTGACATGTACAAGTTATCCACACATCACATAACACAAAACACATAACAAACAACAAATAAACCAAAATAAAAACTGTTTTTTGAAACAGTTTTTATTTTTGTTAAATTTTTGTAAATTCTACCTCACCCTCCCAAACACACATTTCAAATACTCCCCTTCCATAAACGCCACTAACTCGGGGTGATCAATGCCATGAATATAAGTTTCTAAAATCTGTAAAGTCCGACCAGTATGTCCAGCTGATTCTGACAGCATAAAACGGAAATCATCCAGACTAACATGAGCCGAGCAAGACGCCGATACCAAAATGCCATTGTCTGGTAAAATCTGCAAAGCTTGTTCATTTATTCTCCTATAACCCAATAATCCTTCTCTAATTTTCTTTCTGTCCTTCACAAACGCCGGTGGATCCAAAATTATCACGTCAAACTGTCCACTCTCACTGTCTTTCGTAATTTCGTACCTTTCGTATTTCGTATCCCCTAAATCTTGCAAATACCTCTTCACATCTTCAGCTATAAACTCGCACTTTTTCAAATCAAACCCATTCAATTCTACATTTTGTCTGGCTAATTCCAAAGCTGGTTCAGACACATCCACGCTCACGACTTTTTTGGCGCCAGCCGATAGAGCATAAACTGAAAACCCGCCCGTGTATGAAAAACAATTAAGCACATTTTTACCTTTGACATATTTTATGAGAGCTTCACGCTTTTCTCGTTGGTCCAAGAAAAAACCAGTTTTTTGTCCGCCCTTTATATCTACGTAAAATTTAAGACCATTTTCCAAAATAATAATCTTGTCTGGCATTTTGCCATGGAGCAAATTATTTTCTTCAGTTTTTGACACAATAATTCCCGAACCTTTTTCCCGAGATAGTTTCTTGGCATCGCTTCTTTCATAAATTCCTTTTGGCTTAATTATTTTTACCAATGCGGACACAATCTGGTCTTTCCATTGCTCCATACCAATCGTATGAAACTGCACTGACAGATAATCAGCATATTTGTCTACAATTAAACCAGGGAGTAAGTCATTTTCACTGTTTATTAGTCTGTATGAATCAGTTTTTTTACTAGCAATATAATTGACGCGCAAATTATTGGCTGATTCTATTCGCCGAATAAAAAAATCTTCATTAATCTCTTCATCTTCATCCCAACTCCACAAGCGCACGGCAATTTGAGAATAAGAATTAAAATAGCCTTGTGCCAAAAAGTGATTATTTTCATCAACTAATTTTACTGGTGTGCCACTCGCAAGCCCATCAGGAATATGTTTCAAAGCGCCCGAAAAAACCCAGGGATGTCTGCCAAGAATAGGGCCTCGTCTTTTATTAAAAACCATTAGAGAAATCATAAAAAAAATAATTTGAAATTTTTAATTTAGAAAAATATATTTTCTGTTTTTCTCTGTTCCAATTCTGTTATTTCCGTTGTTAATTTTACAACAGAATAAACAGAAAAAACGGAATTAAACAGAATTTTATATTTAAAAATGTGGTTTAGTGGTCAGGTGGTAAAGTGTTATGTCTTATCCAAAAACGTCATACTCGCTCCAGTCGTAATCGCTACTGCCAAAGCATCCGCTGCATCATCTGGATTAATTTTAGTTTTTATTTTCAAAATCATTTGCACCATTTTTTCGACTTGAGATTTTTCCGCTCGGCCATAACCAGTTAGAGCTTGTTTTACTTGAAGTGGTGTAAATTCATTTACAATTAACCCCGCTTGCATACAAGTAAGAATAATCACTCCGCGCGCCTGCCCTACTTTCATGGCTGTCTTTACATTTTTGGCAAAAAATAAATCCTCTATTCCCACGCGTGCTGGCTCATATTTCTTAATTAATTTTTGCAATTCATTGTACAACTCAACTAACCGATCGACAAATGGATCTTTTACACTCGTTTCTATACAGCCATAAGCGACCACGGCCCACTCATTTTTTATTTTTTCTATCACACCCCAGCCAGTGCGACCGTAGCCTGGGTCAATGCCGAGGATTATTTCTTTTTTTGTAGTCTTATTCATAAAACAAGAAGGAATAGGGAGTTGGGGTAAGATGCGAGAATATTTTTCTCGCTTCCAGTCCTTATTCCTAATTCCTAGTATTTACGCTTCATTTGTGTACACCGCCCTAACATCGTCAAGGTCTTCAAAATACTCACAAAGATTCGCCACTTTTTCACTCTTTTCTTCATCCAATGCAATTGTTTCTTTGGCTACCCATTCCAGACCAAATTCATCCGCTTCCACTCCAAATTTTTCCACGGCTTCCAATACTTTTTGGAAATTTTCAACCGAGGTTCTAATTTCAATATCAAAATCATTAAAAATAATATCATCCGCCCCAGCTTCAATCAAAGCCATTTCAAATTCATCCTTTTTGACCTCAACTTTTTCCTTTTTACTTTCGCCGAGATGAATAACACCAAGACGATGAAATTGCCATTTCACTGTTCCTGGTCCACCCATCGAGCCTCCATACTTAGAAAATATATTTTTTACTTCCGACACTGTCCGATTCACATTATCAGTGAGGCACTCTACCAAAAAAGCCACGCCATTTGGTCCAAAGCCCTCATACATTACTTCTTGCAAAGTCAGACCATCATCCAGTTCGCCTATACCTTTTTTTATAGCGCGTTCAATATTTTCCTTTGGCATATTGGATGCCTTGGCTTTTTCCACAGCCAAACGCAAAGAAAAATTCATCACCTGATCACCCCCGCCTTGCTGGGCAGCGACAGAAATCAACCGCGCTAATTTGGTAAAAGTATTACTGCGGGCCTTATCAGCTTTGCCCTTTTTGGCTTGAATATTGTGCCATTTTGAGTGTCCAGACATATTTCACCTTTCATCCCGAATCCCCGGCAGGGGTGAGGGATCCCTTTTCAAGGGTTAAAAAATTAAATAATTACAAATATAACAATATGATATATGAAATATAGGATAAAATCAAGTTCATTGACTTGTCAGAAAACCATATAAATGATAAAGTATTTTTAGTTATAAATTGGCTGAATTTGTCTTTTTTAAACATAATATAATACTATACAATCAAAATATATCTTATTTATTGTGGAACTACAAAAATACAAATCATTCTTACGTAATTACTATCTTAGTTCATCACTATATGATTTTGTTTTTGCGTACGCTATTTACAATGTCTTGTTTAATATCCGCGGGCTTTCTGTTTTTCAAATTTCTCTACTTCTTTCATGGTGGGCATTAACCTCTGTTATATTTGAAATACCCTCTGGCGCACTGGCAGACCATTGGAGTCGTAAAAAATTATTAGTAATAGCACCTGTAATCAAATCATTGTGTTTTGTAATTTGGTTTTTGGCTAATGGTAATTTTTATCTATATGCTCTTGGCTTCTTATTCTGGAGTATTGGAAGTTCTCTCGTCTCGGGGACAACTGAAGCTTTACTCTATGATGAATTAACTGTTTTTGACAAAAAAGATGAATACGAAAAAGTACTGGGTAAAAAAAATTTTTATTTTCACATTGCCTTGGCAATTTCAACAATCACTGGTGGTTTTATTGCTTATTATAATCTTGATTGGGTACTAATTTTATCAGTAATTCCACTCTTGCTCTCAGCTTTTTTTGCTCTTCTTATCAAAGAAACACCCAAAGTACAGTCCACAGAGGAAGTCCATTATCTTGACCACATAAAATCAGCATACAAGGAAGTAAAACAAAACAAAATCCTCTTATACTTTTTTGCCTTTGCTGTTGGCATAGATATTTTTGGTGGTCTGGAAGAGTTTGACCAATTATATTACCAATTGGCTGGTTTACCTTTATTCGCTTTTGGTATTATAGGGTTTGTGTGGTCAATGCTTAATTCTCTCGGTTCATATTTTGCCCATAAGTTAAAAAATGTACATTGGATTTATTATGGTTTACCTTTTTTTGGTTTTATTCTTTTACTTCTCGTCGGATTTTTTCCGAGCATTCCAATGATTAGTTTATTATTACTATCCTACTTCATAACTTCACCTTTGATTGTCTTAATGGATAGTAAAATTCAACACAATATAAAATCAATAAGTAGAGCGACAGTAACTTCGGTTAGTCGTCTTCTCATAAACCTTTCTGGAGTCATCATGGCTCCACTCTTTGGACTTATAGCCAAGGTGTGGAATTTACAAGCAATCTATATTGCGACGGCAGTTTTTTTACTTTTATTTACCATATGGACATTGATAAGACGAAGGGTGTTTAATGAAAATAAAATTTAATAAATATTTTGACTTCAAAAAAATTCGATACAATTCATCTTACCAATATGAACGACATCAAACGCAAATGGGATCTAATACCTAAAGAAAAAAGAGAATCTTGTCTTAAGGAAATCATTACTTTTTTCAAGACTGAAAGAGATGAAGAAATTGGTGTAATTGCCGCCGAAGATATTTTGAATTTCTTTTTAGAAAATATTGGCACTGATATTTATAATAAGGGCGTGGCCGATGCCAAAGAAACTCTTAAAAAACGTTTTGATGATTTAGAATTAGATTTAGAGCTTTTGTTAAATAAATAATTTTAGAACCAAACTCCGGGAGTTTGTTATCATCAACATTTAGATTTAATTAAATAAAAGATATTGTTAAAGAAAATATTTTCCACAAACAACAACTCCCGGAGTCTGTCTGGTGTATAATACCCAAACATTTTAATTGAAAAATAATTTTAATTTATGACCAAAGAAAAAATATTTAATAACCTAACCCAGTTTGCCTTGCCCTCTCTAACTGTGGGCGCGCAAATCGCCACTTCATTAAAATTTCCTGAATGGGGATTAATTCTAAATTTATCAGTCCAACCTTTTTGGCTTTATTCGGCTTGGAAAGCTTATAAAAATGCCGGACAAATTGGCATTCTAATCACTTCTATAATCATGAGTATAGTAATCAGTTTGGGAATTATAAATTATTGGCTGTTGTAAAACAAAACTAAATTATCAAAACAAAAAACTACCTTACCATAAGATAGTTTTTTAATTCTTCCTAGATTATTTAATTAAAATCATTCACTTAATAAGTTAGTAATAATTTTGATCATCTTATCTTTTTCTTTTGGATCACTAATAGCAATTAAAAGAGACAATGCAGTCAAAGCATTATCATTAATTTTCTTTTCTCCAGTCTTTCTATAAAGAAAATTATTCCTGTCCAAAAAATATACAAACAAAAATGCGCCAACCCGCTTATTACCATCAACAAAAGGATGGTCTTTAATCACAAAATACAAAAGATGGGCTGCTTTTTCTTCCAAAGAAGTATATAGATCTTTTCCGCCAAAAGTTTGATAAATATTACCCAGAATAGCTTCAAATTTATTAGTATTTTCCTGTCCAAACAAATCACTAGCTTCCCTTTTATTAATCAACTCTTTCTTTACACCGGCCACAACTTCTCTGGCCTCTTTATAATATAAAATAAATTTTGCCTTAGACTTTTTGGCCAAACTTAATTTATTATGATCATAATTTTTGAGTAAAGTGAGTGTCTTGGCATAATTATTTAGCAGAGTCAAAATCTCTTGTTCCTGCCCGGCCATAAGGTCGTGTCTAGCTTTTGTTTGCAAAAATGAAATAGTTTCTTTTAATTCTTTAAATTTATTCTCAGCCTGAAGCAAATATTTTTTATTTATAGCATAACCATGTATTAAATATTTATTGAGAATCCCACTCGCCCATTGACGAAAATGAATGGCTCTAGAAGAACTAGTTCTGTAACCCACAGACAGAATTACATCAAGACTATAAAATGCCACAGGCTTATCGGATTTTGCAATGTGCAAATAATGCACATTGCTTTCTTTACCCACTTCTTTGTCTTTAAAAATCTTATTGATATGTTTAGATATAACAGAACGTTCTTTTCCAAACAATTTAGCAATTTCATCCTGCTTCAACCAGACTGTTTCCTGTTCAAAATGTACGTCCAATTTAGGACCATCCTTAGTCCTGTAAATTACAATCTCATCTTTTTTAATTTTTTTCTCTTTTTTCTTTTTCATACCCAAATATTATACCATAAAAATCAAAAACAAAAATCCCCCTCCGAAGCTTTATGCGAAGGAGGGGGATTTTTTATTCTTATTTATCTGTAGATCCGGATTATCAGTAATCAGTAGCTATTCGTGATACCCCGTACCCGCTGGAATCCGACGACCGATAATAACATTTTCTTTCAAGCCTTCTAAATAATCTACTTTGCCAGTAATGGCCGCATTGATAAGAACACGAGCGGTCTCTTGGAATGAAGCAGCCGACAAGAAGCTCTGAGTAGAAAGAGAAACTTTGGAAATACCAAGGAATAATTCTCTACCAGCTGATTCTTTTTTACTATCTTTCAAGGCATCAGTATTAGCGTTCATAAATTGCGTTCGTTCCACTGTCTCACCTGGCAATAAATCTGTCTCACCTGGATCTTCAATATAAATACGAGAGAACATTTGCTTGATAATAATTTCTACATGTTTATCATTCAAACGTTGACCTTGAGAAGCATAGATTTCTTGAATCTCTTTCAAAATATAATTTTGTACTGCATACCGGCCTTTTAACTCATACAACTCTTGCAAATTAATTGCTCCTTCAGTCAACTGGTCTCCTTTCTTTACTTCATCACCAGTCTTTGCCCACAATTTATAACCCATTGGAGTAATATATTCTTTGGTGTGTCTGCCTTCATAAGTCAGGACTAATTGCTTATCATCCATATGCACTGTGCCTTCGTACTTGGCTCTAAATTCCTCACCAGAACTACCCCGAACAATCAAAATATCATCTTGATTTACTTTTTGACCATCCACGACTTGCACTTCATCTTCAGATTTTACTTTTACTTTTATTTCATCCACGCCTTCAAAATGAACTTTGACAATTTTTTGTCCTCTCCGACCTTCAAAAATCTTACGGCCAGTTGGGCTAGTAATTACTTTACCATCAGCATCTTCAATTTCTACCGTACCATCGACTTCAGACAAGACGGCTTTTCTTTTTGGATTGCGCGCTTCAAACAATTCTTCTACTCTTGGTAAACCCTGAGTAATATCTCCACCACCAGCGACCCCACCAAGGTGGAAGGTTCTCATGGTAAGTTGGGTACCAGGTTCACCAATGGATTGAGCAGCGATAATACCAACGGCTGTACCTTTTTTGACCAATTCACGATTGGACAAATCATAACCATAACATTTTACGCACACGCCTTTTGGTAATTTGCATTTCAATACTGAACGGACATGAACTTCTTCGACTTCAGTTTCTTCAATTTGACGTACATGTTCTGGAGAAATTACTTCACCCGCTTTTACCAAAACTTTACCTTTGACATCTTTTACATCTGATAGAACAAACCGACCAAGCACGCGTTCAGAAATCTTTTCACCCATATCAATTGATTGTTCTTTGGTAAACACTTCACCACTATTATCACCACAATCTTCATCGAGAACAACCACATCTTGGGCTACATCTACCAAACGACGAGTGAGATAACCAGCGTTGGCCGTACGAAGAGCCGTATCAGACAAACCTTTTCTGGTACCGTGAGAAGAGATAAAAAATTCTAGTACATCAAAGCCTTCTTTAAAGTTGCCTTTGACTGGCAATTCAATAATTTCTCCGGATGGTGAAGCTACCAAGCCTTTCATACCAATCACCTGACCCAGCTGACCCCAAGAACCGCGGGCGCCAGAATCAATCATGGCAAAGACTGAACCATCTTTATTCAAAGCTTCTTTGTTGAAAGACACAACTTTGTCTTTTACTTCAGTCCAAATTTCCAAAATTTTAGAATGTCTTTCACTATCAGTGAGTAAACCATCTTTATATTGATCCCAAACTTCTTCTACCCGGTCATCACCTTCAATCAAAATATTTTTCTTTTCGGCAATATGACCAAAGTTGTCCATGCCGAGTGAATAACCAGACTTGGTAACATATTTGAAACCTAATTTTTTAATTCTATCCAAAAATTTAGCTGTTTCTTCTTGACCATAAAATTCGAGCAAGAGCTTGATGATTTGGGCTAAGTGTTTTTTGGTAATAGTTTCATTATAATAAGCTAATTTTTCTGGCATGACTTCATTAAACAAAATTCTTCCTATTGAGGTTTCAATAATTGGCCCATCACCTTCTGGAAATTTTGCTAAATCATCAAATCGAACTTTGATTCTTTCTTTCAAAGTAATCCGACGAACTTTGTAAGCAAAACGTGCTTCTTTTTCATTGGAGAAAAATTTCTTTACTTCTTTGGTATCATCTTCAGCGTATTTGGTTAGATAATAACAACCCAGAGCAATATCCTGTTGTGGAGTAGTCACTGGCGCACCTGTGGCCGGCTTCAATAAATTCTTTTCTGCGGCCATCAAATTTTCTGCTTCCCAACGAGCTTCATCAGTTAGAGGTAAATGAACAGCCATTTGGTCACCGTCAAAGTCAGCGTTGAAAGCTGGACAAACTAATGGGTGTAAGCGAATCGCTTTACCTTCTACCAATTGTGGTTTGAAAGCTTGGATACCAAGACGGTGCAAGGTTGGAGCACGGTTTAATAAGACACGACTCTTCTTGGTCATTTCTTCCAAAATATCCCAAACTTCTGGCGCATTGGTTTCAATAAACCGAGAAGCACTCCTTACATTATGAGCCAATTCGCGTTTTATAATTTCGGCCATAACAAATGGTTTGAATAATTCCAAAGCCATTCTTTTTGGGATACCACATTCGCTAATGGCCAAATTTGGTCCAACCACGATTACCGAACGACCAGAATAATCTACCCGTTTACCAAGTAAGTTTTGACGGAAACGACCTTGCTTACCTTTCAAAATATCAGCCAAAGAACGTAACTGTCTTTTTTGACCTGTCGAAGCGGTCACAGTCTTAGAAGCGCGAGCATTGTTATCAATCAAAGCATCTACCGCTTCTTGCAACATACGCTTTTCATTACGACAAATAACTTCTGGAGCATTCAGTTCAATCAACCTTTTCAAACGATTATTACGATTGATCACTCGGCGATACAAATCATTCAAATCTGAAGTGGCAAATCGACCACCATCAAGCGCTACCATTGGCCGTAAATCTGGTGGTACCACTGGAATCGTAGTCATGATCATCCATTCTGGTCTAATCGCATTCTTGTCCAAACTCTTCAAAAGTTTTACGCGACGAACCAAACGATCACGTTTGGCTCCTTTAGATTTTTCAGTTTCTGCTTCCAAATTTTTAATAGTTTGAGGAAGATTTAATTTTTCAAGCAAACTACGAACAGCACCCGCACCAATCTCCGCGTCAAACAAATGACCAAAACGCACTGACAATTCTTGATAACGATTTTCTGAAACAATCTTCAACATCTGAATATCTTTTAGATCCAATTCAGCACTTTTGAAATCTTCATCCAAAGATTCATTTTTTCGATCACGTTCTTTGGCAATTTCTTCTATCACGTCTCGGCCTTGTTTCTTGGCATTAGCATCAGCCACGCTCATTTCAAATTCTTTTTCAATTTGTTTTTTCTTAGACTTATATTCTTGTTTCAACAGTTCATGAGTTTGTTTTTTCACTTCTTCATCAATTTTGGTAATAATGAACGAAGCAAAATAAATCACTTTTTCCAAAGCTTGAATAGATAAATCCAAAACTAAACCAACTTTTGATGGAATAGAACGTAAAAACCAAATATGAGAAACTGGTGCAGCCAATTCAATATGCCCCATTCGTTCCCGACGAACGAGAGAGTGAGTCACTTCAACTCCGCACTTGTCACAAACAATTCCTTTGTAACGAATTTTTTTATACTTGCCACAGTAACATTCCCAATCTTTGGTTGGTCCAAAAATTTCTTCGGCAAACAAACCACCTTTTTCTGGTTTTTGCGTACGATAATTTATGGTTTCTGGTTTTGACACCTCGCCATAAGACCAGCCCTTAATAACTTCTGGGCTAGCCACCTTTAGTCTCAAGGCATCAAAATCCATAGAGTGAATAGTATCGCGTATCATATTTTTTTAATTAGCTTTTATTTAGGTAAGTAAGTTAGTAATTAATTTAATCTTCAATTTCAGTTTTTACATCATCACTATTTGATTCAGTAAAATTTCCTTCTTGCAATTCACGTTCTTTTCTTCTTGTTTCCCTTACTTCCTCAGCTGGCAAATAAACTCCACTATCATCTTTGGATAACAATTCTACATCTAGACCTAGGCCTTTCATTTCTCTAACTAATACATTGAATGATTCTGGAATATTTACCTTGCTAATCTTTTCACCTTTAATAATGGCTTCATAAGCTTTTGATCTACCTGGTACATCATCAGATTTGATGGTCAAAATCTCTTGTAGAGTATGGGAAGCACCATAAGCTTCTAAGGCCCAAACTTCCATTTCTCCAAATCTCTGACCACCCGATTGAGCTTTACCACCCAAAGGCTGTTGTGTAATCAAACTGTATGGACCAATTGATCTCTGATGAATTTTATCTTCCACCATATGATTCAATTTGAGCATGTAGTTGTAACCTACAGTAGTTTTGTGATCAAATGGTTCACCAGTTCTACCATCGCATAATTGTAATTGACCATCAACTGGAAAACCAGCCCGTTCCAATTCAGTTTTAATTTGTTCTTCTGTAATACCATTTAGAACTGGAGTGGCAGATTTGTAGCCCAAAGAATTGGCCGCTAAACCTAGGTGGGTTTCTAACAATTGTCCCAGGTTCATACGAGAGATAACGCCAAGTGGAGATAAAATAATATCGACTGGCGTACCATCTTCCAAAAATGGCATGTCTTCGACTGGCACTACGCGAGAAATAACACCTTTGTTACCATGACGACCAGCCATCTTATCACCCGGTTGCATTTTTCTCATGTCAGCGACTGTCACCTGGACTTGTTTGCTCACGCCTGGCTGTAATTTGTCACCAACTTCGGCCGAGAAAACTTTGATATCAATTACTTTACCATGTTCACCATGTTCTAGATAAAGAGAAGAATCACGCACATCACGCGCTTTTTCTCCAAAGATGGCACGTAATAATCTTTCTTCAGCTGACAATTCAGTTTCACCTTTTGGGGTAATCTTACCAACCAAAATGTCACCAGACTGGACTTCAGCCCCAATTCGAACGACACCTTCAGCATCAAGATTTTTTAATTTTTCTTCACTCACGTTTGGAATATCCGCGGTCACAACTTCTGGTCCTAATTTGGTATCACGGACATCGGTGGCATAATCTTCAATATGAATAGAAGTGAATTTATCTTTTTGGACTAAACGTTCAGAAATAATTACCGCATCTTCATAGTTGAAACCATCCCAAACCATATAGGCTACCAAAACGTTTTGACCTAGAGCTAATTCACCACCTTGAGTAGATGGACCATCAGCCAACACATCACCTTTTTTCACCTTATCATGTAGATTGGTAATTATTCTTTGATTAATTGAACTGGAAGCATTGGATCTAACAAATTTATTCAAATTATATTTAAAGACTTTACCTTTTTTGGTTGTTAATTCAATTCTTCCGCCATCAACATAAGTAATTTCGCCATCATCATCAGCCAAAATAACATGTCCACTATTTTCTGCCGCGGCTTTTTCTACCCCCGTACCCACCAATGGTGAATCTGGAGTAATACAAGGCACAGCTTGTCTTTGCATGTTTGTACCCATGAGAGCCCGAGTCGCGTCATCATGTTCTAGAAAAGGAATCAAGCTGGTCGCAATGCTCAAAATCTGATTGGAAGCCACATCAATGTAGTCAATCTTATGAGTCTTGGACATGCCTGGTTCACCTTTAATACGAGCCGGCACTCTTTCGGCTAACAAGAAACCATCTTTATCTACTTCCACAGTCGAAGAAGCAGTCACAGTTCTTTCTTCTTCAAAAGAATTGAGATAAACAATTTCATTGGTCACGCGCGGTTTGACAGCAATAGTTTTCAAATCCTTTTTACCTTCTAATTTTTTTGCAATCTCTTTGGTAATTTTCTCTCCCGCATCTACCGCCCCTTTTATATCTTCGCGAGCAATTTCACCTTCAGTAAAACGAGCTTCATTTGGTACATCATGGTTCACTTTACGATATGGTGTTTCCAAGAAACCAAAAGTGTTTACTTTTGAATGGCTAGCTAAGTGACCAACCAAACCAATGTTTGGACCTTCTGGCGTAGCAATCGGACAGATTCTACCATAGTGAGTAGTGTGAACGTCACGAACTTCAAAACCAGCCCGATCACGAGACAAACCTCCCGGTCCAAGAGCGGAGATTCTACGTTTGTGTTCCAATTCAGCCAAAGGATTTACTTGGTCCATGAATTGAGACAATTGTGAGCTCATGAAAAATTCATGCACCGCCCCAATTACCGGACGAGCATTAATAAGCTTATTAGGTGATAGACCTTCTAATTCATATGTACTCATTCTATCTTTCACAATTCTTTCCATACGAGCCATACCAACGCGGAAACGATTCTGGACCAATTCACCCACGGCGCGAATCCGACGATTACCCAAATGATCAATATCATCTGGCTCTTCTTGAGTGACATTTAATCTCACGACTTCTTTTAAAACTAATAATAATTTTTCTGGACTTAAGATCCGATTTTCTTTTTGATCAAAATCTTCCCGTTTCAAATTCAATTGAAATTTGATATTGAATTTGTAAATACCAACCTTGCCTAAATCATAACGATCAAAATTAAAAAACATGGCATGAACCAAACTCTTGGCATTGTCCGATGTAGCCAAATCTCCTGGACGAATTCTTTTATAAACTTCAATCAAACCTTCATCTTCATTGGCCGCCGCATCTTTCTTGATCGTATTTTCTACAAAATCAATATTAGGATGATTGTTAACATCAGTAAATAATTTTTTAATATCATCATCAGTAGAATAACCAAAAGCCCGGAGTAATGAAGTGGCCGCCACTTTACGTTTGCGATCTACTTTTATCCAGACCACATTGTTTTGGTCAGTTTCAATTTCAATCCAAGCCCCACGGTTAGGAATAATCTTGGCGCCATAATACTTTCTACCACGAACATTTTCAGCTGTAAAAAAAGCCCCGGCACTTCTAATCAATTGGGAAACCACACATCGTTCAATCCCATTGATAATAAAAGTTCCGCGCTTGGTCATAACGGGCACATCACCCAAATATATTTCTTGACTATTTTCTTCTTTGGTTCTCTTGTTTAATAACCGAGCAATCACGCGCAATGGAGCATCATAAGAAATATTTTTTTCACGACAATTTACTTCATCAAATTTTGGTTCATCAATAAAATAATCTTCTAGATATAATTCCAAATCACGACCAGTAAAATCTGTAATCGGTGAAATTTCTTCAAAAAGTTCTTTAATCCCTTCTTTAAAAAACCAATCATAAGAATCCTTTTGCACTTGAATTAAATCTGGTAGAGGTTGAGCATCTCTCTTGTCAGTAAAAAACTTGCGGTCTTTTACTGTTGTCACCTGTCGTCTACATGTAGGCATAGATTTTATATTAATTTTTATCTGAATGAAATTTGGATTTTTCTAAGTAAAACCCCATATCTCACTCCGAAAATTATTATACGAACACAAAAGACAGCCCTCGCTGTTAGCTGGTCATAAAAATTAACTTATTTTTTGTCGAAGACTATGAAAGTCATGTGGTCTTAGGTACTTTTACCCTCAACAGGATCCTCGTAAGGTATCCAGAGAGTATATGCACCCCAGGTTTTCTGTTTCAGACACATTGAAGATCTTTGGGGCATCCCCGGAGAAATTAGGCTCAATTATATAGGAAAGCTGAGATATTGTCAAATATGGAGCTTTTGTCAATAACTTTGTTTTTTGGCTTATTTTAGCTAAAAAATTAAATTAGTGGATTTTTTATCCACAGGTTGTACCGAATTATTCGTTTTTAGACGAATTTTATTTCCAAAGTCTTGCCCAAAGCTGAAGCCACTTTGACCAACATATCAGTAGAAAAGTTCTGTTTTCCCGCTTCCATTCTCGCCACATTACTTTGAGTGGTACCAATTTTCTTGGCCAATTGACTTTGTGATACTTTTTTCTTTTTGCGCAATTGCAAAATTTGGTAAGCAATTTCTAACTGTTTACCATACTCATCAAACATTAGTTTGAATTCAGGATTTTTAAGTTCTCTTTTTAGATCTTCTTCAAAATCATTTGTTTTATTTTTATTCTTCATATAAATTTGTGTTATTGATTATATCAAAATAATATTGTATGGCTTTTTCAATTTCATTTTCCGGAGTCTTGGTGGTTCTCTTAGTAAATCCATTTAATAAAATAATTTTTTTATTAATGAAAGTAAAATAAAAAATTCTATGATGTTCTTTGGCAAAGTCAACTCTTAACTCTCTTATTTTATTTTTTATATGCCGTGAATATGGTTCGTCCAAATATCCATTGTTTAACCTTAAATACTCCAGATACTTAAAAACTTTTGCTCTAACTTTTTTGTCTAAACTAAAAATAAATTCCCTGGCCGGTTGTTTTCCATTTGAACTATTTTTGTAATAAAATACTTTATATTCTTCCATATATATTATATATCATATATCATATATGATATGTTGTCAATGGCATTACCCACATAAAAAATATATCCTAATTTTTATGAGCTTTTACCCCATTCCAAGACAATTCATAAGCCTGACGCATCGCTTCTGCTAAAGGCGCGCTCTCAATAATTATTGACATTTGTTCAGCATAATTCAAAAATGCTACTTTATTTTTATATATATTAACTTCAATATGTGGATTGAATTTTTCTTTTGGAGCAACCAAAGTTTCTGATAGTTCTTCCTTGTCTCTGCTTTTGTGAGACATATCCCACTCAGAACCATAGCTAGCAATCCGTCGCGCTTTGATATTTAATTTTACTCGCTTTTTTATATATTCAGGATCCACATCAAAAGTATCAAATTTAAAATAATCATCTGTGTTCCATTCCAAAATTTCTTCTGGTTTTTCTAAAAGAGTATCATCATAGACTTTTTGCATGGCATCTCTGCCTTCATAAAATAATATTTTGGGTTTTTTATCACTCTTATTATAAACCGCTTCTAGTTCTGGTAAAGCTTTTTCCAAATTATTTTTTAAATCTTCCACTCCAGAAATTAATTTACTAGGATGATCAGCGACAAATTTCATATTGCCATTTTCCAATGTCTGACCAACAAACCCTCGACCAACTAATTTTTTCAAAACTGAATAAACTGTAGTGCGTGGCAATCCAGCTTTGACCGCAATATCTTGCGCTGCCGCCTGACCAGATTCCAAAGAGGCAAGATAAACTTTTATTTCTCGCTTTGACAAACCAAGTTGTGACAATAATCTTTCTATTTGCATATTAATATTAGATGACGAAATATTCGTCGTCATTATATAATTAAAAAATGCCTTTGTCAAGAGACATTTTTGATTATGTCTAAAATATTTAGACAATGACGACGAAAATACTAGATTATTAAACTATTTTCAAATATAATTCATTGTTCAACCAGAGAAATGGGTCTGTGGTTGAAAACGTTCCTTACTACCCCGCTACCGAGGGCTGATATCGGAGAAAGGGGAAATGATGAGCGGACGAATTTTAATGAACGAATACTACTGCACCAACAAAGGATGTATATGGTATTCAGCAGAATTACACAAGGACAAAAAGTATTGCCCAAAATGTGGTTCTCCGGTTGAGTTTGACGGGGGAGTTCAGTGCCAGTGTGGTGTTAAGTATGCGAGCGGCGAAGAAGGTTTTTGTTCCAAGTGTGGTCGTCCGTTGTCCGAAGCAACGCCCATCACGTCGCAGAAAGGTTTTTGGTCCCGCATGTTTCATCGTAAGTAATTGGAGAATAAATACATGAGCAAAGCCTCCAGACACTACAAAGTAGTACGATTACCTAGAACGATGACGCCAAAAGAACTGTCTGAATTTGTAGGGGGAATTAAACCGCCACCAAATTCATCTTCTTACCGCGTAGCTGGCCCAACAGCACTAGCTACTTGGACAATTTTGGGAGGAGGAAAGCACAATAATACTAAGGTAGTTTTTGGCAGTGGCAATCGCTTTGGTAATCTGAGAGATAGGACAGTAATGTCAAGCACTCCATGGAGTGTCCTTCCAACCAGACGAAAGACTGTCAACTGGGCAAAAGGAACGTGTGTCCTTCTTATGTCCTTCATCCATTAGCGTCGCCTGACCGCGTTTCAAATAGTCAGGCACTACATCCCTCCGTATAAATATTTTGTACGGAGAGATACAAAAAAACATCCCGATTTAATCGGGATGTTTTTATGCCTGCCTGCGCAGGCAGGTTTAAGTGTTTAAATGTTTCAATGTCTTTATTTTGCTACATAACCCATCAAACTAGAAATTCTAGCTTGCTTGATTGCTCGAGCTACTTTTCTCTGATGCAAGGCACACAAACCACTTCGACGGCGAGGGGCAATCTTTAGATAAGATGACACGAACCGACGTAAAGTTTGGACATCTTTGTAATCAACTTCAATTTTGTTATCAGCACAAAAATGACATTGTTTTTCTACGACTTTTTTTGTTGGTATTACCATAATTAATATATTATCAGACTCTACCAGTGGCTCTTGCCACTTGAATCAAGCTTCTAAAAGGGTATATCTTCTACTTTAATTTCTTCTTCTATAACTTCCTCGACTGGTGGTGGAACATTGTCATTATTAGAATTTGAATTAGTTGAACCACGTGGTCCATCAAGCATAATCATATTATCAACAATAATCTCAGTGCGATATTTTTTTACGCCATCTTGACCAACCCAATCGCGAGTTTCCAATCTTCCTTCCAAATAAACACGACGGCCTTTGCTAAGATATTGAGCAGCAATTTCTGCCAATTTACCCCAGATGACACAGTTGTGATATTCCACTTTTTCTTGTTTAGCACCACTTTGGTCAGTCCACACTCGATTAGTGGCCACGCCAAGAGAAGTGACATTTTTCCCAGTGGGAGTAGTCCGCATTTCTGGATCGCGGGTTAGACGTCCCAAAATGCTTGCACGATTTAGATCCATAGAAGATATAATTAATAATTAATTTTCAATTTATCCCGATTAAATTCGGGATCCCGTGCTATGTCGGGACAATTTTCATTTTATAAATATTTTGAAAATTGAAAATTGGTTTTTATAATTTGTTGTATTATTATACCTTATCCAATTCCATATCCAAAATTTCATCCAATTTTTTATCAATATCATCCAGTTTGACTCTCTTATCTTCTTTTTTGGCTCTCGGTTTTTTTACTTCTTCTACTTCTTTAACTTTTGGTGCCACATTGGCAGCAATGTCATCAACTACGGTTGTTTCTTCTTTTTTGACTTCTACTCTTTTTGTATAATGTTCAGTTCTGCCTTCTGATCTTGGTTCAAAAACCCTATCATCAGAATTAGTCGGCATGTGACCAAAACTAATTTTATTTGAAACTGGTTTATTAGCTTCCAATTTGGTCAGTAAAACGCGTAACAATTCTGACATCAAACGTAATTTCCCATTAATTATCACTATGGCATTATTTTCTGCTTCAAAATGAGCTAGACTAAAATAACCATAACGAATATGTTTGATCGGGTAAGCCAAACGGCTCTTGCCCATATCACTGATTGTCAATTTTTCCACACCATTCTCTTCAAGAACAGCTTTTACTTTGTTAACCAAAGCAGGCACTTCGTCTTCTGAGAGAGTACCAGGTAAAATAAACATTAACTCGTAATTTTGCATAATTTTATATCATTAACCTCTGTATCCTTCCTACCCCTTTCGACCTCGGGGCATACAAAGTAAGCGCTGATATAATGAAAACAATATACCAGAATAGGGTGAGTTTGTCAAATCCTTTGTCTTTGAAAGATTTTTTGATAATTTAAAACCAAAAAATGTAAAATTTATTCATTATTCTTTATTCCTTGACGATATTCCTTACAACACCTATATATGCTATAATATAAATACTTTATACTTTAAAACTTTACAAACTTCAACTCAATTCTATGCTTCCAAATGAAATTCTTCGCACAATCCTAAAAGATGATTTTAATATAAAAAACGAGGATTATAAAAAACATGAAATCCAAGCCAAAAAGCTAAATAAAACATTGGAACAATATTTATTTGATGAAAATATTGTGGATGAAGTGGAACTATATACCAAAGCTTCCAATCGTTATGAAGTCCCATTTGTCACTCTCAAAGGGGTAGAGATCAAAAAAGAAATTCTAAATCTAGTTCCGCCACCTCTGGCTCAAACTCACAATGTAGTGGCTTTTGACAAAGACAAACAAGAAGTAAAATTGGCCATGCTAGATCCAATGGATATCCAAACCATTGAATTTTTGCACAGAAAAATTGGTCTTATTCCCAAAGTATTTTTTACTACTCCCAGCGATATTAAAGAAGCTCTCCATCGCTATCATGCTGATTTGGAAAGTGATGTTTCGATCAGACAATTATCTGATGGCGAAGTCGCGAGTGAAAAAGATCTGAAAAAAGCCGCTGAGGAATTACCCATTATTAATATCGTGAATAGTATTTTGGAACACGCGGTTTATGAAGGCGCGAGTGATATTCACATTGAACCAGCTGAAAAAGAAATTGTCGTGCGCTATCGGGTAGATGGAATTTTGAAAAATGTGATGAACCTACCAAAGACTGTCCGGAGTGGGATTGTGGCTCGTATCAAAGTGTTGTCAAATTTAAAAATTGATGAACACATGAAACCCCAAGATGGCCGATTCAAAATTCAAATTCAAGATGAAAAACTATCTTTCCGTGTTTCTATTATGCCTGTCTATGATGGAGAAAAAATTGTGATGCGTCTTTTGCACGAAGGCCAAAAACCTCTCAACCTGGATCAACTTGGATTTTTACCTGAAGCCAGAAAATTAGTAGAAGAAGCAATCAAAAAACCTCATGGTATGATCCTAGTGACTGGGCCAACAGGTTCTGGAAAAACTACCACTCTTTATTCTTTACTCGGAATTTTGAATCAGCCTGATGTAAATATTTCTACGATTGAAGACCCGATTGAATACCATGTCAAAGGTATAAATCAAAGTCAGACAAATGCGCAAGTTGGTTTTACTTTTGCGATTGGTCTACGGGCTTTCTTACGTCAAGATCCAGATATTATTATGGTCGGAGAAATTCGTGATAATGAAACTGCCCAAATCGCTGTCCATGCGGCTATGACTGGGCACTTGGTACTCTCTACACTTCATACCAATGATGCCCCAACGACTTTACCTCGTTTGTTAGACATGGACATTCCTCCATTCTTGATTGCCTTTACCGCCAATATTATTGTGGCCCAAAGATTGGTAAGAAAAATTTGTGAACACTGTAAAAAGGAATATTATTTGGACAAGACCGAAATTTCTGAACTAGAAAAATCGACTGACATCAAAAAAATAAAAGAACTATTTAATAAACAAAAAATAAAATTGGCTGACAAAGAAAAAAATGTCGAAACTTTAATTTTTTATCGTGGTGAAGGTTGTCGACGGTGTAATAATACTGGCTACAAAGGCAGAATTGGTATTTATGAAGTCTTGGATATTGATAAGGATATGGCCAAAAAAATTAATGAACGCGCCACCGCTGATGTGATAAAAGATTATGCCAGACAAAAAGGTATGACCACAATTATGGAAGATGGAATTGTAAAAGCTAAACAAGGCATTACCACGATTGAGGAAATTTTGCGAGTGAGTAAGGACTAAACAAATTTATATCTATTTATCTCAATGTATAAAAAATCTTGCTAAAAAATAAAAACTTCCAAGTTATTACAAGTCTATGAAAAAACCTCGTGAACTTTCGTCACTAGAAATAAAACTAAACGCCTGGGTCACTAAATATCTGACTAGAATTCCTTTTATCCAAAAGATGTTTTTTATTGACCACTTGAAAACCATGATTCACGCGGGCTTGTCTATTACCGAATCTCTAGATACTTTGAGCAAAGAAATTGAAAACAAAAAACTAAAAGGCATTATTGCCGAAATTAAGATTGGTATAGAAAAAGGCAATCAACTAAGTGAAGTGCTAGCAAAATATCCCCAAGCTTTTCCCCCAATTTATGTAAAAATGGTTGAATCGGGCGAAGTCTCTGGTAAACTAGAAGAATCTCTAACTCAAATCGTAGAACAAATGCAAAAAACTCAAGAACTAAACTCCAGTATCCGTGGGGCTATGATTTATCCAGCAGTAATCTTAGTCGCTATGGGTGGAATTGGTATTATGATGGTGACTGTAGTCTTGCCAAAATTAATGACCTTGTTTGAAGAATTTGATACTGAATTGCCTTTGGCTACCAGAATGTTAATGGCCATCACCAACTTCATGAGCAAACCACTAAACCTAATTATAATGGTCTTGGTTATTACTGCCATAATTACGGCCTTTGTCATGTCTCTAAAAAGAATTCCTGAATTCAAAAAATTTGTTCATAAATTAAATCTTCACCTGCCTATCATTGGCATGGTAGTAAAAAAAATAAACTTAGCCCGTTTTTCGCTTACCTTATCTTCACTTTTAAAAAGTACCATTCCAATCGTGGACGCCACAGATATTACGGCCGAGACTTGTGGTAATGTATTATACAAAAATGCTCTGCACGAAGCAGCCGAAAGAATAAAGACTGGCACACCTTTATCAGAAATCTTGGCTGATTATCCCAAACTTTTTCCACCGATGGTGACAGAAATGATTATGGTTGGCGAACGTTCCGGAGAAATTGATCACTTGCTCGAAGAACTGGCAAAATTTTATAGTAGTGAAGTAGACAAAACCATGAAAAATTTCACTCAAGTAATAGAACCTATCATCATTCTTCTCTTGGGTGTAGCGGTTGCCATTATGGCGGTCGCTGTGATCACACCCATGTATACATTGGTACAGAATTTTTAAAAATTATGAATCCAATTTTTTACTACATACTACAATTTATTCTCGGTGGGGCTTCAGTAATTATTATTACATTAATTGCAAAACATATTGATCCAAAATATACTGGTATTGCCTATGCTTTACCTGTCATTTTGATTTTGGCAGTAATTTTTATTTACTTAAATCAAGGTTTGGAAATTGCTCAAAAAACCCTCAAATCAACCTTTGTTTATGAATTCACTTTGGTATATTTTGTACTAGCTTTTTATTTATTTTTACAATGGATAAATTTTTGGTGGGCATTAGGAATTGCTTTTATTAGCTGGGCCATTATTGCGACATTAATTCAATTAATTTTTAAACTGTAATTATTTTATGAATGAATTTAGAACAGACAGAGAAGGACTAGGTATTACAGAAACTGATTTTGTTTTTTCAAAACCAGTTGAATTTAAAAAAGAAAATCCCTACAGAATCATGGGGCTTTTAAAAAGAGTTCGTGATTTATTTAGAAAAAAAATATCAGAAGAAACCGATGATAAGAAAAGAGAAAAAATAGAAACTGAATTTAAAACAGAATTAGCAAAAATTGAAGAACAAGATACACGTAATGGTGTTAACTTTTCCCGTTGTCAAATGGTTGACGTCATTAATGACTATCAAAAAGGTAAACCAGTTGAATTTGAAGCGCTTGGTCCATACATAATGGACTATAATTTAAAGACTGGTGAAATCAAGCCAGAAAATTTAACCAAAACTGATATAGTTGGCCTTGAAATTTCAAGACTGCTTAGACAAAAATTTCCCAAAGCGAGATTGATATCCCTGTGTGATGAATACAATACTGGCATATTAGACTCAACAAATTTTCGTGGTATACCAACAGAAAAAATTATTTCTGATCCCTCTATAAAAGGATTTGTACCAAAGAAAAAAGGCTACGAAGATGATGAACCAAAAGTCACTCCACCAAATGCCACTCAATTAACTTTACCAGATGAAACTAAAACAAATTTTAGAAAAAATTATGAACAGCTTTTAAAAAACCAAGGAATTATTAGAGACGACGACAAAGATGGCAAAGACTATTTATTAGTTTCAGAAAGTGCAAAAACACAAGAAGCAGATGAATTAGTTAGAAGATTAGAAAAATTAGAAAAAATAAACCGAATAGACCAAGCCATATATTTCATAAATCCTAAAGCAGAAAACGCTCTTTATCAAAAAATTAAATTAAAAGACGAAAACGGACAATGGACATGCACCGCTTTAGACGCTGCCTCCTTTCTAGGAAAAGATAATTCTAAAATAACTCACCTCATTATTTTGCCAAATGATTTTATTAAACAACAAGATCAGGTATGGGAAATTTTAAGGGTACTAGACATACAACCAGCTAATTATCATAATATTTTTTATGATGAAAATACCCCGCCAGAACAAGTCGTTGAAACCATTCGCGAAGAAATAGAAAAATATTTAAAATAAAAAATCCAAAAAACCATACAGACTCCCCATAAAGGAGTTTTTTATTTTTTGATTCTTACAAAATTCTGGTCAGCATTCACTTCTACTACGTCACCAGTTTGAAATAATTTTGTTGCCAAACCAGTACCAACAATACAAGGCACACCAATTTCACGCGATAATATAGCCGCATGGCACATTATTCCACCTTGATCAGTCACTACTGCCCCAGCCAATCTCAGAGCAGGGACATATTCCGGGCTCGTCATAGTTGTTATCAAAACTTCGCCTTTTTTAATATTTTTAATTTCACTAGCCTCGCGAATAATCCGCACTTTACCAATATAACAACCAGCCGAAGCCGTCACACCCAAAAGTAAAGATTTTTTATTTATTACTATTTTTTTGTGTTCCATTAAAATTTTACTTGCTTCTGCACCCAAAAATATTTTTATGCTATTCTGATTAAATACAAATAAACTGTTGATACTTCTATTTTTTAATTCATCATCTTTTACAAAAAGATTATTTAATAAAGCTTTTTCTAATTCTTTTGGCAAATAATATTGCATCAATTCGCGTTGGATATTTAATCTCTTGGCAATTTCTTCTAGTAAACCCACAATGTAATAATGAACCAGAGTAAATTTTCCTTTTTTATAATCTTGCAAATAAGTAGCCAAACGTAAATTATTAAACAAATCTTTGTGTACTTTATCAATTTTATATTTTTTTTCTAATTCTGTTTGCTGTTTTGGTAATTGATTAAAATATCTTTTGCTACTTAGTAGCCGACTTTCCATATCACCTTGTTTTAAAATGTGATCCAGCACGATAGAAAAATATTTTTCATTCCACAGATCCAATCCATAATCATAGGGTAACCAAGAATATTTTTGGGCATGTATTTTGATTACTTTCTCCAAATTAATATTTTTTTTGTTTTTAATTTTTAAAGCAATATTTAACAAATCATCTTCTTCCTGTTTGGCAAAAGATTTTTCTCGTGGGGCTGAAAGAATTGAATAAGTGGTTGTTAATTCTTCTGAATTATTAATTTTTTTACTTAAATATTCTTTTAAATAGCTACCCAATGACTCTTCTAAACCCAAAACTATCGGCTCACTCCAAGGATAAGCTTGCTTATACAACTTTAAATACTTATCAAACATCTGCCAAAGTTCCTGATTGGTTTTTTTATTTAAATTAGTTTTATAAATACCAGAAGCCAATTTGGCTAACGGCAACATTTTTTGATTATATTTTTTAATAATTTTATTTAAAAAAATTTTATCTTTTTTAACCAAGACCAAAGCTTGTTTGGCGACTTTTTTTACTCCAGCTTCCGAAGCATACCAGTACATTACCCCATTCAAATATTCCACCAGAGTAATTCCAAAAGATAGACCCAAAGAATCTTGCATATTTTTACAATAGGATTGGGCAATAATATATGCATTAGGTATTAAATGAATTCTCTCTTTTTGTTGCATGAAAATATAATCTTTATTCATAAAATTTAATTATTATTTTGTGGAGTAAGAATCCTTACTGTGCCATGATTAGCTCGCACAGCCACAACATCACCAGTCTTAATTTGGGTAGTGGCGGTGTGAGTATCTATTATACATGGTTTACCAGCCAAACGAGCATTAATAGCGGCATGACAAAGCATTCCCCCAGCATTAGTAATTATGGCCCCGGCTTTTTTTATAATTTCTAACATTTTGTCATCAGTCATCTCGGTAATCAAAATTTCTCCAGCCTGAAACTTTTTTATATCCTCGGCTTTTTCTATCACCCGAGCAACACCTTGGGCATAGCCCTGTGCCCCCACCTTGCCAGCAATGGCTCGACCCAATTCACTTTGCTGTAAAATTTCTTGCAATTCTTCATAAACTTTTTTAACTTCCACCCCTTCAATAATTTTGTAATCCTTACCCAATACCGAAAGCAAAAAACCCTGACTAAAACGATTTTTTAGAATTTGTTTTTTTATTAAGCCACGCAACAAATTGTCCAATTCTTCAAAAGTCAAAAAAAATAAATATTTCTCATCAATGCCTGAAATTTTTGCCAGCAGTTTAAATAGCTTAATCCACAACTCTTGAACTTGCAAATTAACTCCCTGCCGATATTCGCGCCATTGTCCCAACTCTTTAAAAAACTCCAAAGGATTGGTATCCAATTTATATTTTTTCAAAATTATCATGGTCAACTGGCGGTGTTTTTTGGCACGCGCAATCTCCTCTTTGGTATTTTTATTTTTGTCTAAAACTTTTTCACTGGTTAAAAGTTCAGCAATTTCCATTTGCGAAAAATTATAAATCTTGCCAATTCGTGCTACTTCTTTGTTGTCATAGCCCAAATCAAAACTATCAATAAATATTGCTGTAGACCAAAACTTTTCCAAAATGCTTTGCCATTGTTTCAAAAATTCTAATAATTCATTTGTATCCCATTCTGCTGGTAAACCAGTCGCATATTCCTGGCAAAACGCTTCTACTTTTTTTCCATAATCAAAAAAACTTTCTTTTAGTTCAAAATGTCGCCGGCTTAATTCTCCATATTCTTTATAAACACTTTCTGCCATCTCTGCAAATGCCAAGGTAGTGTGCCAAAAAACCTCACAAGTGCCATTTTTAAAATACACATCACAAGTCCCCAGACCCTCATCAAAAAATTTGGGGTTAGGATGAACAATACCAGTAATTCTGGGCCAAAAAATGATCGGGCTTAAAGCCAATATTTGCCGATACATTTTGGGAGCACTCTCTTCGCTTTGTTTTGGTTCAAACTCCACAATATCATTAATTTTCAGACCATATCTTTCGCACAGCTTGTCCAGGGTGGAAAACCAGACTCCTTCAGCTTTGCCATGAAAAAGTGCAGTAATAGTATTGCGATTTATGCCAGTTTCTTGGCTAATTTCAGACATATTCTTGCCAAGTTTCTTAGCAATGGTATGGATTTTTAGTTTAATCATACTTTTTTTCAGTGGAATCATTAATAATCAGTGTAATCAATGTTACGCATATTATAGTATATTCAGATAACTTTGTCAATATTTCACAGTTTTTGTAATGGTTTTATTACAAAAATGACCATAATATCATTGACAATTAGGGGAAAAATGATTATAATATCCTGTTTTACCTAGTGGGTAAGACGCTGATCTTTAAAAACTACTGTTTCCTGGAGGGGAATAGTAGAAAAAATATTGTTTTACCCAGTTGGTGAAACAAAACGCTCTTTACAACGGAGGACATAACATGAGCGACTGGTTTTTGCCGACAATTCCCGAAATTCTTGTCGGGAAAAAAATCGCATTCGTGTGGCCAGAAGAAAAGGGCCAGAGTGATTGGGAAAAGATAGAAGGATATGGGGCACCGGAACATTTCGTGGCTCGCGACATTCGCGAGGGGCTGAGCATTCCTCTCGAGAGAATTGATTATATAGTTCTTTACCAGGGAAAATCTGCAATTTGCACGTACAGAATATTGAGATACCTTAAAGCCTGTGGGTTCCCCGCGAAAAAAGTATTTGTTGCCCTGTGTGGATGTTCAAGGGAAGACCACGAAATCGTCATGAAAGACATGGGTTTCGAAAGTCTCGCAGGGGTGATTCCAGTACCCTGCCAAGCTTTCCATCATGTGATTTGTCAGTGGGTTCTCGCACACCACGCTTCTCCTTCTTAGATCACTAGGTGCACAACCTGGATGATCATCGGGTTTTGCTCGATTACCCTTCAAGTCTGCACAGACAAATCGAGCCTTCCATTGTTTTATTCTTCCCTCCTTCGCTCTACCAAGCTACGGAGGATAATAAAAGGATAAAATTTAGAAAGAAAAAAACAAAACTCCCCACAAAGGAGTTTTTGTGATATAATATTACCAACACATAACACGAGACACATATCACGTAACAATTGATATGTGATATGTGTTATATGATACGTGAATTATGTTCAACAACCCTTTCCCCAACGCCTTTGGTCTAGATATTGGGGACCTATCAATAAAATTAGTTCAACTTAGAAATGTTTCCTTGATCCGTAGGAAGCCAACTTATCAACTAATAAATTTTCGTTCTATAAGTTTACCACCTGGTTTAATTGTTAATGGTGAATTGCAAAAACCAGAAGAGGTTAGACTGCGTATTCAACGTTTATTAAAAGGTAATAAAAATCAAAAACCAATTACTGACCCATGGGTCATATCAGTCTTACCCGAAATGCAAAGCTTTATAAAATTGATTGATACTGAACAAAATATTGAGGATCTGCTAGATGAGGATATAAAAGAACTAGCCAAAAAACATATTCCTTATGATGATGATGGTAGTTATTATGTGGAATGGCAAATTATGCCAAAAGTTGGTGATAAAAATAGAATCCTCATTGGCGCTGTACCAAAAACTATTGCTGATAGTTATACTTATTTATTAGAAAGTTTAGGCTTGGGTGTAGTGGCTTTAGAAATTGAGGCCTTGCCCATTGCCCGGTCTATGATTACCGCGAGTAAAGAATATGAAAACGAAGCCAGAGCCCTTCTAGATCTCGGCGCAGCCAGGTCTAGTTTTATTGTTTATGATCATGACATTGTCCAATTTAGCACGAGCATTCCTTTTTCTGGAGAAATTATTACCACAGCTCTATCACAACAATTACATGTTAGCCATGAAGAAGCCGAGGCTTTAAAAATAAAACAGGGTTTGGAATATAATAAAGGTAATAAAGTGTGGCGAGTAAATACTAAAATAATTGATGACTTGGTCAAAAATATAAAAGATGCCATTGAATTTTATTATTCTCATTTTTCCAATCCAAATAAAATAACCAGAATTACCATGTGTGGTGGTACGGCTAATATAAAAAAATTAGACAAAATATTATCTACCAAATTAAAAATCACGACTCGACCCGGGCACCCTTGGAAAAATCTTTCTTCCAACAAATCTATCCCTATGTCCGAAGAAGAGTCTATTAGTTATTCCACTGCTATTGGCCTAGCCCTAAGGGCGGCTGATAATCCATTTTTTACTTACGACGCTCTATGATCCCCCACCGCTTAAATTTATTATCACCAGACAAAAGAAAACTATTAAAAAGAATGGTCAATTTTCAATTTTTAAAAAGTTTATTAGAAATGATTTTATTTTTCTTGAGTATATTTGGGATTGCCCTCCTGGGTGGACAGTGGGTATTACAAGATCATTTTTATGCTATTACTGGTCATATTAATTCGGTCAACAATAAATACGCTGATAAAAACTTAGAAATAAAAAGTATAAATAAAACTTTAATTCAAACCGAAAAAATCCAAAAAGAATACACGGTTTGGACCGTCAAGATAGTTGAACTGACCAATAATATTCCTGATGATATTACTTTGACTGGATTATCATTTGATAAAAATAGTAAAAAAATAAATATTACTGGTGAGGCTAACAATCGCAATGACCTACTTTTATTTAAACAAAAATTGGAAAACATCCAATGGATAAATTTGGTAGAAGTCCCCCCTGATCAATTAATCCAAAAAGATAAAATCCAATTTTCTATTACTCCACTCATGAAATAGTATGAACATGTCTCTTAAACAAAAACTTTTGATCTATATCCTCGCCATTTTTGTCGTGGTGGTGATTGTGGGCGGATTTATCATTACTCCTACGGTTATAAAAATACTATCTTTGCGCAATGATATTAATAATATTGAGGGTGAAATGGAATCACGTTATAAAAAAATCCAATCCTTAAAGCTATCTGTTCAGAAATTGCCAATCATAAAATCTGAAACAAATAAATTTTCTGAAATCACTATCAAACCTGGTGAAGAATTAAATGTTATTACTGAGTTAGAAAAAATTGCTATTGAAAATAATATCGAGCAAAATACTGATTTAGTTTTTGTGGATACCAAAAAAGACAAACCTACAAATGCTACCACAAAAAAAGATAACACAGAAAAACCCTTACCCCAATATTACAAATTTTCATTTTTAAATAATGGTTATTTTGCTGATCATATAAAATATTTACAAGCTTTGGAAAAGCTACCATATTATATGGTAATAGATAAATTAAGTTTTGAAAAAAAAAATAATGACGAAAAACAACCAAATAAAATTACTCTTCGTTTTGATGCAATTATCTATGTGGACAATAAATAAAACTCAAAAAAAAGATGCTTACCAATCAAAAGAATATGGCCAATTTATACAATTGCGCATTGTTAGTCTTATTTTTATTGGCTTATTATTAATTGGTTCTACCGTTAGTATTCTTTTCATTTATAAAAATATTTTTGATACCATTACCCAAGCTGAAGCGATTATTATGGCCAAAAATAGCCCTATGGTAGAAATAATTGATTTTAGTAGATATGAAACAACAAAAAAAGCTTGGGAAGAAAAAAATAATCGTGAAACAATAAATCTTACCAAAGACCCTTTTAACGTCATTCAGGTGGTGGTGGAAAAAATAAAACCAAAATAATTTTATGTTATATCTTTTTCAACTTGGTCATCAGCCCCACATCTCTACTGCCGAACTTGAGGCAGTTTTTTCACAAAGAAAAATTTCTTACAAAGAAGTATTTAAAAATAATGAATATTTAATTTTGGAAATTAAAAAAAAGCTTGATACTGATGAACTAATTAACCAACTAGGTGGTATTATAAAAATTGGTGAACAAATTGAATTGGATTTAATTGATTATTTAAAAACCAAATATGGAAAGATAATTTTTTCTATTAATGATCAAAAACTTGGCATTAACACTAAAAAAGAATTGAAATCTGCTGGTCTGTCTGCTCGCTATGTAGAACCAAAAAATACCGCCACTATTCTCCACAATAATCTAGTCAAAAGACAAACTGATTTAACTGTAATTGATAAAAAACTTTTTTACACGTCAGCGATCCAGCCTTTTGAAGCTATGGGCGAGCGTGATTTTGATCGGCCTGGGAGTGATGACAAATCTGGCATGCTCCCTCCAAAATTAGCCAAAATAATGATTAATTTGTCTTTGGTAGATAAAGCAAAAACTATTTTAGATCCATTCTGCGGTTCTGGAACTGTTTTGACCGAAGCCATGGTAATGGGTTATAAATATTTGCTTGGTTCGGATATTTCTCCCAAAGCAATCGATGATACAGAAAAAAATATACTGTGGATAAAAGACAACTATCAAATAACCGATCTGAAATACAAACTTCATGAATGCGATGCCACCCAACTTCATCAGATTATAATTCCAAACTCAATAAACACCATCGTCACCGAGCCATATTTGGGTAAACCATTGCGTGGTAATGAAAATAAAATCACTTTACAAAAACAAGCTAATGAACTCTCAAAATTATATATAGAAAGTTTCAAATCTTTTTACAAAATTCTCAAAGAGAATGGCACAGCGGTAATAGTAATTCCCCAGTTTAGATATCAAGACGAATGGATAAAAATTGATTGCATAAAAGAAATTTTAAAATCTGGTTTTGAATTAATGCCATTTGACAAAGACGACTGTCTGCTCTATCATCGCCCAAAACAACACGTGGGGCGAACAATTTATAGATTTAAAAAAACCTGATTTTAATCAGGTTTTTTTAAATCTAATTACTAACTCCTATTCTGTTCTCAATTCACTTAAATCACCTCTCTCTAATTGTGCCTTATAATTATGAACGTAATGCCAAAGATTCCAAAAATTTATAACCTCATCTCTATTCTTAGTCATATCAGATAATTTAAAACCTAATTTTTCCAATAATAATTTAAATTCTGGCTCACCTATCCAAGGATATTGTTTGATATCAATGTTAAACTCCACACTACTAATGCCACCTTGTTCATCTTTGTATAAAAGATCTCCACTAAAACCAGAGTCAGTTTTTGTAATTTCACCTCCTCTAAAAAAAGCCGTCTTCGGCGCAAAATCTTCAAAACCATTAATGCCCTCTACCACCAAACCAGAAGCATTTCCACCTAAGGCTGAATCGGTCTGTATCTCGGCATCGCTTTGTTGTCCAATCATCCCAAGATTGTGTTCACGAAAAGCCCTGACCCTCTCCCCAGCTTGTCTAATTGTTTCTGCATCAGCAAAAGACTTGGTGTTCGTTGTGAGATGTTCACCTACTTTATCTAGAACTTCTTGGTGTTTTTCCTCATTTGCCCAAAAAGCCCCGTAGTCATGTGCACCCCATCCACTTTTTCCAAAGTCATTCATATTTTTATTTTTAAAAATTAATATATATAAACATTATCATTTCAACCAAAAATAGTCAAATAGCACACTTTATAAAAATTAAACTCCAAAAACATATAATTTGTGTTATGTGGTTCGTGATATGTGATCGTGTTATTCAAACAACTTTTCCACTTTCACCCCTGTATAATAATGCTTTAATAATTCTACAAAATCAGCCCCTTCATTTTTCGCTCGCAAATTGGCATCGCGCTGACTCATACCCACACCATGACCTAGTATCTTTTTACCTTTGTCATATTCTGCTGTCACTGGCACTAACCACGGCTTATTGGCTCCACCCCAAACGCTAGAAAAGCTCTTAGTTTTGCCATTACTATTACCAAAATATGGTGTAGTCACGACTTCATCATTATAAGTCACAAACACTCCTCGTGTAGCTTCCTGAGCCTCTACGACCATTGGTAAGACTTCTTCGGCTTCATAGCCAAGATAGAGTTGATCATAAGTATTGGCCACCACATCAAAAAATGGATATTTATTTCTTGAAACATAAACATAATTACGTGCGGCTACCAAATTCGCTTTGATAAATTCAATTGAATCAGCTCTGCCAACTTCGGCCATACCCTTTACATAATCCTCTATTAACAAATCATTAACAATATACATTTTTTTATCAACTATTCCCTGACGGTACTCCACTGCCCCACGATATTTATTAAACAATTTATTTGGATCCACCCACTTAGCTACTCGAGTATTCAAATTTGGAATATGAAAAACTGCATTGGGCTTCGTAGTTGGTTCCAGACGAATAAAATTTTCACTACTAAAATCTAAATCCCCACCTTTAAAACTATATTCACCATCATTATATTTAATAACAACAAATTTTCTTTCTAATAAAATTCCTTTTAATTCATTACCACTAAATACATTATAATCATCTTCATAAGATCGAAATTGAATAAAATTTGTTTCCGGTGCAGTTATGCCTACTCTTACTCTTGGCTCATTTTCCAAACGAATATTATTTACTACACCATTATCTTCTACTTCAGTTTCCAATTCTGATACTTCATATTCATCTGGTGCATCAGCTGTCACTGTAACTGGGATGTTAACTTCATCAATGAATTTTCCTTCATCAATCTCTAATTTAAATTTGGCAACATAATCACCTTTTTTGGCTGGGGTACGGAAATAAAATGTTTCCCGTAAAAACTTAGCTGGTAAAATCTCTTCTTCTTTTTCAAATACTTTACCACTACTATTCCAAGTTCTATCTGAATAAATTTTATCTTCATTAGTCAATTTATATTTATTCCAAGTGTTCTGACCTTCATTTTGATAACCAAGAATAATTTTAATTTGTTCTCCCCCGATAGCTGTCACCGACTTCTTACTCAAAATTAATCTTTTAGCGCTATAACTAGAATCATTGACACTAGGCGCTATTTCATCTTCTACTGGTACTTCCACCACTATCTTTTTTGGTACAACTTTTATTTTAAAATAAAAATAGCCACTCTTTACCCAAGAATAATTTTCTGCAGCCAAATAAAATTTTTCTATATATTCTCCAGTCTTTTCTGGCGCTTGCAAATCAATGGTCAGTTCGGCCACTCCACCTGGTTTTACTTGAGCGGATATTTTCCCAGTTTGTTTGCCATTCGTCCAATTTTTGCCTTTAAAAACAGATACTCGATCTCTTGGCTCCATAGTATAGGCAGAAATAAAACGACTACCAGAAGAATTCCAAGTAGCTGTCCCGGTATTTTTAAATTTTATTACCACGGTCTTCGTACTACCAGCCTCAATTTCAATTGGGTCAGATACTGACTGAGAGACATATTTGGCAGAATAGGCCTCGTCTTTTATCACTACCTCTGGTTCAACGGCTTTAGCTGAATTCATTAAAAATAAACTAAATATTATAGCGAAAAATATGGTTTTTTTATTCATAGATGAATATTATAACAAAATTTTAGTGATTTGAAAACATGTCACACAATCAATTGATATTTTAGCCAAAAAATGATAAACATACAACAAAAAACCAAATAACTTTGGTCATTTGGTCTTATTAAAATTAAAATATTTAAAGCTTCTATTCTTTATCAATTTCATCACCAACTGCACCAAGAGTAGGTCTATCTTTACTTTCAATTGCAGGAGTACCACCAACAACCTCAAAACTGTATACTCGTTTCAAAATCAATGCGATTACTAATTTAGCATTAATAACGCTGGGTCTTTTTTCAAAAAAATTACTTTTTGGCAAAAAATCTTGCACCAAACGTAATATTTCAGGATCTTTGGGTTTTTCTTTTAACAGTTTAGGAATAATATCGCATAACAAATCAATGTTTTCAGTACCTAAATGGCCTAGTTTAAGTGCAAAATCGGCTGCTTCTTTTAATCTACCCATATCTTTCAGTGCACGAGTAAAATTTTCATCTTTTCCTTTAAATTTTGTACGTTCTTTAAGTGAATGAATTTCTGCTAAAAAAAATTCCACAAAATCTTCCTCGCCTAACTTTTGAATCCTAGGCATTATAGCACATAAAAAATCAAATAATTCATCTTCACCATTTGCACCGGATAATCTTAATTTTGGACCACCAGTCACAGCTTTTTTCAACCTTTCATAAAAACTTTTAAATTTTTCTAAAGCCTCTATTGTTTTTCCTCCTAATTTTGCAATTTCTTCAACTGACATAAATACATCAACAAGACAGACACCCGGTGCCTGCAGATTTAAATTCCCATTTACAAAATTATCTAGAGAAGTCTCAAGAAGCATTAAAGCTTGTTCAATTTCTCCAGCATCTTCACAATTACGGGCCATTTGTCGCATGGCTGATGCTTCATTATTAACTCTATATGACCAAGATGTCATATCTCTAGTATCTAAACCAGCAGTGCCTCCTATTGCTTCACCAAAAATATTTAACGCTTGCTTATCAACAGATAATTTTAAGTCATCACCAGACTCTGGTTTAACTAGATCACCAGCTTTATCACCAGATTGTCCAACTACTTCTGCTGGTGGTAATATAAAGGGTTTTCTTTCATCTGTCATATAAATATTGGTTATAAATTTATAATTATTACAATAATATTATGGAATATTTTTATATTAACATAATGTATATAAAAAAACAAGATTATTGTAATCTTAGAGAAAAAATGATAAACTGGACATACACATACAAAATATAGCGGACAAAATACAACCTGTATGTTGATATGTGTATTTTGTATATTGTTAATATGACTACAACCAGAACAATCGCCCACAATACAATTTACCAAATAATTGGCAAAATATTCTCCACCGCTTTAGGTCTTTTGGCCTTGGGTATGATGACCAGGTACTTGGGCCAAGAAAAATTTGGTTGGTATATTACGACCATGGCTTTTTTGCAATTTATTGGTATTATGATAGATTTTGGCTTAATTCCAGTCACCTCCCAAATGATGAGTGAACCTGACCATGATAAAACCAAATTATTCAAAAATTTACTAGGCTTTAGATTTGTAACCGCCATTATTTTCTTAGCATTGGCTCCAGCCATTGCTTTATTTTTCCCCTATAATGCTGAAATAAAAATCGCGATTGCCATTAGTACTATTACTTTTTTATCAGTCGCCATAAACCAAGTCTTACTGGGTTTTTTTCAAACTAGATTAAAAATGCATATTCAAGCAATTGGCGAAAATATTGGTAGGATCGTTTTGGTGATTGGACTTTGGTTAGTAATCAAACAACAAATGGATTTCATTTCTGTTATGTGGATCGTAGTTTTAAACAGTGTGGCTTATACCGCTTTTCTATTGTTATCAGCCAAAAAATACACCCCAATATCTTTTGGCTTTGATTGGTCAATTTGGAAAAGTATCATGACAAAAATGTGGCCCATTGCCATTTCCATTATTTTCAATGTGATTTATCTCAAGGGCGATACTGTTTTATTATCTATTTTCAAAACTCAAGCTGAAGTTGGTCTCTATGGTGCGGCTTATCGCGTAATAGATATTTTTTCTCAGACTGCTATGATGATTATGGGTGTTATGCTCCCACTGATGGCATATAATTGGTCACGCGATATCAAAGACCATTTTAAAAAATATTATCAAATGTCTTTTGACATTCTCATGCTCTTGGCTGTGCCAATTTTGGTAGCTTCTATAATTTTGGCTGAAAAAATAATTTTATTAGTTGGTGGAATAAAATTTGTAGGTGCCACACCAATTTTACAGATTTTATCTTTAGCTGTTTTTGGTCTTTATCTTGGGGCAGTCTTTGGTCACACCGCAGTAGCCATTGATAAACAAAAACAAACCATGTGGATTTACATTTCTGATTCTATTATTACTCTTACTGGTTATTTAATATTTATTCCCCTCTATGGTATGTACGGCGCGGCCTGGATGACAGTATTTTCCGAACTCTATGCAGGAATTTTATTATGGTTTGTAATAAAAAAACATACAAAAGAAAAACTAAAATTAAATACTTTTGGAAAGATTATTTTTGCCAGTCTAGTGATGGGAGCCACACTTTTATATTTAAAACAATTAAATATTATTGTGTTAGCCATAATTGGTATTGTCGTCTATGGTTTAATATTAATCTTGACCAAGGGAATTTCTAAACAAACGATTTCAGAAATTATTTCTATTAAAAAAGATGTTTAAATTAAAACCAGAAACAATTGGAACGATTTTTATTTTACTCGGCAACATCTTGTACGGAGCGTTTATTGTAATCGTAAATCAAACCACCAAACAAATTCAGCCATTATTTTTTGCTTCAATTTCTGTTCTTATCGCCAGTTTGACTACTCTAGTCTATGCTTTTTACAAGGGTAAATTAAAAGAACTCAAAATACGCAAGAGTTATTATCCAATTTTAATGACCACATTATTTATTGTAATAATTCCTTTCACTTTATTTTTTATTGGGGCTAGCAAAACATCTGGTATCAATTCTTCTTTACTCCTCTTATCTGAAATCATTTTTACTGTCATTATCACCCCATTTTTTGGCGAAACAACTTCTCTTTATAAAATTCTTGGCGCGGGTGGAATTTTTTTAGGAGCAATTTTTATTTTATATAATAATAATTTTAAAATAAATATTGGTGACATTCTTATTATATTAAGCACCTTAACATTCCCCTTAGGAAATTTTTATGCCAAAAAAGCCCTTAATTTAGTTTCTTCAGAAATAATTCTTTTCATCAGGTTTTTATTAGGTGGTCTAGTTATTGGTACTCTTTCCTTAATGTTTGAACCCACAAACTTAATCAAAAATTCAATTGTAAATCATTGGCCAATCATTTTATTAAATGGCATATTACTATTAAGTGTTAGCAAAATGTTTTATTATGAGGCTCTGAAAAGAATGGACATCTCAAAAACCATTTCACTTGGTATGACCTTTCCCATATATAGTTTGTTAATTCTAACTATATTTTTTAAAGAAGAAATAACTCCATACAAATGGATTGGTATAGCTGTAATGCTAATTGGTGTATATTTCACCATAAAAAGAAAATCTGTTGATCCAAAACTAACCAAATATGCTCACAACTAACACAATACTGTTTACTGTTTACTGTTTACTGTTTACTTATCTGGCCTGGAAAAATTTTCCCTGGGGACTTTATCTTTTCTTTTTTCTTTTACCAACCTATTTAATTAGATTTAATATTGGCCCATTACCTACTACCTTATTGGAAGTTATGCTGTGGATAATTACCATAATCTGGCTAATAAAATATCATTCACATATCATATACCACATAACACATACCACAAAACAAAATAAAATATTATTTATTGGAATCGCCGTATTTCTATTATCCGCGACAGTATCTATCTTTACTTCCACAGACGTTCGTTCGGCACTCGGAGAATGGAAAGCCTTTTATATTGAACCAATAATATTATTTTTAATTTTGATAACCACTTTTAACCCTAAAAATTACCCACCGGAACAGACTCAACTGGATCAAAAGATCAAAAGATCAAAAGATCAATTTTCTGTCCGATCTTCCGATCTTCCGATCTTCCGATCTTCGATTATCAACCACATAATCTTCGCTCTAATTCTATCCGGACTAATTACTTCAGTATTAGCAATATATCAACACTTCACCGGCTGGATGGTACCATACGCCTTTTGGCAAAACCAAAACACATTTCGTGTCACAGCTTGGTATGGTTTTCCCAACGCGGTCGGATTATTTTTGACACCACTTTTTCCGTTAGCAATATATGGTCTGAAAGAAAGCATAAAAAATAAATCTTTCAATCTTTTCCCGACAGAGTACGGGATCCCGTATTATATCGGGACAATCTTTCAATCTTTAATAAAAATTATTCTTTATTCCTTATTCCTTATTTTATCTCCACTAGCAATACTATATTCAAAAGGTACCGGTCCACTCATTGGACTTGTCGCTGGCATTGGCATATTATTACTATTTTACAAAAAAACTCGCTGGCCAACTGTTATTTTAAGTCTAATTTGCCTTTCAAGCCTTTTTAGCTTTTCCAGCCTTTCAAGCCTGAAGAATGAGGTTCTTCTCCAAGATCGCTCTGGTCAAATTCGTTTATCTATTTGGAACGAGACTTGGCAATTTCTTAAAGACAACCCTATTACTGGCGCTGGTCTAGCTTCCTATCAAGAAAAAATCAAACCTTATCACACAACAGTTAATGGTGAAGGCATAGAAATTTTTCATCATCCACACAATATATTTTTGACTATGTGGATTAATCTGGGTCTATTAGGTTTAGCAAGTTTTATTGGAATTTTAGTTTCCTTATTCCTTATTCCCTGCCTCACCGGCAGGCAGGCTTATTCCTTATTCAAAAAAAATGAAAACATCCCAATCATACAATACTTTCTAACTGCTTCTTTAACAACGATAATTGTCACTGGCTTAGTCGACAGTCCATATATCAAAAACGATCTCTCAATTTTATTCTGGCTTTTGCCAGCTTTATTAATCATGAATTCGTCCAAATCACAATCAGTGAAATCTTTAAATAAATCAACGTAATCAACGTTAAACCAATAATACAATTCCGTATAATCCTTTAATTCCTTTTAATCCGTGTCTTATGTCAACCTGGAAAACCCCTCAACTTAAAAGTTTGTCCCAAGCAATAGCCCTACTAGACAATGAAAAAGATGTTACAAATTTTTTACGTGATCTCTGCACTTTGGAAGAATTAACCGAGATATCACATCGTTGGGAAGCAGTCAAAATGATAAGTAATAAAAAAACTTATCGGGACATTGCCACCAAAACTGGTATGAGTACAGCCACTATCACCCGCATTGCTCGCTGGTTAAAACATGGTGAGGGCGGTTATAAAAAAACTTTAGAAAAACTGGCCAAATAAGCCAGTTTTTTAGTATAAATTAATTTAAAGATTAGTGCCGATTCGTGTTAAGATTAGTGTTTATCCACAGACCTACTTGACAAATCATTTTATTTGTATTAATATGTTAATACAAAGATATGAATAAAAAAACCCAACAAAATTCAAACCATCACAAAATAGACCTCAGATAAAATTTTGAAGAAGTTTTATTTTGAGGTCACCTAGAATCGCCAAACAAGCGGTTCTTTTATTTAACCTGAGTGAGTCCGAATGGACGATTTAAAGGGTTTACTCTCCGCCTCCCGATTAAATCGGGATTGCGGGCAGACTTATTCCTCACTCCTTATTCCTTATACTATGACTAATCTAAAAATAGCAATTCAAAAAAAAGGCCACCTTAGAGACGAGAGTATATTATTTCTTAATTCTTTAGGTATAAGTTGTCAACAAAAAAACAACCAACTGATTACCAAATGCCCTAATACCAATATAGAAATTATATTTCTTCGTGATGATGATATTCCAAATTATGTAAATAAAAATCTAATTGATTTTGGTATTATTGGCGAAGATGTGATTAAAGAAAATAATAATCAGACTAAACTAGTAAAAAAACTTGGCTTTAGCAAATGTCAACTAGTCATGGCTAGTCCTAAAGATAGTGACATAAACAGTATAAATGATCTACAAGGTAAAAGAATTGCCACTTCTTATCCCAATATTCTAAAAAAATTTCTTGATTTAAACAAAATTCAGAGCAGTATAGTACAAGTCTCTGGTTCAGTTGAAGTGGCACCATGCTTAAACCTGGCTGACGCAGTCTGTGATCTTACTCAAACTGGTAATACTCTGAGACAATGTGGTTTAGAACAATTTACTACTGTCTTAAAATCAGAAGCAGTACTAATTGAAAACAAATTAATAAAACCAGAAAAACAGAAACTTTTAGATCTTATAAAACAATATGCAAATAGTTAAATTAGCACAATTTAAAACCACAAAACGCTACAAAATTATAATGAAACGTAGTTGTCAAAATTATGATGCACTTTTTCCTATGGTAAAAAAAATTATGAATGATATTGAAAAAAATGGCGATACCGCTATAAAAAAATACACCAAAAAATTTGATGGGATAAATATTGATAACCCAAAAGTTAGCACAAATGAAATTAAAACTGCTTACAAAAAAGTTAGTAAACAATTTCTAACAGCACTAAATCAAGCCATATCAAACATCACTGCCGTACACCAAACACAATTACCAAGTTCTGCCGAAAAAATAGTTAAACCTACACCTGGTATAAAAATCTGGAAAAAATGGCAATCAATAGAACGAGTTGGTCTTTATGTCCCCGGTGGAAAAGCCCTTTATCCTTCTTCGGTTCTAATGAATGGTATACCAGCTAAAATTGCCGGCTGTAAAAATATTTCTATTATTACTCCACCCCGAAAAGATGGCACGATTGCACCGGAAATATTAGTAACAGCTAACATGATTGGTATAAAAAATATTTATAAAATTGGCGGGATTCAGGCAATTGGTGCTCTCACTTATGGAACCGAAACCATACCAAAAGTAGATAAAATAGTGGGTCCTGGCAATGCTTATGTAACTGTAGCCAAAATGATTGGTCTCATGAGTGGTAAAATTGCTATTGACTCTCCAGCTGGACCATCGGAAAATTTAATTATTGCTGATAATATTGCTAATCCAAAATTTGTCACCGCTGATCTAATGTGTGATATAGAGCATGGTGGTGATTCGGCTGCCATTCTTGCTACCACTTCAAATAAATTAGCCGAGGAAGTGAGGCGACTAATTAAAAAAGAAATCAATAAATTTAGTACTAAAAATTATATCAAACAATCAATAAAAAAATACAGTCAAATTATAATTGCAAATTCTATCAAAGATTGTATTACTTTTGCCAATGACTACGCCCCAGAGCACATTCAGATTATGACAACCAATTCTAAAGCAATAGCAAAACAAATCACTAATGCTGGATCAATCTTTATTGGCAGTTATACTTGTAAATCAGCTGGCGACTATGCTACTGGTGCAAACCATGTACTACCAACAGGTGGCTCAGCCAAAATGTTTTCTGGATTATCAGTCTTGGACTTTGTCCGTCTGGTAGAATATCAAACTTGTACTAAACAAGGCTTAAAAAATATTAAAAAAACCATTGAAACTTTTGCTGAGGTAGAAAATCTACCAGCTCACAAATATTCTTGTTCAATTCGATTCAATCAATAATTACTTGTAGTGAGTTTATCGAACTATGAAAAACTTAGTTAACAACAACATACTAAAGATGCAACCCTACAACCCGCCCATCGAAGGCCGGGCGGGTTTGGGTTATCTTTTATTAGATTTTAATGAAAGAACTGAACCTTATGACAAATATATTAACCAATATCTAAAAAAATGCTTAAACAATAATACTCTAAATATTTACCCAGCTTATAAAAATATTTATGAAAAAATTGCCAAATATGCTGGTGTTAAAAAAGACAATATTTTAATCACAAATGGTTCTGGCCAAGCCATTGAAATAATTTTTAAAACTTTTACCCAAAAAAATGATCAAGTTATTATCCCCTCACCCAGTTTTGCTAGATTTTATCAAAATGCAAACATAAGTAATAATATTATCATCACACCACAATACAATAAAAGTGATCTTTCTTTTCCATTAAATAAAGTACTTAAAAATATAACTTCTAAAACAAAAATGATTATTATTTGTAATCCCAATAATCCCACTGGCACCAGTCTATCACTAATAGAAATTGAGCAAATATTACAAAAAACTAAAAATTCTCTTGTCTATATTGATGAAGCATATTTTGAATTTTCAAATATTACGGCGGTGCCATTATTGAAAAAATATCCAAACTTAGTAATTAGTCGAACATTTTCCAAAGCCTTTGGCTTAGCTTCATTACGGATTGGTTATATTATCGCCAACGAAAAACTAATAAAAGAAATGCAAAAAGTTCGTGGGCCTTATGATATTAATACTCTGGGTATCAAAGCAGTTGAATATGTATTAAAAAATATTTCTGGATTAAAAAATTATGTAGATGAAGTGATGACAAAATCCAAACCAATTTTAGAAAAATATTTAACACAAAAAAATATTAAATATTATAATAGCAATGCTAATTTTGTTTTGATCAAACCCACAAATCCTAAAAAAGTTTTTAATCATCTCAAAACTAATAACATTCTAACCCGTCCTCGTATTGACTCAGTTATTGAAGGCACAATTCGGATAACTATTGGTACAATCAAACAAACTAAAAAACTAATAGCTATACTAGATAAATTAAATATATGTTAAACAAATACGCTTTTATAGACAGGGATGGTGTACTAATCTTTGAACCTGAGGATACCAAACAAATTGATTCTCTAAATAAACTAAAGATATTAGACGGCGTTATTCCTGTTTTAAAACAATTAATAGTTGATGATTATAAATTAATTATGGTTTCTAACCAAGATGGTTTGGGTACAACCAGTTTTCCCCGAACTAATTTTGATATTGTCCAAGATAAATTATTAGATAATTTGAAAAAAAAAGGGATAAAATTTTATAGAATATTTATCTGTCCACATCTGCCAAGTAATAATTGTTCTTGTCGAAAACCAGAGACTGGTTTAATTAAAGAATTTTTATTAGTAAAACCAATGGATAAAGCCAGATCTTTTATGATTGGTGATAGGGATTCTGATAAACAATTTGCCAAAAATCTTGGTATAAAATTTTATCAAACCAATACTAATTCAAGTTTTCCTCGTTTAGCAGAACTAGAACGTAATACAAATGAAACCAAAATTTTTACTCAACTAAATCTAGATGGAATCGGTAATTATAATATTGATACTGGTATAAAATTTTTTGATCACATGCTAGAACAAATTGCTAAAAATTCTTTAATTGATATAGACATAAAATGCACTGGTGATTTGTCTGTAGATGAACACCACACCGTAGAAGACGTAGGTTTAGCTTTGGGAGCTACAATAAACAAAGCTCTAACCAATAAAAAAGGTATAAACCGTTATGGGTTTTTGTTACCCATGGATGAAGCCTTGGCAGAAGTGGCCATTGATTTAAGTGGACGACCATTTCTAGTCTGGAATGCAAAATTCAAACGCGAAAAAATTGGGGACATACCAACTGAATTATTTGAAGATTTTTTTCGTGCTCTTAGCAACAATCTACAAGCTAACATTCACATCAACATCCGTTATGGTCGAAATGAACACCACATGGCTGAAGCTATTTTCAAGGCTATTGGCAGAACCTTGCGCCAAGCAATTGAAAATGACCCTAGACAAAAAAACTTAATCACTAGTACCAAAGGAATCTTATGATCGCTATTATAAATTATCAAGCTGGAAATATTACCTCAGTGGCCAATGCTCTTAATAAATTAGGCGTAGATTATGTTATCACCGCTGACAAAGAAATAATTAGAAAAGCTGACAAAATAATTTTTCCAGGCCAAGGCAGAGCGGGCCAGGCTATTAAGGAACTTAAAAAAGCGGGACTGATTGATCTGATTAAAAACACTTCAGTCCCCTTTCTTGGTATTTGTTTGGGATTACAAATCTTAGCCACGTCTTCTGATGAAGACAATACCAGATGCTTAGGTATAATTCCTGGCACAGTAAAAAAATTCTCTTCAGAATTGAAAATACCACAAATTGGTTGGAATAAAGTAAACCTAACCAAACGATCGTTCCTAACGCAAGATATACCAGACAGTACTTATTTTTATTTTGTCCACTCTTATTATCTCATAACTGAAAACAAATATATTATTGGTAAAACCAACTATGATATTGAATATCCAACCATTATAAATAAAAATAATTTTTATGCCACTCAATTTCACCCAGAAAAATCTGGTGACGTTGGTTTAAAATTATTAAATAATTTCTGCAAGTTATGTTAGTTATTCCCGCAATTGATATTCTAAATGGTAAATGTGTCCGTTTGACCCAGGGTAATTTTAGTTTGGCTAAAAAATATTCTAATAATCCCGTACAAATGGCTAAAAGGTTTACCCAAGCTGGTGCCACTCGTATACACATTGTAGACCTAGACGGCGCTAAATCTGGTAAACCAATAAACTTTACTCTTATTAAAAAAACTAGACAATCAACTCCGGCTATTCTTGAAATTGGTGGCGGAATAAGAAATTTAAAAACTGCCAAAACTTACTTAGATCTTGGTATTGATAAAATTATTATTGGCACCAGTGTAATTAAAAATTTAAAATTAATAAAAAATCTTATTGATAAATACGGCAGTCAAAGAATAATTATCGGCTTGGACTTAAATAAAGATAAAATTGTCATTAACGGCTGGAAAAAAACTAGTCAACAAAATTATTTATCACTGGCAAAAAAACTAAAGAAAATTGGCACTAGAGAAATAATTTGCACTGATATTTCCCGTGACGGAATGCTTTCCAATCCAAATTTAGAACCAATTAAAAAATTACAGGCTCTAGGCTTCTGGGTAATAATCTCTGGTGGTATAGCTAATATAAATACAATAAAAAAACTACAAACCCAAAAATTCTATGGTGCAATTTTAGGTAAAGCCTTGTATGAAAATAAAATCAACTTTAAACAAGCAATTAAATTAACCAAAACAACCAATAATTTAACCAAACGAATTATTCCTTGTTTAGATGTTAAAAATAATCAAGTGGTAAAAGGTATAAAATTCAAAAAACTTACTTTTGCTGGTGATCCAGCTGAACTTGGCAAAAAATATGCCGAGGCTGGCGCGGATGAATTGGTTTTTTTAGACATCACGGCCACCTTAGAAAAAAGAAAAACCCTATGCTCTATGGTACAAAAAATCGCTAACAATATTTTTATTCCTTTTACCGTGGGTGGTGGAATTAAATCAGTCAAAGATATTAGCGCAGTATTAAAAGCCGGAGCTGACAAAATTGCTATAAATACGGCTGGAGTTTTAAATCCCAAATTGATTAAACAAGCGAGTAAAAAATTTGGTTCACAATGCATTGTCGTAGCGATTGATACTAAAAAAGTTAATAATGATTATTTTGTCTATATTAATAGTGGTAAAACAAAAACCAAACTAAAAGTTCTGGATTGGGTAAGGCAAGTAGAAAAACTGGGGGCAGGAGAAATATTATTAACTGCCATTGACCGCGATGGTACCAAATCTGGCTTTGATAACAATCTACTCCGACAAATTTGCTCAACTGTTAATATTCCAATAATTGCTTCTGGTGGCGCTGGTAAATTGGCTGACTTTAAAAATGCCATAATAAAAGGTGGAGCTGACGCTGTCTTAGCTGCCAGTATTTTTCACTACAATAAAAAAACCATAAATACTCTAAAAAAATATTTAAAGAAAAATAATATTAATGTCAGAATATGAAACTAATTCCTACAATTATCCAAGATGAAAGTACTGACGTGGTGCTGATGTTAGGTTATATGAATGATGAGTCACTCAAAAAAACTAAAAAGACAAAAAAAGTCTGGTTTTATAGTCGCTCAAAAAAACGTCTCTGGCTTAAAGGTGAAACCAGTAAAAATTATTTATTTGTAAAAAGCATAGACTTTGATTGTGACAAAGATACCATTCTTATTAAAGTAAAACCCGCTGGACCAACCTGCCACACTGGTAATTATTCTTGTTTTAAAAAAAAGCCTGAGATAAATCCCTTGGTTGAATTGTTTTCCACAATAGAAGATAGAAAAAAGAATCTACCTAAAAATTCTTACACCACCAGTTTATTTAAAGGTGGTATAAATAAAATTATTGGTAAAGTAATGGAAGAAACTACTGAGGTAATTAATGCCTCTATCCGAGAAACAAAAAAACGTTTAATAGAAGAAACGGTCGATTTACTTTACCACCTTTTTGTTTTATTAAGTAAAAAAAATATTAAATTGGAAGATGTTTTTAAGGAGATTGAAAAACGCAGAAACAAAAAATCCCGGGCTTCATCTGCGACTACGCCCGGCAAGCCCTAACATCTTTTCTAAAAAAAGACTGACCTGCCCAGCGTAGCTTTAGCGAAGCCTGGGTTTCTTGCCTTGTGTTTGCGCGCAAGCTTGGGTGCTGGAGTTGGTCCGCGGCTCCAGCACCGCGGGTGACATTCCTATGCCACCATACCCCCTTCTTGTTGTTAGATTGCCAGACACTCTGCGACGATATAGCGATTCATCACCGCCATACCATCGACCATCTCACCCTCCTCAATTCTGTGTGTCTCTACAATCTTAAAACTACCCCAAAGAACATAATCACGCAAAGAATTCTCTGAAAAGTAGAAATCTTCACGCTTACCCCCGTTACCATTCCCATTTAAGATTTTCACGGGAAATGGCTCATCACCTTCGGCCACTCTAACAGCCAAAAGCAATGGAGCTCCAAGACACATAACTCTACGCAATTCTCGTACAGATGCCATAATCTCTTGTACACTATGCATGTTATGCAATACTCTCCAAGAGAGTACTGCACTAAAATAATCATCTGGAAAAGGAAGCTGAGAAAATCTTTGTACCTCAACAAAATTTTCCAAACCAATAGTAGCTTGACGAGCCCATGGTCCGTCTACTGCGACAACTTCTCTACCGAGAGATCGCAGAACTGATAGATTTCGCCCTCTCCATGCTCCCCAGTCCAGAACTGGGTTGCGTTCTGAACTCGTAAGGTGGTGGAGCAGGAATTCTTGACCGGAACCAGCCACGAACCCACTAGGTTCATAGCCGATTTCATACTTACTCCCTCCGTGCCACTTATCCATCTTTTTCCTCCCTTTGTTGGGTTGTAGACTCTACCACAATATCGACTTTACAAATCAATATTATGGTAAAGTCTATTACATAATTCTAACTATATTTTTTTCGCAAAATTTTTCCTGCGCCTACTTCATTTTTTAATTTTAAGTAAGCTTCATCCAACGGCACATTAGCTTGCGAACCAGGAGCAAAACCACAATCCGGATTTAAAATAATTCTGTTCGGTGCCACATACTGCAAAGCTTTTTCTACTCGTGTCACAATTTCTTCTGGTGTATCAATGTGTTCAAATCTGCACTCCACACAACCAAGACCTACTTTAAATTTTTCTGGTAAATTTTTTAAGGCGCTAAAATCACCGGCAACTGGGATGCTATATTCCAACACAAATTGATCTACATCAATGGCGCTAATGGCAGAAATAATAGCCTCATAGCCACCTTTACCAATCCAACCTTGTCTACCTTTATTGCGCCGACATAAATGTAATGCTGTTTCTATTCCGTCAATTCCTTTCACAACTTCATTAACTACTTGACAGGCATAATTTAACTCTTTTTTCGGGTCAGAAAATTGAGTTCGTAATTCTTTATCAACAAATAGACAAATATGAGGATCATCAATTTGCACAATATTAGCACCAGCCTCCCGTAATAAAATAATTTCATTGCGAAGTATAGGAATAAGGGCTTCCACAAAAGCCTCACGAGTTGGATAGGCTTTTATAGATTTTTTTTCATCCCACAATCGTTGACCAAGAAGATAAGGCGACGGCAGGCACACTTTAATTTTTTTAATAGTATGTAATTTCAAAAATTTTGCTTCACGTGCAAAAAACCCAGGTTTATCATAAACCAATTTTTCTTCCACCGTATGCCATGAACGGCCATCACTTGAATTAAAATAATGTTTAAAACCAGAAGCTATATTGGCTATTACTCCCACATAAGATTTGCGTCGCCATTCTCCATCAGAAATTACATCCAAACCAGCCTGCTCTTGCAGTGCTATGGCATAAGCCACTGCCTTATCCAAAATAGGAGAAAAAGGATCACCCTCATTTAGAATAACATCTTGAACAAATTGTGGTCGCGGCAAACTACCTACAACACTTGCTGGAAATAGCTGTGAGGCAGGTTTCCAAAATTTTTGAGCATAAGCATAATCTTCCAGAGTATCAATTTCAATATAGTCACCATGAGTAGTAACAAAATTAATTTTTACACCTTGCTGAACCAAATAATTTAAATAATGTAAAAGATAAGCACGATTTAGCGGAATGTTTTTTTCAAACTGAAAATTTTTTGGAAGGTTACAAAAATATTCTTTAAATATTTTAGCACCGGCTCGAGAAAATTTAGCCAAGCCAATAAATTCTCCTGTTGCCAAATCATCTGGAATTGTGCGGCTAAGAGTAGTAATTAGTTCGCCATCCGCTGTTACTTTTTCTGCATCAATGGAGGGGTGAAGACTACGATGTACATACCGAGCACGCCAATCAGTATCTACTGCTATGGTAATATCCGCCGGGCTAGCCAATAGTTTTTTAACAATCTCTGGTTTATACAGAATATCCGAATATGAGCAGATAAAACCATCGCCCATATCATTTATCGCGTAAAAGAGCGATTTTAAAATATTATTATTTTCCCAATTAGTATTATGTCGAAAAGTAAAATAAGGATATTGTTTTCTTACAACGTCAATTAAATAACCCCCAATAAAAACAATATCCCGTAGTTCTTTTGCTTGATGCGCTTCCAAAATCCAATCTAATATCCTTTTATTGTGAACACGAGTAAAAGTTTTTGGTTCAGTATTAGTTAGATGCTCCAACCGCTTACCACGGCCAGCACCTATAATAATTGTTTTCATAGTATAATATTAATAAATAAAAAACCTTCGCTCTGTTAAGCGAAGGTGGATAAAATTAAGAATAAACTTAATCAGGCCTTCGCTTAAAAGACATCATCATCGCCATCATCATATTTAGTTTGCAATAAAATTCCATAAAAAAACTTCTAACCATAGGTAGAAGTAGTATATAAAACATCTTCCCCTTATGGGTTGGAATTACCACCTTGTCTTAAAGATAGGTTGGTAGAGAGTCATTGGGCCAATTCCCTCGTCTCTTCTTGATATAAATTAATTGTCTGTATTTAGATTATCACCACATCATTAAATCGTCAAACAACGACTGTGGATAACTAACTACTTTATTTTTAACATCTCAATCACCTGCCAATGATCAAACGCCATATCATCTGATTTAAGTTCATCTATATTTTTTATTATTAATTCTTTAGCATCACTATCTGCTTTACAATCTTTGAGCATCTCTTCTGAAGGCAAATTTATTTTATAAACAATAGAAATTCTTCTTCCTGGTCTTGGATCACGATTCAACCCATCTAAAATAATTAAAAAAACTAAATCTTTAGGATCGATAATTAATCCAGTTTCTTCTTGCAGTTCCCGAGCACAAGCATGTCTGATATCAATATCATCTAGATCAACATGTCCACCAGGAAAAGCAAATTTCTCCATGAACGGTTCTTTGGCACGCTTAATTAATAATATTTTTTCATTATTGATTGTCACTACCGGATCTACTGTAAGTAATATTTCATTCATATAAATTTATAAAAAATCAATCAAAATTATTTACTATCAGTGAAATCATTTTGTAAATCTGTATAATCAGTGTTTTACTTTAAAAATTTCTTAAGATAAAATCCAGTCAAACTTTTCTTCACTTTAACAATATCTTTTGGCGTACCCTGAGCCACTACTTCTCCACCCTTCTTACCACCCTCTGGTCCCAAGTCAATTATCCAATCAGCACATTTAATCACATCAAGATTGTGTTCAATGATAAGTACAGAATTACCTTTTTCAACCAATTGATTCAAAACATGTAATAATTTTTTTATATCTTCAAAATGCAAACCAGTCGTTGGTTCGTCCAATATATACAATGTTTTACCAGTAGCCCGACGCGCCAATTCGGTGGCCAATTTCACTCGCTGTGCCTCACCACCAGACAAGGTCGTGGCTGGTTGACCTAGGTGAACATAACTCAAACCCACATCGCGCAAAATTTGTAGTTTATCCGCAATGGCTGGCGTATCCCGGAAAAATCTATATGATTCTTCTACCGTCATATCTAGTACATCAGCAATATCTTTTTGACGATAATGAATTTCCAAAGCTTCTTGATTATATCTTTTACCTTTACATTCTGGACACTCTACAAATACATCTGATAAAAATTGCATGGGAATCCGAACATAACCTTCACCCGCACAAGCTTCGCATCTGCCCCCACCTTTAACATTAAAACTAAATTTACCCGCATCATAACCGCGCATCTTGGCTTCTGGTACAGCCGTAAACAAATCTCTAATCGCACTAAACACGCCGGTATAAGTCGCTGGATTGGAACGTGGCGTTCGGCCAATTGGTGTTTGGTCAATTACAATGACTTTATCAATATTACTTAGGCCTTTTATTTTTTTGTGCTCAGCTGGTTCTGCTTTGGCGCGGTAAAAATGTTGATTCAAAGCTTTGCCTAAAATCTCAGTAATCAAAGTTGATTTGCCCGAGCCAGATACGCCAGTCACACAGAGCAATTGACCTAAAGGAATTTTGACATCAATATTTTTCAAATTAAAAGCTTTAGCCCCAATAATTTCTATACTCTTACCATTACCTTTATGTAATTTTTTTGGTATGTCAATTTTTTCTTTGCCAGTCAAATATCTACCCGTCAAAGATTTTGGGCTCTTTTTTATTTGCGCCGCTGTCCCAGTAGCCATTATTTCTCCACCATATTCACCCGCTCCTGGACCGACATCCACCACAAAATCAGCCGCTTCCATCATGGCACTATCATGTTCTACCACAATCACAGTATTTCCCTGGTCGCGTAAAGTTTTTAGAGTGGTAATTAATTTATCATTATCTCTGGGGTGCAAACCAATTGAGGGTTCATCCAAAATATAAATTACCCCAGTCAAACCAGTTGAAAGTTGAGTGGATAGACGAACCCGTTGACCTTCACCACCAGACAGAGTCGCGACTGATCTGTCTAGAGTTAAATAATACAGCCCAACTCTTAATAAATCTTCCAATCGTTTACTAATTTCCTTGGCAATTGGCAAAGCAATCAACAAATCAGTCTTAGAAAATAGACTTTGCATTTTACCTTTAACATTTTGCAATTCTTTAAAAAATTCATTAGCTTCTTCTACACTCATCTCTACCATGTCAGCAATAGAATGGTCACCTACTTTTACAAACAAAGATTCATTTTTTAATCTTTTTCCATTACAAGACGGACAAATTTTTTCTTTCATATACTGTTCAATTTCTTTTCTAATATAATCAGAATCTGTCTCGGCATGACGTTGGGTAAGATTTGGAACTATACCTTCAAAATGAAATTTTTTATTATCAACACTATAGACTGTACCATCAGTTCCAAAAAACAAAATATCCATCACCTCTTTTGGCAAATCTTTGACTGGAGTATCAATGGAAAAACCTTGAGTCTTGGCCACTTCTACTAATAATTTTTGATAAAAAGTTTGATTACCTACAATTCTTGTCCAGGGCTGAATTGCCCCTTCGGCCAAAGTAAGGCGAGGATTAGGAATAACTAATTCTGGATCAACATCTAGAGTTCGACCCAAACCAGTACAACGTGGACAAGCGCCATAGGGACTATTAAAACTAAAACTCCGTGGCTCGACTGGATTAAATTGACGATTACACCCCCGACAAACTGGCTGAGTAGAATAATAATATTCATCGCCACTGTCTTCATCCAAAACTACAATCTCACCATTTGATAAATCAATGGCCTTATCAACCAATACCACGACATCTTGCTTTTTTATGTCAGTTATTTTTCCAATTAATAATTCTACGGTATAATTTTTTTCTGCATCAAATTTATATTTGGCCAATTCCAACATTTTCATGATTATGCCATTTAGACGTACACTCTCATAACCAGTTTGTTCTAAGTGAGATAATAAATCTTTGGCTTTGATGGTTTTACCTTTTACTATTGGAGCCAAAATAATTAATTCTGAACTCTTGCGTGCCAAACTTCTCACGGCTTCAGAAATTTCTCCAATAGAAAAACTTTTTACTGGCAAATTGCAATCAGGACAATATTGTACACCCATGCGAGAAAATAAAAGACGCAAGTGGTCATAAATCTCGGTCACGGTTCCCACAGTTGAACGTGGATTTTGGGAAACACTTTTTTGATCAATCGCAATCGTTGGTGACAAACCCTTTATTTCATCCACATTTGGTCTATCTTGTACGTCCATAAATTGCCGAGCATAAGATGACAAACTCTCAGCATAACGTCTTTGCCCTTCAGCGTAGATAGTGTCAAAGGCTAAAGAAGACTTTCCTGATCCGGAAAGTCCTGTAATCACTGTTAATTTGTTTTTTGGTATTTCTAGTGAAACGCCCTTCAAATTATGAACCTTGGCGTTCTTGATAATTATTTTATTTTGTTCACTCATAATAAAATTACTTGCCCCGTACCCCCATTTGTTGGGATAAAATAAATATATTTTAAAGTTAAAATATAATATTAAAAATAATTAATAACTGATTTTAATTATAAAATTTAATTTCACCAACATAAATATCAAGTTGCTGACTTTCCCCATCCAAAATACTAGGTGACAATAAAAATTCTTTTGGTTTTCCACCTCCGCCACCGTCATAAGAATCTTTTACAAAACTATTAAAAAATCCCGTAGAAACACTACTATTACCCAAATCAAACGATCTTGTTTTATTTCCCGAATCTACACCAATAAAATGGGCTTCATCCACAGGCCAATAAGTTTCATCAAGGTCCACATTTAAAACAAAACCTGCAACATTTTCCTTGTTACCACAGTCATTAGCTCCTTCTTCCAAATCTTTTGTCGATGCACTAGTAATATAACTCATATTTGTCCCATCAAAAAAAATACTATCTACAAAATTTGGTATTGGAAAATAACGACCAGAGTCACATACAACATACAAATCAAAATCATTAACTAAAGTAGGAGAATCAAAATCCCAACTCCAATCAAAAGCTGCTAAAAGTGGTTTAACTACATGTCCCCAAATTATGGCTTTCTTACAACCATATTTTGGCTTATCAGAAGAAAAATCTTTCAAACAAGTATAAGTCGAGGTTTTATTAGTATTTTCATTTTCTGTACAATAATCTCCGCGACACACGTCAGCCCCACCTGAAACATATACTAACTGATTACCACAACTAAAATTAGTTTTTAAGGCTACTTTATCTTTTGTGTCATATATAATTGTATATGATTCTGCTTTTTTTGCTCCACCCGAAGGATCTTTTAATTTTTCCTTTATTGAATCTTCGGTCAAGACTGTATCTTTATTTCCCACAATCAAAAATTTTTCATTGTCTCGTCCACTCAAATCTTTACAAAATTCTTGTGGGGCCAAGCGTTTATTAATCAACCAAATCTGGGGCATACGAAGATTAACCAAATTAGGATTTAAAACATTTAAAAGGCTGTAGGACAACAAAGCAATGATCAAACCAATTATCGAGCCAGAAATTAATTTCTGTGCTTCTTTAATTTTTTCTGCACTACCACCCGATGTCACCCATACCAGACCAGATCGAATAATCATAAAAACTGCTAAAAGACCAACTACTACTACGCCATATCGATAAATATACTGAATAAAATCACCAAGATGAGCAAAATTATTTTTACCACCAAATTTAATTGAGGTATTAGTTTGCCCAACTGGTAAACAAAAACCCATTGTTTTATCTTTACCTGTATTTATTTCTTTTCCACACACTTCAGCCGCGTCAGCTCCAGAATAAAAACCATTTTCAGCTTCCTTTTGTGGTAAATTTAATTCTTGCCGACGAAATTCCCAACAATCCTTTTCTGTCCAACAGCGAGCATCTACGGCCTGAACTGATTTAAGAGGTAAAAAAGCCAAAAAACCAATTATTATAATAAAAAAAGACAAGACTTTTTTTTGTTTAATAAAATACATAATTTTTAATTATTTTTTAAAAAATTTAAAATAACTTTATCCCATTCCTCCAAAGTTAAAACCCCTTCAATCTTAACATTATTTACAAAATATGTTGGTGAGCCAATCACCCCAAGTTTAACGGCATCAGACAAATCAGTCTCCAGTTCTGTTTGAATTTTTTCGCTAGTTATACAACTTTGAAACTTATCTTTATTCAAATTTAAATTTTGAGCATAAAGCAACAAAGAATCTTGATCTAATTTTTTTTGAGTAAACAATAAATTATAATAAGACCAAAATTTATTTTGGGCTAAGGCGCACATAGCCGAAGCATGGGCCGATGTGGCATTAGGATGAATTTCTTGTAAAGGTAAATTTTTAAATACTACTTTTACTATTGGTTCATATTTATTTAAAAATTTAGAAAAATCACTATAGGCTTGCTGGCTATAAGGACATTCAAAATCCAAAAAAGCTAGAACTGTAATCTTGGCTTCTAGATTACCAAAAACTGGATTATAATCCCTGACATAATCAGCCAAATTAGAAATTGATGGATCAGTTGTACTTTTATTTTGGGTCAACTTTGTACCCACAGTAAATTTGCTAGAAGTAAAACTCTGGTTTATTTTTTCTACAGTAGCCAAACTGCCATATTTTATTTGCCAAGCATAATAACTAAAAAGAGCCATAAAACCAACGGCTCCTAAAATTATTAGACTAATAAAAAATAAAAATATTATTCCTCCAGCCGTATGATGCCATGGTTTTTTATTTTCTGGTAAAAAATTTTCCGAAAGATTATCAGACATAAATTGATTTTATCAAGCTGATATATTATACCATATTTTATGATTTGTCAACAGTTTTCTGTAAACAACTAAACAATGGATTCTTTTCTCACAAACCGCCATCTTCCTACCGGTAATGTCCCAAGTGATAATCTTCCAATTCTCATCCTTTTCAAACTAATAATATGATAACCAAGATTACCAAACATTTTTCTAATTTGGCGATTTTTTCCTTCTTCCAAAATTACTGTCACTACCACCCGCCGACCAAGATTTAATTCTTTTATAATTCTAATTCCTTTTACCCACTCGTCCTCGCCAATATCCATGCCACTGGCCAAAACTTTTTTTGCATCTTTTGAAAGAGTTTTATCAATCATTACTTCATATTCTTTTTCATGTTCAAACTTGGGATGAGTTAGTTGGTTAGTTAATTCACCATCATTAGTAAGCAGAACTAACCCTTCGGAATCTTTGTCTAAGCGACCAACTGGATAAACCCGTGTTTGAATTTCTTGTTTTTCATTTTTCCAAAAATTTGCTGGTGTCAATAAATCCAAAACTGTTTGCCCTTGTTCATTATCAGCACTACAAATATAATCCACTGGTTTGTTTATAGCAATGTAAACCTTGTCTTGAAAAAATTTTTTGTTCTCTATCTTTTCACCAACCAAAGCATCAACTTCAACCTTATCTTTTTCACCATCTATCTTTATTCCCATTTCTCTTACTACCTCCCCATTAACTCTTACTTTTCCGTCAGCAATCAAAACTTCAGCTTTGCGTCTAGAACAAATCCCTTGGTCAGCTATATATTTTTGTAAACGAATATCTTTCATAGTAAAACCCATTATAGCAAAAATAATTTATATTTTCAAGATTAGAAATAAAAAAACACCCAGTCTATAAAGAGGGGGTGTTTTGTAATTTTGTATATTCTGTATTTTGTATATTATGCTAATTGTTCAGCGACTTCAGCCGCAAAATCAGACACTTTCTTTTCAATGCCTTCTCCCAATTCATAACGAGTAAACCGACGTAAAGTAGTTTTTTCTCCCATTTCACCAGTCTTTTGGGTTAACAATTGTTCAATAGTCTTGTCTTCATCTTTAATAAAAGGCTGTTCCAATACACATACTTCACTATAATAACGACCCATCTTACCTTCAAGAATTTTTTCAATCATTTCAACTGGTTTACCTTCATTTTTCAATTGCTCGCGATAAATATTTTTCTCTTTTTCCATGTCTTCTGCCTTGACTTCTTCCCGAGATAAATATTTTGGATTGGCTGCGGCAATATGCATAGCAATATCATGAGCCAAAGCTTTGAAGCCATCGGTCTTAGCCACAAAATCAGTCTCACAATTTAATTCCAAAAGTACACCAATTTTACCTTCACCGTGAATATATGAATAAACTAAACCTTCGGCCGCAATCTTACCAGCGCGCTTAGCTGCTTTGGCAATTCCTTTGGTTCGTAAAATTTCTCCCGCTTTTTCTGCATCACCATCAGCCTCAACTAAAGCATTTTTACAATCAAGCATCCCTGCTCCTGTTTGGGCTCGGAGCTCAGCAATCATTTTAGCATTTATTTCCATATTTTTGTTTTAAAAAATTTATTATTAACTACTATTTTGTAGCTTCTTGTCCAGCAACTTTAGCCTTTTCTGCCAAACCTTCTTTAATTGCTTCGGCTACTAAGTTGGTAATCATATTTATAGAATTTACTGCATCATCATTGGCTGGAATAATATAATCAGCATTGTCTGGATTCGCATTAGTATCACAAACACCAATTATTTCAATTCCCATTCTCTTGGCTTCGAGCATGGCAGTTTTTTCTTTTTGTAAAGCAGGAATAAACAAAACATCTGGTTTCTTTTCCAATTTGGCCAAACCACCTAAAGATTTATCCATTTTTTCTAGTTCTCTGGCAATATCCAATTGTTCTTTTTTGGTATATTTTTCCAATTCTCCGCTAGCTTGTTCTTCTTTAAGACGATTATATTTTTTGATCAAACGTTTGATCTCTGTAAAATTCGTTAACAAACCACCAATCCAACGATCTAATAAAAATGGCATGTCACAACTTAGAGCGGCTGCTTTAACTATTTCTCTGGCTTGTGGCTTAGTTGTCACAAACAAAATAACCTTGCCGTCTTTAGCAAGATTTTTTACTGACTCCAAAGTGGTCTTCAATATTTCTTGGGTTTTTTCCAAATCAATGACATGAATGCCATTTCTTTGACCAAAAATGTATTGCTTCATCTTTGGGTGCCAGCGGGAAATCTGATGGCCAAAGTGAACACCGGCCTTCAACATTTCCATAATACTAGGAATTTTCATAATTTTTCCTTTGTCCTCCCAATCGCGGCTCTAACAAGTGGTTGTTAAAGAGGAAAAAATGCGAAAGGTGAGGGATAAATTAGTGCCAATATAATACTAAATCTAACCTTATTTGTCAATGGCATATATAATATAAGTGTTAATAACATAATTTTAAAATACAATATACACACAACAAAATACAAAATTGTATATTGTTCCATGTATTTTGTATGTTATTAATCTACACAAACATGGTATTTACACCCAAACTTTGATATAATATAAACACTTTTATAATTAAACATAAATTATATGCCAAAAATATCAGATAACTTTGCTAGAATAAGAACAATTTTCTTTTTTAGCCTCATTATAATTTTGGGAATTGCCCTCCTCTATGTTATTAGTCCATTTATTTATCCAATTTTTTGGGCAGCGGTAATAGCGGTTTTAGCTCACCCAACTTACAAAAAACTATTAAAATTCTTTAGATCAGCCACTCTAAGTTCAATAATTACCATTGTCCTAGTCGTTGCTATAATATTTTTACCTTTAGCTGGTTTGTCTACTTTACTTGTCAATGAATCTATTAGTTTATACCAAAAAGTCACAAACACAGGCATAACAAACACTGTCGATAATGTCAGTAATTGGTTAAGCCATAATCAACTACTGGCTCCTTATATAAAGACTATCCAAAATAGCTGGGCACAATATGCGTCCAACTTTACAAAAACAATTAGTATATTTTTATTTGACAATATAAAAAGTGTCACCCAAAATTCACTCTGGTTTTTGTTAAGATTCTTCTTAATGCTCTATGCCTTATTTTTCTTTTTAAAAGATGGGCCAAGAATGTTAAAATGTTTAATGCATTTATCTCCTCTGGGGGACAAATATGAAACCATGTTGTACGAAAAATTTTCTTCTACCACCAGAGCAACTTTAAAAAGTACTTTATTAGTCGGTGGTATCCAAGGTACCTTGGGTGGAATATTGTTTTGGGTCACTGGAGTCGAAGGCGCTCTTGTCTGGTGTGTCATCATGATTGCCTTATCTGTTATACCAGCTGTTGGTTCTTCCATAGTCTGGTTTCCAGCTGGTATTATAATGCTCGCTACTGGCAACATCTGGCAAGGTATCTTGATTCTATTTTTTGGTCTAACAGTTATCAGTTTAATTGATAATTTCCTTCGTCCAATTTTTGTTGGCCGAGACACCCAAATGCATCCCATGCTGGCTCTATTTTCTACTTTAGGTGGAATTATAATTTTTGGCATTTCTGGTTTTATTATTGGACCAGTCTTAGCTTCACTGTTCTTGGCAATCATGAGTATATATGAACACCATTATAATAGTGAGTTGAGTGAAAATTAACATTGATTACACTGATTGTGAGTTGAGATTACACAGATTAAAACAAAAAACCCCGGTCTTTGTCTATGACTACGCCCGGCAAGCTAGATAATCTTTATATCAAAGAATTCAGCTTGCCCAGCGTAGCTTTAGCGAGGCTGGGGTTTTATTTTTGTTAAATATTTGTAAAATTTCTATTAAATTTATTTTAATTTTTTGTTCAATTACCCTTTCACACTATCAATCAACTGCTGTACCATTTCTTCTGCCTTTTTCTGTAATTGCGCGCTCGTCATACCCACCCCAATACCATTCTTAAGTTCCTCCATCTGTTCACGAACCAACTCACCACGCATTTTTTCTAGTTCTTCTAAATAACCACCAATTTTCTTTTTTAATTCCTCAACTTTTTTCTTATCTTGTTTTAAAGACGAAACATCATCATCAGTCTGAGCTAGTTGCAGTTGAGCCCGAAGTTGTCTAATCGCTGTCTGCACCTCTTGCATATGGCGGACAATATTTTGCATTTGTTTCTGGCTATTTTTTACTTCACGAATCATAACATCCGCTCGCTCCATGGCCACGGCTGCTTGTAATTCTTTATTCGCTTCACCTTCTTTATTTTCTCTTTGCTCAGCCGAACTTTCTCTACCTTCCCTAGATCGACGAAGATTATTTTGTTCTGATTCAAATGACATAAAATTACTGTTGCTTATCGACATTATTTTTTTGATCAATTTCCCAAATCTCTTTTTGCGCATTATAAACCACCCAACACAGACCTAAGAAAGAAAATACTAAAACATAAGGTAAAAATTGAACTAAATATGTTTTGTGAAAAAACACTAATAAAGTATTTATAATAATAAAAAGCAATCTCACTTCTGTCGGACCAATACCTAGATATGATATTTTAAATTTATTGGTCGCAGAAAAATACAAATAAGAATTCACAATATAAGCACCAAAGATAGCTAGGATAAAAAATAAGGAATTGAATTTATCATTAAACAAAAAAGAATAACCAATTAAAATGGAACACAAAAACATGTAATCTAAAAAATGATCCATATAATGCCCCCAGCGCAAAAGCCCAGCCTGACGGTATCGGCCTAAAGCACCATCCAGTGAATCTGTTATATACTGTGCTATGATTGATAATGATACTAGCCAAATCCAATGGATATTATATTGGGCCAAATAACTAAAGACTATAATCAACACACACCAAATAATTGTCGTTAGTGTCAGATGGTTACCACCTAACCAAGCAGGTAAGCGTGGCACTGCCCAATTAATCCATTTTTTTTCTAAACTGGCAAAAAACCATTTACCAACTTTTTTATCCGCGGCTAACTTTTCTGTTTCTGACATAAAATATTTATTAATATTATGGAAGTATCATAACAAATTAAATAAAAAAACTCAATCTTATACAGACTGAGCCTTAAAATAAAAAGTAGAGAAATTATGGATTATTTTTTAATGCTCTAACTGCAAACTCATCGGCATATTGTTCTTTTGGTAAAGACCGATAAGCAATATTTTGATCATCCACCAATCTAGCCACATCCACCACACCATCTACTACATATTTTTCCCGTAATACGTCACTGTCTTTAACTGCTTGCTCAATTAAGCCATTCTCAATCATATTATTCAGTGTTGCTGGATTCACATTTGGTAAAGGCAGACTGGCCATTTCCACTCGATTTTTTTGTTTCCAAGCTTCACTTGGAGATAATTCAAGATCATTATTATTTTTAAAATTTATTATATAATCATGAGCATGACCAAGTTCGTGTGCAAAAATAAAAGATTGTAATATTTCGGCCGTGACCTCTTCTGCTTTCAAACCCAATAATCCAGCTACAATTTCTACTGATTTTTTTCTAGAAACTAATAACTTTCTATAATGTTCTTCATTACCGGGTACAACATAAATAGTCGGAGCAGAATCAAACCCTGAAGGATCAGCAAAATAACCACCAGTATGTGACAAAGTTTCTCCAGACTTGGGTTTACCTAATCTTACTTCCACTTGACGTAATTCTGGATTGGCTTGTAATATTGTAGCCCACATATTTCCCAAATGTTCTCCTCCTTCTTCAACAATTTTCCTATCAGAAATATCTTTGATTTCTTGTTTTCGTTTTTCAATATTTAATAATAAATTTGAAAAATTAATATCATCACCACATAATGTTGAAAATTCCGACATTTGTATATCCAAAACACGAATAATATCCTTTACTTTTTCAATTGCAAAACTATCCATTGAATCAACGTGAGTAAACAAATCATCTAATTTTTGTGAAACTAAAATAAACTTGCGTTCTCGGGTAAGCGCATTGACAATTTCTTTCCTAAACAAATCCAAATCAGTCTCTCTTTTTTTGAGGTCGCCTCCAGTACTACTAGCATCTAAAATTTTTCCATCTCCTACTGTTAATGACATATAATTTAATAGACATAACATCAATATCATAACAAATTAAATAAAAAAACTCAATCTGATATAAATTGAGCTTCTGTGCCCGAGGCGGGAATCGAACCCGCACTCTATTGCTAGAACAGGATTTTAAGTCCTGCGCGTCTACCAATTTCGCCACCCGGGCTTATTTGTTTGAACATTATAGCACAAACAAAAAATATTTCAAGAGCCAAGCTAAATCCATTTTCGCCATTACAGTACTTAATTATTTTATATCCTAACAATAAAAAACGACTCAATTTCAATCACTAATTTTTAAATCTTTCAATCTTAAATTTTTAAATTATTTTCTCCACTTCACTTCCTTTACTCCACTTTTCAAATTTAACCATCGACCCAAAACAAATAACAAATCACTCAAACGATTTAGATATTTCATTATATTCTGGTCAACCCCAGAAGTAGAACTTCGTTCACTACGGGGCAAGCTCTTGTATTTCAAACTCAAATCAATTACCCGTCTTTCTGCTCGCCGACAAATCGCCCGCACATAAAAACTCTTGGCTGATTCTTCACTTCCACCTGGTAAAATAAAATTAGTCAGCTTGGGTAAATCTTTTTCCATTTTATCAATCCACTTCTCAAGTTTTTTAACTTCTGCACTTTTTAATTTTGGTATAGTTTTTATTTTAGCTTGGACAGACGCTAGGTTTGCACCGATAACAAATAGACAATGTTGAATATTAATCAATTTCTTTTTTACTTCCGTGTAATCCTTTCCTTCCGTACCCTCCCGGCCTGCAACGCTATCGCTTGCATTGCGGGCAGGCGTGTCACCGTCAATCTCTTCAATCAAAATTCCCAAAAAAGCATTGAGTTCATCCACTTCGCCGATTGCTTCCATCTCCAAACACGACTTGGAAACTCGTTTCCCGCCAAGCATACTGGTTTGTCCTGAGTCGCCGGTTTTTGTATAGATTTTTGGCATAATTAAAATAATGAAGTAAATTCAAATTTTTTCAAATCACTCACTGTAAGAAGACGTGATCTATTTACATACTTTTGCATACCCAAACTAGGATTGTGAGAAAAACCAATATATTCTATTTCTTTATCAAGATGACGAATTTTACTTATAGCTGGAATTAAATCTGTATCAGAAGAAATTAGAATAGCAGTATCATACAAATCATCATAAGCGCCTACTAATAAATCTACTGCCAATTTTACATCAACACCTTTTTCATGATAAACACCACCACTTTTCATCATATAACCATTCTTTACAACAAAATTTTGATTTGAAGATTGCAAGTGCGATAATAATCTTTGTTGATTTTTTCTTAATTCTTGACCTTTTTCATTACCTTCTTCTGCCCTAATAATACCAATATAATAACGACAGGAAATGATTTCTCTTCCTCCAGCCAACCATTTTGATAAACTACGATAATCAAATTTAACTAAATTGGACAAACCCAATTCTTTTACTTTGTGATAAAAATTACTTCCATCTATATAAATTGCAACTCTATTATTCATAAAATAAAAAACCCACCGTGTGTCTTCTCAAGGAAGACTCCAGAGCGGGTGTTTTTAGCTAAAGTAATTATACGATAGTCTGTAGTTTTTGTCAATAGCTATAGTGGACAGACTAAAACCGCTCCTGGATATATTAAACCACAAAATTTTTACTCTGGCAATGTATCCCAAAGCATTTCAAAAACCGACCGAAAAACATCCACCATAGCTGGCACAGCAATCACTACGGCCAAAGATGATAACTCTGGACTAACCACCAAAATTTTATCTTTAAAAATATCAATTGAGCTTTTGAATTTATATTTTGCTGGTAGATATTTATAACTGCGCAGTAATTTTATATCAGGAGGATTTATCTTCTTTGATTCAGCAGTAATTAAAAGCTTGGTATGAATGCCGGCTTGCGCGCGATCTTTACGATACCGCACAAACCACTCAGCATCTAACTTTTCCCAATTGGGCACACTACCAATAACATAATAAGATTTATTTTTAAAATCATTCAAAACGCCGGTATAAAATTTTTTTAATTCATGCACGGTCTCAATAAAACGCAAACCTCCCATTTGTAATTTCTTTTTTTCCATGGATTCAAGCACGGGCACTAAATTATTAAAAGCGTCTAATTTTTTTTCAAAATAATCTGCCACGCGCTGTGGTTTTTCCGCATAAAAAAATTGTTTGCTTTTGCGGTAATAAGTTGTCACAAAACCTTTTTCTGCCAATGATTTTAAAAGAGCATAAACCGTAGTGCGTTTTATGCCAACACTTTTGGCAACCGCACTGGCAATTGAGCCACCAATCTTCAGCAAACCTAAGTACACTTCTGCTTCGTGTTCATTTAATCCTAATTCTTTTAAGGCTGTTTTTTCTTGCATATTTTGTTGTCAAAATTATTAGACACTTTTTACTGTTAATAATATTATAGCTTATTTTAGCTATTTTGTCAAATATAGCTGTTTAAAATGGTTGACGATAAAGCCAAATAACATTAAAATAACTAGTCAAACTATAGTGGTTTGATAACGATCTTTACAAGGAGAAACGAAAATGATCTCAAACGCGGTTCATACAGATGACCTGAGCGGAGTCGACTGGACGCTTCTTCACCAGGTTCAATTTGGTTTTGACCCCTTTTTCCCCCATGGCGCTTCACTTTTTTTTGACTACCCAGGAGTACAATGCAACGGGCAATGGACAACCAACATAGTCATTGAAAAATATAGACTAGGTTGGACTGCTGGAATGCTCCAAGGGAAAGAAAAACCAGATTTCATTCAAGGACTAGAGAAGCTGTCTGGTAAAACTTCTTCAAGCAGAGGAGAACTTAAAAGGCTCAACATAGATCGTGCCTGGCGTGTTTGGACGTTTCATGTTTTCTACGAACCAGGAAGGGGATAGTATGAAGAAGAACACTGTTCTCGATCCTGAACAGGTCAAAGCCGTCTTTATAGACTGTCTCTTTCAAGATGGCGAGGATACCACCGACCACATCGGAATCAAAGGCATCACCAAGGACGTCTGGTTTCACTCCAAACGTCTCCAAAGCCACAAGGCCGAGATCGAAGTGATGCTGGGAGAACTCCCTGACGAATTCAAAAAGTCCGGTGGTGGCTGGTCATTCCTCAAGGCGGACAAAGACAGACACGGCCACCAGTGGACCATGCTCCACCAACGTGTAGAACAGCTCTTTATGCTCGGCATGGGAATTGGTAAGGTTCAGTACCAGATGCCGAAAGAAGTATGGCCAGCTCTGCCAGGTGGCATGCCATACTACATCATCAATTAGTTTGTCTTTCCATCCTAAACGCTCTTTCATCGTGTGCCGGACACTTCAAACCGGCACTCCCTCAAAGTATTTTACTTTATTGAATATTTTGAGAAAAACAAAATCCGCTGATCAGGCAGATTTTATTTTTTGTTATGTGTTACGTGATATGTGTCTCGTGTTTTATGAACACCCAAGCGACTCCCCACAATTCAAACACTTATAACACGCCCCATTCCTCACAGTCACATGCCCACAAGTAGGACAAGCCGGCGCATCCCCCATCATATTTTTCAAAGCTTCATCAGAGGCATTGAGTGGTTTATTTCCCAAACTTGGTAAAACTTCTTGTTTTTCTGCGAGCATAACTTCTTCACCATCTTCCATTTCTATTTTGGTCTCAACCTCTACTTTGGTTTCTAGTGTCATGGTTTCTTGGGCTGGACTATGTTCGGCTAGTTTGGCCAAATTTTCAAATTTATTTTTTTGAATTCCTTTTGGTGGCACTTGGACAAAATCTGTTCTACCCAGATATTCCATACCCAACACACGGAAAACAAAATCAATAATAGAATTGCAAGACTTGATATTGGGATGATCAGTAAATCCGGCCGGAGCAAAATTGGTAAACAAGAAATTTTCTACATATTTTTCTAATGGCACACCGTATTGCAAACCCATAGAGACTGATATCGCAAACATGTTGAGAAGGGATCTAACTGTTGCACCCTCCTTATACATATCAATAAAAATCTCAGCTACTTTTCCATCTGGATATTCTCCAGTACGGAGCCAAATTTGTTGATTACCAACTTTGGCCGCTACTGTAATACCACTCCGTTTGGCTGGAAGTCTTCTTTTTTCACCATGCAGATAAACCCGGCGTTCAGCCACCTGACCATCACGAGTATATGATTCCATTGGCGTATGAATACCAACATGATTAGAAAGAATTTCACTCGCTTGTCTTACCGCATCTTCTACATTATCAGTGTTAATCATTTTTGAGACTTGCAATACTTCTTCTTCTGTAATGACTGGCTTTCTCTCTTCAGCCATTACTTTCACCTCAATCTCCGTGTCCTCCTTACTTTCCGTGTCCTCCGTGTTTTTCTTATCACCTTTATTTTTGGAACTGGTTGAAAGTGGTTGACTTAGTTTGGATCCATCACGATATAGAGCCACCGCTTTTAGACCAAGACGCCAGGATTCTTCATAAGCAAATTTTACATCTTCCAATGTGGCATCATTGGGCATGTTGATAGTTTTGGAAATTGCCCCTGATAAAAATGGCTGTACCGCCGACATCATTCTTACATGACCCATATAATGGATATATCGTTTACCTTTCTTGCCATTTTTATTGGCCGTATCAAACACGGGATAATCTTCTATTTTCAAATGTGGCGCGCCTTCAATTGTCATGGTACCGCACACATATTGGTTAGCCTCTTCAATTTCACTTTCAGAAAAACCAAGGGCAATAAGCATACTAAAATTTGGATCATTGTATTGACTTGGGGCAAATCCAACTCGCTTCATACAATCTTCACCGAGTGTCCAAACATTAAAAGCAAATTTAATTTCAAATGCACCTTTGAGAGCTTTGTTAACCGCTTCAATATCTTCATCATTAAAACCTTTGGCCTTTAAACTAGCTTCGTTAACATGGGGAGCATTTTTAATATCAGCTGTTCCACGCATGTAGTTAATAACATCAATTACTTCTTGTTCATTATATTTTAGATTTTTTAAAGCCAAAGGTACGGCTTCATTGGCAATGCGGAAATATCCCCCACCAGCCAATTTTTTAAATTTCACCAAAGCAAAATCTGGTTCTACACCAGTTGTGGCACAGTCCATAAGCAAACCAATTGTACCAGTTGGTGCCAGCAATGTAGTTTGGGCATTTCTATAACCATATTTTTCTCCCATAGCCAAAGCCTCATTCCAACTTTCCCTGGCTGCAGCGACTAAATAGGCGGGAGCAAATTCTGGATTAATGCCTTTTGGTTTAATTACCATTTTTTCATATTCACTTTCTTCAGCATTGAAAGCTGCTCGGCGATGATTACGAATTACGCGCAACATTTCAGACCGATTAAATTCAAATTTTGGAAATGTTCCCAAGAGTCTAGCCAATTCTGCGCTAGTCTTATAACTCTCGGCTGTCATAAGAGCAGTCACTGAAGCCGTAAAAGCATAAGCATCTTCTGATTCATAAGGAATGCCACTCATCATTAATACTGAACCAACATTGGCATAACCCAAACCAAGAGTACGAAAATCATAACTACCTTGGGCAATTTCTTTGCTTGGGAATTGAGCCATGAGAATACTAATTTCCAAAACTGTTGTCACTACTCTGGTCGCATGTCTAAAATCTTCTACTAAAAATTCTTTGGTATCAGTATTAAAAAATTTTACAAGGTTGAATGATGCCAAATTGCAAGCTGTGTTATCAATAAACATGTATTCACTGCAAGGATTGGAAGCATTAATACGACCAGACTCTGGACAAGTATGCCAGTCATTGATTGTCCCATCATACTGTACACCTGGATCAGCACACGCCCAAGCCGCAAAAGCAATTTGATCCCACAGAGCTTGCGCTTTCAAAATCTTGCAAGTACTACCATCTACGCGCCAAGTCAAATTCCATGAACCATCATTTTTTACGGCTTCCATAAACTTATGAGCCACGCGCACGGAATTATTAGAATTTTGTCCAGACACAGTACCATAGGCTTCACCTTCATAATCAGCGGAATAGCCAGCCGCAATCAAAGCGGCGACTTTCTTTTCTTCATTCACTTTCCAATTTATAAATTGTTCAATATCTGGGTGATCAATATCCAATGTCACCATCTTGGCTGCGCGCCGAGTCGTACCACCGGACTTTATTGCCCCAGCGGCTCGGTCGCCAATTCTAAGCCAGCTCATGAGACCAGAAGATTTGCCACCACCAGACAATGGTTCACCGTTTCCCCGCAGTCCAGAAAAATTAGTCCCTGTCCCAGAACCATATTTAAATAATCTGGCTTCCCGTACCCAGAGATCCATAATACCACCTTCATTTACCAAGTCATCGGAAACTGATTGGATAAAACAAGCATGTGGCTGAGGATGAGTATAAGCATCTTTTGATCTAGTCATCACCCCAGTATCTGGATCAACGTAATAATGACCTTGGGAACTACTATTAATACCATAAGCCCAATTCAAACCTGTGTTGAACCATTGGGGTGAGTTTGGTGCCATCATTTGTTTTAGAAGCATGACCACGAGCTCATCATAAAAAATCTCTGCATCTTCCTGGCTAGCAAAATAGCCATACTTTTCTCCCCAATAACGCCAAGTACCAGCCAGGCGATGCATGGTTTGTTTGACGCTGGTTTCGGGCCCAAGCACGGGCGACCCATCAGCGTTCAACTTTGACATACCATTGTTATCATATTGAGGTACGCCAGTTTTACGAAAATATTTTTGCGCAATAATATCAGTCGCCACTTGTGACCAACCAGCCGGAATTTCAATATCCTTCATTTCAAACACGACTGTACCATCTGGTTCGCGAATTACTGATTGGCGTTTTTCATAAACTACACTATCAAACGGACTCTCATTGTCTTTACTAAAAACCCGCTTAAAACGCAAACCAAATTCAGGATTATATTTGAATGCCACATCAAGTTCTTGCCCAAAGTGGATACCTTGGATCAATTTGGAATCAGTTGGTCCCATAAATAAAGAGATTAGAAGTTAGTGGCTAGTAAGATAAATTACCAGTTATTAATTTCCAATTTTTACAGATTAGCGAGCTACCATTTTATCACTATTTTCTCAAACCTGCAAAGGAATTTTATCCCCTTATAATCAACAGGTGATGGGGATAAAAAAACGCCCTAATTTACTTCAATGGCGCTTGTACCCCTAGCAATCAAACTACTATATATAGTGTTTCAAATTAGTTTCAAACCACAATAGGTTGTGTTTATGACAAGCATTAACAATTATACCACATTAAAAATACCTCGCCAAATATGACTACAAAATTTAAATTTTGGCTAGACTTAGTTAAGAATTGAAATTGTACTGGAGTAGTATGAGTTAGTTATCCACATGTCTCACATAATCACTAAAACACCTAAACACTTAAACACAAAAATATAACAAAAAAAACACCAATTTTAATCCACCCAAACCTATTGACAAAAGTGTCAAAATATGATAAAGTGCCTTAACTTTAATATTAAACTAATCAATAAGCTATGAAAAACACTAATTTAAAAATCGTAATCTTATCTGGTCTCTCTGTTTTAATTATTGGCGCTACAGCTGTTAGTGCTGGTGGCTCAATAAAATGGACCAAAAATATTGTCTCCGTGACCAAGTGTGCCAATACTACCAATGGTATTAAAATCACTCGTTCTGGTCGTACCTATGAATTAACCAATGGTTGTCGTGATGCTGGTTATGGTAAACGTTTTTATATCTTAAACTGCACAGCTAATAACAAATACCAAGTAAAAATGACAGAATCGTGTCCTACCTGTACTGATACTGATAAGGAAAATTATTTTACCAATGGATCTGTAAGTAGCGTTAACACTAGTGGTGTTTACCAAATCACAAACGACAGATGTCTTAGTCAATCCCTTTTATCAGAAGCTACTTGCGGTATTAATGGAATGGTAAAAAATAAAAGTATTTGGTGTGAATATGGTTGTGCCAATAACGCCTGTCGAATGCAACCATACCCTTATACTTACGTCTATCCATACTTTAAAGTAAAAATGACCAAGACCGTCCCAGCTGATTACCACAAAATAACAATCAAGGGTAGATAAAAAAATTACAAAATTACCCGAGTGAATACTCGGGTTTTTTATTTGATCAATATTTAATAATCAAGCTAATTGTGATAATATAGAGTTAATAAATTTTATGTTTCCTATTCTTCTCAGTCGCCCTAAAATATTTATTATTACCAGTATTACTGCAATTTTAAGTATATTGTGTATTTTTAATTTTCTACCCAATTGGTTAGGAACCATCTTATTATTATTTTTAATATTTGTAGCCGGACAACTCATCAGTCAAATTTGGCCAGTTTATAGAATCAATAATAAATATTGGATTTTACTTTTTTATACAATCATTTCTTTAACTGGATTTTATTATATTTTTGGTGTCACAAAATTAATAATTTCCTTATGGCTAATAATCACAATCTTACTATTAAATATATTAAACAAAAAAATATTAACAATTACTCTACCAAAAATAGATAAACCAAACTTATTTGAATTATTTATAATTTTTATAAATACTATTTTACTTGTATATTTTTTCTTGAAGCCCATTTATAGCGGCCTACCCTCTCCATGGACCAATATCCATCCTATTATTTTTTTATTATTTTTTATAAATTTAATATTAATAATTTGGAGCTTAATTAACCAACAAAAAATATCCAAATTAACAACCTTCTTTTTTCTAGCTTCTATTCTTGGAATAATTACGGCTCGTTATTCTTTATCCTTTGGTTATGACACTCTTCTTCATCAAACGTCTCTAAACTATATTGCTAATAATGGCAATATCACCCCACTCACACCATTTTATATTGGCCAATATGTATTGGAAATTCTAGTCCATTATTTTACCAATCTCTCATTTACCACGATTGAACGTTTTTTCTTACCCCTGTTTTCAATTATTTCTCTAACATATTTGGGGCAATATTTTTTTGAAAAGCTTAAATTAAAAAACCAAATTATTATAATCCCCTTGTCAATTCTACTTTTAATACCAAACCAATTTACTTTCACTTCACCTTATTCCTTTGCCTTGCTCTTAGCTCTAGTGTCTCTAATTAACAATTATTTATTTATAAAATTAAACCAAAATAATTATTGGGTATTAGCTCTTTGTGCCTCTATTGTCTCTATACTAGTCCACCCTTTTATTGGCTTGCATATCTTGGTGATAACCCTCGGCAATTGGTTTTACCAGAAAACTATATACAAAAAGACTACTATCACACTTACGACGATTTCAAGTTCAATTGCAGTAGTTTTTTCTTTTTCTTTTTACAATTGGTTTATTGGCAAAGACATAACTATTGCTGATCCATTATTTTATATTTACAAATTCTTTGGACTGTTTAGCGACCCAATCTGGTATTTTAGTTATTATGCTCAGTGGTGGTGGAAATTAATTTATAACTATGAAAAATTTTATGTATTAATTATTCTAGTAATTTTGATGATTTACTTTTTTAGAAATAAACAAAGAACAATTGAAAGCAAATTTATCTTTCTAGCTTTTGGCACTGCTCTAGTATCAGCCTGGTTTTTTGTCTCTTTAATTGAAGTTGATCAATTTACTTTTGGTGATCATTTTAATTATTCCTATCGCTTATTTCACTATAGTAAATGGCTACTCTGGCCACTGCTGATAATATTTTTAAATAATATTTTTGTTAATATTAAACAAAAACCAATTTGGCAAAAAATTATTTTAATATTTTTATTATCTGGACTAGGATTAACTAGTTGGTATTTTACTTACCCCCGCTCTGACCAAATTTCTCGACCTAACATAAATAATATACGGTCCGTTGATTACAAAGCTATTGAAACCATACACGATCTGGAGAAAGATAAGCAAGGTTATTTGGTTTTTGCCAATCAACTGCTAGGCGCTGGTGCTATGAAGACATATGGTTTCGGACCTTATTATACTAGTCCGTGGGGATTATTAAATTATTATTCTGTACCAATGGCCAGTGAACTAAACATTCGTTATGAACAAATAATGAATGGTGAAGAATTTAGATATGACCTAATTAAAGACACAATGGAACAAATGAACATCAACCGAGCTTATCTGGTGATTACTGATTACTGGCCTATGTACCCAATCAGTGCACTACAAGCCAAAGAGATGTCAAACGGCTTTTGGAATATTGACAATCAAATTTTTATTTATAGATTTGATAAATAATTCTATTTTAATAAACAAAAAACTCACCAATTTCTAGTGAGTTTTTTGTTTATCATACATATACTAAATGCTCAAACTAAACTCCACTTATCACATCAAATCCTTTAAAACTTCCTACTAGTGCCAGACCAATTACTTTTCCAGTACACATTTTTTTGTCTTTTATTTTCTTCGCTGTCTCATTCAAGGTCGCACCTGACCCGACGGCATCATCAAGCAACAAAATATTTTTATACACTCGATTATCATCTACAAAAATCGTGCGCCGGGCATTTTCCACCCGATCTTCTAATTTTGACAAAGACTTCTGTTGTACTGCCACTTCGCCAGTAGCCTTTACTAAATTTATAACTGGCAAATTTAACATTAACATTTTTTCCAATTCTTTTTGCAGTTGCACTCTCCTCTGTGCTGTTGGTGGCACAAACCCAATTGCGTCAATTTTTTTCTCTTTAATTAACTGAACAATTTTATCACGCACCAACTCAGCAATTTTTCTAATTAACATTTTATTTTGGCTTTGCTTGGCATACAACAACAACGCCCCCAGTTTGGTTTTTCCAAAACGCTCGATGCTATAAAAATCCAAATAATAAATTTCATCTAAAAAAACTTCCTTAAATGTATCTTGAATTTTTTTACGACCATCCAGTAGACCACCGTGTTTCAGCGACAAATATTTTTGTAAAGTTTTTTCATATTCCTCGACTGTTTTTTCTACTGACAAATTATTTTGCCCACACCAATAATTAAATCCTTCTACGCCTTCAAGCAAAGAACCAACTGGGGACACGAATAAATAATTTTCATTTATAAAATTAGCCAACTTTTGATCCAACAACCCAGGCGCCTGCTCTGTAACATTAGGTGTGAGATAATAAAAAACTTTTGGTGGCTTTCCAGATTTACTGAGAACTTTATCCTCAATCAATTTATTTAATTGTTTGTATAGTGCCGGCGCACTAATACCCAAAAAACCAGCTAATTCATTGGCTGTTACTTCATTTTTCTGCTTAATATAGCCAATAATACGTTCTTTTGTATCTGTTTTCATATATAGTTAATAGTTTACACTTAACTATTAACTATAGTATCATATTCCGGACATTTTGTCAACCCGTCTCTAAATCAAAATAAATCAGATCCAAAGATGGAGTCCCGCTTGTTCTCCATCTGGCACCTCCTCATGCCAAGTGGAATGTTTTCTAACCGCCAGCGGGTGGGGACGGTTAGATTTTATTCACCTCCTACAAAGTTTGCATGCCTGATCGCCCCAACGTGTCGTGTTGACTTTTATTTTTTGTCCATATTTGGGCAAACGCGCCTCCCAGTTATCTCCTTCAATCTTGTACTCTCTATAAATAAATTTCTTAGTACCAAACTTAGTATTAAGCGAGACTTCCACGACTCTAGTACCCCAGGTTTTTATACCTGTACATATGGCATACTCCTCATCATCAAGTTTCCACGGTTCTCCATATGCGTATATGTGATTAACAATACCTTCAACTTCAAACTCTTTAAATCCAAAATGCCAAACCAGAAATCCACCACACACGAATATAATCAAGACGATAAACACGAAATCACCCATCCCTGCCTCCTCGCCCTCCCGGGCATTTGGTTTTTCAAAGAGCACCTCCATCTTCGTACACAAAATATTTATCCAGCACTATTTTTTTGTAAAAATAATGGTGCTGGATTTATGTAAAAAAATGGAGTCCCGCTTGTTCTCCATCTGGCACCTCCTTATGCCAAGTGGAATGTTTCCTAACCGCCAGCGGGTGGGAACGGTTGCAATTATTCATAGACGATTGCTTGGAGGCAGATAAAATAAGTAGGTTTGCAAGCTAAATAAATAGTATTTCTAGATACAACGAAATCTATCTCTTTACCTGGATACATTCTCCTTATAAAGGATACGCGCCAGTTCAATTTTTCCTCAACACCCCAAAAATCCGTGCTTGAAAAATCTTCTCTCATTATATACGATATTCGTCTTCTTCCTCCCTCTCGGGTAAAGGGCTGGGTGACAAAATTATATAAACGGAGCATCACCTTTAACATCTGTCCTCCTCGCCCTCCCGGGCATTTGGTTTTTCAAAGAGCACCTCCATCTTCGTACACAAAATATTTTTATGTAAAAAGATGGAGTCCCGCTTGTTTCTCCATCTGGTATCTCCTTAATACCAAACGGAATATTTTTTAACCACCAGCGGGAAATGGTTATTGCCACAGAAACCTGAGGTCAAGAACTAATTCGGAACTACACAAGAATAAATTTCATGGAGTTCTTGGAGCAACGGTGCATAGATACCCTGGTAGACATCGTCTGATATCCAGAAACCAACTTCACGAAGTCGATGTTTAATATTTTCCTCATAAAGATTGGCAGGACATCCAAGACGAGAGATCTGAATGTTTCCAGACCACCGGCCATCTATTCCGAGACGGCCACAGTATTCTACCTTTCTTTGTGAACCCCCATCGATAGCGAACCATAGTACAGCCCACAGGTCTTCATTAAAACTTTCGCGAGATATACTTATAAAACCACCACTATATATTCCATACTTACATTCCATATAATGTGGTATATGTTTTGAAACGACACTTGGTGGAGGAACGACCTGATGACTACCCATTTGCTGTATTTTGTTGTATTGTTTTATTACAACAAGTACCAAAAACAAACACACTAAAGACAGGACGATGTCAATTAACATGTTATACCCCTTGCCTTTCTAGGCTTCATTTGTAAAGAGCCATCCAACACACCTATGTTGGAACAGGGTAGTTTATGACGATTTTACTTAATTGTCAATATTATTTACTAAATATATATAATATTTATATATCTATCTTTTTTGTTTAATATAAGCCAAAATATACCACATTTTGATTATTGCTTTGTGTCAAAAAACTTGACAAATGTAATTATATATGTTATTGTACTTACATAAAGCTAATTTAATGAGACTCACTTTTCCACAGAAAAGGGATTCCTCGTCAGCGCCTCATCGGCGCTTCACTCGGAATGATAGTTGAAACCCTCCAAAACCTAGGCCTAGACGACAAAGAAGCTAAAATCTATTTGGCTTTGTTAGAATTGGGTAGTGGCACAGTCCAAGAGGTGGCAACCAAGTCTGGAGTAAAACGCACTAATATTTATAATTTTATTGGTCCACTAAAAACTAAAGGAATTATTAGTGAAATAAAAGAAGGCGACAAAATTATTTTAATTCCAGAAAATCCTGATGTCTTGGTCAAGCGTGCCGAAAAAAATTATCAAGAAATAAAAACGGCTCTTCCTGAATTAATGGGTATATTTAATTTACCAGGCACAAAACCAAAAGTAAGATTTTATGAAGGTATAGAAGGAATAAAAAAAGGCTGGGATGATCTTTTGGAAACACGCGAGACTGGAGGAAAAATTTATGCATTTTCTGATTATGAAAAAATGTTGGAAGCTTTTCCTGTTGATTTTCCCTGGTATGTTCCAGAAATGCGAGCGAGAAAAAAAATCTTTTTTTATGGCGTAGCTAAAGACGGTCCCAAAGGCCAGGAGATAAAAAGTAAAGATAAAGCCCAGATGCGTGAGACAAAATTATTTAAAGATTTACAACTGGATACGGAAATAAATATTTTTGAAAACAAAGTCGCTATGCTCAGCTTTCGTCGACCATATACTGCGATTATTATTGAAGACCGCGCCATCGCTATGTCTATGAAAAGCATTTGGCAAGGGTGGTGGGATAAGACAAAAAGCTAACTTACCAATATCTTGTAAATACACCCTGAAAAGGATACAATATAGACAAACACATACCACATATCACGCACCACATACCAATTGTTACGTGATATTATATGTTATGTGATACGTGAAATACTATGATAAATGAAGAAATCTACAAATTAGACGAAAATTTAGAACCACGATTAGTAGAACCAGAGGTTCAAGACGAAGAAGCTATTATTGAAATAACTCTAAGGCCACAAACCTTGGGAGAATTTGTGGGTCAACACCATATCAAAGATCCACTTAATATTTCAATTGAAGCCGCCAAGAAAAGAAGTGAACCAATTGAGCATGTCCTACTCTATGGCAACCCAGGCTTGGGAAAAACTACTCTGGCCAATATTATTGCCAAAGAAATGGGGGTAAATATAAAAGTGACGGCTGGTCCAGCTTTGGAACGCGTCGGTGATTTGGCAGCGATTCTTTCCAATCTCAGCGAAGGTGATGTTTTGTTTATAGATGAAATCCACCGTATGAACAAAACTATTGAAGAAGTTCTATATTCTGCAATGGAAGATTTTGTTATCGATATTATTATTGGAAAAGGCCCAGCCGCGAGAACTATGCGTATGCCTTTGGAAAAATTTACTCTCATTGGAGCCACTACCAAGATGAGTTTGTTATCTGGACCACTAAGAGATAGATTTGGCCATGTGTTTCATCTCAATTTTTATGAACACGAGGATATAAATAAAATTGTCAATCGCAATGCCAAAATTTTGGAAGTAGATATTAACCCTGAAGCGAGCGAAACTATTGCGACCAGATCTAGAAGAACACCCCGAGTCGCTAACAGACTTTTGAAACGGGTGCGAGACTATGCTGAAGTCCGACATAATGGTAAAATAGATAAGGATATTACCGAGCAAGCTCTAAGTATGCTCAATGTTGATAAACATGGACTAGACGAGGTAGATAGAAAAATTTTAGAAGTTATTATTGATAAATTTAATGGCGGACCAGTGGGGCTAAATACTTTGGCTGCTGCCATTGCCGAGGAAATGGATACCATTGAAACAATTTACGAGCCATATTTATTACAAATTGGCATGATTGAACGCACTCCCCGCGGACGTAAAGCTACCAAACTAGCGTATGAACATTTGGGGAAAAAATACACGCAGACTTTATTATAATAACGATGCCAATATACTAATTTATACTAATCATGCAAATAAATATATTTGGTAAATTAGTATAATTAGTATGCATTCGTATATTAGTATCGCATTATTATTTAGTATAAACAACTTATGTTAACAATCCCACTATACGTTTTTCTCTTCATCTATTTTGCTTTCTTGGCAATTTTTGCGGCTTTTTCTATCATGAATTTTTATCACATTGTCATGACTGCTTCTTTTACTCTATCTAGTTTTGTCATGACTTTTATTATTTTTGCTTTAACCGTTCTTACTCTATATTTTACTTGGAGTTTGTTAGTGGATGTGGATTGGCGTATACCGGTCACACTGTTTAATTCTGATTGGCTTATTAACACTCCAATATTTTAACCAATATGCAAATCTCTCATCTCATAAAACAAAAATCATATGAACGAGTAGAATTTTTACTCCGCCGGCATTATATTACCTTTGTACCAACTATTATTTTATTTATAGTCTTAGGTTTAATACCTGGAGTAGTATATTTTTTAATCAACACTCTTTATCCTGGTCTATTAGAAGGAGAAATTTTCTTTCCTTTATCAGTTTTATTTGCTAGTATTTATTATCTTAGTTTGTTTATATTTTTTTACGCCCAATTCATAGATTTTTATTTAGACATCTGGGTTGTCACCAATGACAGAATTGTTGACATTGAACAATTTGGTCTGTTTTCCCGCTCTGTATCTGAGGTTGACCTCTTTCGCGTCCAAGATGTGACAGTGGTAGTGGCTGGTTTTTTTCCAACCATTCTTCATTATGGTGATGTGATTGTAAAAACCGCTTCCACCAATGCCCACATCGTTTTTTATCAAGTCCCCCATCCCAATGAAGTCCGTCAAGCTATTATTGAACTATCAGTTGAGGATGGTAAACATCACAGGCAAACCACTTAACTTATGATTGCTTGGTTTATTAGTTTAGATATTCTTACCCAAATAGTTTTGATCTATTTTTTAGTAATAAATATTATTACTTTTTTTTATTTTGGTTTAGACAAACTAAAATCACAAATACCAAACAGGAGCAGAACTTCTGAAAAAACTTTATGGATTTTGAGTCTGGTTGGTGGATCATTCGGCGCTTTACTTGGCATGCACTTTTTTCGTCATAAAACCAAAAAGATTTCTTTTCAAGCTATATTAGCCTTAATCCTCGCTGGACAAATTTTATTGATATATTTTTTAATATAACTTAGATTCAACCTTCTGATGCAACCGGTCGCTAAACCCCGTAGGGGTTTAAAGATGTTAGACAGGTAATTTATTGCCTGTAAAACAATTCCACAAAACAGGAGAGTCCTGTAGGGACGACACTAAACAATTTTAATCTTTCTGTCGTCCCTACGGGACTCTAATAAATCAATATTCATATACAGGCACTTAAAGTGCCTGCCTAACATCGATTGTCCCTAACGGGACAAATGTGTTGCGTCAAATTCTTAAACTAGTAATAAATGTAAACCATACATAAACAAAACCCGCCATCAAGCGGGTTTTATAATCAGTGAAATCTAAATTTTAATCTGTGAAATCAATGTTTATTCATTAACTCTCCCCGCATAATCTCCAGTTTCAGTATTTACGAGAATTTCTTCACCTTCTTTAATAAAAATTGGCGCATAAATATCCAAACCATTATCCAGTTTTATTTCCTTAGTCACATTGCCACTAGCCGTGTCGCCTTTTACCGCTGGTGGAGATTCCAAAACTTTATATTGAATTTTCTTTGGTAGTTGCATCGCTACTACCCGATCTTCAAAAGTCGCCATGACCAATTCCAAACCCTCTTTTAAATATTTTGCATCATCACCCAATAATTCCCCATCAACTTCTACAGTCTCATAGCTTGTCTGATTCATAAAAGAATAAGTACTGCCATTGTGATACAAATATTGCATATTTATATAATCTACTTGGACTGTATCAACTGATTCTCCACTCTTGTAAGTATTTTCTATAGTTTTACCAGAAGAAATCCCTTTCATCTTGGTTTTGGTAAAAGCCACGCCTTTACCAGGATTAACAAATTGACAAAAAGTGACAACAAACAAATCGCCATTATGACGAATTACTGCCCCTTTTCTAATATCGGTTGTGTCGCCCATATACAAATAATTATGATGCTAATATACTAATGGTACTAATTATACTAATAACTACAAATATTTCTAACTAATTTATTTTAATAATTGGTATAATTCGTATGAATTAGTATATTGGCATCGCATTTTTAAAATAAACTAAATTTCAAAAATCTTACTCGCCGGTAATGTTATCACGTCATTTATATTTTGTAAACCCCCCAAAACCATTATCAATCTATCCACACCCAAGGCAATACCAGCTGATTTTGGCATATTTTTTAGGCATTCAATAAATTCCATATCTACATCATATACATCCAAACCTAATTTTTGTCGTTCTGCTTGTTCTTCTTTTAATCGTCTCAGTTGTTCTTGTGGATCAGTCAATTCAGAAAAAGCATTAGCGAGTTCAATCCCATTTATATAAATTTCAAATCTTTCGGCATAATTTGGGTTATTATCAGAAACTTGTGATAGAGCTGCCATTTGAATTGGATAATTATACACAATCGTTGGCTCAATTAAATTAGCTTCAATTTTATTTAAAAATATCCGATAAAATAATTCTTCATATGTCTCACTATTGCCAACATTATAACCAAACCGCTGACATAATTCCAACATTTTATTTGTTTCCAAATATTCATCCAAATCAATCCCAACATGTTTTTGCCACAAATCTTTCATGCTTATTCGTTTCCAATCACCAAAATCTTTAAATAATTGAATCTTTAAATCTTTAAATAATTTTCCAATTATAAAATTATACAAATCTTCCACATCTCTCATCAAATCAAACATATCAGAATTCACTCTATAAAATTCAAGCATTGTAAACTCTGGATTATGCGTTCCACCAAAACTTTCCTGATCACGAAAACATTTTCCCAAATAAAAAATATTTTCAAAACCAGCCGTCAACATTTTTTTCATGGTATATTCTGGTGAAGTGTGAAGATAGCCAACAAACTCTTCTTGTCTTTCATTGTGGATAAAAACTTTTACAGGCGACAAATTTGGCTCTTGACCAGGCAATTTTACAATTAGGGGTGATTCCACTTCTATAAAATTTTGTGCCCAAAACCATTCCCGAATCAATCTAATAATTTGGAAGCGCAATTCTAAATTCTTTTTGTTTTTACCTATATGGTAAACATGTGACATAGTGAAATTATTCTGCCTGAAAATATAGAAAAAGTCAATGCTGTAAAAAGCAAAAAATCCCTTTTCGGGATTTTTTTGCCATACAGTTTTGGGCATCTTTAGATAACTAAATTTAACCCATTGATATTATACACTATCCACAAAATTGTGTAAATAGTGTACAGAGCGGTAGACCAGATTCGAACTGGCGACCTTCTCCTTGGCAAGGAGACGTTCTAGCCAACTGAACTACTACCGCAACTTCGCCCTTTGGGCTTCGCTGCGTAAACACTATACTAAACGCTTATTTCTGAATGCCATTCCAGAATGCGTCTTCAAATACTTTTCAAATTTAGCAGCTTTTATTTTATTGGGAAAGCATGCAATAAATACACACTTCACGGGTAAAAAAGGTTTAGTAAATTTTACCTCTCCTTTTTTATGCCTAATCATTCTATCACAAATATTACCTGTAAGTCCAGTGTAATACTGTTGATTACTACATTTTAATATGTAAACAAAATACATAATACCCTCTTTCTTTTTATGTATTTATAGGGCATAGTTCCAAAGGAACGAAGCCCTAGTTGCGGAGCCGGGACTCGAACCCGGAACCTCCGGGTTATGGGCCCGGCGAGCTGCCAATTGCTCTACCCCGCGATAATATAATTTGTGAAGACTATTATATAGGATAATGCCAAAAAAATCAAGTCTAGGCTGTGGGCAGACTGTGCCATTGCCACAATCTGATGGTAGGTGTAAAATATAAACAATTTTATGACAATTATAAACTTTGCTAAAAAACTTCTCTGGATATTAATCCTCCCCTTTTTTCCTATTGGGAGAGATCTGGCCAAAAAACTAGGCTACCATCCATATCCACCCCGCCAAAATTTTCATCTGGGTTATCTTAAGGTTGGTGTTAATAAAGAAGAACTAGAAGAATATCTTAAACAATCTAAATTTAAAATCAATAAAGTTGCCTGGGTTGATGATGAAGAAATTTTGAGTGTGAGGCGAATGGATGGTTTTGAACATCAATATCATATCCGCCTTTTTGCTGATAATGAAATCCGTGGGCATTATGAACTAAGTCCAGAATATAGTCCACTGGGACATCTTCATGATGTTGGCACAATCCCAACGACAGAAGATTTCAAAAAATTCTTAGGTGACTATCTAGTTGAAGAAGCCTAACAAACCTAGTAAAATAAACTTTTAAAACTTTATATCAATTTTCTGTTTTAATCTGCTTTAATTTGTTCAAATCTGCTGTTAAATTGGAGAAGACAGCAGATTAAGCAGATTGTAACGGATTTGAACAGATAATTTTATAAGTTAAATTATCCACTTATTTTACATCAGTAAATAATTTTCCAGGTGACACGGGGTAAATAAAATCCCAAATCGCACCCGCCACATTGATTGGTTTGCCTTGCAAAGGAAAATGATGGAGATCAATAAATGGCAAACTATTACATTCAATTATTCCTGATCTTGGAGTTAATACCCAAGATTTTTTTATATCCGAAATAATAAAATCAATTCCTACATAAGGATAATCCAAATATTTTCCTACAGCATTAAATAATTTTTTATTATCTTCATGCGTGACATCCGTCACATCTACAATTGAACCACCCGAACCTCGACTAGTCTTAGTGCCAAGCGTCACTCTCTGTTCCAAACCCGGAATAGAATCTACAGATAAATTTTGATAACCCAATTCTACCGTAGCTTCACTATCCAAAACTAATTCGTGAAACAATGGGCCATGACGTAATGGATTATTATTTTCTTTCATGACTAATTCTTTTATGTTGCTTATTCCATCACCATAAACACAGGCTGGATCACGACGCAAAATCGCTACTAATTTTTTGTTTATCACTGTGGCTCGATAAACTGGTCCGACCAATTCTTCTTGAATTGCTACCCAGGGAGATAATTGTTTTACTTTATCAAAGCCAATTCTTAATTCGTCTTCATTGGTAATATGAATTGTTGTGTGCCGGCTGCGCGAACCTTCATTTGGTTTGGTAATAACTGGTTTTGATAATTTTTGAAAAAGTTTTTTTGCTTGTCTAAAATTTGTTACAATCCCGCCTTTGGCTACAGGAAAACCTTGAGCCAAAAAACGCTTGGCCATTTCAGTTTTGTTATCAATCCAATCCAAAGATGAATACACTTTATTCTTTGGTCTAGGCAAGCCATCAAAAAAAATCTTTTCTCCCCTATATTCTGCCCAAAAATTATCCACATATTTGCCAAATGGTCTAAGTTCAGTTATTTTAATTCCCCGCTTGTTTGCTTCTTCCCACAAAACCTTACTCCGCCAATTATTACTTTCATCTGGTTCATTTTTTATTTGGATTACTTTTAATACCACTAATAATTTTATTAGATAAGGAAAAATTCTCCGGGTTAAGGGTGATAAAATCCTGCCAAAAAAATGCCCCCAAGTATTAAAGATATTAAAAAAAGGGAAGACATAATAAGAGATCCTCGCTTCCATTCTCTCTGACCAGTGACTTGTCGGCGCACTGCCACAGTCTGGACAATTTTTTGTGACTGATAATGACATAGGTTATTAATTAATGTTTCAATTTTCTTCTCCTTATTATCAAAACAACTCCAAACAAACCATTACCAATAATAAGTGAGACTGGGTAGAGACAAGTGACCAAATTGTAAGCTTGCAAAGCTAATAAACCAATAAAATGTTTCAAAGCATTCAAAAGCCAAGTAGAAATTGTCTCTTCAAAAGGTTTGCTATAGCCTTTGCGCACTGTGGGTATAAAAGCCAGAAGATCAGCAATTACGACCATGACAATTGCTACTAACGGGCTATTGGTTAATTGCCAACCCAAAATACCAACCAAAGAAATAACCAAACAAATCCAATCAATCATTTTATAATCTTTATCCCCATGAAAATAAGAAATAACTGTAATAAATGCGCAAAGTAGAGCTGATATACCCAATACCCAAGCGCCCGCCCCTGCCCCTTTGGAAAGAGCCGCAAAAAAAGCAATGGAAACAATAATACTCCACACAAACCAAGTAAATATATGTGGTTTAGTTTTTTTATTTATAACATCTCTTATATAAGGAATGTAAGTAATGATTCCAATTATAACTGCCACGACACCAAGTATGATTTTATAATTCATAAAAATATTTTATTGGTTTTTATTATTCTCCCACAAAACATTAAAAATTGATTTGAACATTGCTACAATATATTCATCTTCAATGAGCATGGCCATGGGCGCTTTTGGTTGCCAGATAATCATTTTATTAGCATAGAGATGAAAGGATGTGGGAAAGTGCAACATATTTTTTATTAGTCGTGTCTCGCGCATTTGTGTAGCATCATCATCTTTCAATTTTTCTGCATCTGTCCCACCAAATATTAGAGCTTTGATAAATATTTTTTTCTTTAATCTCTTTGCAATCCATTTTTCTTCTTCGGCCCAACCAATAAAACCACTCACCAAATCTTGAGCCGAACCGCAATACAAAATTTCATCTTTGCTTTCATCCAATACTTGAAAAAATATTTTTAAAAATTGATCTTTGCCTTCAAACACTTTTACCGAAGTGGGCAATTCTCCTTGTCTATAAAGAGCCAATAAATCTGGCAAGGCTGTAAATAATTTTGTATCCTGTTCAACTAATTTTTCCTTTTTCTTATGCAGCAATTCACGCACTACCGTTGGTGATTCAACCATAAAAGTCCGGTTGTATTTTTTTCTTTCAGAAAATTTTACCAAACCATGTTTTTCCAATTCCGCGATCACCTTATAAATATTCGGCCGATTAATATTTAAAGTCTTAGCCAAAATAGCGATCGGTGTAGGACCAATTGCGAGTGAAGTAGTATAAAGCTCAATTTCGTATTCATGAAGGCCTAATTCTTGTAAAGAATTGTAAAGTGTAGCTTTAATTTCCATTTGGCTTAACATAGCATAATTTATTAATATTTGTATATATATTATATACAATTCTTTATTTTTTGTCAAGTTTTAGCCTAAAATACTTGACAAAAGTGTTTTAATATAGTATAATCATTCATTAAATTAATGACAATATAATTTTTAAAAAACAAATTTATAGTGTATAATTAACTAATTAATTACTAACATAACCTATGCCACACAAACATAATCCCGCTTACACTCACTTTAGAGGCAATAAAATTTCTCGCGTTGAATTAATTGAAAGAATGGTTGTGGAAACCATATTGAAAAGTAAAATGCCAAATGAAAAACGTTCTTGGGGAAAAATATTTGAAATCAAACACAGCTCATCTGTGATCCAAATTGGTAGAATACTCGCGCAAAAACGAGGCTTGGACGAAGAAATATCCGCCATAGTTTGTGCCTTGCACGATATACACGTTAATCATAACGGCGATGCTAAAAATCATGCCCAAGTCGGGGCTACCTTAGCAGAAAAAATCTTGAAAAAAACTAAAAAATTCACAGCTAAAGAAATAAAAATAATTATGAATGCTGTCAAAGAGCATAGTAACAAACATCTTGTGTCAAAAGACCCATATGTAGAATTAGTAAAAGATGCCGATGCCTTTGATTGTACACTGTATGTAAATACCCACGATGCCTATGTCTATGAAAAATCACCAGAAGTCTGCCGGACATATTTTGATCGAGTTATCAGAATACGAAAAGAATTAGGCTTGCCTCACGACAAACAATGGGATACGATTGATTATATTAACAAATAATTTAAATATTTATGAAAAATAATCTACCATTTGACCCAAACGGACAAATCTTTCACTGGGGACCAGTCCCAGGAAAATTTTTGTACTGTTCTGTCTTTACTGATGTCCATTATAAATTCTTTAGAGCCAAATACCAAGAAAACTGGTCAGAAACATTATGGTTATTCCAAAACGACCGGATGTTTTGGGTGAACGAACAAAATGATATTGAACTGGCTGGTGAAAAAGTATTTTTAAAATATTTATTACCAATTAACAGCCGAGAAAATATATATAAGGAGTGGCAGGAATACAATAATCAATTGTTGACTCTGGAAAACGAAATTGATAAAACTGATCTAACACAACTTAGTAATGAAGAATTGAAAAACCTTTGGACAAAATTTCATGAAGATTACATAAATTTTTGGGTGACTGGTTCTATTCCTGAGTTGGCTAATTATGGATCCGAATCATATTTAAGAAAAAAATTAGGAGAAACTATAAAGGATGATGCCAATTTAACAGAAATTATGGAAGTGCTAACCGCTCCAACCAGATTATCATTTTACCAAGAAGAAGAGATTGATTTGGCAAAAACAAAAAATATTAAGAAGCACCAGCAAAAATACTTTTGGCTAAAAAACAGTTATGCTGGTACTGAAATATTACCTACAAGTTTTTTCGCGGAGAGAAAAAACAAAGTAAATAAAAATATTGAAAAAGAGATGAAAACTAAAATCAAAGAAACTGTTTCCAATAAAAAAACTATCCAAAAACAATATGCTCTGACACCAGAAATAATGAACATTGGTAAAGCCATTAGTGATGGTGTAGGTTGGCAAGATGAAAGAAAAAAGTATATTTTTATGGTTCTTCATTATGAAGATGTAATGCTAAATGAAGTAGCTAGACGTTTTAAATATACCAGTGAAGAACTACACCGCGCTTGGTATTTTGAAATTGAAAATATTATTAATGGAAAAAATTTGCATACCAAATTAGCCAAAAGAAAAACTGGCTTTGGTGTACGATTTTTTCACAGTTGCAAAGAATTAAATGGCGAAGAAACAAAAAATTTCTGGAACACTTACGAAACAAGAGTTGAAGAAAATATTACAGAAACCAAAGGTATGGTAGCCAGCAAAGGCAAGGCGACAGTTATGCAAGGTATTGTTCATATTCTACTTGATCCAACCAAATCTGATGGTTTTAAAGATGGCGAAGTAATGGTTGCACCTATGACCAGCCCTGAATATATCTTTGCTATGAAAAAAGCTAGCGCTGTCATTACTGATACTGGTGGCCTAACTAGTCATGCGGCAATTGTTTCTCGCGAATTGAATATCCCCTGTGTAGTCGGCGCCAAAGGATCTACATTATTATTTAAGAATGGTGATACTGTAGAAATAAACACGGCCACTGGAGTGGTAAAACTGATTAAATAAAATTGTACCAAAAAAATAGTAGAGCCGTCCCGAATATCCGGGACGGCTCTACTATTTTTTATTTATGTCTATACCCAGTATTTTTCTTTCTCTTTGCATAACCAAATGAATTTTGTTTAGTTTGATTATTATTCCTACCTGAAGAAAAATTTCTGCCTGAAGGCCGACGAGCAAAACGATCACTATTATATTCTGGCTTTTCTGCCATCAATTGTCGTCTTGGGGGTAAAACTGGTACTTCTAAAATCGGAATAGTTTTTCTGATTAATCTTTCAATACTTCTGACATCAGACTTTTCATTTCTAGTGGCAAAGGTAATCGCTTTACCAGTTTCTCCCGCGCGTCCTGTCCGGCCAATTCGGTGGACATAATTTTCCAAATCATCGGGCATGTCATAATTCACCACGATTTCAATTTCTTTGACATCAATCCCTCTGGCCGCAATATCAGTGGCCACCAAAACTCGATAACGCCCAGTTTTAAAACCAGCCAAAGCATCTTTGCGTTGAGCCAAAGATTTATTAGAATGAATATCAATAGCCGAAAAATTCATTTGTCTCAAAGCGCTAGTAATTTTTTTGGCACCATGTTTTGTCCGAGCAAAAACCAAAATTCTACCTTTATTTTCTGTCAAAATTTTATCAAGCAATTGCATTTTATTTTCTTTTTCAATCAAAAATACTTCTTGTTCAATTTGACTCGCGGTGGTACCAGATGGTGCCACTTCTATTCTCAACGGAATTTTTAAATAATGTGAAGCTAATTTGGCAATTTGAGGAGACATTGTAGCCGAGAACAACATGGTTTGACGTTCTACTGTTAACAATGATAAAATTTCTTTTATCTGTGGCGCAAAACCAATATCAAGCATTCTGTCAGCTTCATCCAAAACAGCAATTTTTACTTGACTCAAACTTAAAGTTCTTTTTTCTAAATGATCAACCAATCTACCTGGGGTAGCAATAATAATATGTGGGCCACGATGTAGAGCATTGATTTGCTGATGCATAGAAGCACCACCAATTAAAACTACGGTTCGTAATCCAAGCCCATTACCAATCTTTTGCAAAGTTTCATCTACTTGCAAAGCTAATTCACGAGTTGGCAAAAGTATCAGTCCTTGGCCTTTCAAAAGACCTAGGCGTTGAATCATTGGCACACCAAAAGCCAGGGTTTTACCTGTACCAGTCTGAGCAATGCCAATAATATCCTTACCTTCCAAAGCCGCGGGAATGGCTTGGTGTTGAATTGGCGTTGGTTTAATAAATTTGTGGTATTCTAAAATACCAAGAATCTTGGGAGAAATTCCCAGTTCACTAAAGCCAGAAGCTTCATGTTCTTTTGTCATAAAAAAATTGATGACCCATTGCCTACCCAAGCCATCAATGTGACAAAAAAGAGAGGTGTGAGTCAGTGATTTCACCTAAGGCGCATCACAATCTCGTAAGAGATTCTATATAATACCAGAAAAGTGTTAGTTTGTCAATAGCAGACCCAAATAAATTGACCATACTCTATTAAAAAGTTATAATATATTCATATTATTCTTAATATTAATTTATATGAGTTCAAGCGTTAGTTTTCATTCTCTAAAATTGAACGACCTAAAATCTCTAATCGGTTCAAAAAGAGGGGATATAAAAGATAGATTGATCGGCGATGACCCAGAAGGCAGTCAATTTATTGACCAACTTATTGATGAGGGTAATATTGATGGGATTGATTATTATCCAGCCTATCTATTGGAATTTGTAAACCACGAAAATATTGATGACAGTTGGGCCAACCAAGCTTATTGGGATCTAATAGAAAAATTAGTGACTAACCCAGAAGTTAATCAAGAATTAACTGATTTACTAAGTTACATTACTGAAGGCAGACGAGTGACAGACGGCGAACGATTTCACCAAATGGGCGATCAATACGAAACAACAGTGGGTTATTGGACAGTAGAAGAAATAAAAAAACTAAAAGAATTATTAAACAATTTAGATAAATCATTTTTAGGTGACCTGGGTAGAGTGGTTGACTCACTAAAATTGGTTTGCAAAAAAACCATTGAAAAAAATGAAGATGTTTTCTTTGTCTCAGCTTAAAAAAATATTTAAAATAAAAAATTCCGTCTTTTATGAAAAACGGAATTTTTTATTTGTCCAAAACCTATAACCTAATACCTAATTCCAAATATCAATTTTGCATTTAATACTTATTTTTAATCCAATAATACCTAAATCCACAATTATTTTCTACGGATTCGTCCAACTCCCATTCACATCACCCATCTTAATAGCGGTGAAGTCTTGATTACCTTGGTT